>NZ_WJPO01000020.1 GCF_009649175.1 Rhodovulum strictum | reverse complement strand
TACATGCCATGGGCGGCGCCTCGGGCGACGGCGCGTCCAGCGCGGCGGGTCCGCCCGGGCGCAGGGGCCGGTCCTGGGCGGGCGCGGCATGGGCGGGACGGCCCGGCGCGGGCGGGGTGGCAAGCGCGGGCAGATCGGCGAGCGGCAGGGTAATCGCGGGCGGCGGATCCAGCGCGGCGGGAGCGGCATCGGCTGCTGGGGCCTCGGGCAGCGCGGACAGGACCGGTTCGGCGGGGGCCGCGTCGGGGCCGGGGCTGCGCGGCAGGGCGGCGGGCGCCGGGGCACGCGGGTCGTGGGTGGCAATCTGGGCCTCGGGCGGGGCGGCCCATTCCTCGGCCAGGCGCGACAGCGCCGGAGGGGCGGCCGCCAGCGTCACCAGCGCCGCGCCGCCCTCGCCCCCCCCGCCCCCGGCAGCGCCCTGCGGCCCCGAGGCAAAGCCGAAGGCCGCCACGTGCAGCCCCGCGGCCAGCGGCAGGAAGACCGATATCTCCGCCAGCCGTCTCATCGCGGCACCGTTTGCAGGCGCAGCGCGCCATGCCCCTCGGCTGCCAGCCGCGCCGCCAGTCGGGCCAGCGCCACAGCCTCGGCCCCGGCATCGGCGCGGATCACCAGTGGCAGGGCCGGGTCACGGGCGGCAAGCGCAGCAAAGACCGCCTCGCCCCGCGCCGGGCCATAGGCCAGAGCCCCGTCGGCCGAAAGGTAAAGCGTGTCGCCCGCGAGCGGATCCTGCGCCGTGGCGCGGGGCGGCGCGGTCTCGAATGGCTCGGGGGGCGCGATCCGGGCGCTCATCAGGAAGAAGATGAGCAACAGGAAGACCACGTTGATCATCGGCACGATGCTTTCGGCCCTGGGGTGCGGGGTCGGGCTGCGAAAATCGAACATCGCCCCTACTCCACCAGCACCAGACCCGAGAAACCCGCGCCCGCCAGCGCCTCCATCGCATCGACAAGGGCCTGAAGGGCAACCCCGTCGCGCGGGCGGATCAGCACCGGATCGGCGGGGCTGTCGGTCAGCCGGCCCAGTGCCGCCGCCAGCGCGGGCAGGTCCATCGCCACGCCGTTCAGCCGCAGCGCGCCCGGCGCCACCTCGACCAGCCGGGGCGGGCCCTGCCATTCGGCCGGGGCGGCGGTGGCGGGCGTCAGCTCCAGCCCCGAAAGCGGGCCGAACCGGGCGGCGAGCATGAAGAACACCAGCAGCAGAAAGACCACGTCGATCATCGGCGTCAGGCTGGGGCGGCGGATGCGGCGAGGCTGATCGAAGGCGAACATCAGTGCGCCCCCCCGGCCAGGAACAGCCGCGTCGCCAGATCCTCCATATCGGCGCGGGCGCTGTCGGCAATGGCCTCGAACCAGGTGACGGCCATGGCGGCGGGAATCGCCACGGCCATGCCCGCGGCCGTGGTCAGCAGCGCGGCCCAGATGCCCCCGGCCAGATCGGACGGATCGGCCGCGGCGCCCGAGGATTCCAGCACCTGGAACGCCTCGATCATGCCCATGACCGTGCCCAGAAGCCCCAGAAGCGGCGCGATCACCGAGATCAGTTCCAGCGCCCTGATCCCCGCGCGCGCCTCGGCCAGCAGGCGGCGGGCGATGCGGGTGGTCTCCTCGCGCGCCTTGGCCTCGGGCAGGCCCGCGCCCAGCGCCCCGATCGCCGCCCGCACCAGCCGGGCCCGCAGCCCGACCCGGCCTGCGACCGCCGCCGCCGCCTCGTCGCGGGCACCCTGTTGCCAGAGCATGACAGCGCGTTCGGCGCGCTGCCCGGCAAAGGCGCCCAGCAGGGCAAGGCGCCACAGCTTCCACAGGATCAGCGCCAGCGTCGCCACCGAGAGCGCCGCGATGGCCCATATCGCCGGGCCGCCACGGTCGAGTAACAGGGCAATCGCCTCCATCATCGGCCTCCTTCTGCGCCCTGCGGCGCGGGGCTGCGGGCACCGGATCGGATCGCCGGGACCGGGCGGTGGGTCATGTCACCACCTCCACCGGCTGGACGATGGGCCCCTCGGGCGTGTCGGCAAGATAGGCGCGCAGCCCGAAGACGCGGGCAAGCATCGCCTCGTCCAGCACCTCGCGGGGGGGGCCGTCGCCCTCCAGCCGCCCGCGATGCAGCACCAGAAGCCGGGTGCAGAACCTTGCGGCAAGGCCCAGATCGTGCAGCGCGGCGACGACCAGACGCCCCTCGGCGGCAAGCCCCGCGAACAGGCGCATGGTAGTGATCTGATGCGCGGGGTCGAGCCCGGCGATCGGTTCGTCGGCGATCAGCACCGGGGCCTCCTGCGCGACGGCGCGGGCGATCAGCGCGCGCGCCTGTTCGCCACCCGACAGCGCGGTGGCGCGGCGATGCTCGAACCCGGCCAGATCCATCCGGTCCAGCGCGCGGGCAATGGCGGCGCGGTCGGCTTCGCCCATCCGCTGGCCCGGGCGCAGATGCGGCGTGCGACCAAGCCCCACCAGCGTTTCCACGCTGACCGGCCAGGCGACCTCGCGCATCTGAGGCAACCAGGCGGCCGTCCGGGCGCGCTCTGCCGCCGACAGGCGCGCCAGCGACGAGGCGCCCTTGTGACGGATCAGGCCGAGTGCTGCGCGCATCAGCGTCGTCTTGCCCGCCCCGTTCGGCCCGATCAGGCCGACGAATTCGCCGGGGCGCAACTCGGCGGACACATCGTCGACCACCGGACAGGGGCCGCGATAGACGCTCAGATGCGACAGGATCAGCCCGCTCATGCGCCCGCCTCGCGCCGTGTCTTGTAGATCAGGTGGAAGAACAGCGGCGCGCCGATGATCGCGGTCAGAACGCCAAGCTTGAGGTCGCGATCGGGCAGGATCAGCCGCACCGCAAGGTCCGAGGCCAGCAGCAGCGCCGCCCCCCCCAGCGCCGAGGCCAGCAAGAGCCGCCCGGGCCGCGCGCCGACCAGCGGGCGCAAAAGATGCGGCACGATCAGACCGACAAAGCCGATGGCCCCTGCCACCGCCACGCCCGCACCGACCGAGGCCGCGACCCCCAGCACCAGCGCCAGCCGCAGGCGCGAGAGCCGGATGCCCAGCGCCTCGGCCGCGTCCTCGCCCAGCGTCAGCGCGTCAAGCCCGCGGCCCAGCCCCGCGATCAAGAGCCAGCCCAGCAGCGTCAGCGGCAGCGCCAGCCAGACATGGGCAAAGGACCGATCCGCGAGCGAGCCCATCATCCAGAACACGATATCGGCCGCGGCATAGGGGTTGGGCGAAAGGTTCAGCACCAGCGCCGTCAGAGCGCCGGCCAGCGAGGACAGCGCAATGCCCGCCAGGATCAGCGTGAAGGCCCCGCCGCGCGGGCCGGCCAGCACCAGCAGCAGCAGCACCGCAACCAAAGCACCGGCCAGCGCCAGCCCCGGCAGCGCCAGCGCATGCGCCGCCGCCAGCCCGGTCTGAAGCGCGATAACCGCCCCAAGCGCAGCCGAGGCCGAGACGCCGATCAGCCCCGGTTCGGCCAGCGGATTGCGCAGATAGCCCTGCAACGCGGCCCCAGACAGGCCAAGGCTTGCGCCGACCAGAACCGCAAGGATCGCGCGGGGCAGCCGGATCTCGCGCATCACCAGCGCGGCGGCATCGCCCTTGCCCGAGACCAGCGCAACAAGGCTTTCGCCCGGCGCAAGCCCGGCGGGGCCGACCAGCAACGCGACCAGAAACAGCGCCGCGACCAGGGCCGACAGCGCGGCGATCAGCGCGCGGAACCTCATCGCCGCCATCCCGGTCCGCGTCGTGCGGATTCCCAATTTCGTTCGGCACGCATGGCCGCAGTCCCCTCGCCCTGTCGTCATCTGTCCGGACGGGCGCGGAGGCCGGCCGCAGACGGTGCATTGCATCACCTCTGCGGTCTGGCCGCCGCCGGGTCGCGCCCCGCGCCCGGACAGGGTGAACATGCTTCGGCAGGTCTCCTGGCTTGCGGGTCTTCGCTTGGCTGGCCTTCCCGGGGCATTGCGCCCAGTGGCACCTGTCAGCCGCGCTCTCCGCCTACAGTTGCGGGGGCAGCCGCGGAATTGCCCGTTGCCGGGCGCACCGCGTTCCCTTTTCATCCGCCCCGTGCGGGGGCGGAACCGAAGTGGGACATGCCTAGCCTATTGGCGGGAAATGTCAAAGGGGCACTTGCGCCCTGCCTAGATGGCGCGCGAGTAGAGCCCTTCGTAAATCGGCGACAAAGTCTCGTGCTCGAACAGCGACGAAACGGACGTGCCCTGCCAGATATTCATGATCGCCTGCGCGAACAGCGGCGCGGTCGGCACGATGCGGATGTTGTGGGCGGCCCTGACCGGCTCGGTCGGCTGGATCGAATCCGTCACCACCAGCGTTTTCAGCCGCGATCCGGTGATGCGTTCCACCGCAGGCCCCGAGAAGACGCCATGGCTGATATAGGCATGCACCTCGGCGGCCCCGGCCTCCAGCAGCTTGTCGGCCGCCTTGACCAGCGTTCCGGCGGTGTCGCACAGATCGTCCACGATGAAGCAAGTCTGCCCCTCGACCTCGCCGATCACGGTCATCTCGGCCACCTCGCCGGGGCGCGAGCGGCGCTTGTCGACGATGGCCAGCCCCGCCCCGATCCGCTGCGCCAGTTCGCGCGCGCGCGCCACGCCGCCGACATCGGGCGAGACCACCGTGATCTTGTCGCCGATGCCATTGAAATGATGCGCGATATCCAGCGCGAAGATCGGCGAGGAATAGAGGTTGTCCACGGGGATGTCGAAGAAGCCCTGGATCTGCGCGGCGTGCAGGTCCATCGTCAGGATGCGCTCGATCCCGGCCTCGGTCAGCAGGTTGGCGACCAGCTTGGCGCTGATCGGGGTGCGCGCCTTGGTGCGGCGATCCTGGCGGGCATAGCCGAAATAGGGGATGACGGCGGTGATGCGGGCGGCCGAAGACCGGCGCAGCGCATCGGCCATGATCATCAGTTCCATCAGGTTATCATTCGCCGGGTTCGAGGTCGGCTGGATGATGAACATGTCCTCGCCGCGGACATTCTCATAGACCTCGACAAAGATTTCCTGATCGTTGAACCGCTCGACCCGGGCATCGACAAGGTTGACGTTCACCCCCCGATGCATCGACATCCGCCGGGCGATGGCGGAGGCAAGCGGACGGTTGGCATTGCCCGAAATCAGTTTCGGTTCGTGGATGGTATGCATCGGGAGAGTCCTCGGGGGCAGCGGATTCGCGACGGTCGCGTGACGTTGACAGCGCTTATCACCCGGTTACGGTCTTGAAAACCTAGTGAGGGAGACAGGTGCGCGATGGCCCATATCGACTATTTCTTCACGGCGATCTCGCCTTACTGCTATCTCGCGGGCCAGCGGCTGGAGGAGATCGCCGCGCGCCACGGCGCCACGATCGCCTACAAGCCCTTGGACATGATGGCGCTTTTCGCCCGAACTGGCGGCGTGGCGCTGGCCGACCGGCCGGAATGCCGCCGCGCCTACCGGTTGCAGGAGCTTCGCCGCCAGGCAGCGAAACGCGGGCTGCCGATCACGCTGAAGCCCGCGCATTTCCCGACGAACCCTGCGCCCGCGGCCTATGCGATCATCGCGGCGCAGGCGGCGGGCGGCGGGGATACCGGGGCGCTGGTGCATGGGCTTCTGCGCGCCTGCTGGGCCGAGGAACGGGACGTGGCCGAGGATGCGGTGATCCGCGATTGCCTGACCGCGGCAGGGTTCGATCCGGGGCTGGCAGATCGCGGGCTGCTGGCCGGGGCCGAGACCTATGCCGCGAACCTGGAAGAAGCCACCGCCCGCGGCGTCTTTGGCGCCCCGTTCTACATCACCGACAGGGATGAACGGTTCTGGGGCCAGGACCGGCTGGAGGATCTGGACCTGCACCTTGCGGGCCGGCTTTAGCCTGCCGCGCTGGCCCCGCCCTGCCCTGACCCGCCCGGCATGGCACTGCGCACCGCCTCCTCGCAGGCCCGGGCCAATGCCTTGCGGTCGGGGTAATCGGCCACCCGCAGCGGCGCGTGATAGACCAGTTCGACCCGGCCCTGCGGACGCGCGGCCAGCACGGCCAGAAGATGCGCGCCGAACCCCATGTCGGCCCACCAGCCATAAAAGGCCGGGTGCTGGCCCGGCGGCGCGGTATAGATCACGCTGACCGGCTGGATATGCAGGATGTCCCGCAGCTCTGGCGTGAAGAACGCCGCGAAAAGCGTTGTCTTGAAAGGCAGAACCCGCAGCCCGTCGGTCGAGGTGCCCTCGGGGAAGAACAGAAGCTTGTGGTTCGCCTTCAGCCGGTCCTCGAACAGGGTGCTATGCGCCTTTGCCTCGCGCCGGTCGCGATTGATGAAGACCGTCCCCGTCGCCCGCGCCAGCCAGCCGATACCGGGCCAGCCTGCCACCTCGGATTTCGAGACGAAATAGATCCGCTTCTTCGCGTTCAGCGCAAAGATATCCAGCCAGGACGCATGGTTGGCCACCACCGCGCCACGTTCGCGCATCTGCCGGCCGCGCACCGAATGGCGCATCCCCAGGATGACAAAGGCCATCCGGCAGACGAATTGCGTGATGAAGGGCGTGACGGGCCGGTGCCAGCCGAAAAGCGGGCGTTCGACCAGCCGCACCAGCAGCAGCAGGCCAAGGCAGCCGAAGGTCACGACCCCCAGCGCCGTGCCGCGCCAGACCACCCGCAGCCAGCCCGCCAGCGGGATCGGCGGCGAGGGCGGCGGTTCGGCCCCGCGCCAGGTGCTCACCCCCGCCCCCGCACATAGCGCGCGCTGCTTTTGGCGTTCATCTGCGCTGTATCCATCACCAGGCAGACATCAATCGTGTTGAATGCCCGGTCGACAAAGGCGCCCTCGCCCACGAATCCGCCAAGCCGCAGATAGGCCTTGATCAGCGCGGGCATCGCCAGCATCGCGCGCTTGCGGTCGATCGCGACCTCGGCCAGCAGGTCCATCCGCTGGAAATGCCCCTCGACCGCGCGCACGCGCAGCGGTTCGGGCGCAAGGAAACGATGATGCAGCAGCGACAGCGGCTCGGCCAATGCCTCGACATCGGTGCCGTGGAAACTGGCCACCCCGAACAGCACCTCGACCCCGCGTTCCAGCACATAATCGGCCAGCCCGTTCCACAGGTGATAAAGTGCCGTGCCGCCACGATAATCGGCATGCACGCAGGACCGCCCCAGTTCCAGCAACCGCCGCCCGCTGTCCTTGAGCCGGGTCAGGTCGTACTCGTCCTCGGTATAGAACCGCCCCAGCTCCGCCGCCCGTTCCGAGGTCAACAGCCGGTAGACGCCCACCACATGATCCAGCGCCGCTGCGTCGCGGCGCGTGTCGATCAGAATCAGGTGATCGTAATGCGGATCGAACGCGTCCCGTTCCAGCCGGTTCTGGTGATCGACCAGCGGCCCGTCACCGCCCAGTTCCGCCACGAACACCTCGTAGCGCAGGCGCTGGGCGGCGCGCAGATCGGCCTCGGTCTGGGCAAGGCGCAGCTCGAAATGGTCCTCGGGCGGTTGCATCGGCGCGGGCTCCGGCGGCCCCGGCGGGGCGGTCTGGGCGCGTTCTAGGGGGCCGGGCGCCAAAGCGCAACTGCGCGTGCCGCCGCGCATCCGCCTGTTCGCCAGATCCCCGTTAAGGCCGCGTTAACCATCTTCGGTCAGCCTGCCCGCACAAGCTGTTAGGAATCGTAAACAGGCATGAGCTCGATCCGCGCCCCGTCAATCACCACCTTGCCCGCCTCGCGGAAATTGACCGCGATCCGCGCGCCGATCACCGACTGGACCTGCCCGGTGCCCCAGTCTGGCTGGCCGGGATGGCGCACCAGCATGCCGGGTTCGAGAATGGAATTCATTGGCTTCATCGGCTCTCTCCCTGCCGGTCGCCGCACAAAGGATTGACACAATGACTGATCTGACCGCGCTTGTCGGCTCGCGCATCTGCCACGATCTTATCAGCCCGATCGGCGCGATCGGCAACGGAATGGAACTTCTGGCGATGGCGCCGGGCCTGTCGGGGCGCGAGGAGTTCGCGCTGATCACAGACAGCGTGGCCCGCGCGAACGGGCGCATCCGGCTGTTCCGCCTGGCCTTTGGCGCGGCCGGGGACGGGGTCCAGATCGCGGGCGGCGAAATCGCCGGGATCCTGGCCGAGTATTATGGCGGCAGCCGGATCGAGATTGCCGCCGAACCGCCCGCCGCGTTGCCGCGCGCGCTGGCCAAGGTGGTGCTGCTGGCGGTGCTCTGCGCCGAGACCGCGCTGTTGCGCGGCGGCAGGATCGCGATCAGCGGCTCGGGCGAGGATGTGGTGCTGGCGGCCGAAGGTCCGCGGCTGAACCTCGATCCCCGGCTCTGGGTGCCGATCTCGGAGAACCGCGTGCCGGAGGGCGAAATCGCCGCTTCCGAGGTGCAATTCGCGCTGTTGCCCAGGGCGGCCCTTGCCGCGCGCCGTACGCTGTCGCTGTCGCGGAACGAAACCCGGTTCGACCTCGCCTTCTGACGGGCGCGGCTTCGTCCGCTCGCCGATCTGGCCGCCAGGAACGGCGCACGCGCCCCGCTCAGGCGCGCGTCGTGCCATCGCCCTCGACCAGATACTTGAAGCTTGTCAATTGCTCGGCCCCCACCGGCCCGCGGGCATGCAGCTTGCCGGTGGCAATCCCGATCTCGGCGCCCATCCCGAACTCGCCCCCATCGGCGAACTGGGTCGAGGCGTTGCGCATCAGGATCGCGCTGTCCAGCCGCTCGAAGAAGCGCGCGGCGGCGGCGTCATCCTCGGTCAGGATCGCATCCGTATGCCCCGAGCCATAGGTCCGCACATGCACGATGGCCGCGTCGACATCCTCGACCACGCGGGCGGCGATATCCATGTCCAGATATTCGCGCCCCCAATCCTCGGCGGTGGCTTGCATCGTGCAGGGCAGCTTCGCCAGCACCTCGTCGGCATGCACCCGCACGCCCGCGGCGACCAGCGCCGCCACCAGTTCCGCCCCCAGCCCGTCGGCAATGTCGCGATGGATCAGCAGACATTCCGCCGCCCCGCAGATGCCCGTGCGCCGTGTCTTGGCGTTCAGCACCACGCGCAACGCCTTGGCGGGGTCGGCAGCGCGGTCGACATAGATATGCACGATCCCTTCAAGATGGGCAAAGACCGGCACGCGCGCCTCGCGCTGGACAAGGCCGACCAGCCCCTTGCCGCCACGCGGCACGATCACGTCGATCACCCCGGTCATCGCCAGCATCTCGGAAACCGCCGCGCGGTCACGGGTCGGCACGCGCTGGATCGCGTCTTCGGGCAGGCCCGCGGCGCGCAGGCCGTCCACCAGACAGGCATGCAGCGCGCCCGAGGAATGGAAACTCTCGGACCCGCCGCGCAGGATCACCGCATTCCCGGCCTTCAGGCACAGCGCCCCCGCATCCGCCGTCACGTTCGGCCGGCTTTCATAGATCACCCCGATCACGCCCAGCGGCGTGCGCACCCGGCGGATATGCAGCCCCGTGGGCATGTCCCATTCCGCCATCACCTGCCCGACCGGATCGGGCTGGGCCGCGACCGCGCGCAACCCCGCGACGATGCCCGCGATGCGGGCCTCATCAAGCTTCAGCCGGTCCAGCATCGCCGGGCTCAGCCCCTTGTCGCAGCCGAACGCCATGTCCTGTTCGTTGGCGGCCAGGATCTCGGCCTCGCGCGCCGCCACGGCATCCGCCGCCGCCATCAGGGCGCGTGCCTTGGCGACCGGATCGGCAAAGGCTAGCTCTGCGGCCGCGGCACGGGCGCGTGCGCCAAGCTCGGCCATCATCGCGGGAATGTCGGTCTCGTACTTCATGTCGCCATGTCGTCCCTGTGGATCAGCGCCGAGCGGCCGGGATAGCCCAGAATGGCCTCGATGTCACCCGAACGGCAGCCGCGGATCAACCGCGCCTCGGCCGAGGTGTAGCGGGTCAGCCCGGTGCCCAGCCCCTGCCCCTCGGGGCCGAGGATCGCCACCGGATCGCCCCGCCCGAAATCGCCCGTGACCGCCGCCACCCCCGCGGGCAGCAGCGACTTGCCCCCGCGCAGCGCGGCCACGGCGCCCGCATCGACCGTGATCGTCCCCCGCGGCTTCATCGCCGCGATCCAGCTCTTGCGCGCGGCCTGCGGATCGCCCTTGGGCCGGAACCAGGTCGAGGCCGCGCCCTCCTCCAGCGCCTTGAGCGGGCGCAGCACCGCGCCCTGCGTGATCGCCAGCGCGCAGCCCGCGCCGGTGGCGGTCTTGGCGGCCATCAGCTTGGTCTTCATGCCGCCCTTGGACAGGCCCGAGGCCGCATCGCCCGCCATCGCCTCGATCTCGGGGGTGATCTCCTCGATCAGGTCGAAACGGTGGGCACCGGGATCCTGCACCGGGTTCGCGGTATAGAACCCGTCCACATCGGACAGCAGCACCGCCACATCGGCCCCCACCGTCACCGCGACCTGTGCGGCCAGCCGGTCGTTGTCGCCATAGCGGATCTCGTCGGTGGCGATGGTGTCGTTCTCGTTCACGATGGGCACGACGCCATAGCCCAGCAGCGTTTCCATCGTCGCGCGCGAGTTCAGATAGCGGCGGCGGTCGGCGCTATCCTCCAGCGTGACCAGAACCTGCCCGGTGGTGATCCCGTGCGGCGCCAGCACTTCCTCATAGGCACGCGCCAGCCGGATCTGGCCGACCGAGGCCGCCGCCTGCGACTGTTCCAGCGCCAGCGTGCCCAGCCCCAGCCCCAGCACGCCGCGCCCCAGCGCGATGGACCCGGACGAGACCAGGATCACATCCGCGCCGCGGGCCTTGAGCATGGCCACATCCTCGGCCAGCGCGCGCAGCCAGTCGGCGCGCAAGGCACCGCTTTCGCGATCGACCAGCAGCGCCGAGCCGATCTTGACGACGATCCGTTTCGCACCGCTCAGGGACGCCATGTCTCGTCCTCGTCCCCGCCCGCATGATGGCGCAGCCGGTCCTCGTCGATCTCGGCCTTGAGCGCGCGCAGAACATCGGCGATCCCCTCGCGCGAGACGCCCGACATCGCCAGCACCGGTCGGTCGATCTCGGCCTCCAGCGCGGCGATCTTTTCGGCGCGTTCGTCCTCGTCCAGCGCGTCGATCTTGTTCAGCGCGGTGATGCGCGGCTTGTCGGCCAGATGCCCGCCATAGGCCTCAAGCTCGTTGATGATCGTGCGGTAATCGGCCACCACATCCTCGGACGTGCCGTCGATCAGGTGCAAAAGCACGGCGCAGCGTTCGACATGGCCCAGAAAGCGGTCGCCGATGCCGCGGCCTTCATGCGCGCCCTCGATCAGGCCGGGAATATCGGCGATCACGAATTCCACCCCGTCGATGCCGACAACCCCCAGATTGGGATGCAGCGTGGTGAAAGGGTAATCCGCGATCTTGGGCCGGGCGTTCGATGTGGCGGCCAGAAAGGTGGACTTGCCCGCGTTCGGCATGCCCAGAAGCCCGGCATCCGCGATCAGCTTCAGCCGCAGCCAGATCGTCCGCTCCACCCCCTCCTGGCCCGGATTGGCATGGCGCGGCGCCTGGTTGGTGGCGGTCTTGAAATGCAGGTTCCCCCAGCCGCCATTGCCGCCCCTGGCCAGCAGCACACGCTGGCCCAGTTCGGTCATGTCCGCGATCAGCGTTTCCTCGTCCTCCTCCAGGATCTCGGTGCCCACGGGCACGCGCAGCACGATGTCATCGCCCGAAACGCCGGTCTTCTGCCGGCCCATTCCGGGGCGGCCATTGCCGGCAAAGAAATGCTGCTGATAGCGAAAGTCGATGAGCGTGTTCAGCCCGTCGACCGCCTCGACCCAGACATCGCCGCCGCGCCCGCCATCGCCGCCATCGGGGCCGCCATATTCGACGAATTTCTCGCGCCGGAAACTGGCGCAGCCATTCCCGCCGCTGCCCGACCGGATATGGACCCTGGCAAGGTCAAGAAATTTCATGGGACGGCCTCGAAGCTGGTGCGGAACAGGCGATAATGGATATTCGGCGCAGGCTCAAGCCGCGCCAGCGACTGCCCCATCCCGGCGCCGATCTGCCGGAAGCCCAGCTTATGCAGCACCCGGGCCGAGGCGGGGTTGTCGGCGAAGTGATCGGCCGTGACCACGTCAAGCCCCGGCAGGCGCATGAAACAGGCGGCCAGAAAGGCGCGCATCGCCTCGGTGGCCAGCCCCCTGCCCCATTGCGCGGGGTCAAGGAAGTAGAACAACCCCGGCGGCGCCCCCCAAAGTCCGCACGCCCCGATCAGCGGACCATCCGTCAGCGCGATGCCCAGACGAAACCCGACCTCGCCCCGGAACCGCCCCCGGGCGATCCACAGCGCGCGCTCGGCCTCGGGCCAGGGCACGGGGATCGTGCCCATCATCGGCGCCACGCGCGGATCGGTAGCGATACGCCCCAGCGCAGGCGCATCCGCCGCCGACAGGGGCCGGATCGACAGGCGCGGCGTCAGGAGGGTGAAACCGGACGCCGCGCCCATCGGCCTAGTCTAGACGCTTCAGATAGGTCCAGGTGGCCACCTTGGCCCCACGCGCCACCGAGAACGCCTCGGCATCGCCGATATATTCGAACCCGGCATTGGTCAGCACCCGTGCCGAGCCGGGATTGTCCTGAAACACCTCGGCAAAGATCGTGCGGCAGCCCTGCGGATTGGCATCGAGCAGCGCATGCACCGCCTCGGACGCGATACCGGTATTCCAGAAGGCAGGCGCCACCCAATAGCCGATCTGCGACTGGTCACGCTCCATCCGGTCAAGTCCGATCACGCCCAGCACCTCGGACAGCCCGTGATCGGCGCCGTCCATCACCCAGACATCCTCGCTGCGGTCGGGATTCTGGGCGCGCTGGATGAACGCCTCGGTCGCGCCGGGCGGCAGGGGATGCGGGATCGTGCGGGTAAAGCGCGCCACGCGCTCGTCGCCGGAATAAAGCCGTAACAGACCGGCATCGGACCGGCGCACCGGGCGCAGCACGAAGCGGCTGGCCTCGATCACGGATTGGCTGGAAACGATGTCCAGTTTCATGCTTCTCCTCCTCACCCCCTGAACGGTCAGATGGCAATGACGCGCATCATCCGCAAGGCGGCGCGGCCTGCCCCTGCTGCCCGCCGCCGCGCTTGGCCATGCCGAAACCGACCGCAACGATCCTGCCCGACCCGAAACTGACCCGCCCGGACCCGGCGCATGTAAAACGGGGGACCGGCCCCTGCCGATCCCCCGCCTGTGTCAACGCCTCGCGTGGTGTCGGCTTACTCTGCGGCCGCGCTTGCGGGCAGGACGGAAATGAAGGTGCGCCCCTTCAGACCCTTGCGGAAGGTCACTGCGCCTTCGCAGACCGCAAAGATCGTGTGGTCGCGACCCATGCCCACGCCTTCGCCCGGCCAGAACTTGGTGCCGCGCTGGCGCACGATGATGTTGCCGGGGATGACCGCCTGGCCACCGTAGATCTTGACGCCGAGACGTCGGCCAGCCGAGTCGCGCCCGTTGCGCGAGGAGCCGCCTGCTTTCTTGTGTGCCATGTCGTCCTCTCCTCTCGCTTAGCCTTGGGCCAGGGTCTTGGCTTGCTCGACCCAGCCTTCCTTCTCGATCTTGCCCTTGGTGCCCAGCCGCTCTTCCATGGCTGCCACCTGCTCGGGCGTCCAGGCCGCGATCTGGGCATAGCGGGTGATGCCCGCCTCGTGGAATTTCTTTTCCATCGCCGGGCCGACGCCCGACAGTTTCTTCAGGTCGTCGCCATCGGCCACGGCCGGTTTCGCGGCCACAACGCCCGATGCGACAGAGGCAACGCTGCCCGCGCCGATCGCGGCCTTGACGCCGGTCCCTTCGGCGCCCGAGGCGAGGATCTCGGTCACCCGAACCAGCGTCAGGTGCTGGCGATGGCCCTTGGTGCGCTTGGAGCTGTGCTTGCGGCGGCGCTTGACGAAGTGGATGACCTTGTCACCCTTGATCTGGTCGATCACCTGGGCCTGCACCGCGGCACCGGCAACATTGGGCGTGCCGATCGTGTCGCCGACCATCAGGATTTCGTTGAACTGAACCGTGTCGCCGGCATCGGCGGCAAGCTTCTCGACGCGCAGCACGTCGCCCGACTGGACCTTGTACTGCTTGCCACCGGTCTTGAGGACCGCAAACATGGGCCTTTTCCTTCTTTTCAGCCGCGTCCTGTGGCCCCGCCCCGCAGGCGGCGTTACGGCGATAAGCGCCTCGGACAGCGCGCCCCCCTGCGGGGCGTTGTCAACATCAATGGCCCCGAAGCGACGCCCCGGGGCCGGAGACATGCATATCCTCGATTCAGCGCGGCAAGTCAAGGGGCGCGGCGGGCGGCGCGGCTCAGATGTCCTGGCCCGAGATGAAGCTGGCGGCGACCAGCCCCAGTTCGCGCGATATGCGGGTAAAGGAGACATCGAATCCCTGAAACAGCGCCGCGTTCAACGCCCCGCCCGCCGGGGTTTCGGAAAGCGCGACATAGGATTCGAGCACCTCGTCCGACAGTGGCGCATAGGCCATCGTCAGGTAGGAAAGGACCCAGTCCCGCGTCTCCTCGCGGATCTCCTGTTCCTGGCTCCAGACATCGGCCAGCATCTGCTCCTCGGTCATGTCGAAATCGAAGGCGCGACCATCGGCAAGCCCGGCATAGAAGGCATAATTGGCGTTCAACGCACCTGCGACATTCGCCTCGATCAGGTTGTTGACCTCGACGAAGCGCCCGATCAGGTCCAGCCGCGGATCGTCATCGGCCTGCATTTCCTCCAGCCGCTCGCGGCTGGCCGCCTTGACCGCCTCGTCCAGAAGCGCACGCCGCGCCGACAGTTCGAGCGAGACGATCCGCGCCCCATCCGCGGAGGTGAAGAAATCGACCAGCGGCGTCAGATCGGCGCCCGCAAGCGATCCGGCCAGGCTGTCGCGCAATTCGCCGGACATCCGTTCGCCATCATAGATCTGCGTCACCGCCGCAGACCAGCGCGCTCCGCCGCGGCCGGGAAACATCTCGGCCGCAAGCTCGTCGGCATGGCCGATCCCCTCCTCGCGCATGATCGCAAGCAGATCGTCCAGCGCCAGCGCCTCAAGCAGCGCATCAAGCCCCGCGGGGGGGGCTGCCCGCAGGGGCAGCGGCAGGGCAAGCAGAAGAACAAGCACGGGAAGGGCAAGCAGGCGTCGCATCGGTCTATCCGGGGTGGCTGGCTGCCCCTACAGGTAACGCCGAACCGCGCCGAATCCAACTGCCCGCAGCGCGGGATACGCGAAACACCGCCCGGCCAGAAAAACGGTTGCATCGCCCCGAGCTTCGCTCTAGATCACCGCCCACTAGGCCACAGGCTGCGGAGAGGTGCCGGAGTGGTCGATCGGGGCGGTCTCGAAAACCGTTGAGCCTTCACGGGTTCCCAGGGTTCGAATCCCTGTCTCTCCGCCACTGCATCCCGCCAGAGGCGAATCCCCCCTTGCGGGGAGCGCTCAGTACATCCGTCCCGGACCATGCAGGGCTCTTGCGGCCCTCCCCAGACCATTCGCCGCATCCATCCCGGGGCCGGGCTGCGGGGTTTCGCATGGTCCGCGCCGCAGGTCGCGGGCGGCGATCCGCACGAGCCCTGCGACGGGCCACTTGGCGCTTCCGCGCATGAAAAGGGGCCGCGCCCAAGGCGCGACCCCCAATCTGCGATACCGACAGGCTCAGCGCTTCGAGAACTGGAAGCTGCGGCGCGCCTTGCGCTTGCCGAATTTCTTGCGTTCCACCACGCGGCTGTCGCGGGTCAGGAAGCCGGCGGCCTTGAGGGCGCTGCGCAACGCGGGATCGTACAGTTGAAGCGCCTTCGAGATGCCGTGCTTGACGGCGCCCGCCTGGCCCGACAGCCCGCCGCCCTTGACGGTGGCCAGAACGTCGAACTGGTCGACCACACCGGCCACCTGGAACGGTTGGCGCAGGATCATCTGAAGCACCGGACGGGCGAAATAGGCGCTCATGTCCTTGCCGTTGACCGAGACCTTGCCCGAACCCGGGCGGATCCAGACGCGGGCGACCGCGTCCTTGCGCTTGCCCGTGGCATAGGAGCGGCCCAGCTCGTCGCGGACCGGGGCGCGCGGTGCCTCGTCATCGGCCATCACGGCCGCCTGGCCCGAAACGCCCTTCAACTGGTCGAGGGATTTGAGATCTTCGGCCATCACGCGCTCCGGGTGTTTTTCTTGTTCATGGACTTGACGTCCAGCACTTCGGGATTCTGCGCGACATGCGGATGCTCGGCCCCGGCATAGACGCGCAGGTTGGTCATCTGCTGGCGGGACAGACGGTTGCCCGGCAGCATGCGCTTGACCGCGGCGGTCACCACACGCTCGGGATGCGCGCCATCGAGGATCTGCGCCGCGGTGCGGTGCTTGATCCCGCCGGGGTGGCCGGTATGCCAGTAATAGCGCTTGTCCGCGCGCTTGTTGCCGGTCATCTGCACCTTGTCGGCGTTGATGACGATCACGTTGTCGCCCATGTCCATGTGCGGGGTGAAGGTCGGCTTGTGCTTGCCGCGCAAGCGCATGGCGACGATCGAGGCGAGACGGCCGAGAACGACGCCCTCGGCGTCGATCACGATCCATTTCTTCTCGATATCCGCCGGGGTAGCGGTGAAGGTCTTCATTTCTCTTGCCCTATCGGCTGGATGGTCCGGGGGCGGACGCCTGCCCTGCCCCGGTCGGGATGGCGGAGTTCTAAGCATTTGCAGCGCTCAGTCAAGAGCGCATGATCCAGAAAAGTGTCATATAATCAATGTCTTGAAAATTAGGTATCAAGATACCCCACAAAACGGGCCCTCAACCGCCCTCGGCACCGAAACTGCCCGGGACGTGGAGTGCTTGCCAACGCCCCGTTCCGACCGGTCAGCCCCGGGGAAGGAAAGGCCCGGATCGCCAGCCGCATGGATTCGGCCGCCGACAGGGGACCGGACCCCGGCCGATACCCGCCCCCAGGCTGCGGCGGAGTGACCCGCCGGGGCGCATCAGCCCCGCACCGCAAGGCTTTCCGGACCCTGCATTCTGCGCCGCGGCAAAGATTTCATCCCCCCGGCCGCAAAAACCCTTGATCGACTCGCGGATAGGCCTTAGGTGCCCCTCCACACGATCGGAACCGATCCCAACTTCGGACACCCGGGGGGGCGCTAAGGGACCGACTGGATTGTTATCTGCTGGTCAGAAGGGGAGCGCCATGAAAGACGCCAACCTCTTCCAACTGGGGATCGGTCTGGAGACAGGCGCCCATGCGGAAGATACCCGCAGCCAATCGGCTGCACCCGTTACCCGCGACGTGTTCGACGACACACGCGACGATCACTTCATCCGCCGCGACGGGCGGGTCTTTGCCGGTACGCATCTCATCATCGAGGTGGTGAACGGTCACGGGCTCGACGACGAGGCACGCATCCAGCAGGCGTTCCGCGACTGCGTGGACGAATGCGGTGCAACGCTGCTGCATATCCACACCCACAAGTTCAGCCCCCAGGGCGTGAGCGGGGTGGCCGTGCTGGCCGAAAGCCACATATCGGTGCACACTTGGCCCGAGATCGGCTATGGCGCGTTCGACGTGTTCATGTGCGGCGACGCCCAGCCCTGGCGGGCGGTCGACGTGCTGAAACGCGCCTTCGCAACGCAGGATGTGCGCGTCAAGGAATTGCTGCGCGGCGATGGTCTGATCACGGAAACCCAGGCGGCATGACCGACTGGGTCCGCGAGGCGTTGCACCGCGACTACGCGCAATCCCTGCGCGTGGGCGAAGTGCTTTATGACAGCGCCACCGATCACCAGCGGCTGAGGGTGTTCATCAACGGCACCTTCGGCCGCGTCCTGACGCTTGACGACGTGGTGCAGACCACCGAGGGCGACAATTTCATCTATCACGAGATGATGACCCATGTGCCGATCCTGGCGCATGGGGCCGCAAGGCGCGTTCTGATCATCGGCGGCGGCGATGGCGGCATGGCGCGCGAGGTGCTGCGCCACAGATCGGTCGAGCATGTCACCATGGTCGAGATCGACGCGGGCGTGGTCGACTTCTCCAGGACCTACCTGCCGATGCTCAGCCAGGGCGCGTTCGACGATCCGCGCCTGAACCTTGTCATCAACGACGGAGCGGCCTTCATCCGCAACACGGCGGAGAAATTCGACGTGATCGTGGTCGACTCGACCGACCCCGTCGGCCCCGGCGAGGTGCTGTTCACCGACACGTTCTATGGCCATGCGAAACGCGCATTGACCCCGGGCGGCATCCTCGTCACCCAGAACGGCGTACCCTTCATGCAGGGCGCCGAACTGACCAACACGATGCGCGCCTTCAAGGCGCTGTTCGCCGACTGGGGCTGCTACCTCGCCTCGATCCCCACCTATGCCGGCGGGCCGATGGCCTTCGGCTGGGGCACCGATGGCGACGCGCGCCAGACCCCGCTAGACGTTCTGGACCAGCGCTTCGCCGCGGCTGGCATCGAAACGGACTATTACACGCCCGAGGTGCACAAGGCCGCCTTTGCGCTGCCGGCCTATGTCAAGCGGTTGATGCCCTGACATCGGGCCTTCTTCTGGCCGAAAATATCCTCGGGGGGAGTCCGCGTCCGCGGACGGGGGGCAGATGCCCCCCCTACCCCGTCGGCGGGATCGAATAGGTCAGCCCGGCGCGCGCCACCGCACCTTCCATCCCATCGGAAAAGATCAGCGCGTCGCCCACCGCCAGCACGCGGCCCAGCTTCAGAAGCCGCGCTTCGCATATCAGGTCGCGCCCGAAGGCGGGCTTGCGCATGAAGTCGATGGAACAGTTCGTCGTCACCGCCAGCGCCTTTGGCCCGATCATCGCGAGGATCGCCAGATAGATCCCGACATCGGCCAGCGCGAACATCGACGGCCCCGACACCGTGCCGCCCGGCCGCAGATGCCGCTCGGCCACCACCATGCGCACCCGCACGGCCATGGGCGCGACCTCCTCGATCACGAAATCGTCGCGGACCTGCGGAAATTCGCGCGCAAGAAACGCCTCCAGCGCGGCCTTGTCCATCACTGGCACCATGCCCTTTTCCCTTCCCTGTTTGCCGCGTAGTCTGCCGGGCAAACGGGAGGAGAAACAAGATGACCGACATCCTGTTACGCGACGACACGAACGGGATTGCCACGCTGACCCTGAATGCGCCCGAGCGGCTTAACGCGCTGTCGGATGCGATGCTGGCGGCCCTTCAGGCGCAGATCGACGCGCTGGCCCAGGACCGCGAGACGCGGGTGGTGATCCTGAAAGGCAATGGCAAGGCGTTCTGCGCGGGCCATGACCTCAAGGAAATGCAGCAGGGCCGTCAGGCCGAGGATGGCGGACGCGCCTATTTCGCCGATCTCTTTGCCCGCTGCGCCGCGGTGATGACCGGGATCATGCGCCTGCCCCAACCGGTGATCGCCGCGCCGCACGGGATTGCCACCGCCGCGGGCTGCCAGCTTGTCGCCTCCTGCGACATTGCCATCGCGGCCGAGGGCACGCGCTTCGGGGTGAACGGTGTGAATATCGGGCTGTTCTGTTCGACACCCATGGTCGCGCTGACCCGCAACATCCCGCGCAAGCACGCCTTCGAGATGCTGACCACGGGCGAATTCATCGGCACAGACAGGGCGGCCGCGCTGGGGCTCATCAACCGTGCCGTGCCGCAGGACAGTCTGGATCGGGAAGCGGGCGCGCTGGCCAAAACCATCGCGTCCAAGCTGAACCCCGCCGTGCGGATCGGCAAGCGGACATTCTACGAACAGATCGAAATGGGGATTTCCGACGCCTATGCCCATGCGGGCGCCGTGATGGTCGAGAACATGCTCTGGCGCGATACGGACGAGGGAATCAGCGCCTTCCTGGAAAAACGCCCACCGGACTGGCAGGCGTAATCTTGCGGATCGGGGCCGGGCGGGAGCGCGCCCGGCCCTGATCGTTTCATTCGCAAGTCGCCGCGATCACTCGGCAGCGATCCGCATGGCCGACGCCTGCTCCGCAGCAGCTTTTTCAGCCTTGCGGCGGCGGGTCTCGGCGAGCTGCTCTTCGGTCTGACGCATGTTCACGTAGGCAAAGGCAACGACGAAGCCGATGGTGCCGAGGGCGAGGGGGCCGATGATGTCCATTTCCAGTTCCCTTTGTTTGTGTGTGGTTGTGCAAGGGATACGGGGGGTTTGCTGAAGCGGATCACCGCTGGCCGAAAAAATGTGGCAAAAGATCGGCAAGACCCAGCATGGGAAAATTCAGACATCTGAAAACAAAAGGGAAAACGCGGATTGATCCATGCGATCACGGCTGCGTGAACGCCCACGCGGTTCAGATCAGCGCACCAGGATGATGATGATCAGGAAATAGACCAGAAGCCCGATGACACCGGCATTGGCGAACAGCAGGCTCGTGAACAGCAGCGCCAGAAGCACCGCGAGCACGATGAACACCTGTTCATGACGCGGACGGCGCGAGACGCGTTCCTCGATTTCCTCGGGCGAATAGCGCCGGATCACCCCGCCGAGAATGGCAAAGGCGACCCGCCGTGCGCTTTGCCACAGCTCGCCCAAGAGTGTCCCGCGCCGCATCATTCCGCCTTCTACCAGCGCCCCGACATCGTTTCCAGCCCGCTGCCCGGGCACTTACAGATCGTAGAGTGCGCCGAACTTCGCGTCGAGATAATCCATCAATGGTCCCTCATGGGGCGCAAAGCCGCAGGCGCGCTCGATCGTCTCGCCCGGCAGATAGAGCCCCCCATGGCGCTGGAGATGGGCGGCAAGCCACGCGGTCGCCGGTTCGGCATGCCCGCGGGCCAGATCGGCGTCGAGCGAGGGCACCGCCGCTCGCAGCGCGGTATACAGGCACCCGGCATAGACATTGCCCAGCGTGTAGGTCGGGAAATAGCCGAACAGCCCAACCGACCAGTGAACGTCCTGCAAGACCCCGTTCGCGGGCCGGTCGACCGCCAGCCCGAAATCCGCCAGAAACCGCGCGTTCCAGGCCGCTTCCAGATCGGCCACCTCCAGCCGCCCGGCGATCAGGTCGCGCTCCAGATCGAAGCGCAGCATGATGTGCAGGTTGTAATGCACCTCGTCCGCCTCGGTGCGGATGAAACCGGAATGAACCCGGTTGACCGCAGCATAGAAGGCGTCCGGGTCGGGGGCACCCGAATTGCCGAAAAGCTCGGTCATCCGGGCGTGCAGCCAGCCGCAGAACGCGCGGGAACGCCCCAACTGGTTCTCGTAGATCCGGCTCTGGCTTTCATGCACGCCCATCGACACGCCCGCGCCCAGCGGCGTCAGCCGATAGGCCGGGTCGATCCCCTGTTCATAGGCGCCATGGCCCACCTCGTGCAGGGTCGAGTACAGGCAGCCCAGCGGCTCGCCCTCGTCCACCCGCGTCGTGATGCGCACATCCGTCCCCGAGCCGCTGGTGAAGGGATGCACCGAATGATCCAGCCGCCCATGCCGCCAATCATAGCCAAAGCGGGTGGCAACCTCTCGGGCCAGCACCATTTGGCCCTCGGTCGGGAAATGCCCCGACAGCGCGGCGGGGCTGCGACCCGATCCCATGATCCGCTCGCGCAGTTCCACCAGCCGCGGGCGCATCCGGTCAAAGATCGCCGCGATGCCCTGCGCAGTGGCGCCCGGCTCGTAATCGTCCAACAGGGCGTCATAAGGGTCGCCGCCCTCGGCCAGCGCCGCCGCCTCCTCGCGCTTCAGCCGCACGACTTCGGTCAGGATGGGCAGGAAATGCGCGACATCATCGGCCGCCCGCGCCTCGGCCCAGATGCCCTGGGCGCGGCTTGTCACCCGGGCGATCTCGGCCGACAGCCGGTCGGGCAGCTTCGTCGCGCGGGCGAAACTGCGCCGGATGTGGCGCAATTGCGCCCGCCCAGCCTGATCCAGCGCCCCCTCGTCCACCGCCGCCAGCCAGTCGCCGATCCGCAGATCGGTGCGGCGGGCGTGCAGCACCGATTCCAGCGCGCCCATCTCGTCGGCGCGCTGCTGGGCCGCTCCCCTGGGCATCACCGTTTCCTGGTCCCAGCCCAGCCGCCCCATCACCTGCGCCAGCGCCTCGGTCTCGCGCTGGAAGGCCATCAGATCGTCGAACGCGCCCATCCGCTACCCCCGGATCGTCGATTGCTGCACCGGGTATTGCGCCAGGAACCGCGCATGCAGCACCAGTGTCCAGAGCGTGATCGCCCCGATCTGGTGCAGGACCGCAATCGGCCATTGCGAGGCGAACAGGATCGTCCCGATCCCCAGCGTCGCCTGCGTCAGCACCATCAGCGCGACCAGATCGAACGCCCGGCGCGTGCGCCGGTGCACGCTCCTGCGCCCGACATACCAGGTCACGATGCCCAGCACGGCCACCAGATAGCCGTTCATCCGGTGCAGGAACTGCACCAGCCCGTGATTCTCGAAGAAGTTGCGCCAGAGGGGTTCGATATAGAAAGGGTTCGGCGGCAGGAAACCGCCCGCCATCATCGGCCAGTCGGTATAGGCACGCCCCGCATAAAGCCCCGCCACCTGAGACCCCAGCAGGATCTGAAGAAAGACCAGCAGCATCAACGCCGTCGCCATCCCGTAACCCGCCGGATCGCGCACGCGGCGGGCCTGCATCAGATCGGCCTCGGTGCGCGACAGCTTGAAGATGAACCACGCCGTCACCCCGATCAGCGAGAAGCCGAAGCCGATATGCAGCGCCATGCGGTAGGACAGGAAATCGAAGGGCGGCGGCGCGATGCCACCCCCGCCCACCAGCCAGTCGGCCGCACCCAACAGCGCGATCAGCACGCCCAGCCCCAAGAGACGCAGCGTCCAGCCCTTGGGCATCTTGCCCGCGGCCAGAAATCCGACAAAGCCCACCGCCCAGAGAAACAGCGCCGTGGGTGCCAACTGGCGCGAGCCCCAGCCCCACCAGAACGCCAACTGGAACTCGTCGATCCCCAGCCCATGCGCCTCGCCGCGATAGACCGGGCTATCGCGGAAACGGTCGAACGCCGCCAGCCAGTCGCCCGGATCAAGCGGCGGCAGCGCGCCGAAAAGCGGGTTCCAGTTCGGCATCGGCACCAGCATCTCGGTCAGCCGGGCAAAGGCGCCGATCACCAGCATCGCGGCGACGATGAGAAACAGCATCATCAGCCACAGCCGCACCGCGCTGCGCGCGCCCCGGCGGGCCGCGCGGTCGATCGCGCCGGGCTGCACCACGGGCCGCTCGCGCGGGGCCTCGGTGCCGACCTCCTCGAAGATGTTGCGCTTCTTGCTCATGGATGTCCCTTTCGGCGGCACGTCCCTGCCGCGCGTCTGAGGCCTGCGGCGAACAGTAGTTCCGCCAGTGGGTGCCTTCAAGTCAGAGCCCGTCGCCGCGGCCCCGCATCAATTGCCGCAGCATCCCGTGCAGGGTCTGCACATCGGCCCGCGTCAGCAGCATCCGGCTCCACATGTTGCGCAGGTTCAGCTTCATGTTCGCCGCCTTGGTTTCGGGAAAGAAGAATCCCGCCGCCTCCAGCCGTTCCTCGAAATGCTCGGCCAGTTTCTCGACCTCCAGCCCCGTGGCGGGCGCGGCCCCGGCCATCTCCAGCCGTTCGGCCACGATCCCGGGACCCTCGCGGCGCCATTCATAGGCCGTCAGCAACACGCATTGCGCTAGGTTCAGCGAGGCGAATTCGGGGTTCGCGGGCACCTCGACAATCGCATTGGCCCGCGCGATGTCCTCGTTTTCCAGCCCCGCGCGCTCGGGGCCGAACAGCACGGCCACCCGGCGGCCCTGCGCGATCATCCCGCGCGCCTCCGCCATCGCGCGTTCGGGGGTGACGACCGGCTTGGTCAGCCCCCGTGCGCGCGAGGTGGTGGCATAGACATAGTCGCAATCGGCCAGCGCCTCGGCGGTGGTGGCAAAGACGCCCGCATGATCCAGCAGCCGACCCGCCCCCGATGCCAGCGCCACCGCGCGCGGGTTCGGCCAGCCATCGCGCGGGTCCACCATCCGCATGCCCGTCAGCCCGAAATTCCACATCGCCCGCGCCGCCGCGCCGATATTCTCGCCCATCTGCGGGCGGACAAGGACGAAGACGGGTTGATCGGCCATGCGCGGTTCCTGAAGCCAGAGGCGCCCGCCTCTTACGCGCAGGTGCCCGATGGTTCAAGCGATGGTCAAGCCCCGCAAACCCCGCTATAGGGGCGCGAACCTCCCAGGAGCCCCGAAATGGCCGAGATCGAGCGCCCGCAAATCTACCTGATCACGCCCCCCGCCTTCGAACCCGACGCGTTCGCCCCCCGCCTTGCCGCGGTGCTGGATGCCCATCCCGTGGCCTGCCTGCGGCTGTCGATGGCGACGCGCGACGAGGACAGCGTGGCGCGCGCGGCCGATGCGTTGCGCGATATTGCCCATGCCCGCGACGTGCCCCTGGTGATCGAGGCGCATCTGGGTCTGGTCGAGCGGCTGGGCCTTGACGGCGTGCACCTGACCGACGGCGCGCGGAACGTACGCAAGGTGCGCACGGCACTGGGGGCGGATGCGATCGTGGGCGCCTATTGCGGCGCCTCGCGCCATGACGGGTTGAACGCGGGCGAGGCGGGGGCGGATTACGTCGCCTTCGGCCCTGTCGGGGCGACGGGGCTTGGCGACGGGACGCTGGCCGAACGCGCGCTGTTCGAATGGTGGTCCGAAGTGATCGAGATCCCCGTGGTGGCCGAAGGCGCGCTGGATGAAAACATCATTGCAAGCCTTTCTCCGGTAACGGATTTCTTTGCGATAGGCGAGGAAATCTGGGGCGCCGAGGATGCCGCCACCGCGCTTGGCCGCCTGATCGCCGCGATGGGCTGACTAGCCCAGCACCGCGGCGGCAATGAAGAAATAGATCAACAGGCTCAGCACGTCCTGAAGCACGGTGGCAATCGGGCCGCTCGCCAGCGCCGGATCCCAGCCGACCCGCGAAAAGGCCCAGGGCAGCAACAGCCCGATTGTCGTCGCGATGGTACAGGCCGCCAGGATCGAGACGCCCAGCACCGTGGCCAGACCGGGCTGGCCGAACACCACCCGTTCGAACCCCGCCGCCAGCAGCGCAAGGCACAGCCCGATCAGCGCCCCGGTGCCGATCTCGCCCAGCAAGAGCCGGCCAAGCCCGCCCGGCGACAGCGACAGCCCGCGCACAGCGATCGCCTCGGTCTGGGTGCCGACCGCATCGGCCAGATAGACGATCAGCGGGATGAAGAAGGCCAGCGTCACATGCTGGCTCAGCGTCGCCTCGAACCCCGCGACGACCCTGGTCGCCAGCAGGCTGCCCGCAAGTCCGATCAGAAGCCAGGGCAGGCGGTGGCGCAGGCGCAGCGTGGGCGGCTGGGTCAGCGCGCGCCGTGCATCCTCGGCACTGCGCCAGATTCCGGCCAGCCGGTGCAGATCCTCGACATGCTCCTCGCGCAGCACCTGCATCAGCGCATGCGGCGGCAGCGCGCCCAGGAACCGGCCATTGTCATCGACCACGGGCAGCGAAATCAGGTCTTCGCGGATCGCCAGCGAGGCGGCATCCTCCTGGTCGGTGTCGGGATGCACCGTCACCGGCGCCGCCTGCACGAACTGCGCAAGCGTCCCCTCCGTGCCCGCAGCGGCGAAGATATCGGCCAGCCGCACCTGCCCCAGCAGCATTTCGCCGCCATCGACGACAAAGACCGTGCCGACCCCGTGATGGCGGGTGCCGCGCAGCGCCGCGATCACCGCATCCGGGCTGTCGCTGACCCGCGCCACCGGAACGTCGCGGGTGATGTGGCGGCGGATATCGGGCATCGGACCCCGGCCCTATAACCGCGACGAGATGATGCCGGTCGCGAAACCGCCCATGCGCAATTCGCCGAAGAGCCGCTGATACTCGATCTTCGGACAGCGGTTCTGGATCACGCGCTTGCCCGCCGCCTCGGCCCGGGCCGCCGCTTCGGGGTTCTGGACCCCGATCTGCATCCAGACCGTCTGCAATGCGGGCAGATGCGCCAGCGCCTCGTCGACAATCGGCGGGACATGTTCGGACCGGCGGAAGATATCGACCATATCGACCGGGATCCCGGCGGGAATCGCGGCCAGATCGGGCAGGATCGCCTCGCCGAACAGCGTCTTGCCAGCATGGGCGGGGTTGACCGGGATCACCCGTTTGCCGCGCAGCCCCAGGTAACGCGCGACATAATGGCTGGGCCGGACCGGATCGGGCGAGACGCCCACCACCGCGATCACCCGCGAGCGGGTCAGCGTCTCTTTCAGAAGATCGTCGGAATAGAAACTCATGGCGCGAAGCCTAACACAAAAAGGCGCCCGGGCGAGTTGCTCCCGGGCGCGAGTCGCGGAACGAGGGACAGTGAAGCAGGACAAGACCGTTCCGGGGCCTTGCCCTCTGGTTGATCAGATAGGAAGCGCGCGCCCCGGCTTCCAGTGCGCTCAGCGAACTGTGATCGGGCCGTGTCGAGGGGGCGCGATGTCGCGGCACGGCCTGTCATCCGGCACCAGCGGTTGCGGCATAAAGCGCCACGGCCGCCGCGTTCGAGACATTGAGCGAGCCGAACGCCCCCGCCGCCGGGATCCGGGCCAGCGCATCGCAGCTTTCGCGCGTCAGTTGCCGAAGCCCCGGCCCCTCGGCCCCCAGCACCAGCCCCACCGGCCCGTCCGCGTGATCCGCCAGCGCCTGGCCCAGCGTCGCCTCGGCCGCGCCATCAAGTCCGATCAGCCGGTAGCCGAGATCCTTCAGTTCCTCCATCGCGCGGGCCAGATTCGGCACCCGCAGATAGGGCTGGCGTTCCAGCGCACCCGAGGCGGTCTTGGCCAGCGCGCCGGTCTCGGGCGCGGAATGGCGGTGCGGGGCGATCACGGCCGCCGCGCCGAACACCTCGGCAGAGCGCAGGATCGCGCCCACATTATGCGGATCGGTCACCCGGTCGAGCAGCACGACCCGCCCCCGCGGCCCCGCGACGCACAGATCGGCAAGCCGCCCCCAGTCAAGCGGCCGCACCTCGAGCGCCGCGCCCTGATGCACCGAGCCGGGATCAAGCGGCGCCTCGAACCGGCGCGGGTCGCAGATCTCGGGGGCGATTCCGCTGGCCGCGATGGCCGCGGCCAGCCGGTCGGCCGCGTTCTTCGTCACCATCAGCCGCAGCTTTTCACGGCGCGGGTTTTCCAGCGCATCGCGCACCGCATGCAGCCCGAACAGCCACACCGTCTCGGCCGCCGCCGCGCGCCGGGCGCGTTCCTTCTCGATCACCCATGTGGGTTTCTTCGCCACGTCCAGTCCCCTTGCAAGGTGGCGCGGACCTTGCGGCCTTGGTCCGTCCTCCGCAAGGGATTTTCCTGTTGACGCGCCCCGGGCCCCGGCGTATCCACCCGCTCACTCAGGGCGACGCGCTGCAAGGTGCGGCAGCGGACTGTAAATCCGCCGGGGAGACCCATGCCTGGTTCGATTCCAGGGTCGCCCACCATTCTCCTTTGAAATCACTGGTATTTGGGGAATGGTGGGGGTTGCCTAAGGTTCCTTCTTTTGCGCTGCCTGATCGGCTGGCACGGGTATCTGTGGCGCAGGCGGGTAGGGACCTGTCCCCTGACTTGGTGTATATGGCTGGAAAAGAACCGGGCGACGACTGCTGAGAACTTCCAGCAACGCTTTGCGAACTGCTTTTTGTTCCCAGTCTTCGTCGTGCCAACCTTGCGGAATGTAGTTCCCTTCGAAAATGTCCATCTGTTCAACGTTGAATTTTAGCGCCTTCGCAATTGTTGAAATTAGCTTCGTAAGATGGGTGTCGCGACGTTGGCGAAGTTGAGTATGCGCGACGATATCACCTTCCGGCGGCGTCGGCTCACTCAGAACCCGCAAGTATTCCTTCCAAGCGGCGATTACCGGCGCATCTTTGGCAAACTCAATCTCGATCAAGTTCAGAGCGCCGACGTGTTCGAAGTGGATCGGGATTCGCCTTGTTCGCATCAGCGTTCGGAAAATGTCCATACGGCGAGCCTGAACCTCTTTGCGGTCATCCGACTTGCGGGTAATCCAAACCGCGACCGCTGGTCCGATGACGGCTGCGGCGGCAGTGGCAATAGCGAACCAGTCGATACCTTCGATCATTACATACCCCGCAGTTTCTTGAAGATGACGTTCACGGGGCCAAGCTGAGTTTGCAACGGAACCGGCTGACCGTTCGCGAAGCTGGCATTCAGGTCAGCTATGATTGTTTGACGCAAAGCATCGGGCAGTGTCTGGCCGGTCACCAGCGTAGTTCCGGCGGGCACGGTAAGCACAACTTCGATGCTGAAGGAGCCGGAAGCCGAGACCTTATATGTTCCATCATATACACCGCCCGTAGCGTCAGCGCCCGTTACGATGCCATCATTGATGACAAGCACAGCATGTCCGAATCCGGCAATGCCTGTGTAGTAAACTGCGTAAAAGCCTTCCACGATGATCCCCATCACCACATGATTCAAGATGATGTGGGAAAGCGCACGACACGATCAAGTATTTGTTATGAAGGAGCGCGAAAAAATACTCGGGGGCTTCGCGGACAAATCGCGACGCAACCGGGGCTAGAACGGCCTCCCGCGACAGGCTATCACGCGGAAGCGCGTGAGCAGCCGAAGGCTCAAGGTCAGGCGTCGGCAGACGGCACAAGGGCCGCATGGGGATCAACCCGGCCGGTCGTTGCGCGGTTGGCATTGGCGGGCGAATACCATTCAAGCCTCTGGCAAGAATTGCCTATAGTGGCTCCGAAAGACGGGCAGGACAGTAACGGATGGCAGGGACCAGGGCGGAAACGGGCGGCCGGTTCGACATCGTGATCGTCGGCCAGGCCGGGCGGCTGCAATACGAGGCGGTGCTGTTCGCCGCCTCGCTGCGCGCCTCGGATCCCGGTTTCGCGGGGCGCCTGATCGTGGCCGAACCGCAGCCCGGCCCGCTCTGGCCCACCGATCCACGGATGGACGATCCGGGCGCGCGCGCTGTGCTGGGCGAGTTCGGGGCCGAGATCCTCGGCTTCGAAAACCGCGCCTTTGGCGCCGCCTATCCGCAGGGCAACAAGATCGAGGCGCTGCTGGCGCTGGAACCCAACCGGCCCTTCGTCTTCTTCGACACGGACACGCTGATTGCCGGGCCGCTGTCGCAGGTGGCGTTCGATTTCGATCGCCCCTCGGCCTCGATGCGGCGCGAAGGAAGCTGGCCGGTGATCGAGCCCTACGGGCCGGGCCATTCCGCGATCTGGAAGGCGCTCTATGACCGGTTCGGGCTTGATTTCGAAAGCTCGCTCGATCCGGGCCAGCCGGATGAATACTGGCAACGCTATCTCTATTTCAATGCAGGCTGGTTCTTTCATCGCTGCCCGATCGCCTTCGGCCAGCGGTTCCTGGACATTGCCACCGCGATCCGCGACGACCCGCCGCCGGAACTGGTCTGCCAGCCGCTGGACCCATGGCTCGACCAGGTGGCGCTGCCGCTGGTGATCCATGGCTTCGGCGGCGGGCGGCCGGGGCCGGAGTTGGCGGGGCTCGATGGCGAGATGACCTGCCACTGGCGCACGCTGCCGCTGCTCTATGCGCGCGAAAGCGACCGCGTGGTGGACCTGCTGGAACGGATCTGCGCACCGAACAAGGTCAAGAAGGTCGTCAAGGCGCATGAGCCGATCAGGCGTTTCGTCTATCAGGGCAAGGGCGCCAGGGCGCGGGCGCTGTTCGACCGCACGGCCCTGCCCCGGCGCGAACAGGCGATCCGCAGCATTCTGAAACGGCACAATCTCTGGATGCGCTGAGCGGGACAGGCGGATGATCGGACCGGCCGGACCAGCGCCGCAGGGCCAGCGTTCCGGCCCGGGCGGCAGCCGCGGAAGGCTGTCCTTTTGCCCGGCCCCATGTTGCCGGGTTGCGGGCGATGGCCTAATGCTGGCGGCAAACGGACAACAGGGAGAGTTCCGATGAGCGAGGCTCCGCAATACGGTTTCGACACGTTGCAAGTGCATGCGGGCGCGCGGCCCGATCCGGCCACCGGCGCGAGGCAGACGCCGATCTACCAGACCACGGCCTATGTGTTCCGCGATGCCGACCATGCCGCTGCCTTGTTCAACCTTCAGGAAGTGGGCTACATCTATTCGCGGCTGACCAACCCCACCGTCTCGGTTCTGGCCGAACGCATCGCCACGCTCGAGGGCGGTGTGGGCGGCATCTGCTGTTCCTCGGGGCATGCGGCGCAGATCATGGCGCTGTTCCCGCTGATGGGGCCGGGGCGCAATGTCGTCGCCTCGACCCGGCTTTACGGCGGCACGGTCACGCAGTTTTCCCAGACCATCAAGCGGTTCGGCTGGTCGGCGAGATTCGTCGATACCGACGATCTGGACGCCGTCCGCGCCGCGATCGACGAGGATACCCGCGCGATCTTCTGCGAGGCGATCGCCAATCCGGGCGGCTATATCACCGATCTGGACGCGCTTGCCGCGATTGCCGATGCGGCCGGGCTGCCGCTGATCGTCGACAACACCACGGCCACGCCCTATCTGTGCCGCCCGTTCGACCATGGCGCGACGCTGGTTGTTCATTCGACCACGAAATACCTGACCGGCAACGGCACCGTCACCGGCGGCGCGGTGATCGATTCGGGGCGGTTCGACTGGTCGGCCAGCGACAGGTTCCCCTCGCTCTCGGCGCCCGAACCGGCCTATCACGGCCTGAAATTCCACGAAACCTTCGGCCCGCTGGCCTACACCTTCCATTCCATCGCGGTGGGCTTGCGCGATCTGGGCATGACGATGAACCCGCAGGCGGCGCATTACACGCTGATGGGGATCGAGACGCTGTCGCTGCGCATGCAGCGCCATGTCGAGAACGCGGTCAGGGTGGCAAGCTGGCTGGAAGCCCATCCCAAGGTCGAGGCGGTGACCTATGCCGGGCTGCCCTCCTCGCCCTGGCATGACCGGGTGGCGCGGATCTGCCCCAAGGGCGCGGGGGCGCTGTTCACCTTTGCGCTGAAGGGCGGCTACGAGGCCTGCGTCAAGCTGGTCGATTCCGTGAACCTGTTCAGCCATGTGGCCAATCTGGGCGACACCCGCTCGCTGATCATTCATTCGGCCTCGACCACCCACCGGCAACTGACGCCGGAACAGCAGGTCGCTGCGGGTGCTGCGCCGAATGTGGTGCGGCTGTCCATCGGGATCGAGGATGCGGCCGACATCATCGCCGATCTGGAACAGGCGCTGGCCAAGGTCTGAGATCGTCCGGGCAGGGCGCGGTCGCGCGCCCTGCCCCATTCGCCGTCATTCGCCCAGCGCAAAGACCATCCGAACCCGCGCCTCGATGGCCAGTTCGCCCGGCGCGACGGGCACGGCATCGCTGGCCATCCGCGCGGCCTCGAACATCATCGGGCGGGGCATCTCGGCGCCCTCCTCCTCCATCGACAGGACCGGGCCAAGCGTCAGCCCGGCGGCCTCGGCCAGCAGCGCGGCCTTGCGCAGCGCCTCGGCCACGGCGCGGCGGCGGGCCTCGTCGCGCAGCGGCTCGGGGTTCTGCATCCCGAAGCTCAGGCCCTGGAACCGGTTCGCGCCCTCGGCGAGCGCCCGGTCAAGCGTGCCGCCCAGGCCGTCAAGCCCGCGCACCCGCACGCTCAGCGTGTTCGAGGCGGAATAGCCGGTAATCTGCGCCCGCTGGCCAGACTCGTGCCCGCTCCAGACCGGCGACAGCGACAGACCCGCCGTCTGAAGATCGCGCGGATCGATTCCCGCGGCGCGCAGGCTGTCGAGCACCGCCGCCAATTCGGCCGAAACCCGGTTCATCGCCGCCTCGGCGGTCTCGGCCTCATGCGTGACGCCCAGGGTGATCGTTGCCATGTCGGGCACGGCCTCGGCCACGCCCTGGCCGGTCACGGTCAGGCGCGCGGGCGTTTCGGCGGCGGCCGGCAGGGCCAGACCTGCAAGGATCACCAGAAGGGCGAGCTGTCGTTTCATGGATGTTGTCCCGTGATTGGAATGCGGGCAGAGCATCGCGCGGGGCATGGCCAGCGGCAAGGCATTTCCCCTGAACTTCTCGCGAGGCCCTTCTATGCTTCGGCAGTTTCCTGCTATGGTCCGAAGACTCTGGTTTGGAACCGGTCGACGACTGGTCTAGAAAGCGGTGATGAAACCAGACTTTGCGCTTACGCTCTCCGAGGACGGGATCGGCCTTTTGCACCGCACCAGGGGCGGCTGGCGGAATCTGGGCGAGGTGTCGCTCGACGATCCGGGGCTTCGCGAAACGCTGCGGCTGATGCGCAGCACGGCCGAGGGGCTTGCCGGCGGGCAGCTTCTGACCCGACTTGTCATCCCCGACAGCCAGGTGCTGTACACCACCCTGCCCTTGACTGGCGACAGCCCGGCCGAGAAGCGCACAAACCTGCGGCGCAGGCTGGACGGGCTGACGCCCTATGCGGTGGAGGATCTGGTCTTCGACTGGCAGGACACCGGCGCAGGGACCGCAAGGCTGGCCGTGGTCGCGCGCGAAACGCTGGCCGAGGCCGAAGACTTCGCGGTTCTGCACGGCTTCAACCCGGTCTGCTTCGTCGCGACGCCCCCGGCCGACAGCTTCGAGGGAGAGGCGGATTTCGGCCCGACCGCGCTTGCCGCGACGCTGCCGGACAAGGGCGAAACGGCCGAGCCCGAGGGCCGAGCGGCAGAGCCCGCATTGGCCAGCAAGGCCACCGTTGCGCCCAAGGCACCGCCAAAACCCGCAGCCAAGCGCAAGCAGCGGTCGGAGCCTGCGGTCACGGCCCCGGCAAAGCCGACCGTCCCGCCCGCGCCGAAGATGCCCCTTTCCACCCCGCCACAGGACGAGGACCAGCCCCCTGCGGCAGCTTTCGACATCCCTGCCCCCCCGCCGCCGCGGCCGACCCCGACCCCGGCCCCTGCCGCGCAGGCGGATGCCGGACCGAAGCTGACCGTTCCGCCCGCGCCGCGCAGCGATCCCTTCCCGGATCTGCCCGACACGCGCACCCCGACCCGCGCGGCCGCTCTGCGAAATGCCGCCCCGCGGCCCCGCCCCGGGTTCCTGGCCGGGCTGGACCTGACCCGGGCAGCGCAGGCGCCGGGCAACCTGCGGCTGGGTCTGGCGCTGACCGGCGGTCTGGTCGCGGTGATGGCGGTCGTGGCGCTCTGGTCCCTGCTGACAGGCGAGGACGAGCGCGCCGAGGCCCCGCTTGCGCCACCGGTGACAGCCCCCGACACGCTGGCCTCTGCCCCCGAGGATGCCCTGCCCGCGCCGGATGACAGCGCGCCCGTCGATCTGCCGACCGCCGAGGCGCCGGAGGCCGTCGCCCCCGAGGAACCGCCCGTCCTGAGCGAGGCCGAGGCGGCGGCAAGCTATGCCACGACCGGGCTTTGGCAACTGGCGCCCGAGCCGATGACGGCCCCGCCTGCCGACCGGATCGACGATCTGTTCGTGGCCGCACTTGATCCGTCGATCCGCCCGCCCGCCTCGCCCTCGCTACCCGATCCGCAACTCGGCCGGGCCATCGACCCGTCGCTGACGCTTCAGGCCGATCCGCCGGGACAGGATCAGGTCTTCGTGCTGGATGATCGCGGGCTGGTCGCGGCAACGCCCGAAGGCGCGCTGACGCCGGACGGGGTTATGGTCTTTGCCGGGCGGCCGCCCCTGCTGCCGCCGGTCCGGGCCGCCGAACCGGAGCCCGAACCCGCCGCCCCGCCCGAGCCCGCCGCCGAAGCCCCTGCCCCCGAACCGGCCGAGACCGGCGCGGCGGCCATGGACCCCGCCCCGGCCGATGCGGCCACGGCAGACGATGGCGCGATCGTCGTCGAGGGGGCGCCCGCGCTGACCCCGCCCGCCCGGCCCGAGATCGTCGTTCCGGTCACCGAAGGGCGGCCCCGGATCGTGCCGCCTGCCCGCCCGGAACCGGCGGCAGCCCCCGCAGACCTACCCGAAGATGCCTCCGCGCCCGACGCCGCCCCCGCCGAACCGAACCCCGCGGACGAGGCCCGGGCAGACCCGGCCGCGCCCGAGCCCGCGGCCTCGGCGCCGGTATCCGAAGTCGCGGCGCGGCTGGCCGGGTATCGCCCGCGCCTGCGCCCCGCCGATCTGGCGCCCGAACCCACTGCACCGCCGCCCACCGCCGAGGCCGAGGCCGCGCCCGCCCCCCGCGTGCCCGGACTGCGCCCTGCCGCACGGCCTGCCACGCTGGCGGCTGCCGCGCCACAGGCGGATCGTTCGGCCGATATCCAGGCGGCGCTGGCCGCCGCGCTGGCCGCCGAAGAAGAAGCGGCAGATGCAGCCGAAGAACATGACGATAACGCGCTGGCCATCGCCCGCTCGGTCCGGCCGTCCTCGCGGCCCTCGGATGTCGGTGCCAACATGGCCGTGGCTGCGCCCGCAGTCGCGGCACCCGCAATTGCCGCCGCAGCCGCGACAACCGCGCCGCGGCTGCCGACCACCGCAAGCGTGGCGGCGCAGGCAACGCTGCCCAAGGCGATCAACCTGCGCAACATCAACCTGATCGGGGTCTATGGCTCGTCCAGCGACCGCCGCGCACTGGTGCGGCTGTCGAACGGACGCTACGAAAAGGTCAAGGTCGGCGACCGGCTGGATGGCGGGCGCGTGGCGGCAATCGGCGAAAGCCAGCTGCGCTATGTCAAGAACGGCCGAAACGTGGTGCTGGATCTGCCGGGACGGTAAGTCGGCAATGAAAAAGGCCGCGGCGTTGTCGCCGCGGCCTTGTCTGTTCGCAGGAAAGCGCGATCAGGCGGCGCGCGAAACCAGAACCTCGTCCACCTGCTTCTGCGCGCCGGCCTCGTCCACGCCCGCCACCGCCGCAACCTCGCGGGTCAGACGCTCCAGCGCGGCCTCGTAAAGCTGACGCTCGGAATAGGATTGCTCGCGCTGGTCGTCGGTGCGATGCAGGTCGCGCACGACCTCGGCGATCGAGATCAGATCGCCCGAATTGATCTTCTGTTCGTATTCCTGGGCGCGGCGCGACCACATCGCGCGCTTGACCTTGGCCTTGCCCTTGAGCGTGGCCATCGCCTTGGACACGATGTCCGGCGTCGAGAGCGAACGCATCCCGATCTCCGTGGCCTTGTTGGTCGGCACGCGCAGGGTCATCTTGTCCTTCTCGAACGAGATCACGAAAAGTTCGAGCGGAATGCCCGCGATCTCCTGCTCCTCGATCGACATGATCTTGCCCACGCCATGGGCGGGGTAGACCACGTAGTCGTTGGGGCGGAACTCGGCCTTCTTGGTCTTCGACATTCAGTTCTTCCTCGCATGGACCCCTGCACAGCGCGACATCGCCTGCCGGGAAAGCGTGTTTGCCAGCCGTTTCTATGTTCTGACGCTGAAAAACCACCCCGCAGAAGGATCAATCTGCGCGTGGATATCAGGATTCGGACGGCTACCTATGAAGGAACAGTAACACAAGAATCGGCGCAAGAAAAGCGCCGCGGTGCAGAGCCGGGTTCAAGGCCTTGGGCCACAATGTCATTTTCCGCCCCGGAAACGGGCAGAACGGACGAATCGGGCCTCAGCCGCCCTCGCCCGGCGCCTCGGAGAAGTATTTCTCGCGCTTGCCGGTCTCGCCGTCGCGCTCGGTCGCTTCGGGCAGCGGATCCTTGCGGGTGATGATGACCGGCCAGACCTGCGAATACTTGCGGTTGAACTCGACCCATTCATCCATGTCTGGCTCGGTGTCGGGCCGGATCGCGTCGGCGGGACATTCGGGTTCGCACACGCCGCAGTCGATGCACTCGTCGGGATGGATCACCAGCATGTTCTCGCCCTCGTAGAAGCAGTCCACGGGGCAGACCTCGACGCAGTCGGTGTATTTGCAGGCGATGCAGTTATCGGTGACGACATAGGTCATGTGCTGGCTCTCGATTTTCTTGTCGGGCAGGAACTAGAACACCGGGACGGATCATTCAAGCGGGGGTTTGTCCCGGCGCTCGATCTGCCGGCGGTCCCGCTTGGTGGGGCGCCCGCCCCCATCATATCGCGGATTGTCGGGGGGGCTTGCCTTGATCGGGGTCAAGTCCTCGTAGAGGGTGCGCGCCTCGGTCGCGGGGCCGCGACGCTCGCCGGGGGCAAGGATGCGCACCACGCGGATGTCGTCGCCCTGCGGAAAGGTCAGCGTGTCGCCGGGGCCCACGCGGGCGCCCGGCTTGTCGGTGCGGCTGGAATTCACCCGGACATGCCCGCCCGAGACCAGCGCGGCGGCCAGACTGCGCGACTTGACGAAGCGCGCCTGCCAGAGCCACTTGTCCAGCCGTATCGTCGGGCGGGGAGCGGGATCGCTCACGCAGTCAGGTCTTGTCCCTCAGCCCCATCAGCGCGGCGGCGAAGGGGTTGTCGGGGTCGATGGGCTTTTCCTTGCGCGGCGGGCGGGCCTCGAAATTCTGCGGCCTGTCGGGGCGTGGACCGCCCGGCTTGCCCTTGGGCTTGCCACCGCGCGGCTTGCCGTCGGACCGGCCGCCCGGCTTGCCCTTGCCCTGCGGCCGCTCGCCGCCGCGGGGCTTCTGGCCGCCGCCCTTGCGCTGCGGGGCCCAGGCGAAGGTATAGAAGACCTCGATCTCGGCCGCCGCAGGCTCTGGCGCCGCTTCGGCCGGGGCGGGCTCTGCATCCGGTTCGGGCGCGGGCGCCTCGGTGACAGGGGCATCCGGCGCGGCCGCGGCCGCGTCCTCGGGCGATGGCACCGGGGCAGGCTTCAGCTTGGGCCGTTCGCCGCGCTCAGCCTTGTAGCCCAGCCCCTGCATCAGGTCGGCGAACTGTTCCAGCGTGGTGCCGGTGATCGACAGCATGTCGGGCTTGGCCTCGAAGCCGCCGCGCGTATCCTCGGCGCGCAACAGATCGGCCAGCCGTTCCAGCATGTCGATGCGGATCGCCCGCGCGCCTGCGGGGCGATAGCCTGCCAGCGCGTAATGCTCGACCGGCACCGCCTCGATCGAGGGGATCGTCACCAGACCGGGCGGCGGGCTTTCGGGGAACTCGTCCAGACCCCGATGCAGCGACCACAGCACCATCCGCAGCCGTGTCGGCGCCGGTTTCAGCAGAAGCGGCATGAAGATCGTGAACTGGCCGAACCGGATGCCGTGCTTGCGCAGCGCGCTGCGGCTTTCCTGGTCGAGTTCCTTGACCTCATGGGCGACGCCATCGCGCGGCAGGATGCCCATCGCCTCGACCAGACGGAAGGCGAAGCCGCGGGTCAGCCCGGTCAGCGACTCGTCGCGTTGCAGGTTCAGCAGCGGCTCGAACAGGGTCGCAACCCGGCGGTCGATGAAATGCTGAAGCCTGCGGCGCACCTTTTCGGTCACCTCGGCGCCGGCCTCATCGTCGACGAAGGGATCGACCATGGGTTTCAGCGGATCGGCACCGGCCAGCAGCTTGCCGACCGCATGGCTGCCCCACATCAGCCCGCCCTGTTCGGTGAAATCGAACTCGGTATCGGGCGAATTGTAGAAACGGTCGGCGCGCAGGTGGAATTCGGGGCCCAGCGCTGCCAGTGCCACCTGGCGCAGCGTGCGCGCCTCGTCCGGGCTGGCCGAGGCATCCTGTCGGAACCGGAAGCCTTCCAGACGGCCGACGAACTGCCCCTCGACCGTCACTTCACCCTTGTCGTTCACCTCGGCCACAAGGCTCTCCTTCTGCTTCAACCGGCGAAGGAGAACGCTCGTCCGCCGGTCAACAAATCTCTGCGTCAGCGCACCATGAAGCGCGTCGGACAGGCGGTCTTCTACAGCGCGCGTGAGGCCCCGCCAATGGGCTTCGTCCGCGACCCAACCCGTGCGCTGCGCGACATAAGTCCACGTCCGGATATAGGCCAGCCGTTTCGACAGCGTGTCAATGTCGCCATCTGTCTGGTCGATCCGCTGCACCTGACGCGCCAGCCAGTCGTCGGGCACCCGGCCGCCCCGGTACAGGAAACCAAAGATGCGTTCCAGAAGGCCGGTATGCTCGATCGGGGAAATGCCGCGGAAATCGGGTATCCGGCAGACATCCCACAGAAGTTTCACGTCGCGCGCATCCCCGAGTCGGTCACGCAGATCGGGCAGCGCCGAAAGCGTCTTGAGCGCATGCAGATCATCGGCCTCGCGCGCACGGGTCAGCCATTCGCCCGCGGGGCGCGACTCAAGCGCGGCGATCAGCCGCTCGGGGCTGACGAAATCCAGCCTGGAATTGCGCCATTCCAGCTTGCGCACGGGGGCAAAGCGGTTCTCGACGATGGCCTCGGCCACCTCCTCATCCAGCGGCCGCGCCTCGCCGGCCACGCCGAAGGTGCCGGGCTGGGTATGCCGTCCCGCGCGGCCCGCGATCTGGGCCAGTTCGTTGGCATGCAGCGGCCGCATCCGGTGGCCGTCGAATTTCGACAGGGCGGAGAACGCGACATGCTTGATGTCGAGGTTCAGCCCCATCCCGATGGCATCCGTCGCCACCAGGTAATCCACATCGCCGTTCTGGTAGAGTTCGACCTGCGCGTTGCGGGTGCGCGGGGAAAGCGCCCCCATCACCACCGCGCAGCCGCCCTTCTGGCGGCGGATCAGTTCCGCGATGGCATAGACATTCTCGACCGAGAAACCGACGATGGCCGAGCGCGGCGGCATCCGGCTGATCTTTTTCGAGCCGGTATAGGTCAGGTCCGAGAACCGCTCGCGCCGCATGAACTGCGCACGCGGGATCAGCGCGGCGATTGCGCTGCGCATCGTGTCGGCGCCCAGGAACAGCGTCTCGTGCAGCCCGCGCGCGTTCAGAAGCCGGTCGGTAAAGACATGGCCGCGTTCGGGATCGGCGCAAAGCTGGATCTCGTCCACCGCCAGGAAATCGGCCCCCGTGCCCACCGGCATCGCCTCGACCGTGCAGACCCAGTATTGCGCGCGGTCCGGCACGATCCGTTCCTCGCCGGTGACCAGCGCCACGACGGACGGCCCGCGCAGGCCCACGATCCGGTCATAGACCTCGCGCGCCAGCAACCGCAGCGGCAGGCCGATCACGCCGGTCCGGTGGGCCAGCATGCGTTCGATCGCGTAATGGGTCTTGCCGGTATTGGTCGGCCCGAGGACCGCAACGATCCTCGCGTGATCTGACATGCCCTGCCCTTTCGACCGGCCCTAGAGCCTGCGCCCCGCGGTCAGCAGCTCCAGCCGCTGTGCGGCGCTTTCTAGGTCAGGATCGTGTGGATGTATAGCGCGCGCGGCCCCGTAGGCATCGCGCGCTGCCTGAAGCTGGCCGGTCTCTTCCAGAATCGCGCCCAGCCCCGTGAGCGCGCCGAAATGGCGCGGGTTCAACTCCAGCGTGCGCGCCAGATCGGCGATGGCGGGGCCGTACAGACCGGCGCGGAAATAGGCCAGCGCCCGCGCGTTGTACCCTTCGGCAAAATCCGGCGCATGGTCGGTCAGCGCGGTCAGATGCGCGATGGCGGTCTCGAACTTGCCCGCCGTGATCGCATCGCGCCCCCGCTTGAGCAGCAGATCCATCGAGGGCGAGCCCGATTTCGCCCATTCCTCCCAGATCTCGCGCTCGACCTGTTTCCAGTTCGGCAGGTCGGGCCGCTGCAACTCGTCCAGCAGCGCGCCGGCACGCTCGCCATCCGCCCAGGCAGCAGACAGGCAGAAACTCGCGCAAATTGCCGTGACGAGAGGATTGAGAATGTATCGCCGCATGACCATAACCAGAAAGATTAGCGCAACCTGCGGGAAAAGCGATAGGCGCCCGCATTCACGATCGGAGGATTTGCATGAGCGATGTTATCGAAAAGGCGGTCGAGACCCTGAACGCCAAGATAGACGGGGGCTTCGATGGCGTCGCCAAGTTCGTGATCGAGGACGAGGGCGCGATCATCGTCGATTCCGAGGGTGCCCATGCCGGCGACACGCAAGCCGAGGTGACGCTGACCGCCTCGCTCGAGACGTTCCGCGACATGATGGAGGGCGATCTGAACCCGACCGCCGCCTTCATGACGGGCAAGCTGCGGATCGAGGGCGACATGGGCAAGGCGATGCAGCTGGCCCATATCTTTACCTGACCGGCCGAACGGACCGATGGACCGCGCCCCGCTTCACAACGACATCGCCGAAGGCCCCGAGGACGCCGCCGCGTTCTGGGCGCTGGCGCCTGACGGCGTGCGAGTCCGCGTGGCGGTCTGGGGGGCGGCACGGGCACGGGCAACGGTGCTGCTGTTTCCCGGCCGCACCGAATATGTCGAGAAATACGGCCGCGCGGCGGGCGAACTGGCGGCGCGCGGCTTTGCCACCATGGCCATCGACTGGCGCGGCCAGGGGCTGGCCGACCGGCTGCATGACGATCCCGGCCTTGGCCATGTCGACCGGTTCGACACCTATCAGCGCGATGTCACGGCCATGTGTCAGGTCGCGCAGGCGCTGGGCCTGCCCCGGCCCTTTCACCTGCTGGCCCATTCGATGGGCGGCTGCATCGGGCTTCGCGCGCTGCATGAGGGGCTGGATGTCGCCTCGGCGGTGTTTACCGCGCCGATGTGGGGCATCCGCTTTTCGCCGCTGGTGCGCCGCGCCGCCTGGGCGCTCAGCGCGGCCAGCCGTCCGCTGGGGCTGGACCGGCGGGTGACGCCGACCAAGGGCGGCAAGACCTATGTGCTGGCCTGCCGCTTCGATGACAACGAGTTGACCGGCGATCCCGAGATGTTCGGCTACATGCGCCGCCAGCTTGCCCAGCGGCCCGAAATGGCGGTGGGGGGGCCAAGCCTTGCCTGGCTGCACGAGGCGCTGCGCGAAACGCGGCTGCTGGCGCGGATGCCGCCGCCACCGGTGCCCGCGCTGACCTATCTGGGCATCGACGAGCGGATCGTCTGCCCGAACGCGATCCGTCTGATCACGGGCGCCTGGGCCGCGGGCACGCTGCGCGAGATCGAGGGCGCGCGCCATGAGGTGATGATGGAGGACGTGCCCATCCGCACCCGCGTCTTTGACGAGGCGGCGGCGCATTTCATCCGCCATGCCGCGCCGCGCCCGCCCATGCGCGTTCTCGACCCCATCGGCCAAGGCTGAACCCGTGGCCCGGGCCTTGCCCCATTTGACCCGATGTCCGTCCTGACCTTCACCGAGCGCGGCATCTTCTGCCCCGCCGGGAACTTCTTCATCGACCCCTGGGCGCCCGTGGATCGCGCGCTGATCACGCATGGCCATTCCGACCATGCCCGCCCCGGCCATCGCCGCTATCTGGCCACCGCCCCGGCTGCCCCGGTGATCCGCCACCGGCTGGGCGGCATCGCGCTGGACACCATCGGCTATGGCGAGCGCCGCCGGATCGGCGATTCGCTCGTGTCCTTTCACCCCGCGGGCCATGTGCCCGGCTCGGCCCAGATCCGGATCGAGGTGGCGGGCGAGGTCTGGGTCGTCTCTGGCGATTACAAGACCGAGGCGGATGGCCTGTCGGAACCGTTCGAGCCGGTCCGGGCGCATGCCTTCGTCAGCGAATGTACGTTCGGGCTGCCGGTCTTCAACTGGGCGCCGCAGGCGCAGGTTCTGGCCGAGATCGACGCCTGGTGGGCCGCCAATGCCGCCGAGGGGCGCTTCAGCCTGCTGGGCGCCTATGCGCTGGGCAAGGCGCAGCGGCTGCTGGCAGGTGTGAATACCGGGATCGGCCCGATCCTGACCCATGGCGCGATCGAGGCAACCTGTGCGGTGATGCGCGCGCAGGGGATCGCCCTGCCGCCCACCGTGCCGGTCACGCCCGAAACCGATCTCAAGGCCCATGCCGGTGCGCTGGCGCTGGCCCCGCCCTCGGCGCTGGGCGGGCCCTGGGCGCGGCGCTTCGGGACGGCGGCGACGGGCCTTGCCTCGGGCTGGATGGCGCTGCGCGGCGTGCGGCGCAGGCGCGGCGCGGATCGCGGCTTCGTGCTGTCCGATCATGCCGACTGGGCGGGGCTGAACGAAGCGATCCGCGAGACGGGGGCCGAGCGGGTCTTCGTGACCCACGGCTATACAACCGTCTTCCGCCGCTGGCTGGCCGATCAGGGCCATGACGCCGAGATCGTCCGCACCGCCTTCGAGGGCGAAACCCTCGACAGCGCCGAGGACGCGCCATGAAACGCTTCGCCGCCCTGTTCACCGCGCTGGACCGCACCACCCGCACCAATGCCAAGATAGCGGCGCTGGCCGCCTATTTCACCGACGCGCCCGAACCCGACCGGCTCTGGACCGTGGCGCTTCTGTCCGGCCGCCGCCCGCGCAGGGCGGTCACGACGACGCGGCTGCGCGAATGGGCGGCGGAACGGGCGGGGCTGCCGCTCTGGCTGTTCGAGGAATGCTATCCGGTGGTGGGCGACCTTGCCGAAACCATCGCGCTGGTCCTGCCACAGGCGACCGGCACCGGCACCGCAAGCCTGTCGGAACGGATGGCCGAAATCGCCGCGCTGGCGCAGATGGACGAGCCCGCGCGCAAGGCGCGGATCCTGGCCGCCTGGGACAGCCTCGACGGGACGGAACGCTTCCTGTTCAACAAGCTCATCACCGGGGGCTTTCGCGTCGGTGTCAGCCAGACGCTGATGACCCGCGCACTGGCCCGGGCCACCGGCATCGCCGAAGCCGATCTGGCGCATCGGCTGATGGGCGACTGGACGCCTGCGACGACCACATGGGCCGCGCTGATCGAAGCGCCCGACCCGGCGGCCGCGCTGTCGCGGCCCTATCCCTTCTACCTTGCCTATCAGATCGAGGGAGACCCGCAGGCGTTGGGCGATCCCGCCGACTGGTGCGCGGAATACAAGTGGGACGGCATCCGCGGGCAACTGATCGTCCGGGGAGGGACGCATTTCCTGTGGTCGCGCGGCGAGGAACTGATGACTGACCGCTTCCCCGAACTGGCGCAAGCCCGCGATTTCCTGCCCCCGGGCACCGTGATCGACGGCGAGATCCTTGGCTGGGCCGATGACCGCCCCCTGCCCTTTGCCGCGCTTCAGAAACGCATCACCCGCAAGAGCCTGTCGAAACGGCTGCTGGCCGAGGCGCCGGTGATGCTGAAAGCCTATGACCTGCTCGAGGAGGGCGGAACCGACCTTCGCCCCCGCCCGCTGGCCCAGCGCCGCGCCCGGCTGGAGGCATTGTTCGCCCGCCTGCCCGACCGCTCACCGCTGCGCCTTTCGCCGCTTCTGCCCTTTGCCGATTGGGCGGCGCTGGCCGAGACCCGGGCCGCCGCCCGCGCCGCGGGGGCCGAGGGCGTGATGCTGAAACGCGCCGCCGCGCCTTATCTGGCGGGGCGGAAAAAGGGCGACTGGTGGAAATGGAAGCTCGACCCGCTGACGGTCGATGCGGTGATGATCTATGCCCAGGCGGGCCATGGCCGACGCGCGACGCTCTACACCGATTTCACCTTCGCGGTCTGGGACGGCGCCGACCTGGTGCCCTTTACCAAGGCCTATTCCGGGCTGACCGATGCCGAGTTCCGCGAAATCACCGCCTGGGTGCGCAAGAACACGCTGCAACGCTTTGGCCCGGTGCGGCAGGTCAGGCCCGAGCATGTCTTCGAGATCGCCTTCGAAGGCATCCAGCAAAGTCCCCGCCACAAGTCGGGCATCGCGCTGCGCTTTCCGCGCATGGCGCGCTGGCGCCGCGACAAGCCCCCGGCCGAGGCGAACACGCTGGACGATCTGCGCGCGCTGCTGGCCAGCCACGGCTGACCCCTTGCAATCCGCCCGCCGACGCGGTTGATCGGGGCCGCACCCCGCGACAGGAGACGAGAATGGGCGCCCTTGCCGAGCTTGCCGACATCCTTGGCCCGCGGCTCTCGACCGGCGAGTCGGTGCGCGCGCTGCATGGCCGCAACGAGGCGCATTTCCCGCTGGCGCTGCCCGAAGCGGTGGCCTTTCCCGAAACCACCGCCGAGGTCGCCGCGATCGTCCGTTCCTGTGCCGCGCATGGCCTGCCGATCACGGCTTTCGGCACGGGCAGTTCGCTGGAGGGTCAGCATTTGCCGATCCGGGGCGGGCTCAGCCTGGATCTGTCGCGCATGGACCGCGTGCTTGCGATCCATCCCGAAGACCAGATCGCAATTGTCCAGCCGGGCCTGACCCGCACCCGCCTGAATGCCGAGCTGCGCGCCACGGGGTTGTTCTTTCCGGTCGATCCGGGCGCCGATGCCTCGCTGGGGGGCATGGCGGCAACGCGGGCCAGCGGCACGACCACGGTGCGCTATGGCACGATGCGCGAGAATGTCCTCGCACTCGAAGCGGTGATGGCGGATGGCTCGGTGGTCCGCACCGGCAGCCGCGCGCGGAAATCCTCGGCCGGCTATGATCTGACGCATCTGCTGGTGGGCAGCGAGGGGACGCTGGGCATCATCACGGAACTGACCCTGCGCCTGCATCCCCAACCCGAGGCGATCTCAGCCGCGACCTGCTGCTTCGCCAGCGTGGCGGCGGCCGTCGATTGCGTGATCGCGGTCATCCAGTCGGCCATTCCGATGGCCCGGATCGAACTGGTCGATGAAACCATGGTGCGCGGATTCAACCTGCATTCCGGCACCGATCTGCCTGAAAACCCGCATCTTTTCCTTGAATTCCATGGCAGCCCCGCCGCCGTTGCCGAACAGGCGGCCGCCTTCCGCGAGATTGCGGACGGGTTCGGCGTCAAGGGCTGGCAGGACGCCACCACGACCGAGGCGCGCAACGCGCTCTGGGCGATGCGCCACAATGCCCACCACGCCACCGGCGCGCTGGAGCCGGGCAAGCGGACGCTGGCCACCGATGTCTGCGTGCCGATCTCTAAACTCGCCGAAGCCGTGGCCGAGGCGCAGGACCTGGCCCGCGCCATGGGCCTGACCAGCGCCATCGTTGGCCATGTCGGCGACGGCAATTTCCATTGCGGCGTGCGGGTCAATCCCGGCGATACCGCCGAGATGGCCCGCGCGCTGGACTTTTCGGGGCGGCTGGCCGAAACTGCGCTGCGGCTGGGCGGTACGGTCTCGGGCGAGCACGGGATCGGGATCGGCAAGCAGAAATACATGGCCGCCGAACACGGCGCCGCGCTGGACTGGATGCGCGCGCTCAAGGCTGCCTTCGACCCCACTAACCTGCTCAACCCCGGGAAGATGTTGCCGCCCGGGAGATAGGGCTGCCAGCCTGGGCGCGCCGGATTTCGCACCTGCGGCACCCCGCCCGGCCGCAGGCAGGCGCCGGGGCATCAAAGGGTCGCCGCAGGAATCAGCGCGACGACATGTCGTGCGCAGTTTTCCGCCTATGTGACAGATGCTTAGAGGCCATTCTGGGCAAATGCCGCGAAAGTGACATTGCAGCCGCTGCAATATTCACCACATTCCGCCGAAAGCGCCTGCCGGAGCGGCGTGATTCTGCCACGCAGCATGACGGAATTACGACGACCGGGACAGAGCGTCTTTGTTGTGACAACCATACGATGCAAGCGGCGGCGCAGGAGGCACTTGATGGGAAACGGCTTCTCGAACTCGGGGCGGTGGACGCCCAGGGCGGGCTTGACGCGCCGGCAGGCGCTGGGCGCGCTTGCCGGTTCGGTCGCCGCGTCCGCCTTGCTGCCGCAAGTCGCTGCGGCGCAGCAGGACATTCCCGACGTGGCGGACCTGCCCGCACCTGCGCCCGAACCCTTTTCGTTCGAGATCCTCGCAGAGCGGATGCGTGCGCAGGCCGCCCGCGCCTATACCCCCGCGCCGGTGCATGAGGGGCTGATCGCCGGGCTCGATTACGACGCCTATCGCCGCATCCGGTTCCGGCCCGACCATGCGCGCTGGCAGTTCGAGGATTCGTTCTTCCGGCTGCACGCCTTCCATCCCGGTTGGCTGTTCAAGACGCCGGTCGCGGTCCACGAGGTTGTGGACGGCCTTGTTCATCCGATGGGCTTCTCGGCCGAGGATTTCGAGTATGACGGCCCGCTGGCCGCGCGCGTCCCCGCCGACATGCCGCTGCCCACGGTGGCCGGCTTCCGGCTGCATGCGCCGCTGAACCGCGCCGACATCTTTGACGAAGTGGTGGCGTTCCTGGGCGCCAGCTATTTCCGCGCGCTTGGCCGCGGCAATGTCTACGGGATCAGCGCACGCGGGCTGGCGGTCAACACCGCGATGGGCCGCCCCGAGGAATTCCCGATGTTCAGCGAATTCTGGGTCGAGCGCCCCGCCCCGGACGCGACCCGCGTGACGCTGTTCGCCGCCCTCGACAGCCCCTCGGTGACCGGCGCCTTCCGGTTCGAGATCGTGCCGGGCGAAACCACGGTGATGGATGTCACCGTCCGGCTGTTCATGCGCGAGGATGTCGCGCAACTGGGCGTCGCGCCGCTGACCTCGATGTATCTGCTGGGCGACAACGACCGCGGCGCCTTTGACGATTTCCGCCCGCGCGTGCATGACAGCGAGGCGCTGGTGCTGAACACGCGGGGCGGCGATACCTATATCCGGCCGCTGAACAACCCGCCGCGGCTGGCCAGTTCCTATCTGGGCGCGCGCAACCCGGCCTCGTTCGGGCTGATCCAGCGCGACCGCGCCTTCGACAGCTATCTTGACGCGGGCGCGCATTACGAACTGCGCCCCTCGCTGATCGTCGAGCCGCTGGGCGACTGGGGCAAGGGCGTGGTCCGGCTGGTCGAAATCCCCTCGGACCTGGAGGGCAATGACAACATCGTGGCCTTCTGGGTGCCCGAAGCCCCGGCGCGGCGCGGCGATGCGCTGGACTTTGCCTATCGGCTGCACTGGGGGATGACTCCGCCGGGCGCGGGCTGTACGGAACGCGCGCGCATCCTGCGCACCAGCGTCGGCAAGGGCGGCGTTGCAGGGGTGCGCGGCGGACATGACCGGCGCAAGTTCGTGATCGACTTCGCGGGCGGCACGCTGACCGGCCTGCCCGCCGATGCCAGGCTTGAGCCCGAAGTATCGGCCAGCGGCGGCGAAATCGTTGAAAAGGTTCTTTCCCGGATTTCGGGAACGGACACCTGGCGGCTGGTGATCGAGGCCCGCGCCCCCGATGGCGGCCTGGTCGAGATGCGCGCCGGGATCACGGGCTTCGGACGGAGCCTCAGCGAAACATGGCTTTACCAATGGATGAAGGAATGAGTGCAGAGCATATCATCGACCCCCAGACCGCGACTGCGGTCGAGGCCGTGCATTGGGCGCCGCCCGTAGCACCGATGGACATGCCGCGCCAGGTGCTGGAAGCCCCGCGCAGCGAGGGTGCCGTCGCCTGGCTGATGCGGCTTCTGCTGCGCCCGGTCCAGCACGGCTGATCCGCCATGTCCCGTGCCCCCGCCCCCGATCTTCGCACGCTGACGCTGCGCTCCGTCGCGATCGGCTTTGCCGTGCTGGCCGCAGGGGCGGCGGCTGCGCTGCTGGCGGCAACCTCGACGCAGGACGGGGTGCATCTGTGGGACGTGGTGCGCACGGCCCTGATCTTCGTGACCACCGCCTGGCTGGCCTGGGGCGCGGCGGGGGCGTTCATCGGCCTGGCCGCACGCCGCCGCCGCGTCACGCCGCCGCCGCTGACCCTGCCGCAGCCGCCGACCGTGGTGCTGGTGCCGATCTGCAACGAGGATCCGGTGACGACCTTTGCCCGGATCGCCGCGATGGATGGCTCGATCCGCGCGGCGGGGCTGTCGGTCGATATCGCGGTTCTGTCCGACACGCGCGACGATCTTGCCGCCGCGCGCGAGCGCGATGCCTTTGCCCGGCTGCTGGACGAAACGGGTGGCGCGGGGCGCATGTTCTACCGCCGCCGCAGCGACAATCGCGGCCGCAAGGCGGGCAATATCGAGGATTTCATCCGGACCTCCGGCGCGGCCTATCGCTTTGCCGTCATCCTTGACGCCGACAGCCTGATGGAGGGCGAGACGATCCGCCACATGATCGCGCGGATGCAGGCCGATCCCCAGCTCGGGCTGTTGCAGACGCTGCCGAAGATCATTGGCGCACGCTCGCTTTTCGGTCGTGCGATGCAGTTCTCGGCGGCGTTCCACGCGCCGGTCTTTGCGCGCGGGCTGGCCCGGATGCAGGGCGCCACCGGGCCGTTCTGGGGCCATAACGCAATCATCCGCGTCAAGGCCTTCGCCGAAAGTTGCAGCCTGCCCGCGCTGGAGGGCAACCCGCCCTTCGGCGGCCACATCCTCAGCCATGATTTCGTCGAGGCCGCGTTGCTGGCCCGCGCCGGCTGGAAGGTCGAACTCGACGAGACCATCGGCGGTTCGTACGAGGAAGGCCCCGAGAACATCCTGTCCTATGCCCGCCGCGACCGGCGCTGGTGCCAGGGCAACCTGCAACATGCCCGTCTGCTGACCGCGCCGGGACTGGCCCCCTGGAGCCGGTTCTTCTTTCTTCAGGGCATCTTCGCCTATCTGGTCTCGCTGCTCTGGGCGAGCTTTCTGGTCTCCTCGATCGCGGCGACCGTGACCGCACCGCCGCCCAACTACTTCCCCGAACCCTACCAGCTGTTCCCGGTCTTCCCCTCTGACAGCACACGGGAAATCGTGACGCTGGCGCTGGGGATCGTGGGGCTTCTGCTGCTGCCGAAGCTCGCGATCCTCGGCTCTGCCGCGCTTTCTGACGGGGCGCGGAGCTTTGGCGGGCGGGCGCGCGCCGCAGGCTCGGTACTGGCCGAGATCCTGCTGTCCTCGCTGATGGCGCCGGTCATGCTGATGTACCAGTCCCGCGCGGTGCTTCAGGTGCTGTCCGGGCGCGATGGCGGCTGGCCCGCGAACCAGCGCGGCGAAGGGCGTCTGGGCCTTGGCCAGAGCCTTGTCGCAGGTTTCTGGATCCTCACCGGCGGCGCGATCGCGCTGGCCGCGGTCAAGATGCTGGCACCGGCGCTGACGATCTGGCTGTTGCCTGTCTGCCTGCCGATGCTGGCGGCGCCGCTGCTGATCTGGGTCACCTCGCTGCCGGTCCGCCGCGGTGTCTTTACCGCCCCCGAAGAGACCGACCCCGCCCCGGTGATCCGGTCCTTCCACCGCTGGCAGACCCGCTGGAGCCAACCCGCGCCGCACCGTACGGAGGCGATGAATGCAGCCGCGTGATCCCGAACCCCGGTTCAAGCGCCCGCGCGATCCGCGGATCGACGCGTTCCGCGGCCTTGCGCTGGTGATGATCTTCATCAACCACGCACCCAAGAACCCGTACGAACAATTCACCAGCCGCAATTTCGGGTTCTCCGACGCGGCCGAGGCGTTCTTCATCATGTCCGGCATCGCCGCCGCACTGGCCTATTCGGCGCGGTTCGAACGCGGCGCGCTGGCGCAGAACGGGCTGTGGGCGGCGGTCCGGCCGGTCTGGGGCCGGGCCTGGACGCTTTATCTGACGCAGATCTTCCTGACCGTCTGGGCCATCGCGATCTTTGCCTGGGGCGCGTCCACCTTCGGGCTGCCGGAGATCCTGACCAGGATCAACCTGCGCCAGGTGTTCCAGAACACCGAAGCTGCGCTGATGGGCATTCCGGCGCTGACCCACCAGCTTGGCTATGTCAACATCCTGCCCGCCTATGCGGTCCTGCTGCTGGCCACGCCGCTGGCCATCTATATCGGCTTGCGAAGCACAGTCGCGCTGGCGCTGATCGCTGCGGGGCTGTGGTTCTGCGCAGGGTTCTACCGGATCAACCTGCCGAACTATCCCAATCCGGGCGGCTGGTTCTTCAACCCGATGTCCTGGCAGGCGCTGTTCTTCACCGGCCTGCTGATCGGCCTGCGCTTGCGCGAGGGCAAGCGGCTGGTGCCAAAATCGGCGATCCTGTTCGTGCTGGCGGCGGGCTATCTGCTGTTCGTGCTGTGCTGGATGAAGATCGGGCCGCTGGGCCAGTGGATGAACAACCAGCTCTGGATGCTGGGCAAGGCCGGGGCGCCGTTCCACCTGATCTCGCACAACAAGACCTATCTGGCGCTGCCGCGCCTGCTGCACATCCTGGCGGCGGTCTATGTGCTGTCCTGCATCCCGGCGGTGACGCGGGTGACGGCCAGTCTTGCGCTGGCGCCGCTGCGGCTTCTGGGGCGGCAGGGACTTTTGACCTTTGCCTCGGGCACGCTGATCGCGCTGTTTCTCCAGGTGATCTTCGTGGGCTATCCCGAGGAGGTCTGGCTGCGCTGGACCCTGCCGCCGCTGGGCGTACTGGCGATGCTGGCGATCGCGGCGCTGCGCGAGGCCGCAACCCGCCCGCGTCCGCGGCGCGAAGCCGCGCGTGCCGCACCGGTGCCTGCGGCGGTTCCGGCCGAGTAGTCAGCCCGCTTCGGGAAAGAAACAGGCAACCCGGTGCCCCGCGCCCTCCAGCGGGGGGCGTTCGGCGCGGCAGCGCGGCGCGGCCTTCCAGCAGCGCGCGGCAAAGGCGCACCCGGCGGGGATATTCAGCGGCGAGGGCAACTCGCCCGTCAGCTTGATCCGTTCCTTGCGGCGGGCGGGGTCGGCCAGCGGCGTCGCGGACAGAAGCGCGCGGGTATAGGGGTGGCGCGGGTGATCGAAGACCTGCGCCTTGGCGCCCGTCTCGACCGCGCGGCCCAGATACATGACCATCACCTCGTCGCAGACATGGCGCACCACCGACAGATCGTGCGAGATGAACAGATAGGTCAGCCCCAGCCGCTCCTGCAATTCCATCAGCAGGTTCAGGATCTGGCTCTGCACCGACAGATCCAGCGCGGATACCGGCTCGTCCAGCACCAGCACCCGGGGTTCCAGCATCAGCGCTCGGGCGATGGCGATGCGCTGGCGCTGCCCGCCCGAGAACATGTGCGGATAGCGGTCGTGGAATTCGGGGCGCAGGCCCACCAGCGCCATCACTTCGCGCACCTTCGCCTCGCGCTCGGCACGCGACAGGGCCTTGCGGTTGATCCTGAGCGGTTCGTCAAGGATCGCGCTGATCCGCTGGCGCGGGTTGAGCGAACCATAGGGATCCTGAAACACGATCTGCACCGCATCGCGCAGCCCGGCCCAGCGCGCGGGCGTCACCTCGGCGCCGTCGATGGCAAAGCGGCCCGCGCTGGGCGGCTCGATCATGGTGACGACGCGCGCGAGCGTGGACTTGCCACAGCCCGACTCGCCCACCACGGCCAGCGTCCTGCCGCGGGCGATCTCGAAACTGACATCCGACAGCGCGCGGATCTCGCGCGGCTTGCCGAACAGCCCCCCGCCGATTTCATAGACGCGCGACAGCCCTTCGGCCATCAGGACGGGAGCGGTCATGCCGGGCCTCCCAGCGGGTAATGGCAGCGCGCCAGCCCCCGGGCGGGCGGCTGCACGGGGGGCGGCGTGTTCTGGCAGGTCGCGTCGGCAAAGGTGCAGCGCGGCGCGAACAGGCAGCCGGGCGGGCGGTCGAACTGCCCCGGCACCACGCCCGGGATCGTCGGCAACAGCCGGGTCGTCGCCCGTTCGGGCAGCGCGGCCAGCAACGCCGAGGTATAGGGATGATGGGGCGCGGCAAAAAGCGGGCCGACGGGCTGTTCCTCGACCTTCTGGCCGGCATATTGCACGCTGACGCGCCGCGCGGTTTCGGCCACAACCCCCATGTCATGCGTGATCAGGATCAGCGCCATGCCGGTCTCGGCCTGCAAGGCGGTGAGCAGATCGAGGATCTGCGCCTGGATCGTCACGTCCAGCGCAGTTGTCGGCTCGTCCGCGATCAGCAGCCGCGGGCGGCAGGCAATGGCCATGGCGATCATCACCCGCTGGCTCATCCCCCCCGACATCTGGTGCGGATAGGCGCTCAGCCGCCGGGCGGGATCGGGGATGCCTACCATCTCCATCAATTCCAGCGCGCGGGCATGGCGGGCGCGGGCATCAAGGCCAAGATGTTTCTTCAGCCCCTCCTTGATCTGGAATCCCACGGTGAAACACGGGTTCAGCGAGGACATCGGCTCCTGAAAGATCATCGCGATATCCTTGCCGATGATCCTGCGTCGGGTGCGCGGCGACATCGCGCGCAGATCCTGCCCGTCAAAGCGCATCTCGTCGGCGGTGACGGTCGCGGTCCAGGGCAGAAGCCCCATCAGCGCCAGCATCGACACCGACTTGCCCGAGCCGCTTTCGCCAACGATGGCCAGGATATCGCCCGGATCCACCGTCACGTCGATGGCATCAACCGCGCGGAAACTGCCCGAGGCGGTGGCGAACTCGACAGAAAGATTGCGGATCGACAGCAGCGCCATGCCTCAGCTCCGCTTCAGCTTGGGGTCAAGCGCATCGCGCAGCCCGTCGCCCATCAGGTTGATCGCCAGCACAGTGACCAGGATCGCAACGCCGGGGAAGGTCACGACCCACCAGGCGCGCAGGATGAACTCGCGCGCCTCGGCCAGCATCGTGCCCCATTCGGGCGTGGGGGGTTGCGCGCCCATGCCCAGAAAGCCCAGCGCCGCAGCATCGAGGATCGCGGTGGAAAAGGACAGCGCCGCCTGCACGATGATCGGCGCAAGGCAATTGGGCAGGACGGTGACGAACATAAGCCGCGGCAGCCTTGCCCCCGCCACCCGCGCCGAGACGACGTAATCGCGGGTGCGTTCCGACAGCACCGAGGCGCGGGTAAGCCGGACGTAATGGGGTTGCAGAACCAGCGCGATGGCAATCATCGCGTTCGTCAGCGACGGCCCCAGGATCGCCACCAGCACCAGCGCCAGCAAGAGCGAGGGGAAGGCCAGGATCACGTCCATCAGCCGCATGATGAGACTATCCAGCCATTTCGGCGCAAAGCCCGCGATCAGCCCCAGAAGGATCCCGCCCGAGGCCGCGACCACCACGACCACGATGCCGACGAAGAAGGAATAGCGCGCCCCATGGATAAGCCGCGAAAGCATGTCCCGGCCCAGGGGATCGGTGCCCAGCGGAAAGGCCCAGTCGCCCCCCGCGATCCAGGCAGGCGGCAGAAGGACGCTCTGGCGGAATTGCTGGGTCGGGTCATAGGGGGCCAGCAGCGGCGCGAACAGCGCCACGAAGGCAAAGGCCGCAAAGACCCACAGCCCGATCACCGCGCCGCGGTTCTCGCGGAAATAGTACCAGAACTCACCCAGCGGCCCCTGCCGCAGCGCCACGCTCATTTGCGCGCCCGGATCTTGGGGTTGATGAACCCGTACAGTATATCGACCGTCAGATTCACCACCATCACCATCGACGCGATCAGCAACAGCCCCCCCTGCACCACCGGGTAATCGCGCCGGAAGATCGAATCGACCATCCACTTGCCGATGCCGGGCCAGGAAAAGATCGTCTCGGTCAGGATCGCGCCGGCCAGCAGCGTGCCCACCGACAGCCCGATCACAGTGACGACCGGGATCATGGCGTTGCGCAGCGCATGCAGCCCATTCACCCGCAGCGGCGACAGGCCCTTGGCGCGGGCGGTGCGGATATAGTCCTCGGACAGCACCTCAAGCATGGCTGACCGGGTCTGGCGCGCGATCACCGCCAGCGGGATCGTGCCCAGCACGATGGTCGGCAGGATCAGATGCCGCACCGCCGAGCCGAAGGCCCCCGACTGCCCCGACAGCACCGAGTCGATCAGCATGAAGCCTGTCACCGGCTCGAAGAAGTACAGCAGCCCCATCCGCCCCGAAACCGGCGTCCAGCCCAGATTTCCTGAAAAGACGATGATGAGCAGCAGCGCCCACCAGAAGATCGGCATCGAATAGCCCACAAGTGCCGTGGACATCAGCGCCCTGTCGAACAGCTTGCCGCGATTGACCGCGGCGATCACCCCTGCGGGCAGGCCGATGGCAATGGCAAAGAGGATGGCGCAGAGCGACAGTTCCAGCGTGGCCGGGAACAGCGCAAAGAACTCGTCCCAGACCGGGCGCTTGGTGACATAGGACACGCCCAGATCGCCCTGCAACACCCCCGTCAGATAGGTCCAGAACTGCACCGGCAGCGGCTTGTCGAAGCCGAACTGGGTGACAAGTTCGGCATATCGTTCCTCGGTCAGCCCGCGCTCGCCCGCCATAACGATGATCGGATCGCCCGGCAGCACGCGGATGAAGGCGAACGAGATCAGCGTCACGCCCAGAAAGGTCGGCACGAAGGTCAGAAGCCGGGCAAGCAGATATCGGATCATGGCCCGACCACGATCAGTTCGCGGGGGAAGGCTGTCAATGACCGGCAGCCGGTATCCGTCACAAGAATGTCGTCCTCGATCCGCACGCCGAAGCCGCCGATCCGGTAAAGCCCCGGCTCGTTGGTAAAGACCATGCCGGGTTCCAGAACCTGATGGTTGCCGCGCATGATATAGGGCGCCTCATGCACCTCGCGCCCCAGCCCATGGCCGGTCTTGGTGCGGATGCGGTCGGCAAAGGGCGAGGCTTCGAGCACCGAGATCACCGCGTCGTCCACCTCATGCGCGCTCGCGCCGGGGCGGGTGGCCGCATGGCCCGCCTGATTGGCGCGCAGCACCGTGTCATAGACCTGTTCCGCCTCGTCGGTTGCATGCCCGACAAAGACAGTACGCGTGATGTCGGCACAGAACCCGCCCCAGCGCGCGCCGAAATCCAGAAGCAGGGCATCCCCCGGCCGGATCGCGTAATCGGGCCGGGCGCTGGCATGGGGTCTTGCGGAATTGTCGGCCGCGGCCACGATCGGGGCAAAGGCCATGTCCTCGGCCCCTTGGGCGAACAGCGCCTGCACCAGCAGGCTTTCCACCTGTTTCTCGGTCTGCCCCGCGCGCAGATTGTCCAGCAGATCGGCCAGCGCGCGTTCGGAAATCGCGATGGCACGCTCCAGCGCGGCGATCTCGGCGGCGGTCTTGCGGATGCGCAGCCCCGAGATCTCGCGCTCGGCATCCACGATGCGCAGCCCCGGCCATGCGGCCGCCAGCGCAAGCTGGACGAAGACGCGCATCACCTGCCCCTCGACCGCAAGGCTGGCAACCGGCAGATGGCGCGCCAGCGCCGCGAAGGCGGGCTGATAGCCGTCCTGATCGCGCCAGTCAAAGACCGCGCCGGAAAAATCCAGCAGATCGAAGGACGCCAGTTCAAGGTTCGGCACCACCGCGGCGGGCGGCCCGTCGGCGGGGATCACGATCACCAGCGGCCGTTCGTTGGTGTGGAAATCATGCCCCGTCATCCGGGCGAAATTCGGCCCCGGCACGATGGCGACCGCATCCACCCCCAGCCGGGCCGCAAGCCCCGCATAGTCCGACAATCCCGCCATGTCCGCGCGCCCCCGTGCAGGGGGCGGGGCCCGCTGACAGGCCCCGCCCCGGTTCTTTCAGTGCCTTACTGCGAAAGCCCAACCTCGGTGAAGATATGCCCGCCCAGCGGATGCACCTTGTAGCCCTCGACCTCGGGGCGCACCGGCATGAACACGACCGAATGCGCGATGGTCGCCCAGGGCGCCTGGTCCTTGAAGACCACCTGCGCCTCTTCGTAAAGCGCGGTGCGCTCGGCCACATCGGTCGTGACCTTGGCCATCTGGATCAGATCCTCGAACGGTTCGTAGCACCATTGCGCGCGGTTCGAACTGCCCCGCCCGCCGCAGCCCAGAAGCACCGCCAGGAAGTTGTCCGGATCGCCATTGTCCCCGGTCCAGCCCAGAAGCAGCGCGCCGTCGCGGTCCAGTTCGCGCGACCGGCTGAGATACTCGCCCCATTCATAGGTCACGATCTCGACGCCCACGCCGATCTTGGCAAAATCCTCCTGGATCAGTTCGGCCATGCGGCGCGCATTCGGGTTGTAGGGCCGCTGCACCGGCATCGCCCAGACCTTCATGTTCAGGCCGCTGACGCCTTCCTCCTCCAGCATCGCCTTCGCGGCCTCGGGATCATAGGGATCGTCCTCGACGGCGTCGTTATAGGACCACATGGTTGGCGGGATCGGGTTCTTGGCGATCTCGCCCGAGCCCTGGAACACCACGTCGATGATCACCTGCTTGTCGATCGCCATGTTCAGCGCCTTGCGCACCCGGGCATTGTCGAACGGCGCCATGGTGGTGTTGTAGGCCAGATAGCCCACGTTCAGCCCTTCCTGTTCCAGCACGTTGATGCCCGGATCGTCCTTCATCGCCTGGATGTCGGCGGGGTTCGGGAAGGGCATGACATGGCATTCGCCCGCCTTCAGCTTCTGGTAGCGCACCGATGCATCGGGGGTGATGGCAAAGACCAGGTTCTCGACCTTGGGCTTGCCCGCGTCCCAGTAATCGGCATTGCGCTGATAGCGGATCACCGCATCCTTCTGATAGGCGACAAAGCGGAACGGGCCGGTGCCCACGGGCTTCTGGTTCAGCATCTCGGGCGTGCCCGCGGCCAGCATCGCATCGGCATATTCGGCCGACAGGATCGAGGCGAAATCCATCGCAAGGTTGGCGATGAAGGGCGCTTCGGGCCGGTTGAGGACGAATTTCACCGTGTAGTCGTCGACCTTCTCGATCGAGGCGATCAGATCGGCCATCGACATGCCGTCGAAATATTCCCACGTCCCGCCCGAGGCATTGTGCATGGGATGATCGGCCAGCCGCTGGCGTTCAAAGCTGAAGATCACGTCATCCGCATTGAAATCGCGGGTCGGCGTGAAGCCGTCGACGGAATGGAACCGGACCCCCTGGCGCAGGTGGAACGTGTATTCCAGCCCGTCCTCGGACGCCTCGTAGCTTTCGGCAAGGCCGGGCACGACATTGGTGGTGCCCGTCTCGAATTCCACAAGCCGGTTATAGACCGGGTGCGAAGAGGCATCGAAGGTCGTGCCCGAGGTGTAAAGCGCCGGGTCGAAACCTTCGGGCGAGCCCTCGGAGCAATAGACCAGCGTCTGGGCGGACGCCCCGGCGCCGATCAGCGCCAGAATGCCGGCCGTGGCCATCAGGGTTCTGAATGTCATCTTGATCTCCCTTCGGATCGTGACGGGTTTGCCTGTTCGTGGCCGCTCTCGGCCCCGGTCGCGCCTTGTGACTGGCCCCGGGCGGCCGCCCGGGTCATGGGTTCCGGCGCGGGGAACCCGGAATGGGGACGGGTCGGCCTCATCGGGTATTTTCCCGCACGAGGTCGCGATAGGCCTGCGCGATCCGCTCGGTCACGGGACCGCGCCCGCCCTGCGTGCCGATGGGCTTGCCGTCGATATGCGATACCGGCGTCTGCGCGCCGAAGGTGCCGGTCAGGAACGCTTCGTCGGCGGCATAGGCATCGACCAGCGAAAAGTTCTTCTGGAACACCGCGATCACCTCGCGCCGACAGATCTCGATCACCTTGGCGCGGGTGACGCCGTTCATGCAATAGTCACCCGTCGAGGTCCAGACCTCGCCCCGACGCACGATGAAGAAGTTGCAGGCGTTCGTGGTGTTCACGAAGCCATGCGGGTCAAGCATCAACGCCTCGTCCGCGCCCGCCTGTTCCGCCTGAAGGCAGGCGATCACGCAATTCAGCTTGGAATGGCTGTTGAGTTTCGGATCCTGGCTCATCGGCAGGCCGCGCACTTGTGGCACTGTGGCCAGCCGCACGCCGCGCGCGCCCAGCGCGTCGGCGGGTTTCGAATGCTCCATGATGATCACGATGCTGGGCCCCGAGCGCGACAGCGACGGATGCTGGAACGGCCGCACCTTGACCCCCCGCGTCACCATCAACCGGCAATGCACGTCATCGGTCATGCCGTTCGCCGCCGCCGTTATGTCCAGCGCCGCGCGCAGCCCGCCGCGCGTCATCCCGATATCCAGACTGACCGCGCGGCAACTGTCGTAGAGCCGGTCCATATGCTCGTCGAAGAACGCCCATCTGCCGTTGTAAAGCCGCATCCCCTCCCACATGCCGTCGCCCAGCAGAAAGCCCGAGTCATAGACCGAGACGACAGCCCGATCGCGCGGCACAAGCGCGCCGTTGACGTAGATCAGGATGTCCCGGTTGCGCGGGTCGTCTTCGGCATCATGGGTCGTGGGGCGCGCCTTTGGCGTCATCTGAGTCCTCTCCCGCGCCGCCAGTGAACCCGATCCCCGCGCCGAAGGAAACCCGTTCCCGCACGTCAGTCGGCCCGCCCGCCCCGCATCGCTGTCAATGGCATCTTTGGTCTTGCTGCCCGGCCCCGATCTGCCGCTTAAGATGGTCCCGGGGACGGGAGGACTGAATTTGGACCAGCGACCGGACATCGCCGGACCGCCTGCGGCGGGGCGCAGGGGCGGTGTGATGCACCGTCTTCTTGCGCCCTTTGCCTCGTTCAAGGGGCGGCTTGCGATCGGGGCGGGAATGATCGGGCTGGTCGCGATCCTGTCGGGCGCGCTGACCCTATACGGTATGGGCCAGGTTTCGCAGCGGATCGCCGAGTCGCTGAACGCCGAGCGCCGGATCGCGCGCTATTCGGTGCTGTCCACCCAGATTTCGGCCTTTGTCTCGATCTCGGCCGAGGCGGTGCAGGCCGGGCTGTCGCCGGACGAACGCGCGGCGCGGATGGAAACAGCGACGCGCGGGCTGGAACGGACCTTTGCGCTGATGCGCCAGGATCTCGGCGCGGCGGTCGCCGAGGCGCGGCTGCGCGGGCTCAACGAACAGTCGCGCCGGGCCACGCAAAGCATCGCCATCGCGCGGATGGAGGCGCTGTTCAACTCCACCCGCGACGGCCTTTTGTCCGCAAATACCGGCGAGGCCCAGGCGCGCGCCTATCTGGCGGGGCTGTCGCAGACGGTGGAATCGCTGCTCGGTTCCGCGGTGACCGACGAGATGCGCATGCGCGACCAGATCATCGCGGGCATCGGAGAGTTGCGGCGGCGGCTGACGCTGATGGCGCTGGGGATATCGGCGCTGGCGGTGGGCATGTTCGGGACATTCTATCTGGGCCTCGTGCGGCCGCAGATGGGTCGGCTCGACCTTGCCCGGCAGGCCGCGCAGCGGATCGGGCGCGGCGAGTTCGACGTGGCGCTGCCCGAGAACCGCGCCGACGAGATCGGGCGGCTGTTCGCCGAAACGAACCGCGCCGCCCGCGCGCTGGCGCAGCGCCGCGACGAGGTCGAGGCCGAATGGGCGCGGCTGAACGACACGATCGCCGCGCGCACCGAGGAATTGCGCGCGGCGAACGAGGCACTGGCCCGCACCGACGAGGAACGGCGCCGCTTCTTTGCCGATATCGGCCACGAATTGCGCACGCCGCTGACGGTGATCCTGCTGGAATCCGAACTGGGCCTGCGCGGCGCGGGCGAGGCGCGGGAAGGGTTCGAAACCATCCATGCCCGCGCCCAGCGTCTGCACCGGCGGATCGACGACATGCTGCGCGTCGCCCGGTCCGAGACGGGCCGGATCGAACTGGCCTGCGAGCCCTGCGATCCGGGCCGGGCCGCGGCCGAGGCCATCGCCGACATCCGCACCGAGATCGACGCCGCAGGCATGAAGGTCGAGGTCACGGCCGAACCGGGCCTGCTTGTGCTGGCCGATCCCGACTGGCTGCGCCAGCTGATCGCCGGGCTTGCCCAGAACGCGGTGCGCCATGCCGCGGCGGGCGGGCGCCTGTCGGTCGCCGTCATGGCCGAGGATGGCGCGGGCGTCCTGCGCGTCACCGATAACGGCCCCGGCGTGCCCGCGGACGAGATCGGCCGCGTCTTTGCCCGGTTTCACCGCGGCGCCGAGGGGCCGCGCCCCGCGGGTTTCGGCATCGGGCTTGCGCTGGCGAAATGGCTGGTGGACCAGATAGGCGGCGAGATTGCGCTGGTCAGCCCCGTGCCCGCGCCGCTGCGCCTGGGGACGGCGCCCGGCACGATGGCCGAACTGCGCCTGCCCCTGATCGAGGAGTGACGCGACACCATGGCCGGAACCGGCAATATCATCCTGATCGTGGACGACGACCCCCAGATCACCTCGGCGCTGGCGCGGGGGCTGGCGCTGCATGGCTATCGCGCGATCTGCGCCCATCGCCTGGACGAAGCCCGCGCACAGTTCCGCACGGCACAGCCCAGCGCGGCCATTGTAGATGTGATGATCGGCCCCGATAGCGGGATCGACCTGGTGCGCGAGTTGCGCGCCGAGGGCATCCGCACGCCGATCCTGATGCTGAGCGCGCTGTCCGAGGTCGAGGACCGCGCCGCCGGGCTGGATGCGGGGGCGGACGACTACATCGCCAAGCCCTTTGCCTTTGACGAGCTGGTGACCCGGCTCAAGGTACAGGAACGCCGCGCCCGCCGCCCCGACCCGGCCCCTGCCCTGCGGCTGGACCCCGCAACCCGCACCGTCCACGGCCAGGCGGCCAGCGTCACGCTGACCGAGCGCGAATTCGCCCTGTTCGAACTGCTCTGGACCCATCGCGGCGAGGTGCTGTCGCGCGCGGACCTGTTCGACCGGCTCTGGGCGCGCGAGGGCACCAGTTCCGAGAATGTGGTGGACGTCTATATCGGCTACCTGCGCCGCAAGCTGGCCCCCACCCGCGCCTTCGGATTCGAACTGCGCACGCTGCGCAATCGTGGCTTCGTGCTGGAGGCAACCGCGAGCCCCGATGACTAACCCCCTCGGAACACATAGTTTTTAAAATTTCTTAGAACAATTCTTTTGACGCAGGGGCCACCATTGCCGATCATTCCTGCATCCTTCGGGAACTTTTAGGGAGAACGAAAATGGCCTGGACCAAACCGACCCTCCGCGAGATCGAGTGCGGCATGGAAATCAACATGTACGGCCCGGACAGCGGCGACGATCAGGGCGGCCTGTTCTGATCGGCTGCGCGCGGAGGCCGCAATGGGATTCCGCGCGCATATCCTGGGGGCGGCTGCCGGTGGCGGCCTGCCCCAATGGAATTGCGGCTGCGAAAATTGCCGCCTGGCGCGCGCGGGCGCGATCCCGGCGCAGTCGCAATCCTCGCTGGCGGTGACGGGCAACGGAAATGACTGGGCGGTCTTGAACGCCTCGCCCGATATCCGCCACCAGCTTACGGAATGCGCAGCATTGCACCCCACCGGCCTGCGCGAGGTGCCGCTGACATCGGTTCTGGTGACCAATGGCGATATCGACCATGTTGCGGGCCTGTTGACGCTGCGCGAGATGCAGTCCTTCACCCTGTTCGCGACGGCGGGCATCCATGACGTGCTGGCGCAGAACCCGATATTTGCCGCGCTGAACGACAAGGTGGTGACGCGCCGGACGGTTGGGCTGGGCGCGCCTTTCCGGCTGGCGCCCGGCCTCTGGGCAGAGCTGTTTCCCGTTCCCGGCAAGGTGCCGCTTTACCTTGAGGGCGAGACGGTCGAGACCGATCTGGTCGGCGAACAGACCGTGGGCGTGCATCTGACCGGCGGCGGCGGTTCGGCCTTCTACATTCCCGGCTGCGCGATGCTGAACGACGACCTGCGCGCGCGGCTGCACGCGGCACCGCTGGTCTTTTTCGACGGCACGCTCTGGCACGACGACGAGATGGTGCGCGCCGGGCTGGGCGACAAGACCGGCAAGCGCATGGGCCATATCTCGATGAGCGGACCAGACGGGTCCATCGCGGGTTTTGCCGGGCTGAAGGTCGGCAAGAAGGTCTTCGTGCACATGAACAACACCAACCCGGTGCTGAATCCCTCAAGCCCCGAACGGGCCGAGGCCGAGGCAGCGGGCTGGATCATCGGACAGGACGGAATGGAGATCGCCTCATGACCCAGACACGGCAAGAGTTCGAAGCCCGGCTGCGCCGGATCGGCGTCGAGCGGTATCACGACCTGCACCCGTTCCACCGGCTGCTGCATGGCGGCGGCTGCACGCGGGATCAGGTGCAGGCCTGGGTCATCAACCGCTATTACTACCAGTCCCGCATTCCGATGAAGGACGCCGCCTTCATGTCGCGCGTCGAGGATCCGAAACTGCGCCGCGCCTGGCGCTCGCGGATCGAGGATCACGACGGCACCGCCGAGAACGAGGGCGGCATCGTCCGCTGGCTGAGACTGGCCGAGGCGGTGGGGCTTGACCCCGACTATGTCGCATCGGAGGTCGGCATCCTTCCGGCCACGAAATTCGCCGTCGATGCCTATGTCCGTTTCGTGCGCGAAAAGACCCTGCTGGAAGCTGTCGCCTCGTCCCTGACCGAGCTTTTCGCGCCGAAGATCCATGCCGAGCGGATCGAGGGGCTGTTGAAGAACTACGATTTTGCCAACGATGCCAGCATGTCCTATTTCCGCAAACGGCTGACCGAGGCGCCCAAGGATGTGGCCTTTGGCCTGGCCTGGGTGCTGGACCATGCCGACACCCAGGAAAAGCAGGACGCCGCCGCCAACGCGCTGATCTTCAAGACCGATGTGCTGTGGGCGCAGCTTGACGCGCTGCATTCGGCCTATGTCGAACCGGCCCGCATCCCGCCCGGCGCCTGGCTGCCGGGCGAGGGGCAGGCGCTGGCACGGGCATCATGATCGGCGCGGACGATATCCCCGTGATCCCCCGCGGCGTGCGCATGCAGTTCGACCGCGTTCGCGACCGCTGGGTGCTGCTGGCGCCCGAACGCACCGTGGCGCTGGACGAGATCGGCCGCGCGATCCTGTCGGAAATCGACGGCGCCCGCAGCTTTGGCCAGATCACGGCCGGACTGGCCGCGAGATACGCCGCGCCCGAGGACCAGATCGCCGCCGACAGCCGCGGCTTCCTGGGTGCCCTGGTCGAGCGCCGGTTCATCGAGGTCCGGAAATGAACGTCAACCCGCCCATCGCGATGCTGGCGGAACTGACCCATCGCTGCCCGCTGTCCTGCCCCTATTGCTCGAACCCGGTCGAGTTGACCCGGCGCGAGGCGGAACTCGACACCGCGCAATGGGCCGATCTGTTCCGGCAGGCCGCCGATCTGGGCGTGCTGCAACTGCACCTGTCGGGGGGCGAGCCGGTCACGCGGCGCGATCTGGTCGATCTGGTGATCGCCGCGCGCGAGGCGGGGCTTTACACCAATCTCATCACCTCGGGGATCGGGCTGACCGAGAAACGACTGAGGGAACTGGACGCGGCGGGGCTTGACCATATCCAGTTGTCGCTTCAGGGCACCGATGCCGACATGGCCGACCGGATCGGCGGCTATCGCGGCGGTTTCGCGCGCAAGATGGACGTGGCACGCTGGATCGGCGAGATCGGCTTTCCGCTGACGCTGAACGCGGTGCTGCATCGCCAGAACCTGCACCAGCTGCCGCGCGCGATCGAAATGGCCGTCGGGATGGGTGCCCGCCGGATCGAGGTCGCGACCGTGCAGTTCCACGGCTGGGCGCTGATGAACCGCGATGCGCTGATGCCCACGCGCGAGCAGGCGCGCGAGGCCGATGCCATCGTGGCCGAGGCCCGCGCCCGGCTCAAGGGGGTGCTGGTGATCGACTATGTGCGTGCCGATTACCACAACGATTATCCCAAGCGCTGCATGGGCGGCTGGGGCTCGACCGGCATCAACGTGGCCCCCGACGGGCTGGTGCTGCCCTGCCACGCGGCGCAGACCATTCCGGGGCTGGTCTTCGACCGGGTGCAGGACCGGCCGCTGCGCGAGATCTGGTATGAGGGCAGCGCCTTCAACGCCTATCGCGGCACCGCCTGGATGCCCGAGCCCTGCGCCTCGTGCGAGCGCAAGACCATCGATTTCGGCGGCTGCCGCTGTCAGGCGATGGCGCTGGTGGGCAATGCCTCGGCGACCGATCCGACCTGCATCAAGTCGCCCCATCACGCCGCATTGCAGGCCCGGGCCGATGCCTTTGCGGCCGGCACGACCGAGTTCACCGCGCGCGCGGCGGCGGGCTGAGCGAAATCAGGCCGGTTCCGGCATCCGCTTGCGGCGGTCATAGGAGGACGGGATCCCCAGCATGTCGCGATACTTGGCGACCGTGCGCCGGGCCAGACGCGCGCCCTCGGCCTCGGCCCGGCGGACTATCTCGGCATCGCTGAGCGGATTGGCGGCATCCTCGGCAGCCACGATCCGCCCCACCAGCGCGATCAGCGCATCCTGCGACGGCCCGTCCGCCCCCGACCCCGGCGTGAAGGCCCGGCTGAAGAACGCCTTGAGCGGCAGCGTGCCGCGCGGCGTCTCGATCATCCGGTGCGCCACCGCGCGGCTGATCGTCGAGGGATGCAGGCCCAGTTCCGCCGCCGCCTCCTCGGTCGAGAGCGGGCGCAGCGCCGCGGGACCGGCCTCGATGAAGGCGTCCTGGTGACGCACCAGGAAGGCGGCGGTCAGCAACAGCGTCGCCTGCCGCCGCTCGACCGCGCGCACCAGCCAGCGCGCCCGCGACTGCGCCGAGGACAGCCAGGCCCGCGCCGCCGCATCGCCCGCAGACCCCGGCCCCGCGGTCACCCGCAGCGTGGGCAGGATCGACCGGTTCAGCTCGACCTGCCATCCCTCCTCGCCACGGACCAGCCGCAGATCGGGCGGCTGCACGGGTTGCTCGGGCATCGAAAAGGCCAGCCCCGGCTTGGGATCGAGCCCCCGGATCGACACCAGCGCCGCGCGCACATCCGCAGGCGTGCCATCGCACAGATCGGCCAGTTCCTCGATCCGCCCCTCGGCCAGCATCCCCAGATTGTCCAGGATCACCGACAATTCCCAGGTCAGAAGCCCCTTGTCGGCGGCCTGCAATTTCAGGCACTCGGCCAGATTGCGCGCGAACAGCCCGGCGGGCTCAAGCTGCTGAAGCCGTCCCAGCACCGCCTCTGCCACCGCCACCGGAACGCCCACATCGCGCGCCACCGTCTCGACCGAGGCGCCCAGCCAGCCCGTCGGCTCCAGCGTCTCGACAAAGGCCAGCGCCACGCGCTGCGCCGCAGGCTGCGGAAAGGCCAGCGCGATCTGGCGGCCGACATGGGCATAAAGGCTGGGCTTCTCGCCCTCCAGCGCCGCGACCGGATCCCAGTCAGGATCGGGCCGCGCAGCGGCCGTGCCGGATGGCAGGGGCGGCAATCCTTCCGGCAGGCTGACCTCGAGACAGGGATTCTCCAGCGCCTGCTCGGCCAGATGCGCGACAAGGTCGAGATGGCTCATTTGCAGGATACGCAACGCGGCCTGCATCCTGGCTGTCATGGCCAGACCCTGGGTCTGGCGCTGGACGACATTCATCTCCATCGCATCAGCCTAGCACGAACCACCCCCTCGGCACGCTTTTCCTGCGTGACGGCCCGAACCCGCCTCCCTGCCCCGTCCCCGGCAACAGTGCCCGGAGGGCCGCCCCCGGCGGTCCCGACCCGAGGCTCCGGGCTCGATGCCCGGGGCCTCGGCCCCCGCCGGCACGCGCGGCCCGCAACCGCTCATTGCGGCGCGAACTGGACGGGGCTGATCTGGACCATGTTCGCGGGCTTGCGGGCATAGACCTTCAGGGTCTTCTCTGCGCGCGGGGTCGAGGCGACGAAATCGGCATGCGCCGTCTTCAGGGCCTTGCGCGCCTCAAGGAACACGGCATCGTCATCCAGCCCGTCCATGTCGATCCGGGCCAGATACTCGCCCATCCGCTTCATGACATGCAGCCGCGCCCGGTCCAGAACCGCGGGATCGTAGGGCAGCAACAGGAAGGTGAACAGATCCTCGGCAGAAGACAGCGCGTTCATCTCGTCAAGCACGCTGCGGGCGGGTTTGCAGGTCATGGCAGGTTCCTTTCCGTTTGTTCCGGGGCGCCGGTCACACAGGCAAGCGCCTGGGCGCGGGCGGTGAGTACGACAAGATCTGCAGGCGTCGCCGCGCGCTTCTCGGCGGTCGCCCAGTCGCGCAACAGGGGCAGCACGGCCCGCGCAGTCCCCTCGTCCGAGGGCAGCCCCGCCGCAGCCAGCGCGCCGGTCAGCGCGGACAGCCCCGAATGCTTGCCCAGAACGATCTTGCGGTTGCGGCCGAAACGGGCCGGGGCAAGATCGGGCGCCTCGTAGGTGGCGGGATCCTTCATCAGCCCGTCGACATGGATGCCGGATTCATGGCTGAAGACATGCGCCCCCACGATCGGGCGGTTCGGCGGCAGCGGCCGTTTCGCGGCGCGCGCCACCAGCTCGCACAACCCGCAAAGCCGGTCGAGCGCAACGGCACTCGGGCGACCCTGCACCGCCAGCGCGGCCACGACCTGTTCCAGCGCGGCATTGCCCGCCCGCTCGCCCAGCCCGTTGACGGTGACCGACAGATGGCTGGCCCCGCCGCGCGCCGCCGCCAGCGTATTGGCCGTGGCAAGCCCCAGATCGTCATGGGCGTGAAACTCGATGGGCAGCGGCCCCTGGGCCAGGATCGTCACCAGCGTATGCGCCGCGAAGGGATCCATCAGCCCCAGCGTGTCGGCAAGCCGCAGCCGGATCGCCCCTGCCGCCGCCGCGGTCCCGGCGATCTGCATCAGAAAGCCGGGATCGGCGCGCGAGGCATCCTCGGCCCCGACCGAAACCGCAAAGCCCGCGCCCTGCGCCAGCCGCACCAGCCGGTCAAGCTCGGCCAGCGCCCAGTCGCGCGAACGGCCAAGCTTGCCCTGCAACTGCCGGTCCGAGGCGGGCACCGTCAGGTGCAGCCGCGAAAGCCCGGTCAGCGCGGCAAGTTCCAGATCGCCCTCGCGCAGACGGCACCAGGCCACGCCCACGGCGCGGGTCAACACCGCCCCCGCCTCGCGCATGGCGACGATCTCGGGGCTGCCCATGGCGGGCACGCCAAGTTCGATCTCGTCCACGCCCGCGGCATCCAGCGCGGCGGCGATCTCGACCTTTTCGGCCGCCGAAAAGGCAACCCCCGCCGCCTGTTCGCCATCGCGAAGCGTGGTGTCGCAGATCAGCGGCGCGGGCTCTGGCCGAAAGCTGTCCGGACCGGGCGCAAGGGTCATCGGCCGATCCCCCCGCGCGCCGGGGCGGGCACCACCAGCACCGCGCGGCCCAGCACATCGGCGATGCGCTGCTGCAACCCGCCCAGCGTCAGCCCGGCGATCTGGCAGCCCGCGCAGGCCCCCTTGAGCGCCACGCGCACACGGGGACCGGCAATGTCGACCAGTTCGACATCGCCGCCATCGGCCAGAAAACGCGGGCGCATCTCGGCCAGCACAGCCTCGACCGCGGCGGTTTCGTCCTGGGGAGCGATTGCGGGGGCGCTGGGCGCGCTGGGGCGCAGCGGCTGGATCGCGACCGGGCCGGGCACGCGCACGCCCTGGGCTGCACGGAAAGCCGGGGGCTGGGCGTGATCGGCCAGCGCCGCGGCCAGCGCCGCAGCGGCGACGCGGGCGGCCGAGCGATCCTCGTCGGGCAGACCGCCCAGCAGGGTCTCGACGTAATCGGCCGTGACCGTGCGCGCCTCGGCAAGCGTCTTGCCGATCAGCGCCTCGGTCAGCGCCGAGCCCGCCGCCACCTCGGGGCCGCCGCCGGTGGTCTGGTAGCAGGCTGCCGCGATGGCGCCGCGCTCGATCCGCAGCATCAGGCGGAACGCATCGCCCGTGCGTACCGAACCCGCCTCGCCAAGCGCATTCGCCTGATCCAGCGTGCCGCGATTGCGCGGGTTCAGGAAGTGGTCGGTCAGGGTGGAGGAATAGTCCAGCATCCGCCCCTCCCTCAGCAGAAGGACTTGCCGCAGCCGCACCCGGCCGAGGCGTTGGGGTTGTCGAACACGAAGCCCGAGCCCTCGATCCCGGACACGAAGTCGATGGTCGTGCCCAGAAGATAGCCCTGGCTTTGCGGGTCGATCAGCACCGTGACCTCGCCGGCCTCGACCACGGCATCGTCGGCCTCGCGCGTCAGTTCCAGCGCCATGGCATATTGCAGCCCTGCGCAACCGCCGGACTGCACCATGAGGCGCAACCCGGCAACAGGTTGTCCGGCCCCCGCGATGGCGTTGGCGATGGCGTCCCGGGCGGCGTCGGTGATCTGGATCATGGGGGTCTCCTGTCGGTCGGATGTCCTTCGACAAGAGAGAAGCACGAACCATGCCAAGTCAGGACATGCCTGATTTCACGCATGCCCCGGCGGCCCTGTCGCACCCATCAGGGACAGTTTGGCGGGTTTGCGACAAAACCCGGGCGCGCCCGCTTGCGCGGGCGCGCTGCCTCCGGCAGGGATATTTGTGGCCAGAAGAAGCCGAAACCGGCCTGCCCTTCTTCTTGGTAAAAATACCCATGGCGCGCCGATCGGGGCGTCGCGGAACGGATGCGCCTCCGCCCGCCATCGGGCGGGCAGAGCGGTCCGTTGCGGCGGGATGGGGTCAGCGCGCCTCGACCGGGCCGTGGCTCTGGCAGCCCGAGGGGCAGACGCGCGCACAGGCGCCGCAGCCGATGCAGTCGTCGCCATCGGCGATTACCATCACCTTGCGCTCGATCTCGTCCTCGTCATCCTCGTCCTCGAGATCGACCAGTTCATCCTCGTCGGTGATGCCCTTGAGCGTCAGCACGCCGCGGGCACAGACCTTGTAGCAGCGCCCGCAGCCGATGCATTTCGCAGCGTCGATGGCGAGCAGGAATTCGGGAACATAGCTTGTGCCGCCGCGGGTCAGGCCGGTGATGGGCATGGCTCAGGCCTCCTCTGCGGCTTTTTTCGCGGCCTTCAGCGCTTGGCGCGCGGCGTTGAGGTCGCGAAAGATCTCGTGGGTTTCGGCGGCGACGGTGGGGATCTTCTCCCAGTCGACGGGCAGTTCCTCGGCAAGGTCGTGCAGGTTCATCTTGGCGTCCGTGGCGCGCATCGACAGTTTCCTGACGCGCGCTTCGAGGTCTTCGAGGCTCATTTCGATATGTCTCCTGGCTCGGGCATGGCTTGGGTCGGGCGCCGGGTCAGGCCCGGGCGGCGTCGGGAAAGCGGGCAAGGGTGGCGGCGGCATCGGCGGTCATCGCGTCGCCCGCCTCGGCGAGCGCGGCGAAGCTTTCGAAGCCGAAGCGGTGCAGGTCGCGGACATGTTTCGACAGCACCACCAGCCGCCCCGAGATCAGCACGATCCGCCCGAAACCTTCGTGATGGATTTTCGACATCTGTGCCGATTGCGCGCCGGTGCGCCGTTCCAGAAGCAGCGCGATCGCGTCGTAGAAGCGTTCGACCCGCCACAGAAGGTCGGGATCGGGGTCGCCGATGATCGGGATCTCGCGGCGTTCCTCCCTGGTCACGATGTAATCGGCCAGCAGTTCGGCATCGGGCTTGGCGTCCCAGCTGCCATGGCTGTCCTCGGCACGGATGACCGCGATCAGCTGGGTCAGGAATTCGCTTGTCGGCATCGCGCCGCCGCGCGGCAGCGTGTCGGGATCGGCACTCATTCGGTCACCTCGTCGGCGTAATCGGATGCGAAATCGGGGGCGGGCCGGCCCAGCACCTTGCGCAGGAAGGGCGGTGGGCTGCCCTTGAGCATGGTCTGGACCTGGGCGATCACATCGGCGATGGGCTCGGGATCCTTGCGCTTGATCGGGTGGATGCCCGCGCGCACCACCTTGGCCGCGGACGGCCCGCCGATGGCCAGCACGAACAGAAGCGCGCAGCCGGTCAGCGCCTCGACCTTGGGGGTGATGCGGTCGTCCTGCGGGTCGTGGCGACCGGTCTGGTCGGTCGCGCTGTCGAATTCCAGCACCTCGACCAGACGGGCCGTTTCGGACGTGACCTCGTAGAGCGCGAATTTCCGGGCCGAGCCGAAATGCGCGTCCAGATGGTCCATGTCGTTGGTGGCAATGGCGATCTTCAGCGCCTTTTCCTGGGTCATGTCTTTCTCCGGCTCAATGAGGCGCAGTCTGCGGGCGGTCATGTTCGAATTCCCTCTCGATGGGGGCGGCGCCGAAATCCTCGGGGCGCGGCGCGTGGGGATGGGCGAGAACGGCATTGGCCACCTCGAACAGGAAGGCGCGGGTGCCGCGATAGCCGACGCGGCAGACATCCTGCACGCCCAGCCGGTCATTCACCGGGAAACCCGCACGGATCAGCGGCAAACCGGTGGCGGCGGCGGCGTGGCGGCCATGGGCATGCGCGATCAGCAGCGCCGCCCCCCCTGCCCGCGCGCCGTCTTCCAGATCGCCCAGATCGCCCAGGATCGCGGTTTCGCCGGGCAGCCGGGCAAGGATCGGGTTGGCGGTCGAGGTGGTCACGGTGCAGACCGCCTCGGCCCCCATCCCCGCCAGCGCCGAAGACAGCGCATAGGCAAGGTCGGGATCGGCGGCGATGGCGTATTTCAGCCCGCCGATGAAGAAATGCGAATCCAGCATCGCGTCCTGCGCCCGCGCCCGGTCGCGCCTGATCGCGGGCGGGGCATCCATTGCCCCCGCCACCCCCATCAGCGCCGAGACGAAGGCATCGACCGCCTTGAGCCCGGTCAGCGCGGGGAAGACCTGAACCGGCATGTGGCCCCGCTCGGCCAGCAATTCGGCCGCGCCGCGCATGCTTTCGCCGATGGCGAAGGTCACGGCCGAGCGCGCCATGGCCGGGATCGCATCCAGCGGCGTGCCGCCCAGCGATGTGCCCGCCCAATCCTCGGCCAGATGCCCGTCGAGCGAGGCCGACAGGTCCGGCAGCACGATGGGGTTCAGCCCGAAGGCGCGGATCATCCGGGTGATTTCCTCGATCTCGGCGGGCGTCAGATAGGCCGCAGGCAGGATATTGACCTGCCGCATGTCGCGGTCGCAGAACATCGGGTCGATCTCGGGCACCAGCGCGTCGATGATGGCCGTGACCGCATTGGCCCAGCCATCCTCCAGCGCGCCCTCGAAATCGGGGGTCGAGGCGTGGACGACCCTGAGCCCCGCGAAATCGCTGCGCCGTTCCATGATCTCGGCCAGTTCGCCCGCGACATCCTCGCCCCGCGTCTCGGTCAGCGCGGTCGAGGCGATGCCGATGAATTTCGGATCCGCCCGCTTGACGAGGTTGGCAATCGCCTCCTCGATCTGCTCGCCCCCGCCCAGGATCGTGGTGATCTCGTTCATGGCGGTGGTCTGAAGCGGGATCGCCTCGCGGAAATGGCGGACCATGTGGACCATGGCAAAGGCAGTGCAGCCCTGCGCGCCGTGAAACAGCGGGATGCCGCGCTCGATGCCCAGATAGGCCATGGCGGCGCCAAGCGGGGCGCTGGATTTCAGCGGGTTGGTCGACAGGGCCCGACGCGGGCGGATCAGGCGGGCCATCTCAGCAATCCTCGAAATCGCGGGGGTCATTCGTCAGGCCCGAGACCGGGCATGTGCCGCGCGGCGCGGGACGGATACCGGCAAAGGGGCGCGGTTCGTCCCAGGGCGCGGGACTGCGGACATCGGCCCACATCGGGTTATTCACCGACCGGCCGATGGCGCGCACCAGATCCAGCATGCCCATGTAACCCGCATAGGGTTCGTGCTTTTCCTGGTTCACGTCGATCCAGGGCACCCGGGCCTTCAGCGCCACGAACTGGCTGCGCGCGCCCGACATCAGGATATCGGCACCCGAGGCGCGCAGCGTGGCATACATCTCGCGCGGGGACATGTTGTCGAACATGTGGGTATCGGTACCCATGATCTCGACCACGCGCGCCTTGTCGTTGTCGGTCGCCTTGCGCACGCTGGTCCCGACCACCTCGACGCCCAGTTCCTGAAGCGCCGAGACCACCGACCAGCTCTTGTGCCCGCCGGTGTAAAGCAGCACCCGCTTGCCCGCGACGCGCGCGCGATAGGGTTCCAGGTCGGCGCGGACCCTGGCCTCCTCCTCGGCGATCAGCGCCTCGCAGCGGTCTATCAGATCCGGCGCCGCACCGCGCTCGACCAGCATCCGGCACATGGTACGCAAGCTTTCGGACGTGTCGGAAATGCCGTAGAACGAGCCTTCGAAGAACGGGATGCCGTATGTCTCCTCCAGCTTGCGCGCAAGCCCGATCAGGGCATGCGAACAGACCAGCATGCTGACCCGCGCCCGGTGCATCACGGCCACCTGCTTGTACCGCGCATCCGCCGCCAGCGAGCCCAGGATGCGGATGCCGAGCCGGTCCAAGAGCGGCTTGACCTGCCACAACTCGCCCGACAGGTTGTAATCGCCGATCAGGTTGATGTCGTATTCGGTGGTCCGCTCGGGCTCGACCGTGCCGATCACATGGCGGAACATCATCTCGCCCGCCAGCTTGCAGCCCAGGTTCTTGGACCCCGCATAGCCCGGCACGTTCACCGGGATCGCAGGCGTGCCAAAGGCTTCGGTGGCGGCCTTGCACACCGCCTCGATGTCGTCGCCGATCATCGCGGTCACGCAGGTCGCATAGACGAAAACCGCAGGCGGCCTGTGCTTCTCGACGATCTCGCGGATCGCGGCGTAAAGCTTCGACTCCCCCTTGCCCATGACGATGTCGAGTTCCGACATGTCGGTGGTGAACCCGGTCTTGTAGAGCATCGACCCCGACGAGGCCGAGCCGCGATTGTCCCAGCCATTGCCCTCGCAGGCCAGCGGCGCATGCACCAGATGGGCCACATCGACGATCGGTTGCAGGGTGATCTTGGCCCCGTCAAAGGCGCATCCGCCTGCGGCCGCACCCGGAGTCAGCGGTTTCGAACAGCCCTTCTTGCGCTCGGCCGCGGATTTGGCGCGGTTCGTGGCGCAGGCGGGCTCGTCGAATGCCTGCTGGACGGTGGACTTGAGGGCGTCGGACATGGGGCGTGCTCCGCTGTGCTGCCAAGGGTCAAGCAGAAAGCGTGCCAAGTCGGGCAAGCGGCGCAATGCGCCCTTCGGGGGCTGCGTTTCCGTGGGGATGGCCGCGCAAGGCGCATATCAGGGGGCCGGTCCTGTCGGGAATGTCGGTTCTGCGACAAGCCCGCATTGCCCGGAAACCTTGCGGCCGTTCTGTCATGTTCACGGGGAATTCGTGGGGGGCAGAGTCAGGCGCGGCAGGTTTGCAATATCCCCTGCCGCGCCTTGCGAAGCGTTTGCTTCGCGGGGGTCC
>NZ_WJPO01000001.1 GCF_009649175.1 Rhodovulum strictum | reverse complement strand
CCGCTGCAGATTGGTTGATCGCGGACCGCGGCTATGACGCCGACTGGTTCAGAGATGCTTTGAAAGACAAGGGGATAAAGCCCTGCATTCCCGGCCGGAAGTCGCGCGGCAAGGCCGTCCGATACGATAAACGCCGCTACAAGCGGCGCAACCGGATAGAGATCATGTTCGGTAGGCTGAAGGACTGGCGCCGCATCGCGACCCGCTACGACCGATGCGCCAAGACCTTCCTTTCCGCCATCGCCCTCGCCGCAACCGTCCTGTTCTGGCTTTGACGATCAATGAGTCTGGAGCCTAGAAGCCGCCGCCAGCCTGCCCGAAGGCACCGACGACGAAGCCCGGTTCATGATCCTGACCTCGGTCGCGAACGCTGGCGGCCAGATCTACAATGTCAGCCCCTTCACCTTCGCCACGCTGCGCGAACAGGACCCCAAGCACCTTCGCAAGAATCTCGTCGACTACCTGATGGGCTTCAGTCCGAACGTGCGTGACATCTTCATCGAGAAGTTCAAGTTCACCGAGGTCCTGAAAGGGCTCGAGGACGCCAAGTCCCTCTGGCGGGTCTTCGACAGCTTCGCGCGGGCGGACCTGCATCCGAGCAAGGTCTCCAACCTGGAGATGGGTTACCTGTTCGAGGAGCTGATCCGGCGTTTCTCGGAAATCTCGAACGAAACTGCGGGGGAACACTTCACTCCGCGCGAGGTGGTCCGCCTGATCGTTGACCTGATCATCGCCAACGACGAAGTTGCGCTGTCGGGCAAGGGTATCATTCGGCGCATCTATGACCCCGCATGCGGCACCGGCGGCATGCTCTCCACCGCGGAAGAAGCGATGACGGCTCTCAATCCTGGCCTGAAAGTCGACCTCTTCGGGCAAGAGCTGAACCCGGAATCCTTCGCGGTCTGCAAGTCCGACATGCTGGTCAAGGGACACGACGCTTCCCGCATCGCCTTCGGCAATACGCTGACCGAGGACGCGCACCGGAACGAGACCTTCCACTACATGCTGTCGAACCCGCCGTATGGCGTGGACTGGAAGAAGTACGCAGACGATATCAAGGCTGAAGCCGATCGCAAGGGGCACGAAGGTCGGTTCGGCGCGGGCCTGCCGCGGATCTCCGATGGCCAGCTGCTGTTCCTGCAGCACATGATCTCGAAGATGCGTGACGACGAGAACGGCTCGCGCATTGGCATCGTCATGAACGGGTCGCCCCTTTTCACCGGCGGCGCCGGTTCGGGCGAGAGCGAAATCCGACGTTGGATGCTGGAGAACGACTGGGTGGAGGCGATCGTCGCTTTGCCGACCGACCTGTTCTACAACACCGGAATCCAGACCTATGTGTGGATCCTCGACAACCGGAAGGACGCCGCCCGGCGCGGGAAGGTCCAGTTGATCGATGCTTCGGGCGAGCGGTTCTGGAAGGCCATGCGCCCGTCGCTCGGCTCGAAGCGGCGCCAGATCCCGGACGAGGCCCGGGCCGAGATCGTCCGCATCTACCACGAGTTCCTGAACGGCAGGGCTGGCTATGGCGACGTGTCGAAGATCTTCGACACCACCGACTTCGGCTATCGCGAAATCCGGGTGGAACGCCCGCTGCGCCTTCGCTTCGACATCACCGGCGCGAAGATCGTCGAGATGGATGGCGCGAAGGGCCTCGACAAGCTGGGAGATGACCTGCCCGGCCTGAAAGCGGTGCTGCGCGACAGCCTGATGGGCCAGAGCTTCACCAGCCGCGATGTCTTCGAAGGCGCGGTCGCGGCGCTGGCCAAGGCCGTCGGCGTGAAACTGTCGACGCCGATCAGGAAGGCGCTGGTCCAGCATTTCGGCGAGCGGGACGAGGAGGCCGAGATCTGTCGTGACGCCAAGGGGCAGATCGAGCCGGATCCGGAACTGCGGGATTTTGAGTTGGTGCCGTTGAAGGAGGACTGGAAGGCGTACTTCGCTCGCGAAGTCACGCCCTTCGTGCCCGACGCCTGGGTGGACACGGGCTACACCGATGACAAGGATGGGAAGGTCGGCCGGGTCGGCTACGAGATCAACTTTAACCGGTATTTCTACCAGTATGTTCCGCCGCGGCCGCTGGCTGAGATCGACGCCGAACTGAAGGCCCTGGAGGCAGAGATCGCCGGGCTGCTGAAAGAGGTGGTAGCGTGACTGATCTTCAGCGTAACCGTTTGCAGCGTGCCAGGCAGGACTGGCCAGTGTTCCGATTGAAACATCTGGCGAAGCTCCAAGGTGGCGGCACGCCGTCGAAGGATCGGGAGGCCTATTGGACAAACGGTGATATCCCATGGGTATCCCCGAAGGACATGAAACGCCGGGTGATTGCCGACACCGAGGACTACATCACCGAGGAGGCAGTTCGCGAGAGCGCCACCTCGTTCGTAAAGGCTGGCTCTCCTCTGATCGTTGCGCGCTCCGGTATCTTGCGCCATTCGCTTCCGGTAGCTATCAGCGGCACCCGTGTCACGCTGAACCAGGACATGAAAGCCTTCCATGTCGGAAGGAGGCTCCTACCGGAGTTTCTGGTTTACTGGATCGAAGGTCAGCAGAAAGATCTTCTTCTCGAGTGGCGGCAATTTGGTGCGACGGTTGAAAGCATCGATGTTCAAAAGATGATGGATGGGCGAATTGCCCTTCCTGATCTTGCGACTCAGAAACGGATCGCCGCATTTTTGGATCGCGAAACTGCGCGTATCGACGAATTAATCTCGAAGAAGGAACGCTTGATCACTCTTCTGGATGTTAAGCTTCGCAACGCGATCTCGATCGCAGTAACGAAAGGTATCAACGGCACTGTTGATCTCAAAACATCTGGAGTGGACTGGATCGGAGAAATCCCGGCGCATTGGACGGTTATGAAGTTGGGCTACCTTGGCCGCTGCGCAAACGGCATCAACATTGGAGGAAACGCCTTTGGCTCTGGTTTTCCGTTCATCAGTTACAGCGATGTATATAAGAACCGGGCACTGCCGGTCACCGTTTCGGGTCTGGTGCTGTCGACTGAGAATGACCGAAGGGCTTATTCGGTAGAGGCTGGTGATGTTTTCTTCACTCGAACCTCCGAAACAATTGAAGAAATCGGGTTCTCGAGTGTTTGCTTTGAGACCATTGAAAACGCTGTTTTTGCAGGGTTCCTTATCCGGTTCCGACCTCGCAAGGGTCAATTTGCGCCAGTTTTTTCGAAATACGCATTTCAGCATTCTGGCCTGCGAAGCTACTTCGCCAAAGAGATGAACCTGATCACTCGAGCATCTCTCAGCCAAAACTTGTTGAGGAACATGCCTGTCGCCTTACCTCCCCTAAGAGAACAAGAAAGCATCGGCCACAGTCTGAATGCTTTGGAATGCAAGGTTCAAGCCATCGCTGAAAAGACGCGCCTGACTGTCCAGAAGCTCCGCGAATACCGAGCCACGTTGATAACCGCCGCCGTTACCGGTCAGATCGACGTGGAGGCATATGGTAAGGTCGGCACCGCCCCAGCCACACTCAGCCGGACCGAAGAGGAGATGCAAGCATGAGTCATGTCCACTCATCATTCAAAGAAAGTGGACTTGTCCCCGGCTCGATGCTTCCAGGGTTTGAGAACCGTGAGATCGCGTCGTGCGTTAGCGAGCGCCATGTCCCGACAAACGTGTTCTGCTATTCCCGTCCTGATCTCTGGCAGGACCGAATTTGGAGAGTGCTTTCAGATTACATCACCGATGACGTAAAGGCCGCCTTTCTGGACGATCTGCCAGAATACATTGTATCCGATGATCTTTCATGGCTCGATACAATCATCGAACGTGTCGTTGGCGAGTGGCCAGACATCAAAGAAGTCACGGCAGACCGCCTTGTGCATGAATTCGACGCCTTCCGAATGTTCCATGCTACTCGTACGAACGATCTTGCTGCTTTCTACCAGAATGGGCTTCGTTTTATGACGAACCGCGACATCGAAGACCGTGCTAGGATCATCTTCTTGAACGGATCTTTTCCTCGTGTGAGCGAGGAAAAGTTGTCCGCCGCCATCGCGGAACTGAACGGAGGTCATCACGCGAATAGATTCGACCTCAAACCCCGCATCTATTGCTGCGCAGATGAAAATGACTTCACTACTAGATTGGGTAATTCTGGGCACTACCTCGACTTTGGTAGCGAGTACCTCTTCAACTTGGGAAGTTGCCTAACCAGCTGCTCCGAAGCAAAGCAAGCACTACGCGAAATCGGAAGCCCTACTATGTTCGTCATCGATGTGCCGATGCACTTAATCAATAGATCAACAATCTTGGAGTTTTCCGGGAACGTACTGGAATTCCTGTTCAGCAGTCTATCCGATAGTTTGGAAGCAAGAGCTCTCAGCCCAGGTGCAGGTACCGTAATCATCCTGCGCAATGAAATCCCTGCGAACGCGTTTGTAGGGCATTTTCATCCGAAACATTTCTTCCACAGCCATAAGTGAATCAGGTTATGTCGAGTCCCGTCATTTTCCGCGACAAGCTGCACACCGAAGAAGCGGTGGAACTCCACCTTGTCCACCAGCTGGTCACGCGGCAGGGCTGGCAGGAGCGGCCTTCGACAGCCTATGACCGGGTATCTGCCCTCGATCCGGAGATGATTGAGGATTACGTGCGGGCAACCCAGCCCGATGCGTGGACACGCCTGGCGGATCAGTACGTCGGCAAGGTCCGGGAGACCCTGGTTCAGCAACTGGTGAAGCAGCTTCAGGCGGTCGGCACGCTGGAGGTGCTGCGCAACGGGATCAAGATCATCCCGGGCATCAAGATCAGCCTCTGCGGGTTTCGCCCCGCCTCGGGCCTGAATGCCGATCTGGTCCGGGCCTATGAGGGCAACCGACTGACCGTGATGCGGCAGGTCCGCTATTCGGCGCGGAACGAGAATGCCATCGACGTAGTGCTGTTCATCAACGGCCTGCCCATCATCACGATGGAGCTGAAGAACACGGCCACGGGCTCGACCTACCTGACAGCCGAGAAGCAGTATCGCAACGATCGCTCGCCAAACGGGGAGCCGCTCCTGACGTTCAAGCGCGGGGCGCTGCTGCACCTCGCCGTGGACCAGGACAACGTGTCGATGACGACCCAACTGGAAAACGGCCGGACCCGGTTCCTGCCTTTCAACCGCGGCCGGGACGGCGGCGCCGGCAACCCGGATGTGCCGGACGAGTTCCGCATCGCCTTTCTCTATCGGGATATGGATGGTGCCGAAGCGGCGTTGTCCCGCGACGTGCTGCTCGACATCCTGAACCGGTTCGCCCTGGTGTCGGAAGTTGAGCAACCGGGCGGACGGCTGAAACGGACCACGGTCTGGCCGCGGTACCACCAGCTTGATGCCGTGCGTCGGATCGTGAAGCATGCCCGTCGGCTGGGCGCGGGTCCCAACTACCTGCTGCAGCACTCAGCCGGATCGGGCAAGTCGAACACTATCGCCTGGACAGCCTATCAGCTGGCTCTGCTGCACGATGACGCCGACCGGCCGGTATTCGACAGCGTGATTGTGGTCGTAGACCGCAAAGTGCTGGACCAGCAGCTGCAGGGCACCATCCGGTCCTTCGTCACAACGCCCGGGTATTTCCGGCCGATCGACGAGACCTCCGCCCAGTTGCGCAGCGCTATCCAGAGTGGGGCACGGATCATCGCCACGACCATCCACAAGTTCTCGACCGACCATGTGAACGTCCTGAAGAACGAGGCCGGCAAGCGGTTTGCCATCATCATCGACGAAGCACACAGTTCGCAATCGGGAAAGCATGCCGACAATCTCGGCCGGGTGCTGGCCGAGTCCGTGCTGGCCGATGCCGACCTGGACGACAACGAACGGGCGCTGATCGAGCTGCAACGCATGCGGGGCCCGCAGGCGAACCTGTCCTACCTGGCCTTCACCGCCACGCCGAAGAATGTGACGCTGGAGCGGTTCGGCGGGCGGGGGCCGGACGGCCTGCCGCATCCGTTCCACCTCTATTCGATGCGCCAGGCAATCGAGGAGGGCTTCATCCTCGACGTCCTGCGCAACTACCAAACCTACAAGACCTATTTTGCCCTGGAACGTGCCATCGAGGACGACCCCCAGCTGTCGCCGCGGAAGTCGAACCGGAAGGTCGCGCGCTACGTCGATTTCCATGAGACGGCGATGGAGCAGAAGGCCGAGGTCATCGTCGAGCACTTCCGCCGCCATGCCCTGCCGGAACTGAACGGCCAAGCGAAAGCGATGGTGGTCACCGCGAGCCGCGAACATGCTGTCCGAACCCATCGCGCCATCAACCGTTACATCCGGCGCGAAGGCTACGATGATCTGAAGGCCTTGGTTGCCTTCTCGGGCGAGATCGTGGTGGATGGCGCGAACCTGACCGAGCCCGGCATCAACGGCTTCGGTGAGACGGAACTCCCCGGCCGTTTCGACGGCGACGACTACAACGTCTTGGTGGTCGCGGAGAAGTACCAGACAGGCTTCGATCAACCGAAGCTCGTGGCGATGTATGTCGACCGGCACCTGTGCGGCATCCAGGCCGTCCAGACCCTGTCACGCCTGAACCGCACCTATCCCGGGAAGGAGCGGACCTACATCCTCGATTTCCGGAACGAGGTGGAGGACATCAAGGAGGCGTTCCGGCCCTATTACAACGCAACCGCGATGGAAGAGGTCTCCGACCCGCACCAGGTCTATGCACTGCTTGCCCGGATGCAGGAGATGCACATCCTCGACCAAGGCGAGATCGACCGGTTCGTGTCACGCTTCCTGCAAGCCAATCAGCGCGCCGATGAGCGTCCGGTGCTGGAAGGCATCGTCCGGCAGACAGTGGAGCGCTTCCGGACGGCCCTGACCGAGGAGCAGCAGGAAGAGTTCCGGCAACTGCTGGCGTCGTTCCTGCGGTTCTACGCCTTCATCTCGCAGGTCATCGCCCTCGAGGACAGCGACCTCGAGAAGATGTACCTATTTGGAAGCTGGCTGAAACGCCTGCTTCCGTCGCGCGAGGCGCCCCAGGGCGGCGATGTCACCGACGACATGCTGGAACTGCAGGCGTTCCGGCTTTCTGAGGGCGACGAGATCGATGCCTCGCTGGCGGCGACCGAAACGAAGCCGCTGTCACCGATCGACCGGTTCGGGGCGAACCCGTTCACCGACGAAGAACGCCGCACGCTGTCCGAGATCATCAGAGCGTTCAACGACCGGCACGCCACGAACTTCACCGAGGAGGATTACATCCGGTTCGAGGCGGTGAATGAAGCCATCCTCGACGATGAGGCCTGGGCAGAGATGCTGCGGAACAACCCGCCCGAAGTTGTCCGGCCGCGGTTTGGCGAGGAGTTCATGCGTCGGGCCATCCTGGCGTTCCAGCGCGACCGTCAGATGCAGAGCGCCTTCCTGCAGGACCGGGAAGGACGAGAGATGATCATGGGGCTGATGTTCGGGCGTGCGGTTAGAGGAGCGCGCCGTATTGCGTAATGACATGAGTCGGCCAGCCAAACCCGGAGTGTTCTGGCTCAAAGCGTCCGCGAAGCAAAGGGAGCGAGAACCGCTCCACAGCACCATGCTACATGTGGTGTTTTCATTCGACGAAGACTACCATATATTGCTTCCGCAAGCACAGACCCAGAGGTTCGCGTGAACAGCAAGTACGTTTTCTACATGGACGACTTCGGGACCCGAACGATCTGCAAGGGCGGTACCAACGCATCGTCACCGGCCCATGAACTGACCTTCGCGCTCGGGGGGGTTATCGTGGCATCGGAAAACGTTGATGCTGTCGCCGGCAATGTCAAAGCGTTTTGCGAGAAGTGGGATGTACCCTCGCTCCATGGAAACAAGATCCGATCAGGCAAAGGGAAGTTCGGCTTTCTTAAAACGGACGAGAAGAGAAGGGCGACATTTTTCTCGGAACTGGATCAGTTGGTCCTGGATGATCGGCTGATCGCTCACGCCTGTGTCATCTGCCGCCCTGGTTATCGGGACCGATACCTTGAAAAATACCCTGATAGCACCCGCTGGGCCATGAGTAAGACAGCTTTCGACATCTCCGTCGAGCGGGCGGCGAAGCTGGCGATGCGGGATGGTCGGAAGCTGGACGTGGTTTACGAACGCACCGGCGAGAAGGAGGATAAGCTGCTGGAGCGCTACTTCGCGGACCTCAAGGCCGCGGGAATGGGTTTTTGCGCTGAGAACTCTCGGCGGTATGGACCTTTGACAGGCGCACAGTTCATGGACCACCTCAATGTCATCTGGTCCGACGGCAAAGGAAACCCTTTGCTTCAGCTGGCGGATCTTGTCGTCCATCCAGTCAGCCAGATCACAAGTGGCAAGCAGAACCGCGCCTATAATCAACTCGTTGAGCGCAAGATGCTATTGGACTTTAAGCATGAAGACGAAGCCGTGGGGGTGAAGTATTCTTGTTATGATGGTGAGTATGGTGCTTGGAACGGCCCCCAGAAACACACAAGGGATCCCGAAGGATCCCCTGAGGCGGTCGGCGTAAAGCCTGACCCCGTGGCAGTGCCATAGCGTATGAAGTACACGGGGCCGGCGAAAAGGCAAGGTTTTTTTTGTCGCGGCCTTCGGCGCATACAGCTCCCCATGACCACGATTTTTTAACCTTATCAGTAATTTGCGGCTCAATCGAGTCGATCTTCTCTTGCGAGGAATCGCATATCTGAGCGCCACGGCCGGTGAGTGTCGGGCGCCAGCCAGGCACTCTCCGATCTTCGCGAGGCGCGCGACGTCGCGCGTGACGAGCTCGCCCGCCGTTCACCGACGGAGACGGCCGGACCCGCCCGTGGAACGCAATCGGAAGCATCGACGGGCCCCCGGCGGGCCCCTCCTGGTCCATCTCCGTCCGCATGTGGAACGAAAGGACAATTTTTGCGAGCATGGAGATTATGCCCGTTTTATGTCGTTTCCGACCAAAATGGACAATTTATCTGCACTTCCAGACCTAGTAGGATTCCGCGCTAACTGCACTTCGAATGCCCGCAATTCATGCAGGTCATGCAGCCCTCGACCATGCGCATCTCGTAGGCGCCGCAGGCCGGGCAGGCGGGGCCGCGGGGGGTGTCTCCGACCGCCATGGCCTGATAGCGGGGGTCGGATTTCAGGCCCATGCCCTCGCCCTCGATGAAGCCGATCGAGACCATGTGCCGCTCGATCACGCCCCCGATCGCCGCCAGGATCGAGGGGATATACTTGCCCTGCATCCAGGCCCCGCCGCGCGGGTCGAACACGGCCTTCAGTTCCTCGACCACGAAACTGACATCGCCGCCGCGCCGGAACACCGCCGAGATCATCCGGGTCAGCGCCACGGTCCAGGCGAAATGCTCCATGTTCTTCGAGTTGATGAACACCTCGAAGGGACGTCTGCGCCCGGCCATCACGATATCGTTGATGGTGATGTAGATCGCGTGTTCGCTGTCGGGCCATTTCAGCTTGTAGGTGCTGCCCTCCAGCGCCTGCGGCCGGTCGAGCGGGTCGGACAGATAGACCACATCCGCCCCGGTCTCGGCCTCGGGCCGTTTCTCGGAGCTTTCCGCAACCGTCAGGACCGACCCCGTCACCGCGTTGGGCCGGTAGGTGGTGCAGCCCTTGCAGCCGGTTTCATAGGCTTGCAGGTAGACATCCTTGAAGGCGTCGAAGCTGATATCCTCGGGGCAGTTGATCGTCTTCGAGATCGAGGAATCCACCCATTTCTGCGCGGCGGCCTGCATCCGGACATGCTCGGCCGGGCTCAGCGTCTGGGCATCCACGAAATAGTCGGGCAGCGGCGCATCCCCGAACTTCTCGCGCCAGAGGCGGACGGCGTGATCCACCACCTCCTCCTCGGTGCGCGAGCCGTCGCGTTGCAGCACCTTGCGGGTATAGGCATAGGCAAAGACAGGCTCGATCCCCGAGGACACGTTGCCGGCATAAAGGCTGATCGTTCCGGTGGGCGCGATCGAGGTCAGCAGCGCGTTGCGGATGCCATGTTCGGCGATGGCGGCGCGCACATCCTCGTCCATATGGGCCAGCGCGCCGCTGGCCAGGTACTTGTCGGCGTCGAACAGGGGAAACGCCCCCTTTTCCCGCGCCAATTGCACCGAGGCCAGATAGGCGGCGCGGGCGATGCGGTGCAACCAGCGCTCGGTCTGACGCGCCGCTTCCTCGGATCCGTAGCGCAGGCCCACCATCAGCAGCGCATCAGCGAGCCCCGTCACCCCCAGCCCGATCCGCCGCTTGGCGCGCGCCTCGGCCTCCTGCTGCGGCAGGGCGAAGCGGCTGACATCCACCACGTTGTCCATCATCCGCACGGCGGTCGCCACCAGTTCGTCCAGCGCGTCCTCGTCCAGTTCGGCCAGCGCCTCGAAGGGCTCGCGCACCAGCCGGGCAAGGTTGATCGAGCCCAGAAGGCAGGCGCCATAGGGCGGCAGGGGCTGCTCGCCGCAGGGATTGGTGGCGGCGATGCTCTCGCAATAGGCCAGGTTGTTCATCGCGTTGATGCGGTCGATGAAGATCACGCCCGGCTCGGCGAAATCATAGGTCGCCCGCATGATCCGGTTCCACAGGTCGCGCGCCTCGACGGTGTGATAGACCTTGCCGCCGAAATGCAGCTCCCACGGCTTGTCGTCCTTGACCGCCGCCATGAAGGCATCCGTCACCAGCACGCTGAGGTTGAAGTTGCGCAGCCTTGCGGGATCCTGCTTGGCGGTGATGAACGCCTCGATATCGGGATGGTCGCAGCGCATCGTCGCCATCATCGCGCCGCGGCGCGAGCCTGCCGACATGATCGTGCGGCACATCGCGTCCCAGACATCCATGAAGCTGAGCGGCCCCGAGGCATCCGCCGCCACCCCCAGCACATCGGCGCCGCGCGGGCGGATGGTCGAGAAATCGTAACCGATGCCGCCGCCCTGCTGCATCGTCAGCGCGGCTTCCTTGAGCATGTCGAAGATGCCCGCCATGGAATCGGGGATCGTGCCCATCACGAAGCAGTTGAACAGCGTCACCGACCGCCCGGTGCCCGCGCCCGCCGTGATCCGGCCCGCGGGCAGGAAGCGGAAATCCTCGAGCGCGGCGTAGAAGCGGTCTTCCCACAGCGCGGGTTCTGCCTCGGGCGCGGCCAGGGCCCGGGCGATGCGCCGCCAGGTATCCTCTACCGTCAGGTCCAGGGGCGCGCCATCCGCCCCCTTCAGGCGGTATTTCATGTCCCAGATCTGTTCGGCGATGGGGGCGGAGAAGCGGGTCATCTTTGGCGTCCTCGGGCGTTCGGGGCAGGCCCGTCAGAATAGGACCTCGGCTTGAACTCCGCAACAATTAGCCTAGGCTTGGGGCACATCAACAGAATCTGGGGACAGGATGGCCGCGGCCCATGTCAATCTGGTAAAGCTCTGCGTGGGCGCCGAGCGGGTCGAGGATCTGCTGGACTGGCAGCGCCAGCCCCGCGCGCTTGGGGCCGACGGGCTGCCGCGCCATGTCACGCGGATGTGGCCGAAACGCGCCGGTGAGGTTCTGGCGGGCGGCTCGCTTTACTGGGTGTTCAAGGGGGTGATCCTGGCGCGGCAGCGGGTGGTGCGGCTGGACCCGGTGACCGGGGCGGACGGGATCGCGCGCTGCGCCATCGTGCTGGACGCGCAGGTGATCCGCACCGAGGCCGCGCCGCGCCGACCGTTCCAGGGCTGGCGCTATCTCGACCCGCGCGAGACGCCGCGCGACCTGTCCACCGCCCGCGCGCATGAGGAGACCCTGCCGCCCGGACTGATGGCGGCGCTGGCCGAGATCGGGGTACGATAGGGCGCACGCCTCAGGCGTCGAGCCCCAGACGCGCGGCAAGCGCGCGAAAGCACTCATGCGCCGGCCCGTCCCAATTCGCCGCGCGCGCCTTGAACAGCGTCGCCTGGCTGCGGTGGATCAGCCCGTCGGACAGGATCTTCAGGTGGTTCGCGCGCAGCGTCTCGCCGGTCGAGGTGATGTCGGCGATCGCCTCGGCGGTCAGGTTCTTGACCGTGCCTTCCGTCGCGCCCTGGCTGTCGACAAGCTGGTAATCGGCCACGCCCGCCTCGCGCAGGAAATCGCGCACCAGCCGATGATACTTGGTCGCGATGCGCAGCCGGTGGCCATGCGCCGCCCGGAACGCCGCCGCCGCCGCGTCCAGGTCGTCCAGCGTGTCGACATCGACCCAGCAGCGCGGCACCGCGATCACCAGATCGGCAAAGCCGAAGCCCATCGGTTCCAGCGTCACGACCCGGCTTTCCCAATCCGCGATCCGCTCCTGCACCAGATCGGATCCGGTCACGCCCAGATGGATCCGCCCCGCCGCCAGCTCGCGCGGGATCTCGCCCGCGGACAGCAGCACCAGTTCCACCCCCGCGATGCCCTCGACCGCGCCGGAATACTCGCGCTCGGACCCGGTGCGGCGGATGTTCACCCCGTGGCCTGCGAACCAGTCAAAGGTCTTTTCCATCAGCCGCCCCTTGGACGGCACGCCAAGCTTCAGGCTCATTGCCCGCCCTCCCGCGTCAGGGCCAGCACCAGTTCGGGCCGGATCACGCCGCCCACCGCGGGCACCGCGCGGCCCTGGCCCAGGATGCGCGTCAGCGCGTCATAGCGCCCGCCCGAGGCGACGGGAGGCAGGTCGGGCCGGGTTTCGGCGTAGAAGCCGAAGACGAAGCCATCGTAATATTCCATCGTCGTGCGGCCATAGCTGGCCTCGAAATCCAGCAGATCGACGTCGATCCCCTGCCCCGCCAGCGCGTCAAGCCGCGCCTCGATCCGGTCGAGCGCGGGGGAGATGGCGGGCAGGTCCACCGCGATATCGCGCAGATGCGCCAGCGCGTTCACACAGGTTTCGCGGATCGACAGGATGTCGTCGAGAATTTCGGCCTCGCCCGCCGAGATCGGCGGCTCGGCGGCATCCTCCAGAAGCGTGGCCAGCCGCGCGGCCACATCGGCGCGCGCGCGCAGCCCGATTTCGGGCCCCGCCGCGTCCATCACCGCCTCGATGCCGCGGGCGCGCAGGTCGGCCAGAAGCCGCCTGCGCGCCTCGGGCACGGGCGCGCGGCCGCCGAACCGGTCCAGCAACGCGCGGAACCGGCGCGGGCGCCAGACATGGCGGCGCAGCGCGGCCTTGCGCTTGGGCGTGGTCGACAGCCCCCCGATGGCGGCCAGCAACAGCCCGATATCCCCCGTCGCGGCACGCAGGCCCAAGGGCGACAGCACCTCTGAAAACAGCGCGAAGACCTCGGCATCGGCCGCGGCGGGATCGTCGCCGCCGAACAGTTCATAGCCGACCTGGATATATTCGTTGGGCCGGTTCGGGTCGCGTTCCTGACGGCGGAACACCTCGCCGCAATAGGTATAGCGCGCGGGATCGCCGCCCGCCTTCATATGCATCTGCACCACCGGCACGGTGAAATCGGGGCGCAGCATCAACTCGCCCCGCGCCGCATCGGCGGTGACATAGGCGCGCGCGCGGATATCCTCGCCGTAAAGGTCCAGAAGCGTGCCCGCAGGTTGCAGGATCGCGGTCTGCACCGGCGCCGCCCCCGCATTGCGAAAGAAGGCATGCAGCCGCTCGGCCTGTGCCAGGATCTCGGCCTTGGTCGCCATCGCTCAGCCCCCGTTCCGGTCGAGGATGCGGCGCACCTCGGCCACCAGATCGGCCTCGGGCACCTCGACCTGGGCGGGCTGCGACTTCCATTCCTCAAGGCTGGCACTGGCGGCGATCTGTGCGCCCAGTACCAGATCCTTGATCTGCACGACGCCCCGCGCCGCCTCGTCCGAGCCCTGGATGATGGCAATGGGCGCGCCGCGCTTGTCGGCATATTTCAACTGGTTGCCGAAATTCCTGGGGTTGCCCAGATAGACCTCGGCGCGGATGTCTGCTGCGCGCAGCCTGCCCACCATCGCCTGATAGGCCGCCATCCGGTCGCGGTCCATCACGGTCACGATCACGGGGCCCTGCAACGCGCCGCCCGCCCGCCCCTTGGCCCGCAGCGCAGCCAGAAGCCGGTCGACACCGATGGAAACGCCGGTCGCAGGCACCTTCTGCCCGGTAAAGCGTTCCACGAGGCCATCATACCGCCCGCCCCCCGCGACCGAGCCGAACTGCCGCGGCCGGCCCTTTTCGTCGAGGATCTCGAAGGTCAACTCGGCCTCGAACACCGGGCCGGTGTAATAGCCGAGGCCGCGGACCACGGAGGGGTCGATGCGGATTCTGTCAGCGAAGTAGCCTTGCTGATAGCAAAGGTTGGCGATCTCCCTTAGCTCTCGAACGCCTTCTTTGCCCATATCCGATGATTTGACGAGTTGGCCCAGACGCTCCAAGACGAAGTCATTCCAAGCTTCATGGCTCTGCGCATCAAACCGACTTGCAGCAGGTTCGACAACTCCGCCTTCACTCGCTTTGGCAATATCCTTGAAAGCCTCAACCCCAAGCCCGGTTGACTGCCGCGAATGCTGAAGCAACTGCGCACGCACATGCTCGTTGGCCTCGACAAACCCCATCACCACCTCGGCCTGCTCGTCCGACAGCCCCGCGCCCTTGGTGAAATCCCCGCTCTCGTCCTCGCGCCCCTCGCCCAAGAGCGCGCGCACACCCTTCGGCCCCAGCCGGTCCAGCTTGTCGATGGCGCGCAGCACGATGCCGCGCTCGTGCTCGAAGCGGTCGGGGTCGGCGGGGTCGAGGATGCCTGCAACCTCCATCACGCCGTTCAGAACCTTGCGGTTGTTCACCCGCACGATGTAGTCGCCGCGCTCGATGCCCACGGCTTCCAGCGCGTCGGCCAGCATCGCGCAGATCTCGGCATCCGCGGCCACGCTCGCCGCGCCGACCGTATCGGCATCGCATTGATAGAACTGGCGGAAACGGCCCGGGCCGGGTTTCTCGTTGCGCCAGACCGGCCCCATCGCGTAGCGCCGATAGGGGGTGGGCAACTCGTTGCGGTATTGCGCGGCGACGCGGGCGAGCGGCGCGGTCAGGTCATAGCGCAGCGCCAGCCAGTCCCCGTCCTCCTCCTGCCAGCCGAAGACGCCGGCATTGGGGCGGTCGACATCGGGCAGGTACTTGCCCAGCGCGTCCAGCGTTTCGACCGCGGATGTTTCCAGCGGATCGAAGCCGTAGCGTTCATAGACCTTGCAGATGGTGTCGAGCATCGCCTTGCGCTCGGCAACCTCTGCGCCGAAATAGTCGCGAAAGCCCTTGGGCGTTTCGGCCCGGGGGCGCCGGGGTTTGGTATCCTTGGCCATGCGCGTCTCGCCGCCTGCCTCTCGCTGTCGCGGGGGGTCTAGCGGATGGGGGGCGGCGGGGCAAGGTGGCGCAGGAGGACAGGCATGGGCGAGTTGACGGCACTGGAAGAACGGATCGCGCTGCTGATCCGCGAGGTCGAGGATCTGTCCGACGAACTGGCCCGGCGCGGGCGCGAGATCGACCTGCTGCGCCGCCAGGTGGACATGCTGCTGGAGCGCGAGGCCGGGCGCGAGTTCGAGGCGGGCGGCACCGTGCCGCTGGCCGACCAGAAGCCGCCGCACTGGTAGGCGGGCGCCCTGGCCCTCAGACTTCCTCGACCAGCGCGACGCCGGGCAGCGATTTCAGCGCGCCCTTGACCGCGGGCGTCACCGGATAAAGCTCGCGCAGCCGCAGCCAGCAGTCGCAGCGCTGAACCTGCCCCTCGACCACCAGATCGAGGTTCAGCACCCGCAGCCGGATCGGCCCGCCCGCCCTGCCCCGCGGCACCGCACCAAGCTGGTCCAGAAGGCTGCGCACGGCTTTCGCGGCCTCGGCGGTCTCAAGCGTGATTTCCAGCCCCGCCGCGCCCGCATCGGCAATCGCGGCATCCATCGGCTGGATGCCGCGGATCGTGGGGTCGAACTGGCCCTCGCTGAACCGGCCCTCGAGCGTTGCCAGCACCTTGTCGGTGGTCTCGAACACCTTGCGCGCCGCCAGCAGGTCGGCCTCTTCGCGCGGGAACATGGCCACGCCCGCAAGCTGGCCGGTCGGATCGGACAGATCCATGCGGAAATAGCGCGTGCCCTTGGCGCTTTTCATCTCGCGCAGGCCCGAGACCAGCACCCCCACCTTGAGAACCGCCGCCCCGCTGCGCTCGGCCGTCTCGCGCGCCGCAACAAGGCTGAGCGCACCCTTGCGCTTGAGCGCGGCCATGTAGTCGTCCAGCGGATGGCCCGACAGGTAGAAACCCACCGCCTTGTGTTCCTCGGCCAGCCGCTCGGCGGGCAGCCAGTCGGCAACCGGGGCAAGCCGCGGCTCGGGCAGATCCTCGCCCGCCTCGCCGAACAGCGACACCTGCGCCGAGGCGCGCGCCTCATGCACTGCCGCCGACCAAGCGGACAGCGCGTCCAGACTGTCGAAGACGCGCCGCCGGTTCGGGTCAAGCTGGTCGAAGGCGCCCGCCCGGGCCAGCATTTCCAGCGGCCGCTTGCCGATGCGTTTCAGATCCACCCGCCGGGCAAAATCGAAGATCGTGGCAAAGGGCCGGTCGCCGCGCGCCTCGACGATCAGCCGCATCGCCTCGACGCCCACATTCTTGAGCGCGCCCAGCGCATAGACCAGTTGCCCGCCGCTGACCGCGAATGTCGCCTGCGCCCGGTTCACGCAGGGCGGCACGATGCCGATGCCCAGCCCCCGGCGCACTTCCTCGGCATAGATTGCCAGCTTGTCGGTCAGGTGGATATCGCAATTCATCACCCCGGCCATGAACTCGACCGGGTGATTGGCCTTGAGCCAGGCGGTCTGGTAGCTGACCACCGCATAGGCCGCCGCGTGCGACTTGTTGAAGCCGTAATTGGCGAACTTCTCCAGAAGGTCGAAGACCTCGCCGGCCTTTTTCGCGTCGACGCCATGGGTGGCCTTGGCGCCCTCGATGAACTTGGGCCGCTCCTTGGCCATTTCCTCGGCGATCTTCTTGCCCATCGCGCGGCGCAACAGATCCGCACCGCCCAGGGAATAGCCCGCCATCACCTGCGCGATCTGCATCACCTGTTCCTGGTAGACGATGATGCCCTGGGTTTCCGCCAGGATATGGTCGATCGTGGGATGGATCGATTCAAGCGGCCTGATCCCGTGCTTGACCTCGCAATAGGCGGGGATGTTCTCCATCGGGCCAGGGCGGTACAGCGCCACAAGCGCCACGATATCCTCGATGCAGGTGGGCTTCATCCGGCGCAGCGCATCCATCATGCCCGAGCTTTCCACCTGGAACACCGCGACCGTGCGGGCGCTGGCGTAAAGCTCGTAGGTCTTCGGATCGTCCAGAGGGATATGCCCGATATCGTTCTCGGCGCCGGGCTTGGGCTGGTAAAGCGGCGTGCCGTCCGCGCCCTCGTGCAGGGCGCGCCCGCCCGCGCGGATCAGGTCGATGGCATTCTGGATCACCGTCAGCGTCTTGAGCCCGAGGAAGTCGAACTTGACCAGCCCCGCCGCCTCGACCCATTTCATGTTGAACTGCGTCGCGGGCATGTCGGACCGCGGATCCTGGTAAAGCGGCACCAGCTCGTCCAGCGGCCGATCCCCGATCACCACCCCCGCCGCATGGGTCGAGGCATTGCGCAGCAGCCCCTCGACCTGCTGGCCATAGGTCAGAAGCCGGTCCACCACTTCCTCGGTCCGGGCCGCCTCGCGCAGGCGGGGCTCGTCGGCCAGTGCCTTCTCGATCGAGACGGGCTTTACCCCCTCGACCGGGATCAGCTTCGACAGCTTGTCGACCTGCCCATAGGGCATCTGCAACACGCGCCCGACATCGCGCACGGCCGCCTTGGACAAGAGCGCGCCGAAGGTGATGATCTGCGCCACCTTCTCGCGGCCATAGCGCTGCTGGACATAGGCGATCACCTCCTCGCGCCGGTCCATGCAGAAGTCGATGTCGAAGTCGGGCATCGAGACCCGCTCGGGGTTCAGGAAGCGTTCGAAGAGCAGGCTGTAGCGCAACGGATCCAGATCGGTGATCGTCAGCGCATAGGCCACAAGGCTGCCCGCCCCCGACCCGCGCCCCGGCCCGACCGGAATGCCCTGCGCCTTGGCCCATTTGATGAAATCGGCCACGATCAGGAAATAGCCGGGGAACCCCATCTGCTCGATGATGCCCAGCTCGAAATCGAGCCGCTTCTCGTAATCCTCGACCGGCGCGGCAGGCGGGATCACGGCCAGCCGCGCGGCCAGCCCCTCCTTTGCCTGACGGCGCAATTCCTCGACCTCGTCCTCGGCAAAGCGCGGCAGGATCGGCGCGCGCTTGGCCGCCCTGAAGGCACAACGGCGGGCGATCTCCACGGTATTCCCGATCGCTTCGGGCAGATCGGCAAACAGCGCCGCCATTTCATCGGGCGACTTGAAATGATGCTGCGGCGTCAGCCGGCGGCGCGGCTCGGCCTGATCGACATAGGCGCCATCCGCGATGCACAAGAGCGCGTCATGCGCCTCGTACATCTCGGGCTTGGGGAAATGCACGTCATTGGTCGCGACCAGCGGCAGATCCATCGCATAGGCGATCTCGACATGGCCGCGCTCGGTCGCCGCCTCGGCCTCGGTCAGCCGCCCGCCCTCGCCCGGATGGCGCTGCAACTCGACATAGAGCCGCCCCGGAAACGACGCCGCCAGCCGCGCCGCCAGCGCCTCGGCCTTGCCCCGCTGCCCGGCCCGCAGGAACCGCCCCAACGGGCCGTCCGGCCCGCCGGTCAGGCAGATCAGACCGGCCGCATGCGCCTCCAGTTCCTCTTGCGTGACCTGCGGAAGCTGCCCCGCCTTGCCCAGATACAGGCAGGAATTCAGCTTCATCAGATTGCCATAGCCCGCCTCGTTCTGCGCCAGCAGAACGACCGGCGCAGGCGGGCGCGGGCGCTCGCCGGGTGCGGCCGGATCATGGGCAAGGTCGATCTGGCAGCCCAGGATCGGCTGAATGCCCGCGCCCGCCGCCAGAACCGAAAATTCCAGCGCGCAGAACATGTTGTTGGTATCGGTGACGGCCACGGCGGGCATCCCCGCCGCCTTGCACAGATCGGGCAGCTTCTTCAGCCGCACCGCCCCCTCAAGCAGCGAATGCTCGGTATGCAGGCGAAGATGGATGAATCGCGGCGCAGCCATGGCCAGACCCTATCCCCCGCGCCGCCCGCCGAAAAGCCCGCCCTGCCCTTCTTCTTGGCCGAAATACCCCCGCGCGGAGCGCGCGCCCGGCCCTGCCGGGCGCCATGCCCAACCCCGGGCAAGCGGGGCGCAAGCCCCGTGCGGTCCCGGGGGCGGGAGCACCCCGCCGCCCGCTCAGACCGCGCCTTCCACCAGTTCGATCCGGTTGCCGAACGGATCGTCGACAAAGATCCGCCGCAGCCCCGACACCCGGCCGTCCCGGCGCAGGTCCAGCCCCGCCCGCTCCAGCCGCTCGGCCAGCGCATCCAGCTTGCGCACCATCAGCGCCGGATGCGCCTTGCGCGCGGGGCGAAAGCCGGGCTCGGCACCCAGATGGATCCGCAATTCGCCGCGCCGGAACCACAGCCCCTCGCCGCCAATTGTCTCCGGCCGCGCCTCCTCCTCAAGCCCCAGCAACCCGCCATAAAAGGCACGCGCGGCCGTTGTGCCGCCTTCGGGCATCGCAAGCTGGACATGGTGCAGGGCATGCGGGAACAAGACATCCTCCTCTGGCCTCCGATCCGGCCGGTCCTCGGCCCCGCCAATTCCAATTGCCGCGGGCCATCCTGCGGGGGAAACCTCTGGCCCCCACCCTAGCGGCGCCCCTCGCGCAGCCAGGCGCCAAGGCTGAGTGCGGCGGCCAGCAGCAGCATGACCCAGGCAGGCGCCAGCGGCGTGATGCGCAGATCGGCCGTCAGATAGGCGCCGCGCGGGGTGATCCCGATCCAGCCCCGGCCCGCGGCAAGCCGTCCCTCGCGCACGGTGCGGATGTCGGGCAGCCCGGCATGGATCGGCAGGATGCCGCCCCGCGTCGGCTCGACCGCCGGGGCCAGCGGCGCGCCGCTGGCGATCGTTTCCTCGAATTCGCGGGGCGCAGACGGTCCCAGCGCGATCACGGTTTCCAGTTCCGCATCCGACAGACGGTAAAGCCCGATCTCCGGCCCTTCATAGGTCGCCTGGAACCGGCCCGGTGCGGTTTCCTCAAGCTCCAGCGTCTCGGTCTCGCCATCGGGGCGGGTGATCTCGACGCTGCGCGGGCCTTCCGACAGCGAGCGGCGGGTGATCGCCATCCGCTGCCCCTCGGCACTGGCACCCAGCGATTCCTCCTCGAGATCCGGTTCCTTCATCATCCAGTGCGCCAGACGGCGCAGCAGTTCCAGTTGCGGCCCGCCGCCCTCGAAGCCGCGGCTCCACAGCCAGGCATGGTCGGACGCCATCAGCGCCACCCGCCCCTCGCCCACCCGGTCAAGCACCAGAAGCGGCCGGTTGCCGGGGCCGGACATCACCGATTGCCCGCTGGCCGCCTCGACCTCGATCAGCCGGAACCAGCGGCCCCACGGACCATCCGCCTCGGCCTCGAGCCCCTCGGTCACCGGATGGCGCTGGCCCAGATCGGTGATCGCGGGGCGATAGCCTTCCTCGATCACCCGGGCCGTGGGGGCGCCGGGCAGGATGTCGGCCAGCGGCGAGCGGTAAAGCGACTCGGCGCTGGCATAATCGGGACCGGCCGCGATCAGCACCGCGCCGCCCTTGCGCACATAGTCGCGCACGTTTTCCAGGTACAGCGCGGGCAGGATGCCCCGGCGCTTGTAGCGGTCGAAGATGATCAGGTCGAACTCGTCGATCTTGTCGACGAACAGCTCGCGCGTGGGAAAGGCGATCAGCGACAATTCGGAGACAGGAACGCCATCATGCTTGTCGGGCGGGCGCAGGATGGTGAAATGGACCAGATCCACTGAACTGTCCGATTTCAACAGGTTGCGCCATGTCCGCTCGCCCGCATGCGGCTCGCCAGAGACCAGCAGGACACGCAGCCGGTCGCGCACGCCATTGATCTGCACCACCGCCTCATTGTTGCGGTCGGTCAGTTCGCCCTCTTCGACCGCGACCGAGAACTGGATCACGTTCCGGCCCGCATGGTCCAGCACCAGCGGCACGTCGATATCGCGGTTCAGCGGCACCGTGTAGCTTTGCGCGGGCCCGCCATCGATGGACACCCGGACCTGCGTTGTCGGCCCCATCGTGGCGGGCACCGCGCCCTGATCCTCGATCCGCAGCGTCAGCGTGACCTGTTCGCCAAGGATCGCAAAGGCCGGGGCATTGCGCACCACCAGCCGCCGGTCCCAGTCGTCGCGCTGTCCGGTCAGCAGTGCATGCAGCGGCGCGGCCATGGGCGGCGCGCGGTCCAGATCATGCACCTGCCCGTCGGTCAACAGGATCGCCCCCGCCAGCCGGGCGCGCGGCACCTCGGCCAGCGCGGCTGCCAGCGCGGTCATCAGCAGCGTGCCCTCATTGCCCTCGCCATCGCCGACGCGGACGATGCGCAACTCGGTATTCTCCAGCGCCGCCACCTGCGCCTCGATCCGGGCGATGGCGCGCGCGGTCTGCTCGGGCCGGTCGGCAAGGCGCTGGCTGGCGCTTTCATCGACCACCAGAACCACGATATCCGACAGCGGATTACGTTCCTCGGTCTGAAGCGCGGGGTTGACCAGCGCCGCTAGGATCGCCGCCGACGCCAGCCCCCGCAGCCACCAGCCCGCCAGCCCGCGCCAGAGCGCGAAGCCGGTGATTGCGACGGCAAGGGCCGCCAGAAGCCAGACCAGCGGCCAGGGGATCAGCGGATCGAAGATCACGTTGCCTGTCATTGGCCCAGCCTGTCCAGCAGCGCGGGCACATGGACCTGGTCGGATTTGTAGTTGCCGGTCAGCACATGCATGATCAGGTTGATGCCGAAGCGATAGGCGATTTCCCGTTGCCGTTCGCCCGCATAGCCGCGGCCCACCGGGAACATCGCGCCGCCCTGCGCATCGACGGCCCAGGCCGCCGCCCAGTCATTGCCGCCGATCACCACCGGCGTCACCCCGTCATTCAGATCGCGAAACGGCATCCCCTCGGCCCGTTCGGCATCGGGCGGCGCGGCCTCGACCCAGACATCGCGGCTGATGTGGCGGCCGGGGAAATCCTGCAGCAGGTAGAAGGTGCGGGTCAGCACATGATCGGGGGGGACCGGCTCCAGCGGCGGCACGTCCAGCGGCCGGGCCAGTTGCTGAAGCCGACGCCCCTCGGGCGAGGCACCGCCGAAGCGCGCGACATCGGCATCGCGGGTGTCGAACAGGATCATGCCGCCGGTGCGCAGGTAGCGGTTGAGCCGCGCATAGGCCTCGGGCGAGGGCATCGGCTGGTTCGCCGTCACCGGCCAGTAGAGGAAAGGGAAGAACGACAATTCGTCGGTTTCCAGGTTCACCGCGATGGGCTCCGCCGGTTCGATCGAGGTGCGCTGGATCAGCTTCTGCGACAACCCCCAAAGCCCGGCACGCGCCACCTCGTCCACCCGCGCATCGCCGGTCAGCACATGGGCCAGCACCACCTCGGTCGTTGCCCTCAGCGCCAGATCATCCGCCTGCGCCTCGGCACCCCGGGGCAGCATCAGCGCCAGCAGCAGGACCGCAACAGCGCCCGAGCGTTGCCCCCTGAGCCGCCCCGACAGCCAGAGCGAAGCGAGAATATCGGCCGCCAGGATCGCCAGCGCCGCGGCCAGCACCCAGCCCTTCAGCAGCGTCTCGCGCGCCACGGTCAGCCCCTCGACCGGGATGCGGGCGGGCCAGCTTGCGGGCGTCAGGGCGGTGTCGGGGCCGATCACGTTCAGCGCAAGCCGACGATCCTCGCCTGCATAAAGTCCCGGCGGCAGGTCGGGGCCGGGCCCTGCCCCGGCCAGCCTTTCGCCGGGGATGCCGGGCAGGTTGCCCGCATCGCCCGCCTCGCCAAAGCCATCCAGCACGGTTTCCGCCACCCAGGTCGTGCCGCGCAACTCGGCGGCTTCGGGTCGGGCCGGGCGGGTCGAGACCGCAAGCCGTTCCAGCATCTGCACGAACAGCCCCGACAGCGGCAGCGTGGACCATTCCGCATTCGCGGTGACGTGGAACAGCACCACCTGCCCGTCTTCAAGCCGCTTGCGCGTGACCAGCGGCGTGCCATCGGCCAGCGCCGCGATTGCGCGCTCGGCCAGTTGCGGATCGGGCTGGGCCATGACCTGTGCGCTGACCTGCACATCCTCGGGAATCGCCAGCCCGAAGAAGGGCGAGGTTTCGGCAAAGGGACGCAGCGCCTTGGGCTCGCCCCAGCTCATCGCGCCGCCCACCGTGCGCCCGCCCGCGCGCAGCCGCACCGGCATCAGCGGGTCTTCGGCATCGCGCCCCATATCCGAGGCCGCCAGCCGCGACCCGGCAAAGCGCAGCAGCAGCCCGCCCCGCTCGACCCAATCCTGCAACGCCTCGGCCTCGGAGGCCGACAGCGTCGCGACATCGGCCAGCACGATCACGTCGGGGCTGGCAAGGATGATGTCGGCCAGCGCGCCGTCGATCAGATCGGCGGTCGGCTCCAGCGCCTTTTGCAGGTAGAACAGCGGCGAGAGCAGTTGCAGCCCCTCGCGGTCGTCGCGCCCCGCGATCAGCGCCACGCGGCGCCGTTTCAGGCTGTCATCGGTCAGGCTGACCGCCCCGGCAGAGCGCACCCCCTCGATGGCAAAGCGGCTGATCCGGTTGCGCAATTCGGGCGGCACGACCAGCTCGACCGTGACCTCGCCCTCGCCCGGTTCGAAACCGGCCGGCACCCGCGCCAGCACCCGTTCCACCCCCGCCGGATCGCGCCCCGTCGCGGCCAGCGTGATCTCGGACGCCTCGCCCGGCCCGGCGCGCAGCGCGGTCAGCCGGATCGCGCCATCCTCGAAGATCGCGGGCCGCAGCGCCAGAACCGGGCGCGGGCTTTCGAAGACCCGCAGCGTTCCCGCCGCCTCGAATCGGGCCATCAGGTCGCGCCGCCCCTCGTAATCCAGCCCGCCCGACATCCAGAACGTATCGAACCCGCCCTCCAGCGCCCCGGCCCAGTCGGCCAGGGCCGCCGGATCGGGCAGCCATGCCGCGGGCTTCAGCCCGGCCAGACGGCTGGCCCAGGCTTCGGCCGACTGGAACGGCAGCCCCGCCTCGGGCAGGGCCGTCGCCTGCACGACCGCCACGGGCCGCCCGTCGCGCCCGGCCTCGTCCAGCGCCGCGGCCACCCGGTCGATCCGGCGCGGCCAGTCGCGCGCATCGGCCCATGTGCCGTCGATGAAGACCAGAAGCGGCCCCTGTCCCGGCTGCCGCTCCTGCGGGTTCAGCACGGGGCCTGCAAAGCCCAGGATCAGCGCCGCGACCGCCAGCATCCGCAGCAGCAAGAGCCACCAGGGCGTCTTGTCGGTCTGGGTCTCGTCATCGGTCAGCCCCAGCAAGAGCGCCACACCGGGAAACCGCCGCCGGATCGGCGCGGGCGGCACCGCGCGCAGCAACAACCACAACGCAGGTAGCGCCAAGAGCGCCCAGAGGAGCGCGGGTGCGGTAAACCCGATGCCGCCCAGGGTCCACATCAATGCACCCGCTCCAGCGCGCGAAAGAGCCAGAGCAGCGAGCCCTGCGCCGACTCGCCGGTGTGATGGGTCGAGAAATGCCAGCCCGTCGCCCGGGCCAGATCGGCCAGCCGCGCCTTGCGCATCGCCAGCCGGTCCAGATAGCGCCCGCGCAGATCGCCCGCCTTGAGCGTTTCATGGCGCAGGCTGCCACCCATGCTTTCAAAGATCGTGCGGCCGTCGAAGGGAAAGGCTTCCTCGACAGGATCGAGGATCTGCAACATCGCGCCCTTCACGCCCTTGTCGGCGGCCTCGGTCAAGGCCCGCTCGACCGGCGCCGGATCGCCCAGGAAATCCGACAGGAACACCGCGCGCGAATGGGGCGGCATGCTGCGCGCCTCGGGGGCGCCGTAATCCGCCGCGGGGTCGGCCCCGCCCAGCGCCTCGGCAATGCGCAACAATTGCAGCGGCCCGCGCCGCGCAGGCAGGCCGGTGCCCGAAAGCCCCACCCGCTCGCCGCCGCGCGTCAGCAGCACCGCCACGGCCAGCGCCAGCACCCGCGCGCGTTCGGCCTTGGTCGGATGCGACTTCGCCCCCGAAAACCCCATCGAGGCCGACGCATCGACCCAGAGCAGCACGCTTTGCGCCGCCTGCCATTCGCGTTCGCGCACGAAATGCGCATCCGACCGGGCCGAGCGCCGCCAGTCGATCCGCCGCGCGCCGTCGCCCGCATGGGCCGGGCGGTATTGCCAGAACTCGTCACCCGTGCCTGCGCGCCTGCGCCCGTGTTCGCCCAGCAGCACGGCCTGGGCCAGATGCTCGGCATCGGCCAGCAGCGGCGGCAGCGCGGCTGCCAGCCCCTCGGCCCGGGCGCGGAGGGCGGCGGGATCGCTCACGCCGCGGCCTCGACCCGCAATGTCTCGCGCGCAACACTCTCGATCACCTCGGGCAGCCCCTCGCCGCGCGCCCGGGCCGCAAAGCTCAGCGCCATGCGATGCGTCAGCACGGGCGCGGCCATCTTGAGAACGTCATCGGCCGAGGGCGCCAGCCGCCCCTCCAGCAGCGCCTGCGCCCGCACGGTCAGCATCAGCGCCTGCGCCGCCCGCGGCCCCGGCCCCCAGGCCACGGTGTCGCGCACGATCTGCGGCGCCTCGGGCTCGCCCGGACGGCAGGCGCGCACCAGATCGAGGATCAGTTCCACCACCGCCTCGCCCACCGGCATCCGGCGCACCAGTTTCTGCGCGGCGATCAACTGCTCGGCGCTGAACACCTCATGCGCGGCATCTTCCTCGACGCCGGTGGTCGCGATCAGGATGTCATGCTCGGTCTTGCGGTCGGGATAGGGTACGTCGATCTGCACGAGGAAACGGTCAAGCTGCGCCTCGGGCAGCGGATAGGTGCCTTCCTGCTCGATCGGGTTCTGGGTGGCGAGCACATGGAAGGGCGGCTTGAGCGGATGCGCCGCCCCCGCGATGGTGACCGATTTTTCCTGCATCGCCTGCAACAGCGCCGATTGCGTGCGGGGGCTGGCGCGGTTGATCTCGTCGGCCATCAGAAGCTGGCAGAAGATCGGCCCCTCGATGAAGCGGAACGCGCGGGAACCGTCCTCGCCGGTGTCCAGCACTTCCGAGCCCAGAATGTCGGCCGGCATCAGGTCGGGCGTGAACTGGATGCGCGCGCCCTGCAAGCCCATCACCGTCGAGAGCGTATCGACAAGCCGCGTCTTGCCCAGCCCCGGCAAGCCGATCAGCAACCCATGCCCGCCACACAAAAGCGCGGACAGCGTCAGGTCCACCACCCGCTCCTGCCCGATGAAGCGCCGGGTGATGCTGTCCTTGGCCTCGGCCAGCCGCGCGCCCAGCGCCTCGATCTCGGCCACGAGTGCGGTCTCGTCGGACATGACATTCCTCCCTGCGATCCTATATGGGTCAGTATCGCCACATATCGCCCGCGTCACAAATGGCAAAAACCGAAGCGCCACAAATGATCGTGAAACCGGATGCCGACAGGCTGGCCGAAACGGCGCGTGCCGCCGCGTGCGAGGGCAAACTCCCCCCGGTCGACAAGTGGAACCCGCCCTTCTGCGGCGATATCGACATGCGCATCGCGCGCGACGGCACCTGGTTCTACATGGGCACGCCGATCGGCCGGGCGCCCCTGGTGCGGCTGTTTTCGACCATCCTGAAACGCGAGGACGGGCGGTACTTCCTGGTCACGCCGGTCGAGAAGGTGGGGATCACGGTCGAGGATGCCCCCTTCATCGCAGTGGATTTCGAGCGTGCGGGCGAGGGCGCGGCGCAGATCCTGACCTTTGTCACCAATGTCGGCGACCGCGTGGCCGCAGGCGCCGATCACCCGATCCGCGTGCTGCGCGACGCCGCGACGGGCGAGCCTGCGCCCTATGTTCATGTCCGCGGCGGGCTGGAGGCGCGGATCGACCGCAAGAGCTTTTACCGGCTGGTCGAGATCGGCACGGTTGAACCGCAGGACGGGCAGGACTGGTTCGGGCTGCGCTCGGGCGGGGCGTTCTTCCCCGTGATCCCGGCGGCCGAGTTGCCCTGAACCATGCGTTGGGGGGTGCGGGGCGCCCGGCGGCTGCCGTCAATGCGCCGCGGCCCAGTTCGCGCCTTGCCCGGCATCGACCACAAGCGGCACGTCAAGCTTCACCGCAGGCATCGCTGCCCCTTCCATCACCGCGCGCACCCGGCCGATCAGGTCGTCCGCCGCGCCCGCCTCCACCTCGAACACAAGCTCGTCATGCACCTGCAACAGCATCCGCGCAGGCAGACCGCCCAGCGCGGCGGGCATCCGGATCATCGCCCGGCGGATGATGTCGGCTGCCGTGCCCTGGATCGGCGCGTTGATCGCGGCGCGCTGGGCAAAGCCTGCCTGCGGCCCCTTGGCGCCGATCTCGGGCGTGTGGATCCTGCGCCCGAACAGGGTCTGGACGTATCCGTTCGCCTTGGCGAAGGCCACCGTGGCCTCCATATAGGCCCTGATCCCCGGAAACCGCTCGAAATAGCGGTCGATGAAGCCCTGCGCTTCACCGCGCGGGATGCGCAATTGCCGGGCAAGGCCAAAGCCAGAGATGCCGTAGATCACGCCGAAATTGATCGCCTTGGCGCGGCGCCGGATCTCGGGCGTCATCCGGTCGAGCGGCACGTCGAACATTTCGGAGGCGGTCATGGCGTGGATGTCGTGACCGTCGCGAAACGCCTGTTTCAGCGCGTCGATGCCTGCGACATGGGCAAGGATGCGCAGCTCGATCTGGCTGTAATCGAGGCTGACCAGAACCTTGCCCGCATCGGCCACGAACGCCTCGCGGATGCGCCGCCCGTCTTCGGAGCGGACGGGGATGTTCTGAAGGTTCGGATCGGTCGAGGCCAGCCGCCCCGTCACCGCGCCCGTGATGACATAGGATGTATGCACCCGGCCGGTTTCGGGATGGATATGGTCCTGCAACGCATCCGTATAGGTCGATTTCAGCTTGGCGATCTGGCGCCAGTCCAGCACGCGGGCGGGCAGGTCGTGGCCCTCGGCGGCCAGATCCTCCAGCACATCCGCCCCGGTGCCATAGGCGCCGGTCTTGCCCTTCTTGCCGCCCGAAAGGCTCATCTTGTCAAACAGGATTTCGCCCAGTTGCTTTGGGCTGCCGACATTGAACCTTTCGCCTGCCAGTTCATGGATCTCGGCCTCCAGCCCCGCCATCTTCTGGGCAAAGGCGTTCGACATGCGCGAAAGCGTGTCGCGGTCGACCTTGATGCCGGTCATCTCCATCTCGGCCAGCACCGCGACCAGCGGGCGTTCCAGCGTCTCGTAGACGGTCGTCACCTTTGCCCGGTGCAATTGCGGCTTGAACAGCTGCGCGAGGCGCAGGGTGATGTCGGCATCCTCGGCGGCATATTTCACTGCCTCGTCGATCGGCACCCGGTCGAAGGTGATCTGCGCCTTGCCCGTGCCCAGCAGCGACTTGATCGGGATCGGGCTGTGGTCGAGATAGCGTTCGGACAGCGCATCCATGCCATGCCCGTGCAGCCCGGCATGCATCGCGTAGGACATCAGCATCGTGTCGTCGATGGGCGCGACCGTGATGCCATGGCGGGCCAGAACCTTGGCGTCGTATTTCATGTTCTGGCCGATCTTCATCACGGCGGGGTCTTCGAGCAGCGGCTTGAGCAGCGCCAGCGCCTCGGACAGCGGCATCTGCCCCTCGGCCAGCGCATCCGCGCCGAACAGGTCGCCCCCGCCGGTCTTGTGGCCGAGCGGGATGTAACAGGCCCGCCCCGGCTCGACCGCCAGCGAGATGCCGACCAGATCGCAGCGCATCTCGTCCAGCCCCGTGGTCTCGGTATCGACCGCGACCCAGCCCCGCGCCTGCGCCGCCTCGATCCAGCCCCGCAGCGCCGCCGCGTCGCGCACGCATTCATAGGTTTCGGGGGTGAAGGGCAGCCGCGCGGGGGCCTCGGCCGCGGCCGGGGCGGGGTCGGCGGCGGCGGGTGCATCGACCCCCAGCGCCTCGGCGATGCGCCGGGTCAGCGTGCGGAATTCCATCTGGTTCAGGAAGGCCAGAAGGCTGGCGGGATCGGGCCTGCGCACCTCCAGATCGTCCAGCGTCACCTCCAGCGGCATCGCCTGATCCAGCGTCACCAGCCGCTTGGACAATTCGATCTGCGCGCGATGCTCGATCAGCGTCTGGCGCCGCTTGGGCTGGGGGATCTCGTCCGCGCGGTCCAGCAGCGTTTCCAGATCGCCGAATTCCTGGATCAAAAGCGCGGCGGTCTTGATCCCGATGCCGGGCGCGCCGGGGATGTTGTCGACCGAATCGCCCGCCAGCGCCTGCACATCCACGACACGGTCGGGGCGGACGCCGAATTTCTCCTCGACCTCCTCGACCCCGATACGCTTGCCCTTCATCGCGTCCAGCATCTCGACGCCATTGCCGACAAGCTGCATCAGGTCCTTGTCCGAACTGATGATCGTCACCCGCCCCCCGGCCTCGACCGCCCTACGGGTCAGGGTAGCGATGATGTCGTCGGCCTCGAACCCCTCCTGTTCCAGACAGGCGATGTTGAAGGCGCGCGTCGCCTCGCGGGTCAGGGGGATCTGCGGGCGCAGATCTTCGGGCATCTCGTCCCGGTTGGCCTTGTAAAGATCGTAAAGATCGTTGCGGAAGGTGTGGCTGCCCTTGTCGAACACCACGGCCACATGGGTCGGCGCATCGGGGCCGGAATTGTCCTCCACATATTTGTGGATCATGTTGCAGAAGCCCGAGACCGCGCCCACCGGCAGCCCGTCGGATTTCCGCGTCAGCGGCGGCAGCGCGTGAAAGGCGCGAAAGATGAAGGCCGAGCCGTCGATCAGGTGCAGATGGCAGCCCTTGCCGAATGTCGTGCCCATGTCCTTGTCCCCCTTGGCCGTGCGATCCGGTCTTGCCACGATGGCGCGCGCTTCGCCAGCCTTCAGGCACAGGGCGCGGTGGCGGCCTCGGCGGCTTCGAGCGCGATCAGCCGGTCCAGATCGGCCCCCTCGATCCGGCCCAGAACGGCGGTGCGGCCCACCACCAGCGCGGGCGTGCCGTAAAAGCCGAACAGATCCGCCAGCCCCCGGCTGAGCGCCAGTTGACGGTCGATCCCGGGTGCCGTCATCTCGGTGCGCAGCCGCGCGCCATCCAGCCCCATCGCATCGGCCAGCCGGCCCAGCGCCTCGGGCGTGGGCACCAGCCGCCCGGCCGCGATCCGCGCGTGAAAGGCAGGCCCCGCGCCCTGTTCGGCCGCCGCCAGAACCGCGCGCGCCGCCAGAACCGACGCCTCGCCCAAGAGCGGCAGTTCATGCCAGGCGAGCCGGATCGAGGGCGCCGCCCCCCCGGCGCGTTCGCGCAGCAGGGGCGTCATCACCCGGCACCAGGCGCAGCGCACATCGGTGAAATAGGCCACCGGCACCGCCCCCGCGCCGAGCGCGCCCCCAAACAGCGCCGCACAGGGATCGCCCACCGGCAGCCGCGGCGCGGTATCGGGATCAAGCCCGATCAGCAGCGGCGAACCCGCCGAAACCGCGCCCTGCTCAAGCCGCCGGAACCCCGGCAGGCCCGCAATCGGCGCGAAATCGAAGCCGGGCGGAAAGGCCCGCCGCCACAGCCCGGGCCCCGAGGCGATGGCCCCATAGGCCAGCGCGATGCCCCCCAGCCATAACAGGTTGCGCCGCAGCCGCCCGCGCGGGTCGGGCGCGCTCATCCCAGCCGGTCGGCAAAGCTTTCATGCACGAAGCGCTTGTCGCAATAGCCGCAATCGACAAAGCCCGTCTCGTGCGGGATCACCAGCCAGACGCGCGGATGGCCCAGCGCGGGGCCGCAGCCATCGCAGGCCACGCGCCACTGGCGCACGATCTCGGTCTCGGGGGCGTCGATCGCGCGCGGGTCGCGGGAGGCATTTGTGGTCATCTCTGGGCTCCGCTCGTTGCCGGGGCGACGGGGTCGCGTTAGGTCAGGGGGCATGATAGCGATGCCCCCGTGACGGGCAAGCGGCAGAGGCGCGAGATGGGCGAAAACGCGATCGAGATCGAAGGGCTGACCAAGACCTATGCCGCCAGCGGCAGCCAGCCCCCGAAACAGGCGCTGAAAGGGGTCGATCTGGCCATTCCGGCGGGCGCGATCTTTGGCCTGCTGGGGCCGAACGGCGCGGGCAAGTCCACGCTGATCAACATTCTGGCGGGGCTCGTGCTGAAAAGCTCGGGCAAGGTGCGGATCTGGGGCTTCGATCAGGATGTGAACCCGCGCCAGTCGCGCGCCGCCATCGGGGTCATGCCGCAGGAGTTGAACATAGACCCGTTCTTTACCCCCCGCGCCGCGCTGGAGGTGCAGGCGGGGCTTTACGGCGTGCCGAAATCGCAGCGCATCACCGACCGCATCCTCAAGGCCATCGGGCTGGAGGACAAGGCCGATGCCTATGCGCGCAACCTGTCCGGGGGGATGCGGCGGCGGCTGTTGCTGGGCAAGGCGCTGGTCCATCGACCGCAGGTGCTGGTGCTGGACGAGCCGACCGCGGGCGTCGATATCGAACTGCGCCAGATGCTGTGGACCAATATCCGCCGCCTGAACGAGGAACAGGGCACCACGATCATCCTGACCACGCATTACCTGGAAGAAGCCGAACAGATGTGCGGCGAGATCGCGATCATCAATCATGGCGAGGTGATCGCCCGGGATTCGACCGCGGCCCTGATCGGACGGATGGATGCCAAGACGCTGGTGATCCACCCCGAAGACCCTGTCGGCACCCCGCCCGCCATGCCGCCCGGGGTCGAGACCTGCACCCGCCGCGACGGCGCGCTGTGCTTTACCTATCGGCGCAGCCAGATCGCCACCGGCGCCGTGATCGAGGCGGTGCGCAGCGCGGGCATCACCATCCGCGACATCGCGACCGAGGAACCGAATCTCGAGGACGTGTTCGTGGAACTGACCTCCTCCAGGGGCGCTGCGTGAGCCGGGTGATCCTGTTCAACAAGCCCTGGGGGGTGCTGTCGCAATTCACCGACGAAGGCGGCGGCGGACGACCGACGCTGGCGGGGTTCATCAAGATCCCTGGCGTCTATCCCGCCGGGCGGCTCGACCGCGACAGCGAGGGGCTGCTGGTGCTGACCGATGACGGGCAGTTGCAGGCCCGCATCGCCGATCCGCGCAACAAGATGGCCAAGACCTATCTGGTGCAGGTCGAGGGGGTTCCCTCTGACGCCGCGCTTGAGGCGCTGCGCCAAGGCGTGACGCTGAAGGACGGCCCGACCCGGCCCGCCGGGGTGCGCCGGATCGAGGGCGACCCGCCCGGGCTGTGGCCGCGCACGCCGCCGGTGCGGTTCCGCAAGTCGGTGCCCGATTGCTGGATCGAACTGACCATCACCGAGGGCCGCAACCGGCAGGTGCGCCGGATGACGGCCGCGGTGGGCCACCCTACCCTGCGGCTGATCCGCTGGCGGATCGGCGAATGGACGCTGGCGGGGCTGGACAGCGGGGCGTGGCGCGCGGCCTGAGGCCGGAAAGGGGGGCGCTGCCCCCCGTCCTTGCGGACTCCCCCCGGGATATTTCCGGCCAGAAGAAGGCTCAGGCGAACAGCACCAGCGAGCGCGCGTCCCAGGCGACGCGGGCCTCGGTGCCGCGTTCCAGAACGGGGCGACCGACGAGATTCTTCATCGAGATGGTCATCGGCCGCTCGACCCCGTCAAGGCGGACCTCGTAATAGGTCATGTCGCCGTAATAGGAGAGATCCTCGACCACGCCGGTCGCCACGCGCCGGTCGGTGGTTTCGCCGGGATAGAGGATCGACATGGTTTCGGGGCGGATGCCGACGCTCTGGGTCTGGCCGGGATGCCAGCCGCCGGGCAGCTGGTCGGGGCCGATCACGGCGCGGCCGAGCCCGGCGGCCTCGACCTCGATATGGGTTTCGTCGGCGACGGTGGCGCGGGCGGGCAGGAAGTTCATCACCCCGATGAACTCGCCTACCTTGCGGCTGACCGGGCGGCGATAGAGCATCTGCGGCGTGTCGAGCTGCGCGATCTGGCCCTCGAACATCACCGCGATGCGGTCGGACATGATCAGCGCCTCTTCCTGGTCATGGGTGACGAGGATGAAGGTGATGCCGACCTGGCGTTGCAGTCGGCGCAACTCTCCCTGCATCTGGTCGCGCATCTTCTTGTCGAGCGCCGAGAGCGGCTCGTCGAGCAGCAGGACCGTGGGTTCGAGGATCAGCGCGCGCGCAAGCGCGACCCGCTGGCGCTGGCCGCCCGACAGCGCATGCGCCGCGCGTCCGCCATAGCCCGAGAGTCCCACCATGGCGAGCGCGGCCTCGACCCTGGCGGCCTTGTCGGTCTTCGACAGCCGCGTACGGCGCAGGCCGAAGCCCACATTCTCGGCCACGCTGAGATGGGGAAAGATCGCGTAGGACTGGAACACCATGTTGGTGGGCCGCTTGTTCGCGGGCACCCCGGCCATGTCCTGCCCGTCGATGAAAAGCCGCCCTGCGGACAGATCCTCGAAGCCTGCGATGGTGCGCAGCAGCGTGGTCTTGCCGCAGCCCGAGGGGCCGAGCAGCGAGAAGAACTCGCCCTGCCGGATCTCGGCGCTGATGCCGCGCAGCGCATGGTAGTCGCCGTAATACTTCTCGACCGCCTCCAGCGTGATGATCGGCCGGGCGGTGGCGCGCGTGTCTTTCACAGGAATCCTCCGGCGTCTTTCTGCCCGGTGCGCGCGGCGCCCCGGCGGCGGGCATATTCGGCAATCGCCAGCAACAGCACCGAGGCCAGCACCAGAAGCGTGCCCAGCGCCATGATCACCGGCAGCCGCTGCGGAAAGCGCAACTGTCCCCAGAGATAGACGGGCAGCGTCGGTTCGGTCCCGGTCAGGAAGAAGGCGATGATGAACTCGTCAAGCGAGATGGTGAAGGCGATCAGCAGCGACGAGATGATGCCCGGCATCACCAGCGGCAGCGTGACCAGCCGGAAGCTGGACAGCCGCGTTTCGCCCAGATCGACCGCCGCCTCCTCGAGCGACAGGTCGAGCCCCTGGAAGGCCGAGTTCAGGATCGCGATGGAAAACGGCGTCGCGATCAGCACATGGCCCAGGATCACCGTCCAGGCGCCCAGCGACAGCCCCAGTTGCAGCAGCACCACCAGAAGCGAGACCGCGACGATGATCTCGGGCAGCACGAGCGGCAGCATGATGAGCCCCATCACCCCCTTCTTGCCGGGAAAGGCAAAGCGGGTGGCGGCGCGCGCGGCCAGAACGCCCAGACAGGTGGCCAGGATCGCGGTGCTGACCGCGATCTTGAGGCTGTTCAGCACGGCGGCATGCAACGCCGGGATTTCGGTCAGTTGCTCGAACCAGCCCCAGGTGAATCCGCGCAGCGGGAAGGCGATCACCGTGCCGTCATTGAAGGCAAAGACCGGCAGAAGCGCGATCGGCGCATAGAGGAAGGCGAGATAGAGGATCGCGTAGACGCGCAGCGGGCGTTTCATTGCCGGCCTCGCAGGAAACGGCGGTTGAGGAAGACGAAGACCAGCGCCACCGCCGACACCATCGCCATGGTCAGCACCGCCAGCGCCGCGCCCATCGGCGCATTGTTCAGCCGCAGGAACTGGGTCTGGATCATGTTGGCGATCATCCGGCCGTCCGGCCCGCCCACCAGCATCGGCGTGACGTAATCGCCGATGGTCGGGATGAACACGATCAGCACCGCCGCCACCACGCCGGGCATCGCAAGCGGCAGCGTCACCCGCCAGAAGGTCGAGAGGTACCCCTCGCCCAGATCGCGGCTGGCCTCGTGCAGCGAGCGGTCGATCTTTTCCAGCGCCACGAAGATCGGCAGGATCGCGAAGGGCGCATAGGCATGGGCAAGCGTGATGACCACCGCATTCGCGTTGTAGAGGATGAAGGTCAGCGGTTCGTCGATGATACCAAGGCCCAGAAGCGTGGTGTTGAACACCCCGTTATAGCCCAGGATCACCTTCCACAGGAAAACCCGGATCAGGTACGAGGTCCAGAACGGGATGGTGATGAGGAAGATCCACATCGCCTTGCGTTCGGGCGGGACATAGAACGAGACGTAATAGGCGATGGGAAAGGCGGTCAGCACCGTCGCCGCCGTCACCGCCGCCGAGATCATCAGCGAGCGCAGCAACAACTGGCGATAAAGCGGATCGGACAGCGCCTCGCGGTAGTTCTTGAGCGTCAGCGTGGTGTCGATGGTCAGGTAATCCTGCGACCAGAAGCTGAACAGCACGATCGCGCCCAGCGGCACGGCCAGCAGCAACAGCGCATAGGCCAAAGGCGTCGCCACCAGCAGGTAGCCCTGCGCCGCCTCGCTCCGGCCGATCCGCGGCCCCCTGATCCTGTCGCTCATCCGTTGCGCGCGCCTCCAGATTCGCGGCGATCATGTGTAGGGTTGCTGTCCTGCGCAAGCCCCGCACGGGCCATGGCGGACGAAAAATCGGGCGCCTGCCCGAAAAGGCGGCGGAACGGGCGCGGCCCGCGCCGCACCCGCCATGCAGACGGGTCGGCAAGGGCCGCCCTCTGGTCAGCCGGGGGCCGGATCAGGCCGGGGCCAGCATCCGGCCCAGATCGCGCCCGCCCAGGATATGCACATGCATGTGCGGCACCTCCTGGATGGCGTCGCGGCCGGAATTGGCGATCAGCCGGTAGCCTGCGCCCCCCTCGCCAGGCTGCAAGCCCTTTGCCCGGCAGATCTCGCCCAGGACGCGGGTGAAATCGGCGATCTCGGCGGCCGAGGCGTCCTGTGCGAAATGGTCGAAGCAGACATAGGGCCCCTTGGGGATCACCAGCACATGCACCGGGGCCTGCGGCGCGATGTCGTTGAAGGCCAGCGTGTAGGTGGTTTCCATCACCGTGTCGTTCGGGATCTCGCCGCGCAGGATTCTGGCGAACACGTTCTGATCGTCATAGACATAGGGCATGGGGGTTCCTCAATCGGCGAAAAGCTGGTCGGTCCTGGCGATCTTGCCTGCCGCTTCGTAAGGGATCGAGAGGAACTGCGCCAGAGCGGCCGTGTTTTCGGCGGGCGCGCGGCGCTGGTCGATGCGCAGAAGACCGGCAAAGCCCGCCCCGTCCAGCCGGTCGCTTTCAAAGGCGATGTCGCGCCGGATCGTCGGCAGCAGCCGGTCCAGCGCCTCGGCCGGGGTCTGCTCGCCCGCCAGACCGACGCGCCGCGCATGCCCGGCCAGATCGGCATCGCTGAAATCGCAGCGGATTTCCAGCACCCCCACGCGGGCGCGGTCGGTGTGGAAATCGCGCATCGCCTCGATGCCCGAGGTGTCTAGGCAGATCGCCAGCCGGTCGGTGCCGAAATGGTCGAACAGCATCCGCACCAGAGCGCGGCGGTGGCGGTTGCGCTTTTCAAGGCTTTCCCCGATGCCGCCCAGATCGGGCAGGCCCGCCGCCTGTTCGTCGAACAGGTAGCCGACCCCCGGCACGTCCGCGACCTCGGCCATGCGCGCGACCAGCCGCCGGGCCAGATGCCATTTCTTGCTGGTCACGATCAGCAATTCGCGCCCGCTGCCCAGGCTTGCCTCGGTTTCCCAGATGCGCGGCGCGAAGCGGCGCCCGACCCTTCCCCGGCCGGTCAGGAATTCATGCAGCCGCCGCCCCTCGTCCGAGATCGGAAAGCGCAGGCCGGTCGCGGCGTAAAGCGTGCCCAACCGCGCCTTGAGCGCCTGCGCCTCGGGCGAGATCTTGCGCGCGAACAGGTAATCCTGCGCCAGCAACAGGTCGTAATGGTCGTTGTAAAAGCTCACCGGCATCCCGTAATCGGTGAACATCAGGAAGGTTGGCGATCTGGTGCTGATCTCGGCCTCGGGCACCAGATGGCGCACCAGCGTCTGGAAAAAGCTTTCGTCGGGGATCCATGTGCCGCGAAAGAATCGCACCACGTCGGGCCGGGCGCGGATGAAATCCAGCACCACCTCGACCGTGCGGCGACGCAGGCACCACCACTGGCTGCCGATCATCACCCGCAGATCGGCCGGGATCGCGCGCCTGAGCCCCAGCCGCCGCTGAACCGCAAGCGCGGCATGGAACAGCCGCCTGTGGCGGCGCTCGTTGAACGGATGGCGATAGATCAGCCGTTCTTCCCGTATCCCGGTGCGGATCCAGTCCGAGCGGAAGAAATCGAAGCTTTCGATATGGTCGGCGTCGCGCGCATCGAGAAAGGCATGGGCATGTTCGGCCGTCTTGATCGGCATGCAATCGCCCGACAGCATGTAGAAATGGCTGGCACGCGGGAATGCCGCCAGCGCCGCGCGCAACGCTTCCAGCGTCGCCGCGACCAGAGACCACGCGCCCCAGCCGCATTTCACCCGCCGACGCGCGAACACGACCCCCGGATCGCCCGCCAGCGCCGCCCTTATCGCCGCGAACTCGGCCGCGGGCGCGCGCCCGTCATAGTGGATCGCGACGTAATCGCCTGCCGCGCACAGCCGCCGGGCCTGGGCAATGACCTCGTCTGGTGCCTTGTGGCACAGAAGGATAAAGGCGATTCTCGCCATCGCGTGCGGCCCAGCTCCGGTTTTTCGCGTGCGCCGACCATGCCCCGGTCTTCGTTGAAAATTTGTTATGAGTCTTTCGCCTAGAACGGGTCAGAGGCGGCGCAGGTTCCCGCCATCGCAGCGGAGGCGAGGATGGGCTTTCCCGGCACCTGGATGACGACCAGCGAAAGCATGGTCTACCGCGTCGTGCCGAAATGCGCCTGCTCGACCATCGGCCAGATCCTCTATTACTCGGATCATGGGCATTTCTTCGACGGCGACATCCATGATGCCACCGAAGGGCTGCACAAATGGGCGCAAGAGGACAGCCAGGGCCCGATCGACCGTGTGGTGCGTGCCCGCAGAGCGCCCGCCTTTACCTGCGTGCGCAATCCCTATTCCCGCATCCTGTCGTCGTTCTTCGACAAGATCTGCGGCATCCAGCGCAATGGCAACCGCTATCGCGGCAAGCTGGTGCCGATGCTGGTCCAGAAGTACGGCATAGATGTCGGCGGCGCGGATGGCAGCGCCGAATTCGACCAGATCGCCAGCTTCCGCCGCTTTCTGCTGTTCGCCCGCGACACCATCCGCTGGCGAAAACCGATGGAGCCCGACATCCACTGGTCGGCCATGTCGGGCCATATCTCGACCTTCATCCTGGGCGGCGGGCGCTATGACCGCATCTTCTTCACCGAACGTTTCGACGAGGGGATGCAGGCCGTGCTGGACGCCGCCGCCCCCCCGCACCGGGTGGACCTCGCCGCCATTCCCCGGTTCAACGAATCCGCATCCCACGGGCCAAAGCGTGCCCACCCGGTCGAGGCCTATTTCGACGACCTCGCCATGCATCTGATGCACGAGATCTATCGCCGCGACTTCGAACTCTTTCGCTACGATTTCGCCAATCCCGCCAACCGGATGCCGCTGGGCGAGATCGACCTTGACGAGGTGCATGCCAAGCTGGGCGACTGATCCCGGCTGCCTTCAGCCGATCGGCGACAGCGGCGCCTGCGCCAGCCCCTGCCCGCGATCGGCCACCTGAACCCCCGGCGCGATCCCCGCCACCGTGGCCGAGGACAACAGCCGCATCGTCACCGTCCCGGCATTGGCGGGCAGCGCACCCGCGCGCGTCGCCTCCCACCACAGCGCGGCCAGCCCTGCCACATGCGGACAGGCCATCGAGGTGCCCGACAGCGCGACCAGCCCGCCCCCCGTCCGTGCCGACAGCACGCCCACGCCCGGCGCGGCAATATCCGGATTGGTGTTCGAGAAATCGGCAATCCGCAGCCCCGCCGCGCCCTGCTGGAACGCGCCCACCGCGATGCAGCCTTCGGCCACCGCCGGCACCGAGGCGCCGACCTCGTAATTGGGATGGATCTCGCGCCGGCTTTCATTGCCGCTGGCCGCGATCCCCACCGTTCCGCCATCGAACACCGCCTGCTGGCGGATCATGTTCATCAGCGCATTGAACATCGCCAGATTGGTGCGGAACCCTTCCAGCGCGATCCAGGTGGCCAGATCGGCGGGGAAATCCTCCTGTTCGATCAGAAACTTGACCAGGCCCGGAAAATCGAAGCCCAGCGACATCGAGATCACCTGAACCCGTTCCTCCGACGCCCGCTTGAGCGCGCTGAACATCATCTCGGACGTGCCCGAGCCTGACGCACTCAGCACCTTGCCGATGAACGCCTCGCCGACCCCACGCGCCACGCCGATGCGCTGGCCGTTCACGTCGCGGCCAAAGATCGTGCCCGCGCAATGGGTGCCATGGCCGTTCGCATCGCCATCGCCCTCGCCGGTGAAATCCTGCTGGACCAGCAGCATCCCGGAAAAGGCCGGGTGGGTCGCGTCGATGCCGGTATCCAGCACCGCCACCTTGACGCCTGCGCCGGTAAAGGGCGAGGCATCGGCGCGCACCGCCTTGATGCCCCAGGTGTCGGTCGCGGCGGCATTGGCGGGATTGTCCTTCGGCGCGATCAGCGCCGTCGGGATCGAGCGCACGACCCCCACCACATCGCCCTGGCGCAGCGCGTCCTTGGCCTCGTGCGCGGTCAGATCGGCCATGTCCAGTTCGGGGCCGGGCGGCAGCATCGCCCCCAGCCGCGGCCCGGCCGCCTCGCCCAGCATGCCGGCCATTCCCGGTGCCTCGACGAATGCCTCGCCCGTCACGCGCTTGCGCAGATCGGCATTGCGGTCGCGCAGGATCACGTATCGCGACAGATCTCCCATGGCCTTTCCCCCCTATGGTTCAACGCTCACCGGCACGGGGGCAGGAAACGGAACGCACTGGGAAACCACAGCAAGGCCCCTCACCGGCCCGGGCGCCAGTCTACGCCCGGATCACGGTTTTCCGAAGCGGAAAGAAGGGCTCAGACCAGCCCGTGCTGACGGAACAGCGCCGACAGATCGGCCTCGGGGCGCGCGCCGATATGGCTGATGATCTCGCTCGCCGCAACACAGCCCATCCGCCCGCAACGTTCCAGATCATGGCCATGGGTCAGCCCCCACAGGAACGCCGCCGCGAACAGATCGCCCGCCCCGGTCGCATCCACCACCTGCGTCGGCACCGCGGGCACATGCCAGTGCTGCCCCTCGGCCAGGATATGCGCACCATTCTCGCTGTCGGTGCAGGCCACGATGTCGATCTCGGCAGCGGCCCGGCTCAGCGCCTCGGAAAAGTCGTCGGTCTCGTACATCGACAGGATCTCGGCCCGGTTCGCGAACAGCAGGTCCACATCCTCGCGGATCATCCGCCGGAACGCATCGCGATGGCGTTCCACGCAGAACGGATCGGACAGCGTCAGCGACACCCGCCCCCGCGCCGACTTGGCCGCGCCGATGGCCTTGGCAAATGCCTCATGGCTTTCCGGCCCATCGAAGCGATAACCCTCAAGATAGATCCATTCGGCCCCGGCCATCTGGCGTTCGTCGATATCGGCTGGTGTCAGATGCTCGGTGACGCCCAGATAGGTGTTCATCGACCGCTCGCCATCGGGTGTCACCAGCACGATGCAGCGCCCGGTTTCGCCCTCGGTGTCCCCGGGCGCGGGGCGGGTCGTGTAATGCGCCCCCTGCGCGCGCAGATCATGGGCAAAGATCGCACCCAACTGGTCGTCCTTGACCTTGCCGACATAGGCCGTCCGCCCGCCAAGCTGGGCGATGCCCGCAATCGTGTTCGCCGCCGACCCGCCCGAGATCTCCTGCGCCGGACCCACCCGGCCATAGAGATCGACCGCGCGCTGCATGTCGATCAGCTGCATGATCCCCTTCTCGATGCCGTTATCGGCCAGAAACGCGTCTTCGGCATGGGCCAGGATGTCGACCAGCGCATTGCCGATGCCGACGACGTGATAGGGTTTGGTCATAAGGTCTTGTCCTCGTATGGGCAGAGATCGCGGATCAGGCAATTGGCGCAGACAGGCTTGCGCGCCTTGCAGACGTAACGGCCATGCAGGATCAGCCAGTGATGGGCATGGCGCTGGAATTCGGCGGGAACATTGTCCTCGATGGCGCGCTCGACCGCCTCGACACTCTTTCCGGGCGCGATGCGGGTGCGGTTGCCGACGCGAAAGATATGGGTGTCCACCGCCTGCGCGGGCAGCCCCCACCACATGTTCAGCACCACATTCGCCGTCTTGCGCCCCACGCCGGGCAGCGCCTGCAACGCCGCGCGCGAGGACGGCACCGCGCCGCCATATTCCTCGACAAGGATGCGCGACAGCGCGATCACGTTCTTCGCCTTGTTGCGGTAAAGCCCGATCGTGCGGATATGCCCGATCAGCCCCTCTTCGCCCAAAGCCAGCATCTTTTCGGGCGTGTCCACCACCGCGAACAGCCCCCGCGTGGCCCGGTTCACCCCCACATCGGTCGCCTGCGCCGACAGCGCCACGGCGACCAGCAGCGTATAGGCGTTGACATGCTCAAGCTCGCCCTTCGGCTCGGGCTCGGCGGCCTGAAAGCGGGCAAAGATCTCGCGGATCGTTCTGTAATCGAGCGGCTGCGCCATGCCATCCCTATGCCCGCAAGGCCGCGCCCAGGCAACGGCGATTTCGCGCATGTTTCGGGTCGCGCCCCTGCCGCGCGGCGCCTATCCTCGACCCATGCAGGATACCACCGACAGTTACCATTACCAGATCATCCGCCGCGCCATCGACCGGATCGACGCGGCGGGCGGGCATGCGCTGCCGCTTGACCGGCTGGCGGCCGAGATGGACATGAGCCCCGCGCATTTCCAGCGCGTCTTCTCGCGCTGGGCCGGGGTCTCGCCCAAGCGGTACCAGCAATACCTGACGCTCGACCATGCCCGCACCCTGATGCGCGAGCGGTTCACCACGCTGGCGACGGCGGATGCGCTGGGCCTGTCGGGCGCGGGGCGGCTGCACGACCTGTTCCTGACATGGGAGGCGATGAGCCCCGGTGTCTATGCGCGCGCCGGGGCGGGGCTGACGATCCGCCACGGCCTGTTCGCAACGTCGTTCGGCCCGGCGCTGGCCATGGCCACCGATCGCGGCCTGTGCGGGCTGGCCTTCACCGACGAAACCGGCCCCGCCGCCGCCCATGCCGACCTGACCGCCCGCTGGCCCGCCGCGCATTTCGTCGAAGACCCCGACGCCATCGCGCCGCTTGTCGCCGCTGCCTTCGGCACGGGCGGCACGGCCCTGCACCTGATCGGCGCCCCGTTCCAGATCAAGGTCTGGGAGGCGCTTCTGGCGATCCCCTCGGGCCAGGTCACCACCTATGCGGAAATCGCCCGCGCCATCGGCAGCCCGCGCGCCGCGCGCGCGGTGGGCACGGCGGTCGGGCGCAATCCGGTCGCCTTCCTGATCCCCTGCCACCGCGTCCTGCGCGCAGGTGGCGGGCTGGGCGGCTATCACTGGGGGCTGCCGGTCAAGCGCGCGATGCTGGCCTGGGAAGGGGCCCGCGCCGAGGCGGCAGGCACAGAGCCGTGATCGGCAACTTGCCGCCCAGCCCCTGCATGCCCTCGCATCGAGGCGCCGGATTCACTATATTCGGGCGCGATGTCCGGATCAGCCGGGCCTGAAGCAAGAGGCAGAACCGATGCGAGCGAAGACCCCCCTTATAGTGGCCGCGGCCGGCGCGCTGGCGCTGGCGGCCTGCACGCCGACCACCACCGATACCGGCGATCCCCGCCAGCGCACCAAGGAAGGCGCGCTGATCGGTGCGGGCCTTGGCGCGGTCACCGGCATGATCGTCACCGATGGCGGCAAGCGCGACGCGCGCGATGCGCTGGTGGGTGCCGCGGTCGGCGCGGCGGCCGGTGCGGCGATCGGCAGCGGGCTTGACCGGCAGGCGGCCGATCTGCGCCGCGACATGGGCAATGACCGGATCAACGTGGTCAATACCGGCTCGCAGCTTGTCGTGACCATGCCGCAGGACATCCTGTTTGCCATCGACAGCGCCGCGGTCCGGCCCGACCTGCGCGAGGATCTGCGGGGGCTGGCGCGCAACCTGAACCAGTATCCCAACAGCACCGTGGACATCATCGGCCATACCGACAACACCGGCTCGGCCGCCCACAACCAGGATCTGTCGTCCCGCCGGGCGGGTGCCGTCGCGGCGGTGCTGACCGGGTCGGGCGTCGATCCGCGGCGCATCCGCGCCTTTGGCCGGGGCGAGGAACAGCCGATCGCGTCGAACCTGACGCCCGAAGGCCGGGCACAGAACCGCAGGGTCGAGATCATCATCCGCCCGACCAACTGACCAATGCCGCCCCCGCTGGCCTGTCCGGCGGGGGCGATGCGCATTTGCCGTTGCCGCTCCCCGCAAGGCGGTCATATCTTCTGACCGATTTCAGGGAGTCCGGCCATGCCCTTCCAGAAGGTTCACCCCGAGAAGCTGTCGGGCGCCGTCGTGCGCCAGATCGAGCTTCTGATCCTGCGCGGCATCCTGCGCCCGGGCGAACGGCTGCCCTCGGAACGCGATCTGGCCGAGCGGCTGGGCGTCTCGCGCCCCTCGCTGCGCGAAGCCATCGCCGAGTTGCAGGATCGCGGGCTGCTGGTCAGCCGCCCCGGCGCGGGTCTGTTCGTGGCCGAAGTGCTGGGCGCCGCCTTCCCCGAGGCGCTGGTGCAGCTTTTCGCCCGCCATGACGAGGCGCTGTTCGACTACATCGCCTTTCGCCGCGACATCGAGGCGATGGCGGCCGAACGCGCCGCCCGTCGCGGCTCGGACACCGATCTGGCGGTGATCGACGCGATCTTTCGCCGGATGGAGGCCGCGCATGAAAAGCGCAACCCCGCCGACGAAGCCCGGCTGGATGCCGAGTTCCACATCGCCATCATCGAGGCCAGCCACAACCTGGTCATGCTGCATGTGATGCGCGCCATGTTCGATCTGTTGCGCGCAGGCGTGTTCTACAACCGCCAGATCATGTTCAGCCAGCGCACCACGCGGGCGATGCTGCTGGATCAGCACCGCGCGATCAACGCGGCGTTGCAGGCCCGCGACGCGCCGGGCGCCCGCGCCGCGGTGGAACGGCATCTTAGCTATGTCGAAACCGCGCTGTCCGACCACCTGCAATCCGAGCGCAACGAGGCCATTGCCCGGCAACGGCTGGAACAGGTGGCTGGCCGCGGCTGACGACCCCGACGCCGGGTGCAGAACGGAAAACGGCCCGGCAATCGCTTGCCGGGCCGTTTCCTGTTCTGTCGGACCGCTCAGTGCAACGTCAGCTTGGCCTGCACATCGCCGATAGCGGCGTCAACCAGCCGGTCATTGGTGGCATCGGTCATCTGACGGGCCACCACCTCGCGCGCAGCGGCCACGGCCACGGCGATCGCCCGGTCGCGCACCTCGCGCACGGCACCGGCCTTGGCCGACTCGATCTGTTCATCGGCGGCGGCAAGACGGCGCTCGATCGTGGCCTTCAGGTCGTCCTTGGCCTTGGCGGCGGCCGCCTCGGCCTCGGTGCGGGCGGTCGCAATGATGCGCTCGGCCTGCTCCTGAACCTCTTTCTGCTTGCGCTCATACGAGGCCAGAACCGACTGGGCCTCCTCGCGCAGGGCGCGCGCCTCGTCCAGATCGTTCTGGATGTTGGCGGCACGCTTGTCGAGCATCCCCGCCAGCTTGCCCGGCACCTTGAGGTAGACCAGCACGCCGACAAAGGCGAGGAACGACACCAGCACCACGAAATCGGTGTTGTAGAACGAGAAGAACGGACCCGATGCGGCGAAGGCGGGGCTGGCCGCAAGGCTGACAGCAACTGCGAGTTTCTTCATCACCCTACCCCTTCAGCTTGGACGCGACAGCCGTATCCACGGCGGCCCCATCGGCCTGAAAGCCCAGCGCAGAGACCAGTTCCGCAGCCGTCGCCCTGGCCACCAGCGTCACGCTTTCCATCGCATTCTCGCGGATCTCGGCGATCTGCTTCTCGGCCTCGGCGGCACGCGCCGCGATCTCGGCATCGGCACGGGCGGTGGCGGCATCGAGGTCCGCCTTGATCTCGGCACGGGTCTCGGCGACGATGCGCTGCGCTTCGGCACGGGCATCGGCCAGCGCCTTTTCATAGGCGCGCTCGGCCTCCTGCGCCTTGAGCTTCAGCTCTTCGGCCGCGGTGATGTCGTTCGAGATCGTGCCCTGCCGCTCGGCCAGCACGGCCGCGATGCGCGGCAGCGCGATGCGCGACAGCACGAAATAGATCACGACCAGAGTCACCACCAGCCAGAAGATCTGGTTGGGGAAGGTCGAAAAGTCGAGTTGCGGCATGCCGACCGGTTCGGCCGCGTTCGTATCAGTTGCCATGTCGTCCCCCTGGACCCCGGGATTACACCGGGCGGGCGCTGTTCAAGCCCCCACCCGGCCGTAAGGATCGGTTCGGGGAGATTAGACGGCGAACATCAGCAGAAGCGCGACGAGGAACGAGAAGATCCCCAGCGCTTCGGCGAACGCGATACCGATGAACATGGTCGCGGTCTGCGAGGCAGCCGCCGACGGGTTGCGCAGCGCACCCGAGATGTAGTTGCCGACAACGTGGCCCACACCGACCGCGGCGCCGCCCATGCCGGTGCATGCCAGACCCGCACCGATATAGGCGCCCATTTGAACGATATCGCCTTCCATGTCGATTTCTCCTTACGTTGGAATTGGCAGATTTCGGATTGCGTCAGTGGTGCGGATGCAGCGCATCGCGCAGGTAGACGCAGGTGAGGATCGCGAAGACATAGGCCTGGATGAAGGACACCAGAACCTCCAGCGCATAGACCGCGGTGATGGCGGCCAGCGGAAAGATCGCGCCGACGCCCAGCACGCCCGCGAAGCCCGCGAACACCTTGATCACCGCGTGCCCGGCCATCATGTTGCCGGCAAGACGAATGGAATGGCTGACGGGCCGGACGAAGTAGGAAATCACCTCGATCAGCGCCAGGATCGGCCGCAGCGCCAGCGGCGCGGCACTGATCCAGAACAGGCTGAGAAAGCCGACGCCGTTCTTGACCACGCCCAGGATCGTCACGAAGAAGAACACCGCCAGCGCCATGGTCGCCGTCACCGCGATATGAGATGTCGTGGTGAACGCCATCGGGATCAGGCCCAGGAAGTTCGCGAAGACGATGAAGATGAACAGCGTCATGATATAGGGGAAATATTTCACCCCGTCCTTGCCCGCGACATCCTCGACCATCTTGTAGACGAAGCCATAGGCAAGCTCGGCGACCGACTGCACCCGGCTTGGCACCAGCGCGCGCCCGCGCGTGCCGATCACCAGTAGAAGCACCACGCAGACCACCGCAAGCGCCATCCACAGCGTCACGTTGGTGGGCGTGTACCAGTGGATCGCATCGCCGCCGAACAGCGGCTTGACGATGAACTGGTCCATCGGGTGGATCTGCAGGCCGCCGGTCGCTTGGTCGCTTGCCACGTTCAATCCCTCTTGTCGTCCTTGGCAGCCTGCTCGGCCACCTGTTGCCTCTGAATCTCGGCCGCCGAGCGCATCATCACACGCACCCCGGCGGCAAAGCCCAGCAATATGAACAGCACCAGGAAGATCGGCAGCGTCCCCAGCCACAGGTCCACCGCATACCCGATGCCGAAGCCGATCCCCAGACCGGCGACAAGCTCGATCACCATCCGCCAGGCCAGTTGCGCCTGGGAATAATGCTCGTCCTGGTGGCGCTTGCCGGACTCGGCGGCCTCGACCTTCTTCAGGGCACGGATCCGGTCTTCGAGCCGCTTTAGCCGCTCTCTTTCCGCCGGATCAATCACCCTGAGCGCCCCCTCGGACAGTCGCGGCGAACCTAGAGAGGGGGCGACCCCGAGTCAAGCGCCCATCTTCCCGCATAAGCCATTGTTTTCATATAGCTTCATCAAACGCTGCACCGCCGCATCCCCGGCCTTTCGACCGACCTGCATATTCAACCTTGCGGTTGACGTTCCACCCGGCCGCGCCCAAAGCTGGGCGGATGGACCACCGGCTCGACATCGTTTTCGCCGCCCTCGCCGACCCGACGCGGCGCGCGATCCTCGCCATGCTGCTTGAGGACGACATGGCCGTGACCGATGTCGCCGAGCCCTTCGAGATGTCGCTGGCCGCGATCTCGAAACATCTGGTCATCCTGACCCGCGCGGGGCTGATCAGCCAGGAAAAGCGCGGGCGGGTGAAATGGTGCAAGCTCGAACCCGACGCGCTGCGCGATGCCTCGGTCTGGATGCAGGGCTTCGGCCAGTTCGACCCCGTGGATCTGGATGCGTTCGAGCGGTTTCTTCGGACGGAACTCGATGACGGGGCGACGGCGCAACACACTCCCGACGACGCCTGCCGCGACGGCATCTGACGGGCCGCCCTACCCGTCCTCCTTCAAGAGCAGGACCAGCGCCAGCACCGTCAGGGCGATGCCCCCCAGCACCAGCCCCCGGGGCGCGGCATTGCCCAGCGCGATCTCCCAGCCGATCACCCAGCAAGGCGTCAGATAGGTATAGGCCATCACCTTGGCCGAGGGCAGCCGCATCGCTGCGTATTGCAGGATCACGAAACTCATCGCGCTGGCAAAGATCGCCAGGTACAGCACCACCCACCAGACCCGCGCGGGCAGCGCCGCCCAGTCGGTCGCGCGAATCGACGGCAACCCGTAGATCAGCAGCAGCACCAGCGCCGCCATCATCATCCCGAAGGTAAAGACAAGCGCGGGCTCGCCGCGGTTGAACCTGCGCACCAGCGGCGTATAGGCGGCATGGGCCAGCGCGGCGACGAAGAACACCGCCTCGCCCCGGCCAAGGTCGAACGCGATCAGCGCCGCCGGATCGCCGCGAAAGATCACCCATAGCGCGCCCGCCGCCCCCACCGCCAGCGCCAGCGCCATCCGGCCCGTGGTCAGCTGGCGCAGGAACAGCCAGCCGAAGCCCGCCGCCATGACCGGCGTCAGCGTGAAGATCGCCGCTGTCGCAACCGGATCGGCGGTCTTGAGCGCCTCGAACATCAGGACGAAATAGGCGCCGAACAGCCCGCCCAGGATCAGGAACCGCCAGGGCGCGCGAAAGGCATGCGCCGCCAGCCCCGGCCCCAGCGCCGCCGCCGCCCCGATCAGCGCCCCCGCGATCGCGAAACGCAGCGCAGTCAGCGCGGCGGGGTCGATATCGTTGGCGATCAGCTTGCCGAAGCTGAACGAGCCCGCCACCAGCCCCGAGAAGACCAGCATCGCCAGATGCCCGCGCAGCGCCTCGGCCCGCGTCAGGGCCATGATCGCGCGGCCTCCTTCAATTGCGCGGTCAGTGCCTGAACCTTGGGCGTGCGGTGCAGATCGACATGGGTGACCAGCCATAGCGTCACCTCCCAGTCGGGCCGGGGCGGGCGCATCTCGACCAGATCGGGCAGGCCGCGCGCCTGCCAGATTGGCACGAAACCGATGCCCGCCCCGGCCTCGACCGCCTCGACCGCGCCGCGCATGTCGCCTACGCGAAAGGTGATGCGCTCGGCCGGGACATGCGCCCGCAGCCAGCGGTAGAACGGCGCGCGATGGCCCTCGTCGGTGGGGCCGACGAAGCGATGGGCCGACAGATCCTCGCCCAGCGGGCCATGCGCCGCCACATAATCGGGCGAGGCATAAAGCCCGCTGCGCTGGACATAAAGCGTCTGCACGATGTTGTCCGGCTCGTCCGGCCGGGCGCCTGCGCGCACCGCCACATGCGCCTCGCCATATTCCAGCCGGTAAAGCCGCGGATCGGCCATCAGCCGCACCGACAGATCGGGATGATCGGCCTGGAACGCGGCCAGCACCGGCACCAGAAGCGGCGTCAGCGAGTCGACCGAGGTCACGGCCAGATCGCCGGTCATCGCCGCGCCCTGCCCGCGCAGCCGCCCGGCCAACTGGCTGAACTGCTCGGCGGTCACCTGGGCGACCTGCAACAGTTCCTCGCCCGCCTCGGTCGGCGTGTAGCCGCGGGCGTGGCGCTGGAACAGCTTCACCCCCAGCCGGTTCTCCAGCGCATCGACATGGCGGATGACGGTCGCGTGATGCACCCCCAGCGCCTCGGCCGCACCGCTGACGGTGCCCAGCCGGGCAACATGATAGGCGGTGCGGATTTCGTCCCAATTGTCGAGATCCATATGTGCGCCACCTCACAGACCTTGTTGATTTTGAGCAATTGTGTTCGCCAGCGCAAGGGCCATCTTGCCCTCCACAATCCCACTCCAACGGAGCCCCCATGTCCAACACCCTCCTACGCATCGACAGTTCGGCCCGCCGCGAAGGCTCGGTCTCGCGCGAGTTGACCGACCGTGTCGTTGCGCGCCTTGCCGGTGACGACACCCGCATCCTGACCCGCGATCTGGCCGAGGGCCTGCCGCTGCTGACGGCCGACTGGATCGGCGCGAATTTCACCCCCGAGGCCGACCGGACCGAAGCGCAGCGCGCCGAACTGGCGCTGTCCGACAGCCTGATCGCGGAACTGAAGGCCGCCGATACCATCGTGATCGGCCTGCCGGTCTACAATTTCGGACTGCCCGCCGCGCTCAAGGCCTGGATCGACCTGGTGGCCCGCGCAGGCGTCACCTTCCGCTACACCGAGGCCGGGCCCGAAGGGCTGCTGGGGGCCAAGCGGGTGATCGTGGCCGCCGCCTCGGGCGGGACCGCCTTCGGCTCGGATATCGACTTTGCCACCCGCTACCTTACCCATGTTCTGGGCTTCCTCGGGCTGACCGATGTGACCGTGCTGGGCGCCGACCGGCTGGCGCTGGATCCCGAGGCCGCCCTTGCCGCCGCCCAGGCGGCGGTCGACCGACTGCCCCGCGCGGCCTGACACAGGCCCGGCCTGCCCCCTCGCACGGGCAGGCCGGACTTGACTCCCGCCCCCATCCATGGCTTAAGCCAGCCCGATATCCGGAACGGTTCACGCCTTCCGGTCCCGGCCATGTCCCGGGATCGCCCCCCGTCAGCGAGGTTTCGCCCACGGGGGCGTCACTCGTTTGGCGCTTCGTCGCGCTGACATTTCAGGCGTCCCCGCCCATATCGGGGGCAGGTGCAACGGTCGACGGAGGGCCCGGCCCATGTTCGAAAGTCTATCAGACCGCCTGTCCGGCGTGTTCGACCGCCTGACCAAGCAGGGCGCGCTGAGCGAGGACGACGTCAAGACCGCGCTGCGCGAGGTGCGCGTGGCGCTTCTGGAGGCCGACGTTTCGCTGCCCGTCGCGCGCAGCTTCGTCAAGTCGGTGCAGGACAAGGCCACCGGGCAGGAGGTGACACGCTCGGTCACGCCCGGCCAGCAGGTGGTCAAGATCGTCCATGACGAACTGGTGCGCGTGCTGACCGGCGAGGGCGAACCGGGATATCTGAAAATCGACAACCCGCCCGCGCCGATCCTGATGGTCGGGCTTCAGGGCGGCGGCAAGACCACGACCACCGCCAAGCTGGCAAAACGCCTCAAGGAGGTGAACGGCAAGCGGGTGCTGATGGCCTCGCTCGACGTGAACCGCCCGGCGGCGATGGAACAGCTTGCCATCCTCGGCGCACAGATCGGCGTCGACACCCTGCCCATCGTGCCCGGCCAGAAGCCGGTCGACATCGCGAAACGCGCCAAGCAGCAGGCCGCGATGGGCGGCTATGACGTCTACATGCTGGACACCGCCGGCCGGCTTTCCATCGACGAGGCGCTGATGGCCGAGGTCGAGGCCGTGCGCGACGTCGCGACCCCGCGCGAGACGCTTCTGGTGGTCGATGGCCTGACCGGTCAGGACGCCGTTCACACCGCCGAGAATTTCGACGGCCGCATCGGCATCACCGGTGTCATCCTGACCCGGATGGATGGCGACGGCCGCGGCGGTGCGGCGCTGTCGATGCGCGCGGTCACCGGCAAGCCGATCAAGTATGTGGGCCTTGGCGAAAAGCTGGACGCGCTTGAGGAATTCCACCCCGAACGCATCGCGGGCCGCATCCTCGGCATGGGCGATATCGTGTCGCTGGTGGAAAAGGCGCAAGCCACCATCGAGGCCGAACAGGCCGAGCGGATGATGAAGCGCTTCCAGAAGGGTCAGTTCAACATGAACGACCTGAAGATGCAGCTTGAACAGATGCTCAAGATGGGCGGGATGGAGGGCATCATGGGGATGATGCCCGGCATGGGCAAGATGTCCAAGCAGATGGCCGATGCGGGCTTCGACGATTCGATCCTGCGCCGCCAGATCGCGCTGATAAATTCCATGACCAAGGTCGAGCGGGCCAATCCCCAGATCCTTCAGGCCAGCCGCAAGCGCCGCATCGCGGCCGGTGCCGGAATCGACGTGCCGGAGCTGAACAAGCTTCTCAAGATGCACCGCCAGATGTCTGACATGATGAAGAAACTTGGCCAGAAGGGCGGTCGCGCCATGCTGAAACGCGCGATGGCCGGGATGATGGGCAAGGGCGGGTTGCCCGGTCTGGGCGCGGACATGGATCCCAAGGCGCTGGAAGAAGCCGCGCGCCGGATGGGCGGCGGGCTGCCGGGCGGAATGGGCGGCCTGGATCTGCCGCCGGGCCTGTCGGGGCTGGGCAAGAAGAAATAGATGCGGCGCGTTCCGGCATATCCCCAGCGGGCGGCGGCCTGCGACCCGGCGCTGAGCGCGCCGCGGGCCGGGGGACTGGCCCTTGCCCGATGCAATCTCGCCGAAAGGAGTGGCTTGTGACCGACGACACCGCCCGCGCCGCCGCACTTCTGCGCGAGCACCGAGCCAGCATCGACCGGCTGGACGCGATCCTTGTCTACACGCTGGGCGAGCGGTTCAAGCACACCCAGGCGGTGGGCCAGCTCAAGGCGCAGCACGGCCTGCCCCCCTCGGACCCCACCCGCGAGGAAACCCAGATTGCCCGGCTCGAACAGCTCGCCCGCGAGGCCGATCTCGACCCGGAATTTGCCAAGAAATTCCTGAACTTCATCATTCAGGAAGTCATCCGACACCATATCGAACACCAGAAATAGGCACCCCTGCCGAACGCCAGATACAGGAGAAACTGACATGGCACTGAAACTTCGTCTCGCCCGCGGCGGCTCGAAAAAGCGTCCCTTCTACAGCATCGTCGTGGCCGACAGCCGCGCCCCGCGCGATGGCCGCTTCATCGAGAAGCTGGGCATCTACAACCCGCTTCTGGCCAAGGACAACGAACAGCGTGTCCGCATGGATCTGGACCGCGTGAAGCATTGGCTCGGCCAGGGCGCCCAGCCGACCGACCGGATCGCCCGGATGCTGGAAACCGCGGGCGTCGTTGCAAAAACCGAGCGCAGCAACCCCAAGAAGGCCGTGCCGGGCGCCAAGGCCAAGGCCCGCGCCGAGGAAAAGGCCGCCAAGGCCGCCGAGGCAGGCGCAGAGTAAGCGATGGCTGCCACGGCTCCGCAGCCCGACCGGTTCGCGCCCGCCTTTCGCGACGAGCTTTCCCGGCTCATGCGGTGGCGGCGCGACGTGCGGCACTTTCGCCCCGATCCGGTGGACGAGGCGCTTCTGGACCGCTGCCTTGATGCGTTCCGGCTGGCGCCTTCGGTGGGCCTGTCGGAGCCGTGGCGCATCCTGCGGCTGGACAGCGACGCGGCCCGCCAGGCCGCGCGCGCCAATTTCGAGGCCGCGAATGCCGCCGCCCTTGCGGGCTATGACGGCGAGAAGGCCGCGCTTTATCCGCGGCTGAAACTGTCGGGGATGGACCGCGCGCCGGTGCAACTGGCCGTCTTCTGCGACGAGGCCACGCCCCAGGGCGCGGGGCTTGGCGCGGCAACCATGCCCGAGATGCGGCGCTATTCGGTGGTGGCCGCGATCTCGATGTTCTGGCTTGCGGCCCGGGCCGAGGGGCTGGGCGTCGGCTGGGTGTCGGTGCTGGATCCTGATCGGCTTTGCCGCGATCTGGCGGTGCCCGCCGACTGGTCGCTGGTGGCCTATCTCTGCATCGGCTGGCCCGAGGTCGAGCGCGACCATCCCGAACTGGAAGAAGTCGGCTGGGAGCGGCGCGCCGAAGCGCTGCATGTCGAGGGGCGCTAGATGGCCGAAACCCGTGTCTGCGTGGGCGTGATCGGCGGCTCCTTCGGGGTGCGGGGCGAGGTGCGGCTGAAAAGCTTCTGCGCCGAGCCTGACTCGATCGCCGATTACGGCCCGCTTTTCACCGAGGATGGCAAGCGGTCCTTTGCGGTAACGCTGACCCGCGCCGTCAAGGGCGGGTTCGCCGCCCGGCTGACCGGCATCGCCACCAAGGAACAGGCCGACGGGCTGAAGGGCGTGCGGCTGTTCGCCGACCGCGCCGCCCTGCCCGCCCTGCCCGATGACGAATTCTACCATGCCGACCTGATCGGGATCGAGGTGCTGGATACCGGCGGCAAGGTTCTGGGCCGGGTGCGGGCGGTGCATGACCATGGCGCGGGGGATCTGCTGGAGATCCACGGGCCCGGGCTGAGTGCGACCGTGCTGTTGCCCTTTACCGCGGCCTGCGTGCCGACGGTCGATCTTGCGGCGGGGCGTCTCATTGCGGATCCGCCCGAAGGTCTGTTCCCCTGAGCGCCGAACAACAAGGAACGAGGATCCCCATGTCCCCTGCGAACATCTTTTACGCGATCATCCTGGCCGGCGGCTTTCTGGCCGGGCAATCGGAGAACCCGGTCTGGGTCATCCTGGTGATCGCCGCGCTGGCCACCGTCGCGCGCGTCCTTGACCCCGAGGCCGCCGCCGCCCGCGCCGCGCAGGGCAAGACGCTGGCCAAGGCGCTGCCCATGCTGGTCTTCAACCAGATCATCTGGGTCAACCTCGTCTTCCTGATCGGCTTCGGGATCGTCTGGGCCCTTGGCGCCCCGGTTGTCGCGCTGCCGCTCTGGCTGCCGATCCTTGTTTCGGCGGTGGGGCTTGTCGGCGCGGCCGTGATGTCGCGCAAGGGCTGAGGCTTTCGCCCCGCCCGGTTTCCGGCTAGAGACCGCCCATGACGGACGCACCGAAATCCCATGGGCGGCTCTCGATCTCGGCCAGCCTGCAACCGCGCGACCTGATGGACGAGCGGCCGCGCCTGAAAGGCGCCTGGACCGCGCGCATCATCACCCTGTTCCCCGAAGCCTTTCCCGGTGTGCTGGGCCTGTCGCTGACCGGCCGGGCGCTGGATATGGGGCTCTGGGCGCTGGAAACGGTCGATCTGCGCCCCTTCGGCGAGGGCAGGCACCGCAATGTCGATGACAACCCGGCAGGCGGCGGCGCGGGCATGGTGCTGCGCCCCGACGTGATGGGCGCCGCGCTGGATCAGGCCGCGCTGGGCACGCCCGCCGACCGCAGCCGCTGGCCGGTCGTCTATCTGTCGCCGCGCGGCGCCCCGTTTTGCCAGGCGATGGCGCAACGCTTCGCGCAGGCCGAGGGGATCACGCTGATCTGCGGCCGGTTCGAGGGGCTGGACGAGCGGGTGATCGAGGAATACGCCGTCGAGGAGGTCAGCCTGGGGGATTTCGTCCTGACAGGCGGCGAGATCGCTGCACAGGCCTTGATCGACGCGAGTGTCCGCCTTATACCCCGCGTACTCGGGAATCAGGCATCCACGGAGGAGGAATCCTTTTCCGAGGGTCTGCTTGAACATCCGCAGTATACACGGCCCGCCGTCTGGAAAGGCCGCGCGATCCCCGACATTCTCCTGTCGGGCCATCACGCGAAGATCGCCGCCTGGCGCCGGGCCGAGGCCGAAAGGCTGACCAAGGAACGCCGCCCCGACCTCTGGCGGGCCTATCGTGCACGGCACGGCAGGGACCCGGATGGAGACGCAGAGCTCTAGGGGCTGCATCACCTTCGCGGAACGAACCGCGAGCAGAGATGGAGACGCTGCGATGAACCTGATCGCACAGCTCGAGGCGGAACAGATCGCCGCCCTCGACAAGAAGATCCCCGACTTCAAGCCGGGCGACACGATCCGCGTGGGCTACAAGGTGACCGAGGGCACCCGTTCGCGCGTCCAGAACTACGAAGGCGTGTGCATCGCCCGCAACAACGGCAAGGGCATTGCCGGCTCGTTCACCGTGCGCAAGATCTCGTTCGGCGAGGGTGTCGAGCGGGTGTTCCCCCTCTACTCGACCAATATCGACTCGATCGAGGTGGTCCGCCGCGGCCGTGTGCGCCGCGCCAAGCTGTATTACCTGCGCGCGCGCCGGGGCAAATCCGCCCGGATCGCCGAGGACAGCACCTACAAGCCCAAGACCGAGGCGTGAGGAGAGCGACCATGCGCAAGGACATCCATCCCGACTACCACGTGATCGACGTCAAGATGACCGACGGCACCGTGGTCCAGATGAAATCGACCTATGGCAAGGCGGGTGATACGCTCGCGCTTGACATCGACCCGTCGGTGCACCCCGCCTGGACCGGCGGCAGCTCGCGCCTGATGGACACCGGCGGCCGCGTGTCGAAGTTCAAGAAGAAATACGAAGGTCTGGGCTTCTGAGCCGAAACCCGTCCGGATTTCAGGGACACGCCGCCCCCACGGGGCGGCGTTCTCGTTCCGGGTGGCTGCAACCGGGATGTGGCGCGCGGGCCAGAGGCCGGGCCTGTGTCGGCTTGTCGTCAACTCCGGCTTTCGCTGGCGCGAGACACAACATATGGTTGTCAGCGACTCTCTCGCCCATAGGCATACAGATCGCAGGGGGAAGGTGACGTGGCGCATATCATCGTCGTCGGCAACGAAAAGGGCGGGGCGGGCAAGTCCACCGTGTCGATGCATGTGGCAACCGCGCTGGCGCGGCTGGGCCATCGGGTCGGCACGCTGGATCTGGACCTGCGCCAGCGCAGTTTCGGCCGCTACATGGAGAACCGCACCGCCTATCTGGAGCGCAGCGGCATCGACCTGCCGACGCCCGAATACCGCGACCTGCCCGACATCGCGCCCGACCAGATGGACGCGGGCGAGAACCTGCATGATCGCCGCATCGCCGAGGCGATTGCCGGGATGGAGCAGGACAAGGATTTCATCCTGATCGACTGCCCCGGCTCGCACACGCGGCTGAGCCAGGTCGCGCATACGCTGGCCGACACGCTGATCACGCCCCTGAATGACAGCTTCATAGATTTCGACCTGCTGGCCCGGCATGACGGCGCGACGGGCCGGATCCTCGGCCCCTCGATCTATTCGGAAATGGTCTGGAACGCGCGGCAGTTGCGGGCGCAGGCGGGGCTGAAGCCGATCGACTGGGTGGTGCTGCGCAACCGGCTGGGCGCCCAGCAGATGCACAACAAGCGCAAGATGGGCGATGCGCTGGTCAACCTGTCGCGCCGCATCGGCTTCCGCGTGGCGCCCGGCTTCTCGGAGCGGGTGATCTTTCGCGAACTGTTCCCCAGCGGGCTGACGCTGCTGGATCTGCGCGATACCGGCGTCACGGGGATGAACATCTCGAACATCGCAGCACGGCAGGAATTGCGCGATCTGATGGTCGAGCTGCGCCTGCCGGGGGTCGAGGTCAGCTTCTGACTGCAAGGGCAGGCGCATCCGCCCCTGCCCTGCCGTGGCATGCGCGCGTCAGATCGCGCGTTCGACCATCATCTTCTTGATCTCGGCAATCGCCTTGGCCGGGTTCAGGCCCTTGGGGCAGGTCTTGGTGCAGTTCATGATCGTGTGGCAGCGATAGAGCTTGAACGGATCCTCAAGCTGGTCCAGCCGATCGCCCGTCGCCTCGTCACGCGAGTCGATGATCCAGCGATAGGCATGCAGCAGCGCGGCCGGGCCCAGATACTTGTCGCCGTTCCACCAATAGGACGGACAGGCCGTCGAGCAGCTTGCGCACATGATGCATTCGTAAAGCCCGTCCAGCTTCCTGCGATCCTCGGGCGACTGGCGCCATTCCTTGACCGGCTCGTTGGTCTCGGTTTCCAGCCAGGGCATGACCGAGGCGTGCTGGGCGTAGAAATGCGTCAGGTCGGGCACCAGATCCTTGACCACCGGCATATGCGGCAGCGGATAGATCTTCACGACGCCGCGGATCTCGTCCATGCCGCGGGTGCAGGCCAGCGTATTGGTGCCGTCGATATTCATCGCACAAGAGCCGCAAATCCCCTCGCGGCAGGAGCGGCGGAAGGTTAGCGTCGGGTCGATCTCGTTCTTGATCTTGATCAGCGCGTCCAGAACCATCGGCCCGCACGTGTCGAGATCGACGAAATAGCTGTCCACCCGGGGCGTCTCGCCGCTGTCGGGATCCCAGCGATAGATGCGGAATTCGCGGACATTGGTGGCACCCGCCGGTTTCGGCCAGGTCTTGCCGGTGCGGATCACCGAGTTCTTGGGGAGCGTCAGTTCAACCATCTCCGTCTCCTCAATAGACCCGCGCCTTGGGCGCAATCTTCTTCGGGTCGATGCCGCCTTCGTCGGGGCTGGTCAGCGGTTCCAGCTTGACCGGGCGATAGGCCAGACGCACGGACGGCCCCTCGACCCAGGACAGCGTGTGCTTGCGCCAGGTCTCGTCATTGCGGTCGGGGTAATCCTCGTGGGCATGGGCGCCGCGGCTTTCCTTGCGCGCCTCGGCGCTGACGACGGTGGCCAGCGCGTTGGGCATCAGGTTGGTCAGCTCCAGCGTCTCCATAAGGTCCGAGTTCCAGATCAGCGAACGGTCGGTCACCTTGATGTCGTCCATCTTGGCGGCGACGCGGGCCATGTTGGCGCAGCCTTCGGACAGCGATTTCGAGGTGCGGAAGACCGCCGCATCGGCCTGCATGGTCTTCTGCATCTCGAGCCGCAGATCGGCGGTCGGCACGCTGCCCTTGGCATGGCGCAACCCGTCGAAACGGCCAAGGGCGCTGTCGATCGACGCCTTGTTCGGCGCGGGCACCGCCGTTTTCGGATCGACCACATCCTTGGCCCGGATCGCCGCGGCGCGGCCGAACACCACCAGGTCGATCAGCGAGTTCGAGCCCAGCCGGTTCGCCCCATGCACCGAGGCACAGCCCGCCTCGCCCACCGCCATCAGGCCGGGCGCCACGCGGTCGGGATGGTCGGGCGTCGGGTCCAGCACCTCGCCCCAATAGTTCGTGGGGATGCCGCCCATGTTGTAATGCACGGTCGGCAGCACCGGGATCGGTTCGCGCGTCACGTCCACACCAGCAAAGATCTTGGCGCTTTCGGAAATGCCGGGCAGCCGTTCGGCCAGAACCTCGGGCGGCAGGTGGGACAGGTTCAGGTGGATGTGGTCCTTGTTCGGGCCGACGCCCCTGCCCTCGCGGATCTCGATGGTCATGCAGCGGCTGACCACATCGCGCGAGGCCAGATCCTTGTAGGTCGGCGCATAGCGTTCCATGAACCGCTCGCCTTCCGAATTGGTCAGATAGCCGCCCTCGCCGCGCGCGCCCTCGGTGATCAGGCAGCCAGCGCCATAGATGCCGGTGGGATGGAACTGCACGAATTCCATGTCCTGAAGCGGCAGCCCGGCCCGCGCCACCATACCGCCGCCATCGCCGGTGCAGGTATGCGCCGAGGTCGCGCTGAAATAGGCCCGGCCATAGCCGCCCGTGGCCAGAACCGTCATCTTGGCGGCGAAGACATGGATCGTGCCGTCATCGAGCTTCCACGCCACGACGCCCTGACACACGCCATCCTCGGACATGATCAGGTCGATGGCGAAATACTCGATGAAGAATTCCGCCTTCTGTTTCAGCGACTGGCCATAGAGCGTGTGCAGGATCGCATGGCCGGTGCGGTCGGCCGCGGCACAGGTGCGCTGCACCGGCGGGCCTTCGCCGAATTCGGTGGTGTGCCCGCCAAAGGGGCGCTGGTAGATCCGGCCCTTTTCGGTGCGCGAGAACGGCACGCCGTAATGTTCCAGTTCATAGACCGCCTTGGGTGCCTCGCGCGCGAGGTATTCCATGGCATCCGTATCGCCCAGCCAGTCGGACCCCTTGACCGTGTCATACATGTGCCATTGCCAATGGTCCGGCCCCATGTTGCCAAGGCTGGCAGCGATGCCGCCCTGGGCTGCCACCGTATGCGAGCGGGTCGGAAAGACCTTGGTGATGCAGGCCGTGCGCAAGCCCTGTTCGGCCATGCCCAGCGTCGCGCGCAGCCCCGCGCCACCGGCGCCGACCACCACAACGTCATATTCATGCGTCTCGTATTCGTAAGCGGCCATCTTGGTCCCTCGAAACTTACAGAGCGATGCGGATGATCGCGTAAAGACCGGCCGCCATGGCCGAATAGGTGATGCAGATCATCGCGATCAGCAGCACGGTGCGGCGGATGCCGCGGGTATAGTCCTCGATCGCGGTCTGGGCGCCCTTGCGGAAATGGAAAAGGCCCACGAACAGCGTCAGCAGCGCAACCAGCGCCGGGAAGGGGCGCGAGAAGGTGGCCACCACATCTGCGTGGCTGCCGCCCAGCGCCCGGCCGAAGATCAGCACGAAGGCCGGGATAAGGCCCGCCAGCGCGACGCCGGTCACGATCAGGATCCAGTGATGTTCGGTTCCGGTCTTGGCGGCGCCAAGGCCCAGCGCGCGCTTGCGGTCGGTCAGATAACGCATGTCTTCCCCCTCAGACGACCAGAACGGTCAGCACGGTCAGCACCGCCGAACCGCCGATCACGGCCCAGCCCAGCATCTCGGCCGTCTTCAGTTCCAGCCCCCGCCCGGTATCCCAGATCAGGTGCCGGATGCCCGCCAGCGTGTGATACCACAGCGCCCAGAGCGACAGGAACAGCACCAGATTGCCGAACCACGAGGTCAGCACCCAATCGGCACGGGCAAAGGCCTCGGGGCCCTTGGCCGCGGCCAGAAACCACCACACGATCAGGATCGTCGCCACGATCAGCGCATTGCCGGTCACCCGGGTCAGGATCGAGGTGACGGACGTGATCTGCGGGCGGTAGATCTGGATATGCGGCGAAAGCGGCCGGTTACCGCGGTTGAAATGAGCCATGGCGTGCCTCTCGTCCTGGGCGCAGCTATCGCCCGATCTGATAACGGTTTCTGCGCCCTTGTCACGGCTTGCGCCGGGATCGGGGCGGAATTTTTTGTCGCTCCGGGGAAAAAACCGGGCTTTGTGATCACATGCCGCAGCACTGTGATCACAACCCGGCAGCCGACCCTCAGATCGGGATCAACGCCCAGTAGTCGAGGTCGAGCAGGACATCGGGCAGGTATTTCCCGTCCTCACCGCGCAACGCGCCCGGAACGCCGCCCGACTTGACCGCGACCAGCCGCAGCCGCAGCGCGCCGACCCCGGGGGCGGCCGTCTCGGCCTTGTCCAGCACCTGGGACCAGGCGCGAACGGTGTCGCCGGCAAAGCAGGGATTGGCATGGGCGCCCGCGTTCAGACCCACGATCATCTGCGCATTGGCCAGACCGTTGAAGGACAAGGTCCGCGCCAGGCTTATGACATGGCCACCATAGATCAGCCGCCGCCCATCCTCGCGCACGGTCGCGTCGAAATGCACCTTGGCGGTGTTCTGCCACAGCCGCGTGGCCAGCATGTGTTCGGCCTCCTCGACCGTCACGCCGTCCACATGGTCGATGATCTCGCCCACCGCGTAATCGCCCCAGCGATGCGGGTCGCCCGCCAGTGTGAAATCGTAATCCGTGAAATCCAGCCCCTCGGGCAGCACCAGATCATTCGGCGCAACCGAATCCGCCAGCACCGGCACCACGGTTTCGGGCGCGGGTGCTGCGGCATCGCGCTTGCGCACCATCACCCAACGGACATAGTCCATCACCAGTTCGCCGCGCTGGTTCAGCCCCCGCGTGCGCACCCAGACCACACCCGACTTGCCGTTCGAGTTTTCCTTGAGCCCGATCACCTCGGATTCCGAACGCAGCGTGTCGCCGGGCCAGACCGGCCGGTGCCAGCGCCCCTCGGCATAGCCCAGATTGGCGATGGCGTTCAGGCTGATATCGGGCACGGTCTTGCCAAAGACGGTATGGAACGCGATCAGGTCGTCCATCGGCGCGGCGGGCAGCCCGCAGGATTGCGCAAAGGCATCCGAGGAATAAAGCGCGTGCCGCGCCGGATAAAGCGCATGATACAGCGCCCGCTCGCCGCCCGACAGGGTGCGCGGCACGGCATGCGCGATCACCTGACCGACGTGATAATCCTCGAAGAAACGCCCCGGGTTGGTCTTGACCATGACCTTACAACTCTCCCAGCTTCACGTCCGGGGCGTAGAGCCCCGGCACATCCTTCACCACGGCTTGCGCGCAGCGCATCCTGCCCGTCGCCGGGTCATGCGCATAGGCGGGCGAGCCGTACAGTTCCCAGCCCTTGGACAGCGCCTCTGTCACCTTGTGGCAGAAGGCGGCGGTATCCTCTTCGGTCAGCAGACGATAGGCCCGCATCAGGCCGCGCCCGGCACCGGCAGGGGCCAGGCGCCCAGCCAGTTATGCACCCACAGGATCACCAGGTAGAGCAGGATCGAGATCAACCCCAGCTTGATGTCACCCCCCAGGCTGCCGCCGCGCCAGGTCGTGACCGGCTCCTTCGCGTTGATCAGCACCACCTCGGCAATCGCCCAGACCAGCAGACCGCCGAACAGCACGATGGACGCCAGATCGCCGTTCACCAGCAGATGCGCCACCGACCAAGTCATCACGCCGTAAAGCATCGGGTGGCGGAACAATTGCCGCGCCCGGCTTTTCGAGTTGCCGACACCGAAGAACACCACGGCCAGCAGCATCAGCGTGTTGTTCAGATGCACCATGAAACCGGGCGTCTGATAGATGTCGGGGGCGGTATTGCCGCGATAGCCCATCACCATCAGCACCACCGACAGCACCAGCGGCACGGCAAAGAACGCCTTGGAGGCCGCGCCGAAGCGATCGTCCAGCGCGGCACGCGGGCCGGGGAACAGCCGCTTGAACAGATGGGCAAAGCTCCAGAGCAGAACTCCGAGGATAAGCAGGGTCATGAAACGGCCTCCAGTTGCGCGATCGCCGCCGCCTTGGCGAGCGTCTTCCGTGCCGTGACGATATGCAGATTCTCGACGATGCGGCCATCCACAACGGCGATGCCCAGCCCTCGCTTGCGCGCCTCGTCGAAAGCGGCGATCTGGCGGCGCGACAGTTCGATCTCTTCGGAGGTGGGCGCGAAGGTGGCATTGGCGATGGCGATCTGGTCGGGATGGATCAGGCTCTTGCCGTCAAAGCCCAGATCGCGCCCCTGCTCGCATTCCGCCCACAGCCCTTCCTCGTGGCGGAAGGCATTGTAGACCCCGTCGATGGCCACGATCCCATGGGCGCGCGCGGCCAGCAGGCACTGGCTGAGGCTCGCGATCAGCGCCAGCCGGTCCGACCGGGTGCGGCAGCCCAGTTCCTTGGCCAGATCGTTGGTGCCCATCACGAAACCGCCGACGCGGGGATGTGCGGCCAGCGCCGGGGCGTTCAGCACGCCGCGCGGCGTCTCGATCATCGCCCAGAGACCCACCCCCGGAATCGCATCGCCCAGCGCATCCAGTTGCGCCGTGGTCTCGACCTTGGGCAGCAAGATCGCATCGGCACCGACACCGCGCATCGCAGCCACGTCATCGGCGCCCCATTCGCTGTCCAGCCCATTGACGCGTACGATCAGGAAGCGCGCGCCATAGCCGCCCTCGCGCAGCGCCTCGGCCAGCAGGTCGCGGGCGGCGCGCTTTTCCTCGGGGGCGACGGCATCCTCGAGATCGAAGATGATCGCATCGGCCGGCAGCGTCCGGGCCTTTTCCAGCGCACGTGCCTTGGAGGCCGGGATGTAGAGAACGGAACGGAACGGGCGGGCACGCGGGTCCATTGATTCTCCCCTCGGGTCATTTTGTTGCGCCAATCACCATAACGGGGACATATTCCGCAACCCCCATTTCGCCGCGCCGCAGAAAAATCTTGCGCTGCGATGCAGAGCAGCGCGCGCTGCCCTCAGGCTTTGTTGCGCTTTCCCCGGCAGGTTCGGCGCCGACAGCCATCCCGAACGGAGCCTTGCCCATGACCCGCCCCCTTGCGCTTGCCGCCCTGCTTCTTGCCCTGCCCCTGCCGGTTCAGGCCGAAACCGCCCCCCAATGCGCGCCGCGCGATGCGGTCATGGCGGCTCTGGCCGAGCAATATGGCGAGGCACGCCAGGCCCTCGGGCTGGCCGCCAACAACGCGGTGGTCGAGGTCCACGCCAATCCCGAGACCGGCACCTGGACGATCACCGGCACCCTGCCCTCGGGCGTGACCTGCCTGATCGCCAGCGGCGAAGCCTGGCAGAGCGTCAATGAAAGCCTGATCCCCGGCGAAGGCACCTGAGCCCGGCAGAATCAGCACGGCCCGGCCCCCGACCGGGCCGCGCCGCCCGCATACCGCCCGACCACGGCGCCCCCCGGCCAATCGCCTGCCCCGCCCGCAACGCCTTGGCGCAGAACCCTTTCCCCCGTTCCCCCCTGTCCCCGCCCGGTGCGCCGCGCCGCGGCGGTCTTGCGCGCTGGCCGCCAAAGGCTTACCCATCGCGCCGAAACCAACAGACGGGGAACAGACTTATGGCCAGACCCAAGATCGCATTGATCGGCGCGGGGCAGATCGGGGGCACGCTCGCCCATCTCGCCGCGATCAAGGAACTGGGCGACGTCGTGCTTTTCGACATCGCCGAGGGGGTGCCGCAGGGCAAGGCGCTGGACATCGCCGAATCCGGCCCGTCCGAGCGGTTCGATGCACGGCTCAAGGGCACCAATGATTACGCCGACATCGCGGGCGCCGATGTCTGCATCGTCACCGCGGGCGTGCCGCGCAAACCGGGGATGAGCCGCGACGACCTGTTGGGCATCAACCTCAAGGTGATGAAATCCGTGGGCGAGGGCATCCGCGACCACGCCCCCGACGCCTTCGTGATCTGCATCACCAACCCGCTGGATGCGATGGTCTGGGCGCTGCGCGAATTCTCGGGCCTGCCGCATGAGAAGGTCGTGGGCATGGCCGGCGTGCTGGACAGCGCGCGCTTCCGCCATTTCCTGAGCCTGGAATTCGACGTCTCGATGAAGGATGTCACCGCCTTCGTTCTGGGCGGCCATGGCGACACGATGGTACCGCTTGTGCGCTATTCCACCGTCGGCGGCGTGCCGCTGCCCGATCTGGTGGACATGGGCTGGACCACGAAAGAGAAGCTGGACGCCATCGTGCAGCGCACCCGCGACGGCGGCGCCGAGATCGTCGGCCTGCTCAAGACCGGCTCGGCCTATTACGCGCCGGCCACCAGTGCCATCGAGATGGCCGAGGCCTATCTGAAGGACCAGAAGCGCCTGCTGCCCTGCGCGGCCTGGGTGTCGGGGGCCTATGGGCTCAAGGGGATGTATGTCGGCGTGCCCACCATCATCGGCGCGGGCGGCATCGAGCGGATCGTCGAGATCAAGCTCGACCGCGCCGAGCAGGAGATGTTCGACAATTCGGTTGCCGCGGTGCGCGGGCTGGTCGAGGCCTGCCAGGGAATCGACCCCACGCTGGCCTGACGGCCGGACGAAAAACAGTTTGTGATCACACTTTTCCAAGGTGTGATCACAAACACCGAAAACTTCGCGAAATCCCGCCGCCCCCGACCGAAAACCGTTTCGCGACGACCCGTTCCATGCTTAGAGGCGACAAAACGCATCAGCATGGGACAGCGTGATGAACATCCACGAATACCAGGCCAAGGCCCTTCTGCGCAGCTATGGCGTACCGGTGTCGAAAGGCCATGTGGTCACCCGCGCCGAAGAGGCCAAGACCATCGCGGGCGAACTTGACGGCCCGCTCTGGGTGGTCAAGGCGCAGATCCACGCCGGCGGCCGCGGCAAGGGCCGCTTCATCGAGTCCGAGGCGGGCGAGAAGGGCGGCGTGCGTCTGGCCCGCTCGGTCGGCGAGGCCGCCGAGGAAGCGCGCAAGATGCTGGGCCGCACGCTTGTCACCCACCAGACCGGCCCGGTCGGCAAGCAGGTCGGCCGCGTCTATTTCGAGGACGGCTCGGAAATCGCGCGCGAGCTTTACCTTGCGCTGCTGGTCGACCGGCAGTCGAGCCGCATCGCCGTTGTCTGCTCGACCGAGGGCGGCATGGACATCGAGGAAGTGGCGGCAAAGACGCCCGAGCGCATCCTGTCCTTCACCATCGACCCCGTGACCGGCTACCAGCCCTGGCACGGCCGCCGCGTCGCCTTTTCCCTCGGGCTCGAAGGCAAGCAGATCAAGCAATGCTCGACCCTTCTGGGCCAGCTTTACAAGCTGTTCCTCGACAAGGATTGCGAGATGATCGAGATCAACCCGCTGATCGTCAGCGACGAGGGCGATCTGAAATGCCTCGACGCCAAGATGGGCTTCGACTCGAACGCGCTGTACCGCCATGACGACATCCTCGCCCTGCGCGACGAGACCGAGGAAGACCCCAAGGAACTTGCCGCCTCCAAGCACGACCTGAACTACATCGCGCTCGATGGCGAGATCGGCTGCATGGTCAACGGCGCGGGCCTGGCCATGGCGACCATGGACATCATCAAGCTTTACGGTGCGGAACCGGCCAACTTCCTCGACGTGGGCGGCGGCGCCACCCGCGAGAAGGTGACCGAAGCGTTCAAGATCATCACCTCGGACCCGAACGTGAAGGGGATCCTGGTGAACATCTTCGGCGGCATCATGCGCTGCGACGTGATCGCCGAAGGCGTGGTCGAAGCCGTCCGCGAGGTCGGCCTGAAAGTGCCGCTGGTGGTCCGCCTCGAAGGCACCAATGTCGAGAAGGGCAAGGACATCCTCAACACCTCCGGCCTCGACGTGATCGCGGCGGACGACCTGTCGGATGCGGCGGAAAAGATTGTCAAAGCGGTGAAGGGGTAAGGCGAATGGCCGTTCTCGTTGACGAAAACACCAAGGTGATCTGCCAGGGCTTCACCGGATCGCAGGGCACCTTCCACTCCGAACAGGCCATCGCCTACGGAACCCGCATGGTCGGCGGCGTGACGCCGGGCAAAGGGGGCCAGAAGCATCTCGACCTGCCGGTCTTCGATTCCTGCCACGAGGCGGTGGCCAAGACCGGTGCAAATGCCACGGTGATCTATGTGCCCCCGCCCTTTGCCGCGGATTCGATCCTGGAGGCCATCGACGCGAAGATTCCGCTGATCGTCTGCATCACCGAAGGCATCCCGGTGCTCGACATGATGACGGTCAAGCGCGCGCTGGCGGGCTCGGACTCGATCCTGATCGGGCCGAACTGCCCCGGCGTCATCACCCCCGGCGCCTGCAAGATCGGCATCATGCCCGGCCATATCCACCGCCGCGGCAAGGTGGGCGTGGTCTCCCGCTCGGGCACGCTGACCTACGAGGCGGTCAAGCAGACCACCGATGTCGGGCTCGGCCAATCCACCTGCGTCGGCATCGGCGGCGACCCGATCAAGGGGACCGAGCATATCGACGTGCTGGAATGGTTCCTGGCCGATGACGAGACCGAGGCGATCATCATGATCGGCGAGATCGGCGGCTCGGCCGAGGAGGAAGCCGCCCAGTTCCTGCGGGACGAAGCCAAGAAGGGCCGCAGGAAACCCGTCGCGGGCTTCATCGCGGGCCGCACCGCGCCTCCGGGCAGGCGGATGGGCCATGCGGGTGCCATCGTCGCGGGCGGCAAGGGCGGCGCCGAGGACAAGATCGACGCGATGAAAGCCGCTGGTGTCGTCGTGGCCGACAGCCCCGCCCGCCTGGGCGAGGCGGTGCTGGCCGCGATGAAGGCATGAGCTGAAGACCTGCGTCCGGCCGCGGGGCGGGAACCCCCAGGCCGGACAGCGCACGACCCCCGAGGGAGGATCCCATGACCGAGCAGAGCCCCAATTCCACCTTCCACGCCTCGTCCTTCCTGCAAGGGCACAATGCCGAGTATGTGGAACAGCTTTACGCCCGCTACGCCAATGACCCCGACAATGTCGACGAGCAATGGCGCCGCTTCTTCGCCGATCTCGGCGATGACGAGGTTTCGGTCAAGCGCGAGGCGGCAGGGCCAAGCTGGGCGCGCCGCGACTGGCCGCCCGCGCCCAATGACGACCTGACGGCGGCGCTGGATGGCCAATGGCCCGGCCTGCCCCCGGTCAGCGAGGCCCGCGCCGCCGAGGTGAAGATCCGCGAGAAGGCCGAGGCACAGGGCGTCAAGGTCACCGATGACGAGGTGAAACGCGCGGTGCTCGACTCGATCCGCGCGCTGATGCTGATCCGCGCCTACCGCATCCGCGGCCATCTGGTTGCCGATCTTGATCCGCTGGGGCTGCGCAACGACACCCCCCATCCCGAGCTTGACCCCGGTTCCTACGGCTTTACCGATGCCGACATGGACCGGCCGGTGTTCATCGACAACGTGCTGGGGCTTCAGGTCGCCTCGATCCGCGAGATCCTGGCCATCGTGCAGCGCACCTATTGCGGCACCTTCGCGCTGCAATACATGCATATTTCCGACCCCGAGCAATCCGCCTGGCTGAAGGAACGGATCGAGGGGTACGGCAAGGAAATCAAGTTCACCCGCGAAGGCCGCCGCGCGATCCTGAACAAGCTGGTCGAGGCCGAGGGCTTCGAGAAGTTCCTGCATGTCAAGTACATGGGCACCAAGCGGTTCGGCCTTGACGGCGGCGAGGCGCTGATCCCGGCGATGGAACAGATCATCAAGCGCGGCGGTGCGCTGGGGGTCAAGGAAATCGCCATCGGCATGCCGCACCGGGGGCGGCTCAGCGTGCTGGCCAATGTGATGGGCAAGCCCTATCGCGCGATCTTTCACGAATTCCAGGGCGGCAGCTTCAAACCCGAGGATGTCGACGGTTCGGGCGATGTGAAATACCACCTCGGCGCCAGCTCGGACCGCGAATTCGACGGCAATATCGTCCACCTGTCGCTGACCGCCAATCCCAGCCACCTGGAGGCGGTGAACCCCGTGGTGCTGGGCAAGACGCGCGCCAAGCAGGAACAGGCGGGTGACCGCGAGCGCAAGACCGTGCTGCCGCTGCTGCTGCATGGCGATGCGGCCTTTGCCGGTCAGGGCGTCGTGGCCGAATGTTTCGGCATGTCGGGGCTGGTGGGCCACCGCACCGGCGGGACGATCCATATCGTGGTGAACAACCAGATCGGCTTCACCACCGCGCCGCATTTCAGCCGCTCCTCGCCCTATCCCACCGATATCGCGCTGATGGTCGAGGCGCCGATCTTCCACGTCAATGGCGACGATCCCGAGGCGGTGGTCCATGCCGCCAAGGTGGCCACCGAATTCCGCCAGAAATTCAGCAAGGACGTGGTCATCGACATGTTCTGCTATCGCCGCTTCGGCCATAACGAGGGGGATGAACCGATGTTCACCAATCCCCTGATGTATCAGAAGATCAAGAAGCACAAATCGACGCTGCAACTCTATACCGAACGTCTGGTCGCCGACGGGCTGATCCCCGAAGGCGAGATCGAGGACATGAAGGCCGCGTTCCAGTCGCATCTGAACGAGGAATTCGACGCCGGCAGGGACTACAAGCCGAACAAGGCAGACTGGCTGGATGGCCGCTGGTCGCATATCAAGCGCGGCGGCGGCGACGAATACCAGCGCGGCGAAACCGCGATCTCGGAAGAGACGATGCAGGAAATCGGCCAGGCGCTGACGCTGGTGCCGCAGGGCTTCGACCTGCACAAGACGGTGGGTCGGCTGCTTGACGCAAAGCGCGAAATGTTCAATTCTGGCAAGGGCTTTGACTGGGCCACGGCCGAGGCGCTGGCCTTCGGCAGCCTGCTGACCGAAGGTTACCCCGTGCGTCTGGCAGGCCAGGATTCGATCCGCGGCACGTTCTCGCAACGCCATTCCGCGCTGATCGACCAGAACACCGAGGAACGGTATTTCCCGCTGAACCATATCCGCAAGGGCCAGGCGAAATACGACGTCATCGACTCGATGCTGTCGGAATATGCGGTTCTGGGCTTCGAATACGGCTATTCGCTGGCCGAACCCAATGCGCTGGTGATGTGGGAGGCGCAATTCGGCGATTTCGCCAATGGCGCGCAGATCATGTTCGACCAGTTCATCAGTTCCGGCGAACGCAAATGGCTGCGCATGTCGGGCCTTGTCGTCCTGCTGCCCCACGGGTTTGAGGGGCAGGGCCCGGAACACAGTTCCGCCCGTCTGGAACGCTTCCTGCAACTCTCGGCCGAGGATAACTGGATCGTCGCCAATTGCTCGACGCCCGCCAATTACTTCCACATCCTGCGCCGGCAGCTTCACCGCAGCTTCCGCAAGCCGCTGATCCTGATGACGCCGAAATCGCTGTTGCGCCATCGGCTTGCAGTGTCCGAAGCCAGCGAATTCCTGACCGGATCTTCCTTCCACCGCGTGCTCTGGGACGACGCCGAACATGGCAATGCGCAGGTCAAGCTGAAACCCGATTCCGAAATCCGCCGCGTCGTGATCTGCTCGGGAAAGGTCTATTATGACCTGCTGGAAGAACGCGACGCCCGCGGACTGGACGATGTCTATCTCCTGCGGCTCGAACAGTTCTATCCCTTCCCCGCGCTCAGCCTGGTCAAGGAACTGGAACGCTTCCACGACGCCGAAATCGTCTGGTGCCAGGAAGAGCCCAAGAACCAGGGCGCCTGGACCTTCATCGAGCCCAATCTCGAATGGGTGCTGACGCGCATCGACGCGAAGCACCACCGCCCGCGCTATGCGGGCCGCCCCGCCGCCGCCTCGCCCGCCACCGGGCTCGCCAGCCAGCACAAGGCCCAGCAAGCCGCGCTCGTCAACGACGCGCTCACCATCGAAGGGTGATCCCATGTCCACAGAAGTCCGTGTGCCCACCCTGGGCGAAAGCGTCACCGAAGCCACCGTCGCCACCTGGTTCAAGAAACCCGGCGATGCCGTCGCCGCTGACGAGATGCTGTGCGAACTGGAAACCGACAAGGTAACGGTCGAGGTGCCCGCGCCCACCGCCGGAACGCTCGGCGAGATCGTGGCGCCGGAGGGCGAGACCGTCTCGGTCGATGCCCTTCTCGCCACCATCGTCGAGGCCGCTGCCAAGGCCGCCCGCAGCCCCGCCGCTGCCTCCGCCCCCGCGCCCGCCGCGCAGGAAATCGCCGTCATGGTCCCCACGCTCGGCGAAAGCGTGGCCGAGGCGACCGTCTCGACCTGGTTCAAGGCCCCGGGCGACCATGTCGAGCGGGACGAGATCCTGTGCGAACTGGAAACCGACAAGGTCTCGGTCGAGGTGCCGGCGCCTGCCGCCGGAACCCTGGGCGCGATCCTCGCCGCCGAAGGCGCCACCGTTGCCGCGGGCGCCCGACTGGCCACCCTGATCGCGGGCGAAGGCGCCGCCGCATCCCCCGCGCCCAAACCCGCCCCCGAACCCGCCGAAGCGCCCGCCCCGACCACCGGCAAGGATATCGAACACGCCCCCTCGGCGAAGAAACTGATGGCCGAAAAGGGCCTCTCCCCCGATGCCGTGACCGGCTCCGGCCGCGACGGCCGCATCATGAAAGAGGATGTCATGCGCGCCGCCGAGGCCCCGAAACCCGCCCCCAGACCCGCCGAACCGCCCAGACCCGCCCCCGACGCCGCCCGCGCCCCCATCCCCGCCGAGGATGCCGCGCGCGAGGAACGGGTGCGCATGACCCGCCTGCGCCAGACCATCGCGCGCCGGCTCAAGGACGCGCAGAACAGCGCGGCGATGCTGACCACCTATAACGAGATCGACATGTCCGGCGTCATGGCGCTGCGCAAGGAATACAAGGATCTGTTCGAAAAGAAGCACGGCGTCAAACTCGGCTTCATGTCCTTCTTCACCAAGGCCTGCTGCCACGCGCTCGCCGAAGTGCCCGAGGTCAATGCCGAGATCGACGGCACCGACATCGTCTACAAGCAATTCGTCCATATGGGCATCGCCGTCGGCACGCCCTCGGGCCTCGTCGTGCCGGTGCTGCGCAATGCCCACGCCATGGGCTTCGCCGAGATCGAGAAACGCATCGCCGAACTCGGCATCCGCGCCCGCGACGGCAAGCTGTCCATGGCCGAGATGCAGGGCGGCACCTTCACCATCTCGAATGGCGGCGTCTACGGCTCGCTGATGTCCTCGCCCATCCTCAACCCGCCGCAATCGGGCATCCTGGGGATGCACAAGATCCAGGACCGCCCCGTGGTCGTCGCCGGCCAGATCGTCATCCGCCCGATGATGTACCTCGCGCTCAGCTACGACCACCGCATCGTCGACGGCAAGGGGGCGGTGACCTTCCTCGTCCGCGTGAAGGAGGCTCTGGAGGATCCGAGAAGGCTGTTGATGGATTTGTGATGGAAGAAATTACAGAGGAAAAAGTCCGAGCGGAATGGTACCGCGCGTCTATTCAGGTTGTGCGTGAAATAGGTATTTTTGCGCTCAAAGCGCTAATTACTTTGAATAGTGGCGCCTTCGTTGTTCTTCTAACCTTCCTGGGTAATGCCACAGCGCAGACAGCATTCTCCGTTCCCTTGAGTGCAATCAAGTTTTCCATGCTTTGCTTTCTTGCGGGCATAATATCTGCGTTCGCGGATATCGCGGTTGCTTACTTGGTTGCTTTGACTGCAAATCCCTACACTGGGAAATCCGCTCTTGCCGACTGGTTCGTTGTGCCAGCTTACGTTGGTCTAGCAACCATTTCTCTGGCAGCGTTTTCATTTGGGGTTTGGACAGTCCTGGACGGCGTTCAAGCAAGATGACCGTTAAGCCGAGCGCCTTTGTTAACTTGTCTCACCCCGCCCCGGACCTGATCCGGGGCCTCGCCCGCACCCCGAACCAGGAGGTCCCGGGTCAAGCCCGGGACGCGACGGAATGACCCCCGAACTCACCGCCCTCGCCCTCGCCATCCTGCTCCAGGCGGTCCAGCTTGTCCTGCTGGCCATCCCCGCCAATATGGAACTGGGCGCCAACTACACCGCGGGCACGCGCGACACGCCGCCCGAACGGCCGCTCTCGCCGCGCACCGCGCGGCTACAACGCGCGCTGAACAACCATTTCGAGGCGCTGATCCTCTTCACCGCCGCCACCGCGCTGGTCACCCTCTCGGGCCAGTCCTCGCTCTTCACCGCCATCTGCGCCTTCACCTATCTCGGCGCCCGCATCCTCTATGTCCCGGCCTATGTCCGCGGCTGGGTGCCCGGCCGGTCGATCCTCTGGGCCGTGGGGTTCTTCGCCACGCTCCTGATGACGCTCGCAGCCCTGCTGTGATCTTCTTCTGGCCGGAAATATCCTCGGGGGGGGCCGCGGCAGCGCCGCGGCGGGGTGCAGACAGCCCCCCTGCCCCGGCCCGAAAAGCTCATGTGGATCTCATATGGGCATCATACGGAATTCATATCGCCAGATCCGGCAAAGGAGAGCCCAATGGCAAGCTATGACGTGATCATCATCGGCGCCGGCCCCGGCGGCTATGTCTGCGCCATCCGCTGCGCCCAACTGGGCCTGAAAACCGCCTGCGTCGAGGGCCGCGAGACGCTGGGCGGCACCTGCCTGAATGTCGGCTGCATCCCCTCCAAGGCGCTGCTGCATGCCTCCCACCAACTCCATGAATCGCAACATAATTTCGAGAAGATGGGGCTCAAGGGCGCCCCCCCCAAGGTCGACTGGCAACAGATGCTCGCCTACAAGGACGAGGTCATCGCCCAGAACACCAAGGGCATCGAATTCCTGTTCAAGAAGAACAAGGTGGACTGGATCAAGGGCTGGGCCACGATCCCCGAGCCCGGGCTGGTCACCGTCGGCGACGAGACCCACAAGGCGAAAAACATCGTGATCGCAACAGGTTCCGAACCCGCCACCATTCCCGGAGTCGAGATCGACGAGAAGCTGATCGTCTCCTCGACCGGCGCGCTCAGCTTGCCGAAGATCCCGAAGAAACTGGTCGTGATCGGCGCAGGCGTGATCGGGCTGGAACTGGGCTCCGTCTATGCCCGTCTCGGCGCGCAGGTGACGGTGCTGGAATATCTCGACCAGATCACCCCCGGGCTCGACAGCGAAATCGCCCGCAGCTTCCGGTCCCTGCTCAAGAAACAGGGGCTCGAGATCATCACCGGCGCTGCCGTCCAGTCTGCCGAGGCGCTCAGGACCAAGGCCAGGGTCACCTACCGGCTGCGCAAGGATGACAGCGAACATCAGGTGGATGCCGATACCGTTCTGGTGGCCACGGGGCGCAAACCCTTCACCCAGGGTCTGGGCCTTGATGCGCTGGGCGTGGCGCTGACCCAACACGGCCAGATCGCCACTGATCCGCACTATCGCACATCGGTCCCCGGCCTTTACGCCATCGGCGACGCGATCGAGGGCCCCATGCTCGCCCACAAGGCCGAGGACGAGGGAATGGCGGTGGCCGAGATCCTTGCGGGCCAAAAAGGCCATGTGAATTACGCGGTCATCCCCGGCGTGATCTATACCGCGCCCGAAGTGGCGGCGGTCGGCGCGACCGAGGACAGCCTGAAGGAATCAGGCCGGGCCTACAAGGTCGGCAAGTTCTCGTTCATGGGCAATGGCCGGGCCAAGGCGATGTTCGCCGCGGATGGCTTTGTCAAGATCCTCGCCGATGCCCAGACCGACCGCATCCTCGGCGCCCATATCCTGGGCCCAAATGCGGGCGAGCTGATCCACGAGATCTGCGTCGCGATGGAATTCGGCGCCTCTGCCGAAGACCTCGCCCGCACCTGCCACGCCCATCCGACCTGTTCCGAGGCGGTGCGCGAGGCGGCGCTGGCCTGCGGCGACGGGGCGATCCACAGCTAGCCCCCGATCAGGTGGCCAGCATCCGCAGCCCCTGGGTCACATCGGTCCGGATCGCCAGCCGCAGCGCGGGTTCATCCCCCGCCCGCAGCGCCGCCAGGATCATCCGGTGGTGCTGCGGCGGTTCGGTCCGGCCGAGCCGCCCGTAAAGCGCGCGCATGGTGGGGCCGAGTTGCAGCCAGACGGTTTCGGCCATGGCCAGCATCGCGGGCGCCTGCGCGCGCAGGTAAAGCGCGCGGTGAAACTCCAGATTGGTGCGGATGAAGCCCACCGCATCGCCGCGCGCCACCGTCTCGCCGATCTCGGCATTGATCTTCTGCATCCGCTCGATCAGCGCCATATGCGCGCGCGGCAGGGCGCGGCTGGCCAGTTCCGGCTCCAGCAGGGCGCGCAGGGCGGCCAGTTCCTCGATCCGCTCGTTCGACAGTTCCGGCGTCGCGACCCGGCCCGAGGAGGACAGGGTCAGCGCCCCCTCGGCCACCAGCCGGCGCACCGCCTCGCGCGCAGGCGTCATCGACACGCCGAATTGCCGCCCGATCCCGCGCAGCGTCAGCGCTGCCCCGGGGGTCAGTTCCCCGTGCATGATCTGGGTTCTGAGCGTGCGGTAGAGCCGGTCATGGGCCGCGGTGCCCGTCTCGCCCGGCCGGGTCTGGATCAGCATGGAACGACTGTGATCACGGCGGCGTCAAACGTCAATCGCCGAAGCGCACCCGATGCAGCGCCGCCCCGTTCGCGCGCAGCCAAGACCGCGGCGCGGCATAGTCGGGCATCAGCCGACGCACCACGGCCCAGTAGGCCGGGGAATGATTCATCTCGGCCAGATGCGCGACCTCATGCGCGGCGACGTAATCCAGCACCTGCGGCGGCGCCATGATCAGCCGCCAGGAAAACATCAGATCCCCCCGCGACGTGCAGGATCCCCAGCGAGAGCGGGTGTCGCGCAGCGTCAGCCGCCCATAGGGCCGGCCAAGCGCGCCTGCATGGCGGTCCACCGCCTCGGCCAGTGCCGCGCGCGCCTCGCTCCGCAGAAAGGCCTGCACCCGGCCCGCCACGCCCGCCGCGGGGCCGGGCACGGCCAGCGCCTCGTCGATCAGCCGCGGCGCGCGGCCGGTTCCGGCCACGATGGGCAGCGCTCGACCGCGGAACGGCACCGAGCCACCAAGCGCGACGGCGTGATCCTCGGGGCGCGCCGCAAGGTGGCCGCGAATCCAGTCCTCCTTCTCGCGCAGGAAGGCCAGCCCCTCGGCGATCGGCGCGCGGCGGGGCAGGGTCAGCGTCACCCGCCCGTCAAGCTGCGAGACGCGCAGCGAATAGCGCCGCGCCCGCGCCGAGCGGCGCAGCGCGATCTCGAGCGGGGGATCGCCGGGAAGGCGTGTGCTGTCCATCTCTGCCTCGTCCGTTGCGCGTTTCCATAGCATCCCAAAAGGGCTTTGACACGTCGGGGGACTTGTGGCAGGTGGCTGCAACCGCAAAAAGACGTTACCCCCGAGAGGACCTCCATGCCAAAGGAAGAATGGGGCGTAAAGCGCGTTTGCCCAAGTTGCGCGACCCGCTTCTACGACCTTCAGCGCAACCCGATGACCTGCCCCGCCTGCGCCAACAGCTTCTCGCTGGAAAGCCTGATGGCGGGCAAGAGCCGGACGCTGCTGGCCGAGAAGGCGGCGCCTGCCAAGGCCATTCCCGATGACGATCTGGACACCGATGACGCCGTGATCGACGACGATGACGCGACCGATGTCGATCTGGGCGACGACGTGCTGGACGACGATGACGACAATGTTTCGCTGGACGATCTGGCGGACATGTCCGCCGATGACGACGACGAAACATGACAGGGCGCGGGACGATTTTTTCGCTTGAACTCGTCCCGCAGCTTCCATAAGACACCCGGGCGGTCCCGAGGGGCCGCAACCGGAACGGGGCCATAGCTCAGCTGGGAGAGCGCTTGCATGGCATGCAAGAGGTCAGGGGTTCGATCCCCCTTGGCTCCACCAACCCTTCCGTTTCATTGACGTTTGAGGCACCGGGCAGAGGTTCAGCCGGGCCGACAAGGTGCTTTCGGTCAGGTCCGTGCAACTGGCCTGACATGCGCCGTGGATGTCGTCTGCCGGGCAGGCGGTCCGGATGTGTCTGCAACATGTCATCCGGAACGCGACCGCGCGGCTTGCCAGTGGGCCACAATCAGAGCGTTGACAGGGGACGGGGGCTTTGCAGCCGGGCACCGTTCTAACCGGCACTTGCCGCGAGAAATTGGGGCCGGAACACCGGGAATGACCGGGCGGCCGCCAGAAGCGGCCGCCGGGTGCGTCAGATCTGCTTTTCGGGCATCTGCACGATCAACCCGTCCAGCGCATCGGTGACCTTGATCTGACAGGTCAGCCGCGAGCGTTTGGGGTCGGTTTCATAGGCGAAATCGAGCATGTCGGCTTCCATCTCCTCGATGGGGGGCAGCCGGTCGACCCAGTCGGGATGGATATAGGCATGGCAGGTCGAACAGGCGCAGGCACCGCCGCAATCGGCGTCGATGCCGGGGATGGCGTTGTCGCGGGCGCCCTCCATGACGGTCAGCCCGTTGGCGACCTCGACCACATGCGGGGTGCCGTTGAACTCGATATAGGTGATCTTCGCCATGCCGGGCTTGCCTCCTCTGTTCCGGATCGAGGCCCCACATAAGCGAGGCTTGCGGGATTTTCCAGCGAAAGGCGACGCCGCCAGAAAGGCAGCGTGAGAGCGGTTTGCGGTTGTCGGAAATCCAGCAGGAACAGGGTGTTTTCAGCGTGCCAGGCCGGGCCGCTGGCCGGACTGGTCGGGCTGGGGAAGGGTGCGGTTCAATTGCCGCCCAGAAGCCGCCTGAGCCCCTTCTTCGCCTCCTCCTCAAGCTTGCGGCGGGCCGCATCCTCGATCCGCGCGCCCTCGCCGGCCTCGACGCCCAGTTCCCTTGCCGCACGGGCCTTGGCGTCCTCTTCGGCCTTCTTCGCGGCTGCACGGGCCTTTTCCTCGATGGCCTTCTTCTGCTCGTCCAGTTCCAGCCGCTCGCGCGCGATGGCTTCCAGATCCAGCCGGTAGCGCGGATTAGCCCAGCTGCCCGAGATCAGCAGCGGCACGCGGATGCCGCCCGCCCCGCCGCTATCCGACAGCGCCCGCGACACCACGCGATAGTCAAGCGTGCGCGCCCCGATCCCCACCCGGCCCGCGCCGGTCGCGGTCAGCAGCGGCGCGGCCAGTACCATGTCGTCATTGCGCAGCACGCCCTGGTCGATGGTGAAACTGGCGGTGATCCCGTCGAAAATGGTCTTTGCGCCCTCGCCGACATAGCCCAGGTCAAGCGTGCGGATCATCCCCGCTATATCCAGCCCGCGCAGTTCGCCCTTGCCCAGCCGCAGCGAGCCGGACCCCGACAGGCTGTTCATGATCGCCGCCATCGACCCGCCCGAGCCCAGGAATTGCAGCCGCAGATCGCCCTGCCCGATCAGCCGGTCGTAATCGGCAAGCTCGCGCAGAAGCGTCTGCATCGCCACGCCCGCCACAGTCAGATCGCCGCCGACCGAGGTGCCGCCGCGCCCGTTCAGCACGACATTGCCGGTGATCCGACCGCCATGGGCCTGCACCTCGCGCAGGTCTAGCACCAGGCGACGGTCGGTCAGTGTCGCGGCGATCCGCGTGGGGCCAAGCCTTGTGCCGCCCAGATCGACGGATTGCGCGGCCAGCGTCACCTCGGCATCAAGCGCGCCAAGCCCCGACAGGTCGATCGGCGCGGTGGACCAGCCCCCCCCGCCGCCACCGCCCGCGCCCGCCCCGGTCCCCGATCCGCCGCCCGTCAGCGCGGTCAGATCCAGCGCCCCGGCGGTGAATTGCCCGGTCAGCCGCGGCTTGCCCGACAGCGCCAGATCGGCCGACCCGGACAGCAAATTGCCATCCTGGCGCAGCACGCCCTCGCGCAGATGCAGCGTGTTCTGGGGGGTGTATCGCATCTGCCCCTTGACGCCTATTTGCCGCCCCGGCACGGTCGGCGCGGGTTGGCCCAGCGCGGCAAATATCGCGCGCAGGTCGGACAGATCGGCATCGACCGCGCCTTCGGCAGAAAGCGGCACCAGACCGGACCGCCCGTCAAAGACAAGCCGCGCGCCGCCCAGCGCCGCGTCAAGCGACAGGTCCGAAACCGCCCCACCGGTGAATTCCGCAAGCTGCGCGACCTGCGCCGTGGCGCTCAGTGGCTGGCCGTTCAGAGCCGCCTTGACCTCGATCCGTGCGGGGCCATCGGCACTGGGCATGGCCAGCGTCGCATCGACCCCGGCAAGTTCCGTGCGCGTGCCGGCTGCGCGGTCGAGATAGACGAAACTGCCATCGACGACCCGCGCCATATCCAGCGTGAAGCCGCGCGCGGGCTTGCCCTCGCCGCCAGCCCCGGCCGTTTCAGGCGCCGGGGCGCCCGTCTCGAACAGCCAGTTCGCCCGCCCGTCCGCCGCACGTTCCAGCACGATCCGGGGCGATTGCGCCACGATCTCGCGGATCACGATCTGCCCGCCGATCAGCGCCTTCAGGTCCAGCCCGACCGACAGCCCCTCGGCCGCCAGCATCGGGCCTGCATCGGACCAGTCGGCATTGGACAGCGTGACCGGCCCCGTCGCCACCCCGATCTCGGGCCAGAGCGAGGGGCTGAGCCGCCCCGACAGCGTCAGTTCGCGCCCGGTCGCGCTGCGTACCTGATCCTGCACCAGCGCCGCCACCTTGTCGGCGGGCAGCAGGAACAGCCCGCCCACGAACAGCCCGGCCAGAACGACAACGGCAAGAACCAGACGGATGATCCAGCGCATGGCGCACCTTTCGGTTGTCCTGCCCCAGACTAGGCGCAGCGCACGCGCCGGGGCAAGCGCGGGTTCCCCACTTTCCCGCGACCGCGCGCATCGCTATATGCGCCCCATGGTAACGAACCCGCCCGACCTGCGCCCCGACCGCGCCCCCCGCCCCCGGATCGAGGATCCCCCCCGCCCCGGCCAGCCGACCATCGGCATGGTCAGCCTTGGCTGTCCCAAGGCGCTGGTGGACAGCGAACGGATCCTGACGCGCCTGCGCGCCGAAGGCTATGCGATCAGCCCCGATTACGCGGGGGCGGATGCGGTGATCGTGAACACCTGCGGTTTCCTTGATTCCGCCAAGGCCGAAAGCCTGGAGGCGATCGGCGAGGCGCTGAAGGAAAACGGCCGGGTGATCGTGACGGGCTGCCTGGGCGCCGAGCCCGGCTATGTCACCGGCGCGCATCCCACGGTTCTGGCGGTCACGGGGCCGCACCAGTACGAACAGGTGCTGGATGCGGTCCACGCCGCCGTGCCGCCCGATCCCGATCCGTTCGTGGATCTGTTGCCCGCCTCGGGCGTGACGCTGACACCACGCCATTACAGCTATCTCAAGATCTCCGAAGGCTGCAATCACGCCTGCCGGTTCTGCATCATCCCCGACATGCGCGGGCGGCTCGTCTCGCGCCCGGCGCACGCCGTTCTGCGCGAGGCCGAACGGCTGGTCGAGGCGGGGGTCCGCGAACTGCTCGTCATCAGCCAGGACACATCGGCCTATGGGCTGGACCTGAAACATGCCACCGACCGCGGCCACCGCGCCCACATCACCGATCTGGCCCGCGACCTCGGCTCGCTCGGCGCGTGGGTGCGGCTGCATTACGTCTATCCCTACCCGCATGTGCGCGAGCTGATCCCGCTGATGGCCGAGAGGTTGGTGCTGCCCTACCTCGACATCCCGTTCCAGCATGCCCATCCCGACACGCTCAAACGCATGGCCCGCCCGGCGGCGGCGGCGAAGACGCTGGACGAGATCGCAGCCTGGCGGCGCGACTGTCCCGATCTGGCGCTGCGCTCCACCTTCATCGTGGGCTTTCCGGGCGAGACCGAGGCCGAGTTCCAGACCCTGCTCGACTGGCTGGACGAGGCGCAACTGGATCGCGTGGGCTGCTTTCGCTACGAGAATGTCGCCGGTGCCCGGTCGAACGCCCTGCCCGATCACGTCCCCGACGCGGTCAAGGATGAACGCTGGCACCGCTTCATGGAGAAGGCGCAGGCGATCTCCGAGGCGAAGCTGGCCGCAAAGGTCGGCCAGCGGCTTCAGGTCATCGTCGACGAGGTGGATGCCGACGGCATCGCCACCTGCCGCAGCATGGCCGACGCGCCCGAGATCGACGGCTGCCTGTTCATCGACGAGGACACCGGGGGGCTGGCGCCGGGCGATATCGTGACGGTGGATGTGGACGAGGCGGGGGAGTATGATCTCTGGGGACGGCTCGTCGGCCCGTAAGGCGCCGCCCGCGCCCCATATCCTGCCCGGCAGTGACCCGACGTTAAGGCCCGCCATGGAAGATTCGGCGCCAAGCATGCACCGAATCGGGCGTTGCGGACCTGTCGACCAACAGGCTCCGGACCGCGCTCCACGAACCCGCAGGAACAAGGGTCCAGGACGACATGGCGACGGGAACAACCTTCCAGGTCATCTATCTGGGCTCCTTCGCGCGGCTGGATGCCGACGAGACGAGCAACGTCACCGAGAACGCCGCCAATCTTGTCGGCACGACCTTTGGCGGGCCGGGAAACGCGCTTGCCAACAATATCCAGACTTTTTCGGCCGATTATTTCGGCCACGGCGATACGACCACCTATGATACCAGGAACGACTATTTCGGTGTCATGAAATACGACACCTTCAGGATCGATGGTGGCGCGCCCCGGCAGGTCGATGCAACGGTGGGCTACAACGCCACCCTCACCTATGTCGACGGCACCTCGACAACACTTCCGCTCGTGCTGATGCAGGACACGGTCGGCCGTCTCTACCTGGTCCCGTCGCTCAGCTACAACGCAACCCAGATCGCGCTCGAGGCGAAACCGATCCGGTCGCTGACCGTCGACAGCGTCTTCGACAACAACGCCAAGCTGGGCGCCGTGCGCTATCTCGGCAGCTTCGCGAACTGTCTGACCACGGGCACCGCGATCCGCACGCCCCGGGGCGATATCCCGGTCGAAACGCTGGCGCCGGGCGATCCGGTCGTCACGCTGGACAACGGTCCCCAGCCCGTCCGCTGGATCGGCCGCACCCATCACGACGCCGCCGCACTGGCCGCGCAGCCGAACCTGCGCCCGATCCTGATCCCGCGCGGCAGCCTTGGAACAAGCCGCGATCTTCTGGTCTCGCCGCTGCACGGGATGCTGATCGACGGCACCCATCTGGCCCGGGCCGGGCATCTGGCCGAACTGGCCCGCGGCCCCATCCGCATCGCCCGCGGCAAGCGCGAGATCACCTATATCCACCTGATGTTCGACGCCCATCAGATCGTCTTTGCCGAAGGGGCGCCCTGCGAAAGCTTCTATCCCGGCCCGATGGCGCAACAGGCCCTGTCGGCGGCGGACATCGCCACGCTGGAGCCGTTGTTTCCCGGCCTGTTCCAGCCCGGCATCGCGCGCGACGAGGTCATCGCCCGCTACGGCCCGCCCACCCGGCCCTTCCTGACCCGCCGCGCATTGGCCAACCGCCTTGCCCGCGCGCCGCGCGGGGCCGAGGCGCGGATCTCCGGCTGACGCACCCGGCGCGACCGCCCAGACCAGCGACAGAAGGCAACGGAAAATTAACCCTGATCCGCCAGTCTGCCAGGGCGGTACAGGCGGGGACGCCGATGACCGCGCCAGGAGAAGACCCCCGTCCCCCCTTCCCGTCCCCCCCGAGGAAGGCCCGGACAGGGGGTCCACCTGTGCTTCTTCTGGCCTCAAATATCCTCGCCGAAGGCAGCCGACGCAGTCGGCTCCCCGGGCGGGTTCAGCGCAGGCGGTTCAGCAGATCGAGACTTGCATAGCCGTCCGGAATCATCCCCGCCGCGTGCTGAAAGGCGCGCACCGCGGCGATGGTGTTCGGCCCGATCCGGCCGTCTACGCCCTTGGTATCGAACCCAGCCCGGGTCAGCCGTTCCTGCAATTCCTGACGCTCGGCAAAGACCAGCGCGCGATCTTCGCGCGGCCAGGCGGACCGGATCGGCCCGCCGCCCCGGATCCGGTCGGACAGATGCCCCACCCCGATCACATAGGCATCCGCCGTGTTGTAGCGCCCGATCACCGCAAAATTATCAAAGACCATGAAGGCCGCACCCCGCGCGCCTGCCGGCAGCAGGATCGAGGCCCGCCCATGCTCGGGCACCGCGCGCCCGGCCATGTCGCGCACGCCCAGTGCCGCCCAGTCCGAGGGCATCCGCCTGACGCTGCGATCCGCCAGCCGGTAGTCGAAATCGCGCGGCAACTGCACCTCGCCCCCCCAGGGCTGCCCGCGCTGCCAGCCGAACCGCGCCAGATAGGCAGCGGTCGAGGCCAGCGCGTCGGCCGGGTCGTCGCCCCAGATGTCGCGCCGCCCGTCGCCGGTGAAATCCACCGCATAATCCAGATAGGAGGTGGGGATGAACTGGGTATGTCCCATCGCCCCCGCCCAGCTTCCGGTCATGTTCCGGGCATCGGTATCGCCCGCTTGCACGATCCTCAGCGCCGCGATCAACTGGTCCTCGAAGAACGCGCCGCGCCGCCCGTCAAAGGCAAGTGTCGCCAGCGCCTCGATGATCGGCGTGGTGCCGCGGAAGGTTCCATAGGCGCTTTCAAGCCCCCAGATCGCGACCACCACCTCCTTGTCGACGCCGAAACGCGCCTCGATCCGCTCCAGCAGGGCGCGGTGACGCTCCAGCGCCTCGCGCCCGTTGGCCACCCGGGTCTCGGAGGCCGCGCTGTCGAGATAGTCCCAGATCGTGCGGGTGAATTCCGCCTGGTTGCGGTCGCGCCCGATCACGTCGGCATTGTACTGCACGCCCTGAAACGCCCGGTCAAAGACCGCGGGCGCGATGCCCTGCGCCAGCGCGCGGGCGCGGAACCCCTCGATCCAGCGCTGGAACCCGATATTCGCCGTCGATAGCTGCACCTGGTCCAAGGCGGCCTCCTTCACCAGAACGGGGCGGGCCTGTGTCCCCGCCTCGGTCAGCGCCGGTCGCGGGTTCGGGCGGGGCGAGGTTTCCAGCGCCAGCGCCGGGGCGGTCGTCGTCAGGGCGCACAGAAACGGGACAAGGGCCGCAGCCCGGGCGGGGGAGAATGGCATCTGCTCGAACCTTTCCGGTTTTGCAGACAGTCTACCCGCTCCGGCGCGGAACGCAAAGCACGCCGTTCCCGCCCCGGGCCCGCCCGCCGGATTTCGCCTAGCCCTTGCGCGGCCCCTTGCGCCCGAGCTTGCCCGCCCTGGCCCTGGACCGGCCGATATTGCGCCTGGGCGCCTTGCCGCGGATCTTGCGCGGGCCCGGACGCATCGCCTTGTCCTCGATCGACAGCAGTTCGAGTGTCAGCCCGCCGGTGACCGGCACCGCCTCGGACAGCCGCACCGTGACCCGCTGGCCGATGCCGATGGTCAGCCCGGTATCGGCACCCATCAGCGTCTGCGCCTCGCGGTCATGGTGGAAATATTCCTGCCCCAGTTCGCGGATCGGGATCAGCCCGTCGGCGCCGGTCTCGTCCAGCTTCACGAACACCCCGAACCGCGCGATGCCCGACACGCGGCCCGCGAATTCATTGCCCACCCGTTCCGACAGATAGGCGGCAAGGTAACGGTCGGTGGTGTCGCGCTCGGCCTCCATCGAGCGGCGCTCGGTCTCGCTGATATGCTGCGCGGTCGCCTCCAGCTCCTCGATCTCCTGCGGCGACAACCCGTCCTTGCCCCAGCCATGCGCCGAGATCAGCGCGCGATGCACGATCAGGTCGGCATAGCGGCGGATGGGCGAGGTGAAATGGGCGTAAGACCGCAGCGCCAGCCCGAAATGGCCGAAATGTTCCGGCGTGTAATAGGCCTGCGTCATCGAGCGCAGCGTCGACAGGTTGATGAGTTCGGAAAACTCGGTGCCCATCGCCTGATCCAGCAGGTTGTTCAGGTGCCGGGTCTGCAACACCTGCCCCTTGGCCAGCGTGAAGCCCGAAGCCGCCGCCACCTCGCGCAGCGCGTCCAGCTTCTCGGGGCTGGGTTCCTCATGCACGCGAAAGATCAGCGGGCGGCGCAGTCGGGTCAGTTCCTCGGCGGCCGAGACATTGGCCAGCACCATGAATTCCTCGATCAGCCGATGCGCGTCCAGCCGGTCGCGGAAATTGACCGAGGCGACGTGACCATCCTCGGTCAGCACGATGCGGCGTTCCGGCAGGTCCAGATCCAGCGGCTGGCGAAGCGCCCGCGCCCGGCAGAGCGCCGCATAGGCGGCATAAAGCGGCCGGATCACATCGTCCAGCAGCGCCGCGGTCCGCGCGTCGGGCTGGCCGTCCTGCGCCGCCTGCACCTCGGCATAGCCCAGCGCCCCGGCCGAGCACATCAGCCCCCGGGTGAAGCGATGCGACAGCTTGGTGCCATGGGCGTCGATCACCATGCGCACCGCGATGCAGGCGCGCGGCACGCCCTCATGCAGCGAACACAGATCGCCCGACAGCCGGTCGGGCAGCATCGGCACCACGCGGTCGGGGAAATAGGTGGAATTGCCCCGCCGCCGCGCCTCGCGGTCCAGCGCGCTGCCGGGGCGGACGTAATGGGCGACATCGGCAATCGCGACCCACAGCACGAACCCGCCCGGGTTCTTCGGATCGTCATCGGGCAGCGCCAGCACCGCATCGTCGCGGTCGCGCGCATCCGAGGGGTCGATGGTGACCAGCGGCAGATGGCGCAGATCCTCGCGTCTGCCCAGCCCCGCGGGTTTCGCGGCATCGGCCTCGGCGATGGCATCATCGGGAAAGGCGTCGGGGATGCCGTGCTGGTGGATCGCGATCAGGCTGACGGCCTTCGGCGCGGACGGATCGCCCAGCCGGTCCACGACACGCGCACGCGGCAGGCCCATGCGGGCGCGCGCGCCGATCTGCTCGGCCTCGACCAGTTCGCCATCCTTCGCGCCATGGGTGGCATCGCGCGCCACCATCCACTCCAGATCGGCGCCCTTGTCGATCGGCACGATCCGCCCGCCCTCGGCGCCGGTGCGAAAGATGCCCAGCACCCGTTTCGGGTTCGCGCCGATCCTGCGGATCAGCCGCGCCTCGTATTGATGATCCTCGCCGCGCACCTCTTGCAGGCGGGCCAGGATGCGGTCGCCCTCGGCCAGTGCCGGTTCGTCCTTGCGCGCGATGAACAGCACGCGCGGTTCCGGCCCCTCGCCATGCCATTCCAGCGGTTTCGCGAACAGATCGCCGTCGCGGTTCGGTGCCAGCATCTGCAACACGCTGACCGGCGGCAGCCGGTCGGCATCGCGATAGCTCTTGCCTCGCTTTTCCAGATGGCCCTCGTCCTCAAGCTCCTTGAGCACGCGCTTCAGGTCGATCCGGTCCGCCCCCTTGATGCCGAAGGCCCGGGCGATGTCGCGTTTCGAGGTCTCGCCGGGATGCGCGGCGATCCAGTCGAGGATCTGGGTCTTGGAGGGGATCTGGCTCATGCCCGCAGAGCTATCATGCGCGCCCGCCCCCGTCAGCCGGAAAGCGGGGGCCGCTCAGGCGAAATAGGCGGCAAGGATGCGGCCATAGATGCGCTTCAGCCCCTCGATCTGGGCCACCTCCACACGCTCGTCGACCTGATGCATGGTCTTGCCGACAAGGCCGAACTCAATCACCGGGCAGAAATCCTTGACAAAGCGCGCATCCGACGTCCCGCCCGAGGTCGAATATTCGGGCCGCAGCCCGGTTTCCGCCTCGACCGCCGCCGCCACCAGTTCGGACAACGCGCCCGGCGGCGTCAGGAAGCTTTCGCCCGAGACCCTGACCTCCAGATCAAAGCGGATGCCGGTCTCGTCCGTCACCTTGCCCGCCTCGGCGCGCAGCCAGTCGGTCAGGCTGTCGGCGCTATGCGCCTCGTTGAAGCGGATATTGACCATCGCGCAGCACAGCCCCGGGATCACGTTCGAGGCCGGATTACCGGTGTCGAAGCCGGTCACCGCCAGCGTCGAGGGGTCGAAATGGCGCGTGCCCTCGTCCAGCGGATAGGCCGACAGCCGCTCGACCAGCCGCGCCAGTGCCGGGATCGGGTTCTGCGCGCGCTGCGGATAGGCCGAATGGCCCTGCACGCCATGGGCGGTGAACCAAGCGGTCATCGAGCCGCGCCGCCCGATCTTCATCATGTCGCCAAGGCGCTCGCGGCAGGTGGGTTCCCCCACCAGACAGACCTCCATCCGCTCGCCCTCGGTCGCCATCCAGTCCAGAAGCGCCACGGTGCCGTCCGTCGCGTCGCCCTCCTCGTCGCCGGTAATCGTCAGAACGATGGCACCATCGGGCGGCGTGTCGGTCACGAAGTCGATCGCCGCCGCGACAAAGGCCGCGACGCCCGATTTCATGTCGGTCGCCCCCCGGCCCCACAGATAGCCATCGCCCAGTTCCGCCCCGAACGGCGCATGGCGCCACGCAGCGGTATCGCCTGCGGGCACCACATCGGTATGCCCGTTGAAGCCGAATGTCCGCCGATGCCCCTTGCCCCCCCAGCGCGCGAACAGGTTCGGAACGCCGCCCCGGTCGATCCGGCGACATTCGAACCCCGCCGCCGCCAGCCGGGTTTCCAGCAGCCGCAGGGCGCCCGCCTCGCTGGGCGTGACCGAGGGGCAGCGGATCAGTTCGGCGGTCAGGGCAACGGGGTCGGTGGGCTGGGGCATGGCGCGGATCCTGATGATGCGCCCCAGCGATAGACCGACCCGCGCCGCGCCGCAATGCAGCAGCGCGGCGCGCGCGCCGTATCAGATCACCACGACATCGAGCGGCGGAAAGCCGTTGAAGCCGACCGAGGCATAGCTCGACGTATAGGCGCCCGCATTGCGGATGATGACCCGGTCGCCCGCGCTCAGACCCAGCGGCAGCAGGACGGGGCGCTTTTCGTAAAGCACATCCGCACTGTCGCAGGACGGCCCGGCCAGGATGCAGGGGCCGACCGGCTCATGCTCGCGCTCGGTCAGGAACTGGTAGCGGATCGCCTCGTCCATCGTTTCGGCCAGCCCCGAGAACTTGCCGATATCGAGATAGACCCAGCGATAGGCATCGGTATCGCATTTGCGCGAGACCAGCATCACCTCGGCCGCAATCGCGCCCGCCTCGGCGACCATGCCGCGGCCGGGTTCGGCCATCACGCGCGGCACCGCCCCGAACAGGTCGGTGACCAGCCGCATCACCTGGGCGGCATAGATCTCGGGCTGCTCGACCTCGTCACCGTAGAAGGCCGGGAAGCCGCCGCCGATGTTCAGAAGCTCCAGATCGAAGCCCGCCGCATGCGCCGCGTGCCAGATGCCCGCCACCTCGTCCAGCACCGGCAGCCACATCCGCGCCGCCCGTGTCTGGCTGCCGACATGGAACGAGAGGCCCACGGGCCGCAGCCCCGCCGCAAGGGCGCGCGCCAGCAGCGGCTGCACCTTGCCCGGCGCACAGCCGAACTTGCGCGACAGCGGCCAATCGGCCTCGGTCGCGGTCACCAGCACGCGGATATAGACCTGCGCGCCGGGGGCATGGACGGCGATCTTGTCGATTTCTTCCTCGGCATCCGCCGCAAACAGCGTGATGCCCGCCTGATGGGCAAAGGCGATATCGGCGGCGCGCTTGATCGTGTTGCCATAGGAAATCGCCGAAGGCGCAGCGCCTTGCGCAAGGCACAACTCGATCTCGGCGCGCGAGGCGGCATCGAAGCCCGAGCCCAGCGCCGCTAGTTGCGCCACGATCTCGGGCGCGGGGTTGGCCTTGACAGCATAGTGGATCGCCGCCCGGCCCAGCCCGGCCTTCAGCGCGGCATAGCGGTCGGCCACGGCCTGCATGTCCAGCACCAGCGTCGGCCGCTCGAAGCGGTGCGCGCGGATGAAGGATTCAACGCGGGTGGATTCGAATACGGGGGATTGGCCGGCAAAGCCGACTTGCGTAGCGATCATGGTCATCTCCAATAGACCCGGCCATCTATGGCCGCTCAGTACCAAGGGAGACGTTACCGTCGCTACGTAACCCGTGAGGGGACAGAGGCGCGTGCGTTGGCGTCCGTAACGGGGCCAGATAGGGAATTGCGTGAGTCGGTGCAACAGAAATTAGGTTAAAAACGCATATTTCCGCCGCCTGCGCGCGAGAAAGTGACGCCGCGCGCGCCTCAGGCCAGCCCGGTCTCGGTCCGGCCGCGCCGGTCGTTGCGCAGGTTGGCGTAGAGGACGTGGTTGCGCCAGCGGTTATTGATCTGAAGATAGCTTTGCGCCACGCCTTCATACTTGAAGCCGCATTTCTCCAGCACCCCGCGCGAGGCGGCGTTTTCGGGCAGGCAGGCGGCCTCGATCCGGGACAGATCGCGCATGACAAAGGCGTGATGCACCACCGCCTCGATCGCCTCGCGCATGTAGCCCTGGCGGGCAAAGGGCTGGCCGATCCAGTAGCCCAGCGTGCCCGATTGCGACGGTCCGCGGCGGATATTGTCCAGCGTGATCGCGCCCAGAAGCACGTCATCGGCTCGGCGGATCAGGAACAACGGGATCGCCGAGCCAGAGCCCATCGCCCGCTGCGCCCAGTAGACGCGGTTGGTGAACGCCTTGCGCGTCAGGTGATCGGGCGCCCAGGCGGGTTCCCACGGGGTCAGAAAGGCGGCACTGGCCGCCCGCAGCGCGGCCCAGTCACGATAATCGGCATGCACCGGCGGGCGCAAGCTCATCCGGTCCGTCTCGATCCGGAGCTTGCGCCTGAGGCCCAGCATCAGGCCGCCAGCCTGCCCTGCAACGCATCAAGCGCGGGCGCCTTTGCGACGGGGCCGTAAAGCGCAAGCGCCGCCCGCCCTGCCCCGGCCATCTGCGCGGCGAAGTCGCGCACATCGCCGGTGGTCACCGCGTCGATATGGGCGATGGTCTCCTCGATGCCGGGCACCCGGTCCCAGATCGAGACCAGCCGCGCCAGCCGCTCGGTCCGGTTCGACGGGCTTTCCAGCCCCATCAGCAACCCCGCCTTCATCTGCGCGCGCGCCCGGGCCACTTCGGCGGGTGTCATGTCCTGCGCCGAACGCGCGATCTCGGCCATGGTCAGTTCGGCCAGTTCGCCGATCTGCGCCGCACTGGTGCCCGCATAAAGCGTGATGAGCCCGGTATCGGCATAGGCGCCCGCCTGCGCGAAGACGGTATAGCACAGCCCGCGCTTTTCCCTGAGTTCCTGGAACAGCCGCGAGGACATGCCGCCGCCCAGCGCGGTCGAGAAGATCTGCGCTGTATAGATCGCGGGGTCGCGATAGCCGGGACATTCGAAGGCCAGCGCCAGATGCGCCTGTTCCAGCTTCTTGACCTCGCGCCGCTCGCCGCCAGTGAAGCGGGCCGGTTCATGCGCCGCCTGCGTGCCGGGCGCCAGATGGCCAAAGAGCCCCTCGGCCAGACGCACGATCTCGTCATGGTCTACCGCACCGGCCGCCGACAGGATCATCCGCTCGGGCGTGTAGTGCCGCCCGATGAACGAGAACAGATCCTCGCGCGTAAACCCCTGCACCCGCTCCGCCGGACCCAGCAGCGTTCGCCCGATGGCCTGGCCGGGATAGGCGACCTCCTGCAACCAGTCAAAGATCACATCGTCGGGCGTGTCCAGCACCTGCCCGATCTCTTGCAGGATCACGCCGCGCTCCACCTCGATCTCGGCGGGGTCAAAGAGCGGGTTCAGCAGGATATCGGCCAGCACGTCGAGTGCCAGCGGGACATCGGCCTCCAGCACGCGGGCGTAATAGGCGGTCATCTCGCGCCCGGTATAGGCGTTGATATAGCCGCCCACATCCTCGATCGCCTCGGCGATCTGAAGTGTGCTGCGCTTGTCGGTGCCCTTGAACGCCATGTGTTCCAGGAAATGGGCGATGCCGTTTTCCTCGGCCCGCTCGTCGCGGCCACCGGCCATGATCCAGATGCCGATAGAGGCCGATTTCAGCCCCGGCATCCGCTCGGTCACGATACGAAATCCGTTGGACAGCCTGTGCAGGTCTACGCTCAAACCGCGCGCCTTTCCTCGATGAGGGACTCGAGCGCGCCAAGGTCGTTGTCCACGACCGTCACGCGCTCGGGCCGCTCATACAGATCCGCCATGCGCTTGGGAAGGGGGGGGCGGATCCCGGTGGCCGCCGCGACCGCATCGGGGAATTTCGCGGGATGCGCGGTCGCCAGCGTGATCATCGGCGTGGCGCTGGCGGGCTGGTCCCCGGCCACCTTCACGCCGACGGCGGAATGCGGGCACAGGATCTCGCCCGTGGCCTGATGGGTGGCGCGGATCGTGGCGCTGGTCTCCTCCTCGGACGCCCGGCCCGAGGCGAACACCTCGCGCAAGGCCTCCAGCGCGCCCTGGCTGATGGTGAAGCCGCCCTGCTCCTTCAGCGCGTCCATCTGGCTCGCCACCGCCGCCCCGTCGCGGCCATAGGCCTCGAACAGCGCACGCTCGAAATTCGAGGAGACCTGAATATCCATCGACGGGCTGATCGAGGGGCTGACGCCATGGGTTTCATAGGCCCCTGTGCTCAGCGCCCGGTGCAGGATGTCGTTCTGGTTCGTCGCGATCACCAGCTTTTCGATGGGCAGCCCCATCCGCCGGGCGATATGGCCCGCGAAGATATCGCCGAAATTGCCCGTGGGCACGGTGAAACTGACCGCCCGGTGCGGTGCGCCCAGGCTGACCGCCGAGGTGAAGTAATAGACCACCTGCGCCAGCACCCGCGCCCAGTTGATCGAGTTCACCCCCGCCAGCCCCACCCGGTCGCGAAAGGCGAAATCGTTGAACATGTCCTTCACCCGCGCCTGGCAATCGTCGAAATCGCCCCGCACCGCCAGCGCATGCACGTTCGCCTCGGCCGGCGTGGTCATCTGGCGGCGCTGCACCTCGGACACGCGGCCCTCGGGGAACAGGATGAACACATCGACATTGGGCAGGCCCCGGAACGCCTCGATCGCCGCCGACCCGGTATCGCCGCTGGTCGCCCCCACGATGGTCACACGATTGCCCGACCGCGCCAGCGCCGCCTGAAAGAGCTGGCCGATCAGCTGCATCGCGAAATCCTTGAAGGCCAGCGTCGGCCCGTGAAACAGCTCCAGCAGGAAATGGTTGGGACCAAGCTGCACCAGTGGCGCCCGCGCGGCATGGCCGAAGCCCGCATAGGCGCGGTCGATGATCGCCCGAAACTCGGCATCGGCAAAGGCATCGCCGATGAAGGGCCGCATCACCCGGAACGCGGCCTCCTCATAGGACAGCCCGGCCAGCGCCGCGATTTCGGCGGGCGCCATCGCGGGCACGGATTCGGGGACGTAAAGCCCGCCATCGCGCGCCAGCCCCGTCAGCATCGCCTCTTCGAATGTCAGGACCGGGGCCGTTCCCCGCGTGGACACATAGCGCATCTGCAAGCCTTCCTTCAGCCTGCCGCCTGATACGCCAGTCGCGCCGCGCTGTCACCCCGCGCAAGTTCCTGTTCGGGAAGGGAGTGTCCGGGCCGCGGGAGCGCGCGGCACCGGACGAGATCAGGGAAAGCCCGGCAGTCGATATCCGGACCCTGCGCATTGCGCTTTTCCCGGTTCCCTTGTCTGGCGTTGACCGCCATTTTGCGCGACATCTGCGGAGACAGTTGTATCGCCCTCACAGGGAAGCATATTGGGCGGGTGGACACAAGCGAAAGCCGCGACATTCTGCCGCCTTTCTTCACCCCGAGGATGCCCATGACCCAAGGCCCGTTCCGCCCCTTCGAGACGCTGATCGACCGCGACCGCGCGCTGGCGCTTCTGCAACAGGCGACCGCCGGGGCCGATGACGGCGAATTGTTCCTCGAACGCACCCGCTCCGAGGTTCTCAGCTTCGATGACGGCCGCGTGCGCACCGCCAGCTACGACGCCTCCGAAGGGTTCGGGCTGCGCGCCGTGCGGGGCGAGGCCGCGGGCTATGCCCATTCGACCGAAATCTCCGAACCCGCGCTGAAACGCGCCACCCGGACCGCGCGGCTTGCCGTGGCCGAGGGCGGCGGCACGCTTGCCGATCCGCCGCAGCCGACCAACCGGCGGCTTTATTCGGATGCCGACCCGATGGCCGACGCCACATTCGGGGTCAAGCTCGACACGCTGCGCGAGATCGACGCCTTTGCCCGCGCGCTGGATCCGCGCGTGGTGCAGGTGACCGCGACGCTGGCGGCGTCCTTGCAGGAGGTGGTGATCCTGCGCCCCGACGGGATGCTGTTCACCGATATCCGCCCGATGACCCGGCTGAATGTGGGCGTGATCGTCGAACAGGACGGCCGCCGCGAATCGGGCAGCCATGGCGGCGGCGGGCGGCGGGGGCTGGCCGGGCTGATCGAGCGCACAGGCTGGGAGGCCGCAACCCGCGAGGCGCTGCGCATCGCGCTGGTCAATCTCGACGCCGAAGCCGCGCCCGCGGGCGTGATGGATGTGGTCCTTGGCCCCGGCTGGCCGGGCGTTCTGCTGCACGAGGCGGTGGGCCACGGGCTGGAGGGCGATTTCAACCGCAAGGTGAGTTCGGCCTTTGCCGGGCTGATGGGCCAGCAAATCGCGGCACCGGGCGTCACGGTCCTTGACGACGGCACCATCCCCGACCGGCGCGGCTCGATCAGCGTCGATGACGAGGGCACGCCATCGGGCCGCACGGTGCTGATCGAGGACGGGATTCTGGTCGGCTACATGCAGGACCGGCAGAACGCACGGCTGATGGGCGTCGCCCCCACCGGCAACGGACGGCGCGAAAGCTATGCCCATCCGCCGATGCCGCGCATGACGAACACCTACATGCTGTCGGGCAACGCCGATCCCGCCGATATCGTGGCGGATCTCAAGGACGGCCTCTATGCCGTTGGATTCGGAGGCGGACAGGTCGACATCACCAATGGCAAGTTCGTCTTTTCCTGCACCGAAGCCTATCGCGTCAGGAACGGCAGGATCGGCGCGCCGGTCAAGGGCGCCACGCTGATCGGCGACGGGCCGACCGCGATGCAGAAGATCCGCGCCATCGGCAACGACATGGCACTGGACCCCGGGATCGGCAATTGCGGCAAGCAGGGGCAATGGGTGCCGGTGGGCGTGGGCCAGCCGACTCTGATGATCGGCGGGCTGACGGTGGGCGGCGCGGCGGCCTGAGCAGGATCGGCGGATTTCCGCCTATTTTTGCATCGCCCTGGAGGATTTTCACCTTTAAGGCGATCTTTCTTGATTCTGTTCACCTTTGATTAACCCTTTGTGACGCAAATTGGCTTCACGGATGAGCGAAGTTGCGAAAACGTGGAGAAAGTTTCTTCCTACCACCCCCTCGCACCACCCACCCGGGAAGACTTCCTGGTCTAGCAACTTCGTCTCATCCGGTCGCGCCCTCTCGGGCGCGACACGATTCAGGGGCCCAGCCCACCGCTTGACTATCGCCCCCGCCCCCTCGCTTGCGCATCACGACATCCCGCCCCGGGCAACCGCGGGCAAGCCGCGCAACCGTTCACCTTCCGTTAACCCCGATTGCGGCACTCTCCGCCGGTCCCAGACCGGAGCCCGCCCCGTGCCCAGCCAAGCCGCCCTGTCCCTGTTCGACGCGCCCATCCCCGAGGATGAGCTGCTGGCGCAGTTGCGGCTGATCCGCTCGCGCCGGGTCGGTGCGACGACCTATCACCGGCTCATGGCCGAACATGGCGATGCCGTAACCGCGCTGGACGCCCTGCCCGACATTGCCCGCGCCGCAGGCGTCGAGCGTTACGAGATATGCCCCGACGGCGTTGCCCGGGCGGAACTGGCCAGGGGCCGGGCGCTGGGTGCGGTGCCGCTGGTGCATGGAGGGCCGGGCTATCCGGCGGCGCTGGCCGACCTGCCCGACGCGCCCGCGATCCTCTGGGCGCTGGGCCGGACCGATCTGCTGGACCGGCCGATGGTGGCGCTGGTCGGCGCGCGCAATGCATCGTCGCTGGGCACGCGCATGGCCCGGAAACTGGCCGAGGGGCTGGCGGATGCCGGGCATATCGTGGTCTCGGGGCTGGCGCGCGGCATCGACCGCGCCGCGCATATGGCCGCGCTGGAGACCGGCACCATCGCGGTGCTGGCGGGCGGCGTGGACGTGATCTACCCGACCGAGAACGAGGCGCTGTTTCACGAGATCGGCGACAAGGGCCTGCGCATGTCGGAACATCCCGCCGGGCTGCAACCGCAGGCGCGCCATTTCCCGCAGCGCAACCGCATCATCTCGGGCCTTGCCCGCGCCGTCGTGGTGGTCGAGGCGGCGGCGCGCTCGGGCAGCCTGATCACCGCGCACACCGCGCTCGATCAGGGGCGCGAGGTGCTGGCGGTGCCGGGCCATCCGTTCGACGCCCGCGCAGCAGGCTGCAACATGCTGATCCGCGACGGCGCAACCCTGGTGCGCGGCCCCGAGGACGTGATCGAGGCGCTGGACAGCGCGCCGATCCGCATTCCGGCCCCGAAACCGAAACCCCGCATCACCGAGGTGCCCGCCACCCCCGCCCATGCCCGCCGCCCCGCCCCGGCGGATCCGGCCGCGCTGCATGCCGAGATCCTCTCGCGCCTCGGCCCCTCGCCGCTGGCCGAGGACCAGTTGATCCGCGACCTTGCCCTGCCCCCCGGCCGCATCGCGCCAGAGCTTCTGACGCTGGAGCTTGAGGGCCGGATCGCACGGGCGCCGGGCGGTCTGCTGTCCCGTCTGGATTGATCCGTCAGCGCCGCACACGACCAAGGCGCGTGCCTGACCCGGCGCGCCCTTCTCATTGACAATCCCCCGCTCCCCCCCACATTTTCGCCCGCCAAGGCCGCCCGCCCCCGCCATCGGCCTGAGTCGAAAGGAAGTCCATGCCCGTCGTCGTCGTCGAATCCCCGGCCAAGGCCAAGACAATCAACAAGTATCTTGGCGACGACTACACCGTTCTGGCGTCCTACGGCCATGTCCGCGACCTGCCGCCCAAGGACGGATCGGTGGATCCCGAGCACGGCTTCGAGATGACATGGGAGGTGGCGGCCGAGTCGAAAAAGCACATCAAGGCCATTGCCGACGCGCTGAAAGGTGACAATGCGCTGATCCTCGCCACCGACCCCGACCGCGAGGGCGAGGCGATTTCCTGGCACCTGGAAGAAGCCCTGCGCGCCCGCAAGGCCATCGGCAAGGATACCAAGGTCAGCCGCGTGGTCTTCAACGCGATCACCAAGGCCGCCGTGACCGAGGCGATGAAGACCCCCCGCCAGGTCGACCAGCCGCTGGTCGATGCCTATCTCGCGCGCCGCGCACTCGACTACCTTGTGGGCTTCAACCTGTCGCCAGTGCTGTGGCGCAAGCTGCCCGGCGCGAAATCGGCGGGCCGCGTGCAATCGGTCTGCCTGCGGCTGATCGTCGAACGCGAGATGGAGATCGAGGCGTTCCGCGCCCGCGAATACTGGACCGTCAAGGCGATCCTCATAACCCCGCGCGGCCAAAGCTACGAGGCCCGCCTGGTCACGCTGGGGGGCCGCAAGCTCGACAAGTTCGACATCGCCACCGAAACGGCCGCCGAACTGGCCGTCCAGGCGATCCATTCCCGCGATTTCACCGTGGCCAGCGTCGAGGCCAAGCCCGCCAGCCGCAACCCCGCCCCGCCCTTCATGACCTCGACCCTGCAACAGGAGGCCAGCCGCAAGTTCGGCTTCGGCGCGCGCCAGACCATGCAGGCCGCGCAGCGGCTCTATGAGGCGGGTTACATCACCTACATGCGGACCGACGGCATCGACATGGCGCCCGAGGCGGTGATGGCCGCGCGCGATGCCATCAGGGACCGTTTCGGCGCCGATTACGTCCCGAAATCCCCGCGGATGTACAAGAACAAGGCCAAGAATGCGCAGGAAGCGCATGAATGTATCCGCCCGACCGAGATGACGCGCGACCCCTCGAAGCTGAAACTCACCGACGAGGACCAGCGCAAGCTCTATGACCTGATCTGGAAACGCACGATCGCCAGCCAGATGGAGGCCGCGCGGCTGGAACGCACAACCATCGATGTGACCAGCGCCGATGCCCAGGTCGCCCTGCGCGCCACCGGCCAGGTGGTTCTGTTCGACGGTTTCCTCAAGGTCTACGAAGAAGGGCGCGACGATGTGGTGCTGGATGACGAGGATGACGGCCGCCTGCCTCAGATCATGCAGGGCGAACCCGCCCGCAAGGACAGCGTGACCCCCGAACAGCATTTCACCCAGCCGCCGCCGCGCTATACCGAGGCGACGCTGGTCAAGCGGATGGAGGAACTCGGCATCGGGCGGCCCTCGACCTATGCCTCGATCGTCACGACCATCCAGGACCGCGGCTATGTCATCAAGGACAAGAACCGCCTGATCCCCGAGGACAAGGGGCGGCTGGTGACGGCCTTCCTGTCGAACTATTTCAGCCGCTATGTCGGCTACGAGTTCACCGCGAACCTCGAAGACGAACTGGACGACGTGTCCGCGGGCAGCCGCGAATACCGCGATGTCCTGTCCCGCTTCTGGCGCGACTTCTCGGCCGCACTGGCCGAAACGGCGGATCTGCGCATTTCCGAGGTTCTGGAAAAGATCGACGAGGTTCTGGCCCCGCATCTCTACCCCCCGCGCGAGGATGGGACCGATCCGCGCCTCTGCCCGAAATGCGGGACGGGACGGCTGAACCTCAAGACCGCGCGCTCGGGCGGGGCCTTCATCGGCTGCGGCAATTATCCCGAATGTCGCTATACCCGCCCAATCTCGGCCCCGAATGGCGAGGATGGCGCGGCCGAGCTTGACGGCAAGATTCTGGGCATCGACGAGGGCGAGCCGATCACCCTGCGCAATGGCCGCTTCGGCCCCTATGTGCAGAAGGGCGAACCGACCGAGGACCAGCCCAAGCCGCCCCGCGCCAGCCTGCCCAAGGGCTGGGCGCCCGAGGCGATGGATCTGGACAAGGCGCTGATGCTGCTGTCCCTGCCCCGCCCCATCGGCCCCCATCCCGAGGATGGCGAGCCGGTCGAGGCCAGCATCGGCCGTTACGGGCCTTATGTCCGGCATGGCAAGACCTATGCCAACCTGCCCGATGTGGACGAGGTCTTTACCATCGGCATGAACCGCGCGGTCGAGGTGCTGGCCCAGAAGAAATCCCGCGGCCGGGGCGCCTCGGCCACCGCCGCGCCCCTGCGCGAGCTGGGCGAGCATCCCGAACTGGGCGGGCCGGTCAACCTGATGGCGGGCCGCTACGGGCCTTATGTCAAATGGGACAAGGTCAACGCGACCCTGCCCAAGGGGATGGAACCCGAAGACGTGACGCTGGAGCTTGCAGTGCAGATCGTCGCCGAAAAGGCCGCGAAATCGGGCGGCAAGAAGGCCAGCGCGAAAAAACCCGCAGCCAAGCCCAGGACCGCCGCGCCGAAAAAGGCCACCGCCCCAAAGAAGGCCGCCGCCAAGAAACCCGCCGCCACGAAGAAGACGGCGGCGAAGAAGCCACCCGCGCAGAAGGCCACTGGCTGATCGCGCAGGCGGGCGGCCGACGCCGACGCCCCGGCGCCAAGTTGACAGGGCGGGGTGGCTTCGCCACAACTCTGACCGACGGTTCAGAGGGGAGCGATCCATGAGCAAGGTATACGGCAGCGCCGCAGAGGCCCTTGACGGGCTTCTGTTCGACGGCATGTTCATCGCGGCAGGCGGCTTCGGGCTGTGCGGCATTCCGGAACTGCTGATCGACGCGATCAGGCAGGCGGGCACGAAGGACCTGACCTTCGCCTCGAACAATGCGGGCGTGGACGATTTCGGCATCGGCATCCTGTTGCAGACCCGGCAGGTGAAGAAGATGATCTCGTCCTATGTCGGCGAGAATGCCGAGTTCATGCGCCAGTATCTGTCCGGCGAACTGGAACTGGAATTCAACCCGCAGGGCACGCTGGCCGAACGCATGCGCGCAGGCGGCTGCGGGATCCCCGGTTTCTACACAAAGACCGGCGTCGGCACCGTGATCGCCGAGGGCAAGGAACACAAGGAATTCGACGGCCAGACCTATATCCTGGAACGCGGCATCGTCGCGGATCTGTCCATCGTCAAGGCGTGGAAGGCCGACACCACCGGCAACGCGGTCTTCCGCAAGACGGCGCGCAACTTCAACCCGCCCGCGGCGATGTGCGGAAAGGTGTGCGTGATGGAGGTCGAGGAAATCGTCGAACCCGGCACGCTCGACCCCGACAAGATCCACTTGCCCGGCATTTATGTGCATCGCCTGATCCAGGGCAGCCACGAAAAGCGCATCGAACAACGCACCACCCGCGCGGCGTAAGGAGGACATCATGCCCTGGGACCGCAACCAGATGGCGGCGCGTGCCGCGCAGGAACTCAAGGACGGGATGTATGTGAACCTCGGCATCGGCATCCCGACGCTGGTGGCCAATTACATCCCCGACGGCGTGCATGTGACGCTGCAATCGGAAAACGGGATGCTGGGCATCGGCCCCTTCCCCACCGAGGATCAGGTGGACGCCGACCTCATCAACGCCGGCAAGCAGACCATCACCGAACTGCCGCATTCGGCCTATTTCGACAGCGCGCAAAGCTTCGGCATGATCCGCGGCGGCAAGATCGCCATGGCGATCCTGGGCGCGATGGAGGTGGCCGAGAACGGCGATCTGGCGAACTGGATGATCCCCGGCAAGCTGGTCAAGGGCATGGGCGGCGCGATGGATCTGGTCGCGGGCGTCGGCCGCGTCGTGGTCGTGATGGACCACACCAACAAGGCCGGCGAGTCGAAGGTTCTGAAAGCCTGCACCCTGCCGCTGACCGGCAAGGGCGTGGTGGACCGGATCATCACCAATCTGGGCGTGCTCGACGTGGTCGAGGGCGGGCTGAGGATCGTCGAATGTGCCGATGGCGTGACCGAGGACGCGCTGCGCGCCGCGACCGAAGCCGCGATCGTGAACTGACCGACCAACCGGCGGGGGCCCAAGCGCCCCCGCCTGCCGGACCGGGCGCCCGATTGTTGCCGAAACCGAAACGGCTTCAAAAAATAGCCCCAATCTGTTGCTATGCGCGCGGTGACATGACCATGAGCCGCCTCGCCCCGCCTCCCCCGCCCGGCCGCCTGCACCGGTGGCGCGATCCCCTGCTGATGGCGGGGATGCTGGCGCTGGTTCTGGCCGGGCTGGCGGGTCTGGCCGCGGCCACCGGCTGGCAGGAAACGCGCGCGCAGCTTTTCAGCATCGGGCCGGGGCATCTGGCGGCGCTGCTGGCCCTTTCGCTGGTCAATTACGCGCTGCGCGGCCTGCGCTGGCACCTGTTCGCCCGCCGCATCGGCCTGCCGCCCGGATTGCTCCGCGACCTGCGCCATTATCTGGGCGGCTTCCTGATGAGCGTGACACCCGGTCGCGTCGGCGAACTGGTGCGCATCCGCTGGATCCGGCGTGAAACGGGCATGACGCTGGAACGCAGCGCGCCGCTTTTCCTGATGGACCGGGCGGGAGATCTGGCGGCGATGGCGCTGATCCTTGCGGGCGCGCTGGCGCTGTCCTCGGGCAGCATCGCGGGTGGAGCACCGCTGGCCGCGCTGGCGCTGCTGGTCGCCCTGATCGCCACCCACTCGCAACTGATGGCGGGGCTGGTGACACGGGCCTACCGCGTGTTCGGGCTCTGGCCGCGGCTGTTCGGGCGGTTGCGGGCGATGGCCCGGACGCTGGCGCAATTCTCCCATTCGGGCGTGCTGGCCGGGGCGGTCGCGCTGGGCCTGATCGGCTGGGCGGCCGAGGGCTATGCCTTTCACCTGCTGCTGCTCTGGCTGGGGGTAGAGACCACGCTATGGACCGCGATGGCGATCTTCACCTTCGCCACGCTCGCGGGCGGGTTGACCGGGGCGCCCGGGGGCCTGGGCGGGGCCGAGGCTGCGATGATCGCGCTCTTGACACTCGAAGGGGTGCCGCCCGAAACCTCGGTCGCGGCGACTGCGGTGATCCGGGTGACAACCTTGTGGTTCGCCGTCGGGATCGGGGCCATGGTCTTCCCGCTGGCGGAAAAGCTTTCGGAAAGGAACAGGCATGCAGTGGAAAACCGCTGATTACGCAGGCTGGGGCCGGGCGATCCGGGTGCGCGGCACGCTGACGCGGCCCGAACGGCTGGGCGCGCTCGCCACGGCGCTGACCGGACGGGGGCCTGCCATCGGCAATTTCCGCTCCTATGGCGATGCGGCGCTGAACGCGGGCGGCGCCGCGGTGCAGATGACCCGGCTCGACCGGCTGCTGTCCTTCGACGCCGAAACCGGGGTGCTGGAGGCCGAGGCGGGCACGACCATCGCCGAGTTGCTGCGCGTCTTCGCCCCGCGCGGCTGGATGCCGCCGGTGATGCCCGGCACCGGCTTTGCCACGCTGGGCGGCTGCATCGCCAATGACGTGCATGGCAAGAACCATCACGACGCGGGCAGTTTCGGCCAGCATGTTCTGGCCGTTACGCTGATGACCGATACCGGCCCGCGCGCGGTGACGCCCGAGGCCGATCCGGGCCTTTTCCGCGCGACCATGGGCGGGCTGGGCCAGACCGGCGCGATCCTGTCGGCACGACTGCAATTACGCCCCATCCCCGGCCAGCGGATGCGCGTGGTGGAAACCCGCATCCCCGATTTCGACGCCTTCATCGCCGCGCTCGGCGGCTCGACCGCCGAATTTACCGTGGGCTGGGTCGATGCCACCGCCCGGCGCAAGCGGCTGGGCCGCGGCATCCTGGAAGAGGGCGAATTGCTCGAAGGCAGCCGCCCCGGCCCGATGCGGCGGGCGAAATCCGTGCCGTTCGACGCGCCCGGCCTGCTGCTGTCCTGGCCGGTCGTGAAGCTTTTCAACCGCTGGCGGCTGGCCCGCATCCCCGATTCGGGACGCAAGCGCATCCGCGCATTGGACGAGTTCTTCTTCCCGCTCGACGCCCTGCATGACTGGAACCGGCTTTACGGCAAACGCGGCTTTCACCAGTTCCAATGCGTCGTCCCGCAGGACGCGGCGCCCGCGCTGCGCGAGATCCTCGCGGCAATCGCGAAATCCGGCATCGCCTCGCCGCTGGCGGTGCTGAAACGGATGGGACCGGGCCGCGCGGGGCATCTGTCCTTTCCGATGGCGGGCTATACGCTGGCCGTCGACCTGCCCGCGCGCAAGACCCGCGCCGCCCCCCTTTACGCAAGGCTCGAAGACATGGTGCAGGCCGCGGGCGGGCGGCTTTACCTGGCCAAGGACGCGCTGGCCCGGCCCGGCACGATTGCCGCAATGTATCCCGAACTCGACGCATGGCGGGCCGAGATCGCGCGGATCGACCCCGAGGGGCAGATGGAAACCGACCTCGTCCGCCGCCTGAAACTGAGGAGCGCGGCATGAGCGAGACCTGGCTGATCCTCGGCGCCTCCTCGTCGATGGCGCGCGCCTTTGCCCGCAAGCTGGCCGAACGCGGCGATGGCGTGATCCTTGCCGGCCGCGACATGGCGGATCTGGACCGCGACGCGGCCGATGCCCGCCTGCGCGGCGCGGCGCTGGCCGAAACGATCCGCGTCGACCTGCGCGACCCGGCCTCTTTCGACGCGATCCTCGCCCGCATGAGCGATTGCGAGGGCACGGTATCGGTCGCAATCTTCACCGGCGCGATGCCGCCGCAATCCGAGATCGACGCCGACCCCGCGCTGATCGAGGGCGTGGCGATCGACAATTTCACCGGCCCTGCGCGACTCCTCCAGATGCTCGCGCCCCTGATCGAGGCCCGCGGCGCGGGCACGGTCGTCGGTATCGGCTCGGTCGCGGGCGACCGGGGGCGGATCGGCAACTATGTCTATGGCGCCGCCAAGGCCGGGTTTCACACCTATCTCTCGGGGCTTCGCAACCGGCTGACCCGGGCGGGCGGGCATGTGGTCACGGTCAAGCCCGGCTTCACCGATACCGCAATGACCTGGGGGATCGAGGGCATGTTCCTTGTCGCCCCGCCCGACAAGGTGGCCACCGACATCCTGCGCGCGGTGGAGCGGCGGCGCAACGTGATCTACACACCGCTTTTCTGGCTGGGCATCATGGGGATCATCCGCGCGATCCCGGAACCCGTCTTCAAGAAGCTTTCGATCTGAGGGCGGGGCGCGCTCAGAACCCGAACCAGCGCTGCCACAGGCCGGCACTGTAGAACATGAAGGACAGCGCAAAGAAGATCAGCCCAAGCCCCACACGGTCGCGCAGGGCAAACACGATCGGATCGTAATCCTGCTTGCCGCGATAGCCCAGCACCACCATGCGGATCAGCCAGACCGCCAGCGGCACCAGCGTCAGCCACAGCAGCCAGCGCGTCGGGTAAAGCGCATGGGCCTGTTCGGTGAAGCTGTAGGCGAAGAACACCACCAGCGCGCCGACCACGCCGATCCAGGCGACATTCAGCAGATCGCCCCGATCCCCCCGCCCATAACCCCGCCCCGGCAGCCGATCATTGCTTTCCGCCAGCGCCAGTTCGGTCATCCGCTTGACGCAGCCCAGCGACAGGAAGACCGGGAAGACGAAGACCAGCATCAGCACCGATGCCCCGCCCCCAGTCGCCGCCGCCCCGGCCACCACGCGGATCGTGTAAAGTGCGGCCAGCGTTGCGATATCGACCCAGCGCAGCCGCTTGAGCCGCAGCGAATAGGCCAGCGACAGCGCCATGTAGAGCGCCAGAACGCCCAGAAACGCCCAGCCCAGCGCGGCACCGATACCCAGCGCCAGCAGCCCCAGCCCAAGGCTTGCCGCCATGCCCACCGCAATGGGCACCGCCCCCGCCGCGAAGGGACGGTTGCGCTTGGTCGGGTGCAACCGGTCGGCCTCGAGATCCAGAAGATCGTTGACGACATAGATGCAGGATGCCGCCGCCGAGAAGGCGACCATGCCCAGAAGCACCAGCAGCAGCGTGGGCAGCGTGAAATCATGCGCGGCCAGCACGGGCAGGAACAGAAGGATGTTCTTGACCCATTGATGCGGCCGCAAGGCCTGCACTAGGTCGCGCCAGCGCCAGCCGCCCGGCACCACCTCGACCCGGCGTCCGGCGGCCTGCAACTCGGCCAGCAGGCCCGGTCGTCCGCCCACCACCACCGCCCGGTCAGCCGCCATCCACGCCGCCCGGTCGCGCCCGCTATCCCCGGCATAATCGTAGCCGCGCAGTCCGAAGGCCGATTTCAGCACCGCCGCACGCCCCTCGCCCGCAAGGTCGCTGCGCCCGTCGGACCCGATCCCGCCGGTAAACCCGTAATGCCCCGCCAGCGCCTCGACCAGCGCGGCATCGGCCTGCGAGACCAGCACCACCTCGCGCCCCTGTTCGCGCGAGGCCAATGCGGCCTCGGCGATCTCGGCGCGCAGCGGCAGCAGATCGACCCGGGGCGGCGCGATGCGCGTCACCGCGCGGCGGAACGCGGCGGGCCGGCCCAGCGTGGCAAGAAGGGCAGCAATGGTTTCACGCGGCGCATGGCCCAGCCCGGCCCAGACCGATTCCAGCGCCAGATCGGTGCGCAGGAAGGTGCCGTCGACATCCAGCACCAGCGGTTTGTCCGCCGCCATGCCTAGCTGGCCCCCCGCACGCGGAACACGCAGCCATCGGTGATCAGCTCGGGCGGCGTCAGGCAAAGGCCCCGGGCAACCGACCAGGCCGCCAGCACGCGCGGCACGTAATGCCGCGTCTCGGCATAGGGCGGCACGCCGGAATGGTTGCGCACCGCACCCTCACCGGCGTTGTAGGCGGCCAGCACAAGCACCGGATCATTGCCGAATTCCCGCATCAGCCAGTCGAGATAAGCCACCCCGCCCCTGATATTGGCCGACGGATCCAGCCGGTCGGACACGCCGAACCGCGTGGCCGTGGCGGGCATCAGCTGCATCAGCCCGGTCGCGCCCTTGGGGCTGACCGCCGCCCGGCGTCCGCCGCTTTCCACCCCGATCACCGCCAGCGCCAGCGCAGGCGATACCCGCGTGCCGACCGTGGCGCGCAGGATGTCGGTCCCGTAAGAGGCCGCAATGTCCTGAAGATGCTGCAAGCGCGGCGCCGGGATCGAGGCACCCACCGGCGGATTCGAGATCGCCGCCAGCGCCGGGGCCAGCCGCCCGGGTCCGCCATCGGCCAGCGCAGGTGAAACCCGCGCCCAGAACCAGTCCGGCCCGGGGCCCGGCTTGTGGTCGCGTTCGGGCGGGTCGTCGCGCACTGCGGGCGGTTTCGGCACCGGAAGGCGCGGCGCCACCGGCGGCACCTGCACGGTAATCAGCTTGGTCGCCCCCGGTTCGGGCGGCTTGACCCGCCTGAAGGTGAAATCCGGCCAGGGCGGCGGCTCTGCCGCGGCCGGCATTGCCGACACAAGGGCGATCATCGCCGCCACGATCAGTCTCGACGCCATGACCTTCTTCCCTGCTCGATCCGTACGTCTTGACGGAATTTTGCAGAATCCGGGGTCAATTGCCATATCCAACGACGGATCGGCGCCAGGAAAGGCCAGGACCTCGCGCCCCGCTTGTGAGGAATGGATCGCATTTGTCTAAATTCCTCGCCTCCTTATCTTTTCTTTTCATGCATTTGTAAGCAAATCCCGGGGACTTTTCCACAGGGCGGAAATTGACAAGCCTCAGCCCAACTCTTGCCCGATTCGAATGGCCTTATGCGCCCATGCCGAGGTGGTGACGGGCCAGAACAGTTGCGGGCCCCGCAATCTCCGACAAGGCAGGTTGAAGTAGCGAACATCCTAACGGAGAGACCAAATGAAACTGTTCGATCTGATCAAGCGTTTCCACAAGGACGAGTCGGGCGCCGTGACCGTGGACTGGGTCGTTCTGACCGCCGCGATCGTGGGCCTGGGCATCGCGGTTCTCGCCTCGGTGCGGACCGGTGTCGAAGATGTGGCCGGCAAAATCGAATCCGCCCTGACCTCGGCCGAGGTGGGCACGCTCGGCAAGCTGAACTGATCCGCAGCGTTCCGAACGTGACGGCTGGCAAGGCCGCATCCCCGGATGCGGCCTTGCCTTTTGCGGCGACCCCGTCACCCGGGATTGTTTCGATTTCCGCATCCCGGCCCGGCAAAGACCCCGATTTCGCCGCAATTGTCCCCCAGGCTGGACCAAAGGTTTGGAAAGGCCCGGCCATCGCGGCCACGGCGTGAAGGCAGAAAGGATTCGCCATGCGATTGATCTTCGGACTGGTGCTCCTGGTGGGTCTGGGGCTGGCCGGCTTTGCCGTCTACATGGCCCAGGGCTACATCACCTCCTACGAGCGTCAGCTGGCCGAGGCACGCGCGGCCAGTACGAGCCGCGTGGAACTGGTGCCCGTCGTGGTCGCCAGTGAGGCACTGCGCTACGGCCAGCAGGTGACGGTGGACAACCTGCGCCTTGTGGAATGGCCGAAAGCCTCGCTGCCCGAAGGCGTCTTCCAGTCGGGCGCAGAGGTGTTCCCGGACGACAAGCCCAAGTTCCGCACCGTACTGCGCGCGATCGAGGCGGGCGAGCCGCTGCTTGCGGTCAAGGTCACCGAACCCGGCACCGATGCCGGGCTGACCTCGCGCCTGGGGCGCGGCAAGCGGGCCTTCGCGATTCGCGTCGACGTGGCCTCGGGCGTCTCCGGTTTCCTGCGGCCGGGCGATCAGGCCGATGTCTACTGGACCGGCCAGGCCGGGAACAAGCAGGTGACGCGGCTGATCCAGCCCGGCATCCAACTGATCGCCATCGACCAGATCGCCGACGAGGATTCCACCCGCCCGGTCATCGCGCGCACCGTCACCGTCGAGGCCACGCCCCAGCAGGTTGCCGCGCTGGCGCAGGCACAATCGACCGGCCGGCTGTCGCTGTCGCTGGTCGGCACGGGCGACGACGTCGTGGCCGAGGTGATCGAGGTCGATCAGAAGCTTCTGCTCGGGATCGAGGAAGAGCCGGTCGTGGTCGAGGAAAAGGCGCCGGTCTGCACGATCCGGACGCGGCGTGGCGCCGAAGTGGTCGAGATTCCCATCCCCTGCACCAACTGACACCCCACCCACAAGATATTGCGCGCCGGCCTGCATGTTGCGGAACCGGCGCGCCGTGTGTTCCGATCTGGCGGCTGTTGCGGGATATCCACATAAAGCAAATTCCGCAATCTGTTGAATATTGATTTAAATCCGTGCGTGGCGCATCCTGCGAGCGAACAGGGCGTAAAGACCCGTCCCGAGGCGTGATCGGAAAGGCAGGATCGCATGATTTCCAGGACTTTTCTGGCGGCGGGTCTGGTGGCCCTGGCGGCCGCGACAGGTCCCTTTGCAGAGGTTCAGGCCCAGACGCTGCGCACGCTTGGCGGCCAGGCGACGGGTCAGTTGACCGTTCCGATGAACCGCGCCGTCGTGGTCGAGAGCGACGAGATATTCTCGGAACTGTCGATCTCGAACCCGCAGATCGCCGACATCTCGACCCTGTCGGACCGCACGATCTACGTGCTTGGCAAATCGCCGGGCCGCACGACGCTGACGCTTCTGGGCGCGAACGGACGGCTCATCACCAATGTCGAGGTCCGCGTCACCCCTGACATGAGCGAACTCAAGGAACGCCTGCGCGAGGTTCTGCCGGGCGAACAGATCGAGGTGCGCTCGGCCAATGACGGGCTGGTATTGTCGGGCACGGTCAGTTCCGCCCAGGTGGTCGACCGGGCAATCGACCTGGCCTCGCGCTATGCGCCCGAACGGGTCTCGAACCTGATGAACGTCGCCGGCAGCCAGCAGGTCATGCTCAAGGTCCGCTTCGCCGAAATGTCGCGCGCCGTCGGAAAGGCGATCGGGTCGCGGCTGAACATCGTCTCGGGCAGCTTCGATGGCGGCGATGGCTCGATTACCGGCGGACTTGGCGTCGGAGTGACGGGCACCAGCGTCGGCGATCTCACCATTACCGGCGATGTCGGCGCACTCCGGCTGTCCCTTGCGCTTGAGGCGCTGGAATCGAAGGGTTTTGTCCGGACGCTGGCCGAACCCAACCTCACAGCGCTGTCCGGCCAGAACGCAAGTTTTCTTGCGGGCGGCGAATATCCGATCCCGGTTCAGAAGGATGACGGGATCACCATCGAGTACAAGCCCTTCGGGATTTCTCTCGATTTCACGCCCCGCGTCGTCGGCGAGAACATCAATCTCAGCCTGAGCGCCGAGGTCAGCGGACCTGACAATGTCGTCGAATACGCGGATGGTGCCTACCGGGTGCAGGGCTTCAAGACACGCAAGACCGCCACCACCGTCGAACTGCGCGACGGCGAGAGCTTTGCGGTTGCCGGCCTGCTTCAGGACGATTTCACCAGCAACATGAGCAAGGTTCCCTGGATCAGCGACGTGCCGATCCTGGGCGCGCTGTTCCGCAGCGCAGAATACGAGCGCCAGAAAAGCGAACTGGTGATCATCATCACCGCCCATCTCGTCAATCCCACCCGCGGCGAGGCGCTGGCCCTGCCCACCGACCGGGTGCAGCCGCCCAGCGAACGCGACCTGTTCCTGTCGGGCAGGCTGTCCTCGCCCAGAACGCCCAGGACCGGCGCGGCGGGTGAAGTCGCACGCCAGGATTTCAGCGGCTCCTACGGCTATGTGATGGAGTAAGAGCATGCGCGCCCCCCTTGCCCTGCTGACAATCGGCGCCGCGCTCGTGCTGTCGGGCTGTTCGACGGAAGGCTATCGCGACTTCAACCATCAGGCGGGCGCCAGCCTCGATGATGGGCAATTCGGCAACGCGACCATGAACAACACCATGGTCCATAGCGGCGAGCGGTCGATGGCAATCGACCTGAACCGCCGCTTCGCGGACGAGGTCGACACCACGATCACCTTCGCCTTTGACAGCGCCGTTCTGGACGGCGCGGCGCGCGCGACGCTCGACCGCCAGGCCGCCTGGATCGCGCGCTATCCCCATGTCAGGTTCCGCGTCTACGGCCATACCGATCTGGTCGGCTCGGACGCCTATAACAAGGCGCTGGGGATGCGGCGGGCACGGGCCACGGTGGATTACCTTGTCTCGCGCGGAATCCCGCGCGCGCGTCTGGATGCGGTGGTATCCCAAGGCAGGACGCAACCCGTGATCGCGACCAGCGCGCCCGAGCGGCTCAACCGCCGCACCGTGACCGAAGTCTGGGGTTTCCTCGAACCCAAGCGCATGCTGCATGACGGGAAGTACATGCTGCGCACCTATGGCATCTATATCGACAGCGCGGCCGAGGAACACAGGATCGAATAGCCGCAGGCCGTGCGGGGCGCGACGCGACACAAAGCGGGACGCCCTGCGCGCCGAAACGGCCAGCGGCCTGTCAATCGCTTTGTCGGCCAGACCGGGCTCCTGTCTTCTTCTGGCCACAAATATCCATTCTGACGGTCGGGCCGGGACCGGCGGCTGCCCCCCGTCAACCGCGCGTGCCGGTCATCCGCATCCGCGTCAGTTCACAGACCTCGGCCGTCATCCGGGCAAGTTTCTCGGCCTCGTCGGTGCAGGCGGCAAGCTTGTCGCCCAGATAGGCACCGCGCAGCGCCGCCGCGCGGCCGGGATCGCGACAGGTGGCCAGAGCGCCCAGCGTCAGGGCATCGCGCCGCGCCTCGTCGCGGGTAAAGGCGGCCAGTTCGGTCGCGGTTCGGGCGGCGTGGTCCAGCATCGTCGCGCCGACCCAGGCGATCAGGCCAAGCCCCTCGGCCTGGGCCTTGAGCACGGCATCAAAGGGCGCGGCGGCGGGCGGTTTCGGGGGATGGGACGGCATGTGGCGGGCTCCGTCTGCGGGGTCGTGTGCTGGCCGGAAGATAAGCGCAGGCGGCGCGCGCGTCAAAGCCCAGGCATCGGATATCGCAGCCGAATCCTGCCCGGGATGCTGTACCGCCCCCCGGACGGCCGATGCGCCCGATCCTGCCGCAGGATCGGCGCGCGCCGATTCCCGCCCCGCAGGACAAGGCTGGCCGTGGCCCGCAGCTTCCGAGGCATGCCACGATCCTTGATGGACGGGGCGGTTTCGGGCAGGACTGGTCGGGGTGTGGATGTCGACGGAGCGGGACGCGGGGATGGAAGGCTACAAGCGCTACGCGATCTACTATGCGCCGGAACCCGGCCCGCTTGCCGAGTTCGGCGCCGCCTGGCTTGGCTGGGATCCGCTGGCGGGAACGACGCGGGCGCCGCTCCGGCTGCTGGGGCTGCCCTGCAAGCTGTCGGAACTGACCGAGACGCCCCGCCGCTACGGGTTTCACGCCACGATCAAGCCGCCCTTTCGCCTGATCACGGGCAGCGATATCGGGCTGCTGCACCGCTCGGCCGCGGCGCTTGCGGGCCAGTTGAAACCGGTGCTGCTGGACGGGCTGCAAATCTCGCGGCTGTCGGGGTTTCTGGCACTGACGCCCAGGGGCGACACCCGCGCGCTGGGGGCGCTGGCGGGCAGCGTGGTCGAGTCGCTTGACGGGTTTCGCGCCCCGCCCCCGCCCGAGGAGATCGCCCGCCGCAACCCCGACCGGCTGAGCGCGCGCCAGCGTCGTCTGCTTGACCGCTGGGGCTACCCCCATGTGATGGAGGAGTTCCGCTTTCACCTGACCCTGACCGGCCCGCTTCGGGATGCCGAGGCCGAGTGCACCCGCGCCGTGCTGGCCCCGGTGCTGCAACCGCTGATCGACCGGCCGCTCAAGATCGCAAGCCTGTGCCTGTTCGGCGAGGCCGAGGACGGGCGCTTTCGCAATCTGCATCGCTACCCCCTGATGGGCTGACGCGCCCGGACGGGCCTGACCGGAACAGGCTTGCGCCGGATCATCACCCCAAGGGCGAATCGTGGCGCAACAAGGCAACCGTGACGCGCAAATGGCCTGCCCGATCAACAATCCCCGGCGGGCATCGGCTTTGTCGGGCTAGGACGGCACACACACCGCCCGGCAAGCGCCTGGCCATCTTGCTGCCTTATTCCCTGTCGATTCTGGTTCGACACGGATGCTGGAGGTCTGCCCATGCTCGACTGGTTCGCCACGATCACCTTCGACCAGATCGCGCTCAGCCTCGTGACGCTCAGCCTGCTGCGCGAGGCGATGGTCCTTGCACTTCCCGACAGCGTGGCGGGCCCCGGCGGCTGGCTCATCGACACCGCCGCGGACCGGGGCGAGGAATAGGGCCCCGCTTTTCCCGTCAGCCACGGAACAGGATGCTCTGACGCGGCGGCGCGCAACGAAACCATGGCCGCAGCACCGATGCGCGCCCGGTTGTCACACCCGCGATACAGAAACGGCTTATCCACAGGGGTCAAACCTGTTCCGAGTCAGACGATGTCGCACCTTCTGCCCCCCTTGCGGTTTACCGGCGCAACCATCCTGCGCGACGGAGAGATGCAGCGCCGGTCGCTTTCCATCGCCGAAGGGCGCATCACGCGAGGCCCGCTGCCCGAGGTGGACCTGTCGGGCTACATCATCCTGCCCGGGATCGTCGATCTGCATGGCGACGCCTTCGAGCGCCATATCGCCCCCCGGCCCTCGGCCCCCTTTGCGCCGGGCATCGGGCTGGTCGCGACCGACCGCGAGGCGGCCGCAAACGGGGTGACGACCGCCTGGCTGGCGCAGGGCTGGTCATGGGAAGGCGGGCATCGCGGCCCCGACCGGGCCGAGGCGCTGATGGCCGCACTGGACACCTATCGCGCGCGGGCGCTGACCGATCTGCGCCTTCAGATCCGCTGCGAAACGCATATGGTCGAGAGCGGCCCCCGCCTGCTTGACGCCATCCGCCGCCACCGGATCGGCTATGTGGTGTTCAACAACCACCTCGACGAAGCCGCCGAAGCGGCGCATACGCGGCCCGAGCGGCTGGCGCTTTGGGCTGCGCAGGCCGGGCAATGCCCCGAGGCGTACCGGGCAGGGATGGACGCCGCGCTGGCACAGGCCGGCGAAGTGCCGCGCCATCTGTGCCGGCTGGCCGACAGTTTCGACGAGTTGGGCGTTCTTTACGGCAGCCATGACGATCCCGACGGTGAAACGCGCGAGCGATTCTCGATGATCGGGGCGCGCATCGCCGAGTTTCCGTTGACCCGCCGCGCCGCCGCCGCCGCACGGGCGATGAACGATCCGGTGCTGCTGGGCGCGCCGAACGTGGTGCGGGGCGGATCGCAGGCGGGCAATGTCTCGGCGCTGGACCTGATCGCACAGGGGCTCTGCGATGCGCTGGTGTCGGACTATTACTATCCCGCGCTGACGCATGCGGTCTGGCGGCTGGTCGATGGCGGCCTGATGGACCTGCCGCGCGCCTGGGCGCTGATCTCGGAACGGCCCGCGGCGATCCTGCGTCTGCCCGATCGCGGGCGGCTCGATACCGGGCGCCGGGCCGACCTGTGCGTGGTCGATGCGCGCACGCGGGCGGTCGAGATGACCATCGCGGGCGGGCGGCTGAGCTATCTGGCGGGCGAGGCCGCGCGGCGCATGACAAGCAGGCTTCACACGCTTGACATGGCGGCGGAATAGGCTGCGGCAACACGGTCGTTACCGTGGCGTCTCATTTCGGTTGCCGCAACGTCACCTTCCCAGTCTATGATTGAACTCATTCCAAAGGCCGGTGGGGACATCGGTTTCATCCTTTCGCCGCAAGGCAGCCGAGAATTTCATCAGTGCCTTGGTCAAAGTCGGGGGCGGCGCATCGTGCCGTCCCCTTTTTCACGGGCTGCCCCGGACGGTTGCCGCCGCGCGGCGGATGGCGCATGCTCGCGCCCCGATCAATGGCAAGAGGATGCCGTCCCATGGACCGATTCACCCCCGGCCCCGCGACCCAGCGGCAGTTTCGCGATGCGCTGGGCTGTTTCGCGACCGGCGTGACCGTGGTGACGGTCGGCGATGCGGCCGGGCCGGTGGGGATGACGGCGAACAGCTTTGCCTCGGTTTCGCTCGATCCGCCGCTGATCCTGTGGTCGCCCGCCTGCGCCTCGGGACGGTTCGCGGCAATGACCGGGGCCGAGCGCTTTGCCGTGCACGTGCTGGGCGCGGGCGAGAAAGCCATCGCGCAACGCTTTGCCCGCTCGGGGGCCGCGTTCGAGGGGCTGGCGATGGAATGGGCCGAGGCAGGGCCACCCCTGCTGGACGAGGGCTGGATCGCGCGGTTCCTGTGCACCCGTGTCGCGGTGCATGACGCGGGCGATCACGCCATCGTCGTCGGTCGCGTCGACGAGGTCGCCCGCCGCGAAGGCCCGCCGCTGGTCTTTGCCGGGGGCGCCTTTGGTGATTTCAGCCCGGCGGAATAAGGGCACGCGTCGTCACCGGCTGCCTGCCAGAACGCCGTCCCCCTCGCCCACCGGCTCGTCGCCGGTGATCAGGTGAAAATCGTCGGGATTGGCCTCGTTCCAGCCAAAGCGAAGCGGTGACTCGTTGCGCAGGATGTCCAGCATCACGGGCATCTGCTGGAAATCGAGATAACCGTAGAACCGTTGGCCATGCGTCGCGGGCGCCGAGGCGTTGGGCAAGGGCCCGCTCTTGCGAAAACCGAGCGCGGCGTAGAAGCCCGGTCCGTTCAACTGGAGGATGCCGTAATAGTCCGGCCCGCCCACCGACGCCTTGTAGGTCGTGATCTCGTACCATTTCCAGCCCATTCCGGCCTCCCCTGCACTCTCTCAGCCCTCGCCCACGGGGTCCGCGGTCGCCCTGCTGTGGTCGAATCCGCCGCTGCGACGAACGCCGGGCACCTGCGCGAAACCCCCGTCATTCACGCAGGGGGCTTCCCGGCGCCTGGTCCAGATGGTGCGAAGCAGCCCATTCTCATGCCGATCCCGAGGCAAAGCCGCCCCGCCGGTGGCGTCAGCCGACCGTCATGACCAGCCCCCATCCTTGTCCGAAGGGGCCGGCACTGCATTGATCGGCATCATCGGCCTGACAGCCCGGGCGCGGTTCACTCGACGCGCATGGCCGAGACGTTGAGGCTGCGCTTGAGACGGCGCAGCGAGGATGGCGTCACACCGAAATAGCGCGCCATCTCCTGATCGCTGAGACCATAGCCCGACATCGCGCGCAGCGCTTCGCCGGGCACGGGCCCAAGCTTGCCGAGTATCAACTCGTGGTCATCGAGACAGGCCCGGCACATTGGCCGCGTCCCGGTTTTGCTGGTCTTGGTCACGTTCCTGGCTCCTCCCCGAACCAGTCCCTCGCCACGGGGTTGTATCATGATTCTGCCCCGGCGGTCGCGGGTTTTCCCGTTTTGACACATTACCACATCCCGCGCCCCGACGGCCAACTTCGCACCAGAACGCCGCCCGCGTGGCAACAAGCCGCCGAGCCGCAGCGCAGCATGCCGATGGCCCCGAAAGCCGACGGGGCCATGGGTCGCGCGCAAGGGCGGATCAGCCGAACATGTCGGCGACGATGCCCGAATACCAGCCCAGGCTTTCCTCGTAGGTCAGCTTGCGCAGATCGGCAGGCTCGCCGGTCTGGCTGACAAAGCCGTCCACCTTGGCGATCATCTCGTCGGTCGGCGCGTAGGAAGCGCCCACCTTGACCCCATCATCGGTGTCGATCAGCGACCAGCAGGTGTTGGAATAGCGCGCCGGGAAGGCGGTAGACCCGGTCAGCGCCGCGCGAACCTGCATCGCGGCGACCTTGGCATGGCTGTTGGCCGAGAAGCCCGATTTCGGCATGTCGCCCGCGATGGTGGCATCGCCCAGCACATGGATGTCCTCGTCCATCCGGCTTTGCATCGTGGCGGGCACGATGGGGCAGAAGCCGGTCTCGCCCGTCAGCCCGGCCAGTTCGGCAATGCGGCCAGCCTTTTGCGCCGGGATCACGTTGCAGACATCGACCTTTTCAACCTGCCCGTCGATATCGACCTCCATCGTCTCGGGATTGACCGACACGTTGTTGCCGCCGAAATCGGGGCCGATGCGCTGGATCATGCCCGGATAATGCTTCTGCCAGCCCTCCTCGAACAGCGCCTGTTTCGAGAAGCTCTGCTTGGGATCGACGATCAGGATCTTGGCGGTCGGGTTCCGCTCACGCAGCACATGGGCCACCATCGAGATCCGTTCGTAGGGGCCGGGCGGGCAGCGGAACGGGTCGGGCGGCGCGACCATGCAGAACAGACCACCCTGGCGCATCCCCTCGACCTGTGCCTTGAGCAGTTGGGTCTGGCTGCCCGCCTTCCAGGAATGCGGCATCCGGTTCTGGGCCGAGATGTCCCAGCCCGGCACCGAGCCCTCGACGAAGTCGATCCCCGGCGCCACGATCAGCTTGTCATAGGGAAAGACATGGCCGCCCGCGGTGGTCACGGTCCTGCCGTCGCGGTCGACGCCCACGGCCCAGTCATGCACGACATTGATGCCGTATTGCGCGGCCAGCGTGCCGTAGCTGTGCCCGATCGAGGCGAGGTCGCGGAACCCGCCGATATAGAGGTTCGAGAAGAAGCAGGTGTAATAGGTGCGGGTCGGCTCGATCAGGGTGACGTCGATGGCGCCCTGGCTGTCCTTGGCGATGTAGCGCGCGGCCGTCGCGCCCCCCGCGCCGCCGCCCACGATCACCACGCGCGGCCGGGCCTGGCCGATCAGCGGCGGGGCCGAGAGCGCGGCGCCAAGCACAAGGCCCGTGCCGATAAAGCTCCGTCTGTTCAGTGTCATGTCGCTGTTCCTCCCTGGGACATGAGCGCGCGTTTCCGGTGTCGTGAAGGCGGGGGCACGTCAGGGCGTGAGCGTGCCGAAATAGGCGGCGAGTGCGGCGATTTCCTCGTCCGAAAGTCGGCCTGCCATCATCTGCATCACCGGATGCGGCCGCAGCTTCTGCTTGTAGGCATGCATGGCAAGGACGAAATCCCGTTGCGGCCAGAACACGATCGAGGGGATGCCCTGATCGGAACCGTCGCGCTGGTGGCAGGTGGTGCATTCGCTTGACAGATACTCGCCATAGGCGCGGTCGCCGACAATGGCGAGCGTGTCCTCGGACAGCCTGGGCAGATCGGCGCGGGCGGTCGGCGCCGCCTCGGGGATGTTCGATGGCCGGTCCGAGAAATCGCGCAGGAAGGCCAGAAGATCGGCGCGTTCGCGCGGATCTTCGAGCCCGTCAAAGCTCATCCGCGTGCCGCTCACCAGAACCCGCGGATTCTCGATATAGGCGTCCAGCGTATCCAGCGTCCAGGTCAGCCCGTCGCGCCCCATCCGCGTCATCGAGCGCGAATAGGGAAAATCGGCGACCGTGGCGGCACGGCGGCCGAAGATGCCGTTCAGCGGCGGGCCGATGCTGATCTCGGCCTCCGGTCCGATCTGGTGGCAGCCGCTACAGAACATCCATATCTCGGCCCCGCGCTCGGCATCGCCGATCGCCGTGGCCCGGGTCTGGGCCTGCGCCTGCCCTGCGCCGATCAGGGCAAGTGCCAGAACTGGAAAAAGAGCCCCTCGCATGGCCAAGCATTGTAATGGCGCGTTGCGCCAATCAAGAAGTTCCTGTGCTGGCGCAGGGGTTTTCGCAAAGTTTTCCGGTGTGACCCGCCGAAAGCCGATCCGCCGCGCCGCCCATCGGACGCTCACGCATAGCGGCCCACCCTTGCCGCCGAGGGAAAAACACATTACGTTTTCTATATGTAAACAGGCGGCCGCGAATGAAAAGGATGCTTGCCGTAGCGCTTTGCGCCGGAGCGATGGCCGCAGCCCCCCTGGGCGTTGCGCGTGCCGAGCTTGTGCTGGCGATGTTCGAGCGGACGGGTTGTATCCATTGCCGGATGTGGAACGACCAGATCGGCCCGATCTGGCCCCGCACGGCCGAAGGCGCGGTGGCGCCGCTTTTCCGGATCGACCTGGACCGGCCATTGCCCGAGGGCATCACGCTGGCCAGCCGCCCGGTCTTTACGCCTACCTTCGTGCTGTTGCGCGACGGGGTCGAACTGGACCGGCTGGAGGGCTATCCCGGCGAGGATTTCTTCTGGGGGCTGATCGGCGGGATGCTGCGCGAACAGCCCGAATGGGCCATGCAGGACAGCGCGGAAGGAGCCCTTGAATGACGGCAGGACCGGAACATGCGGCAGGGATGTCCGGCCACGGGGCGCGGCAGCGCGCCCCGAACCCGGGCGGCGTAATCATCGTTCATCCAGGCGAACGGGACGGGGCTGCCCCCTTGGACAAGGAGACGGGCTTCTGAGGAAGCCGCCAAAAGCCCATGCCAGAAGACATTTCCCAGAGCGAAGCGCAGGATGACGGGCTTCATGCCGAGGACATGGTCCAGCATGCCGAGACCGCCTCGAGCTTTCTCAAGGCGCTGTCGCATGAGGGACGGCTGATGATCCTGTGTCATCTGACCACGGGCGAGAAATCGGTCACGGAACTGGAAACGCTGCTGGCCTCGCGGCAGGCCGCGGTCAGCCAGCAGCTTGCCCGGCTCAGGCTCGAAGGGCTGGTCAGCGCCCGGCGCGAGGGCAAGGCGATCTTCTATTCGCTGGCCGACGAGCGCGCCCGGCGTGTACTGGAACTGATGCACGACATGTTCTGCAACGCCCAGAACCCGCCCCCGCATGCGGGCGGCGGACCGGGACGAAGATAGGGCCCGGGGCCCGGCGGTGGTGGGGAGGTAGGATGGACGTCATTCCCGCAGGCGCCTGGGCGGCGCTTATCGGTCTGGTCACGGGCTGCGTTCTGGGCCTTGCGGCGCGGCTGGGCGATTTCTGCACGCTGGGCGCCATCGAAAGCGCCGCCTATGGCGCGGACCAGCGACGGCTCAGGATGTGGGGCGTGGTACTGGGCAGCGGCATCGCGGCCACCTATCTGCTGGCCGCCACGGGCCGGATCGAACTGTCCCTGACGCCCTATCATTCCATCGCCTGGAACCCGCTGGCCTCGGTGCTGGGCGGGGCGCTGTTCGGCTATGGCATGGCGATGGCGGGCAATTGCGGCTTTGGCGCGCTGGCCCGCTTCGGCGGGGGCGATCTGCGCGCGCTGGTCGTGGTCGTGGTGATCGCGATCATGGGATTCGTCACGCTGTCCGGGCCGCTTGCCCCCCTGCGCGACTGGGCCTTTCCGCAGGAACCCGCATCCGGCATGCAGGGCATCGCGCATCTTCTGGGGGGGCTGACGGGTCTGCCGGTGCTGGCCGTCGCCCTGGCCCTCGCGGCCGGGTTCCTCGCCTGGGGCATCGCTCATGCCCCGCTGCGGGCCGAGCCACACCGGATCGGCTGGGGCATGGCCGCGGGGCTGGCGCTTGCGGGTGCGCTGTGGGGGATGAGCCATCTGAACCATGTCAGCTTCGGCGCGGTCGATGTCGAGGGCCATACCTTTACCGCCCCGCTCGGGCGCACGCTGATGTGGCTGATGACCGCCTCGGCGGGGGGGCTGTCCTTTTCGGTCGGCTCGGTGCTGGGGGTGCTGCTGGGCGCCTGGATCGGATCCTGGCACAAGAGCAGCTTCCGCTGGGAGGCCTGCGAGGATCCGCGCGAGCTGGGCCGACAGGTGGGCGGCGCGGCGTTGATGGGGATCGGCGGCGTGGTCGCGATGGGCTGCTCGATCGGACAGGGCGCGACCGGCTTTTCGACGCTGGCCTATTCGGCGCCGGTGACGCTGATGGCGATCTGTGCGGGCGCGCTTCTGGGCCTGCGCCGCCTGATCGCCGGGTTCCAGCCCGATTGAGCGCGCCCGGTTCCGAACCCGGCCGCATCGACGCCATCGACCTAGCGCGAACGCTGGCGCTGGCCGGGATGGCCGTCTTTCATCTGGTCTTTGACCTTGAGATGTTCGGTCACCTGCCCCAAGGCACCGCCGTCACCGGCGGCTGGCGTATCCTGTCCTATGTCGTCGCCGGGTCGTTCCTGTTTCTTGCAGGCGTCAGCCTGCAACTGGCCCACGGGAACGGCTTGCGCTTGCGTGCCTTCCTGCGCCGATTGGCCATGATCGGCGCTGCGGCGGGGGCGGTCAGCCTGGGCACCTGGATCGTCTTCCCCGCCAGCTTCGTCTATTTCGGGATCCTCCATGCCATCGCCATGGCCAGCATCCTGGGCCTCGCCTTCCTGCGCCTGCCCGCATTGCTGACGCTGGCCGTCGCATTGGCCCTGCTGCTGGCGGCGCACGGCGCCCCTGCCCTGCCCGGGCTCGATGCGGGCTGGCTTGACTGGACCGGCCTGACAGCGCGGGCGCGGCCCAGCGTCGATTATGTGCCGCTCGTGCCATGGCTCGCCCCGTTCCTTGCCGGGCTCGCGCTGGCAAGGCTGGCCGCGCGGGCCGGGCTCTGGGCGCGGCTGGAACGCCGGGGGGACAGGCGGCCGCTGCTGCGCAGGCTGACCTGGCCCGGACGCCACAGCCTTGCGATCTACCTGCTGCACCAGCCCGTCCTGATCGGGATGGTCTGGGCGGGCACATTGCTGGTCCAATAGGCGACCCTGCGGGCATGACCCTCGATTGCGCAGCCTGTCGGCACGACAGCGCATGAGGGGCGGCCCGCAAAACAAGGGAATAGAAGCGCAGGCAGAACACCGGCCCGGTTCGCGTTGCATCTTGCGCAGACGCATGGCTGCCCACGCGCAAAAAGCATGGCGTTAAGCCTTCGGTAGATGATTCGCCCTACTCCTCCTGGATATCCGCGTCATCCATGCAAGGCGCGTCAACCGATCCAGGAAAGGACTCCCATGGTTCGCTCGATCACCAGACTGACTGCCGTTCTTGCCATCGTGACCGCCACTGGCACCCATGCCGGCGAATTCGACGCCCAGTTGACCGCCTATCTCGACAGCAATGTCCGCGCCTGGGCGACAGCGCCCATCATCATCGACGCGATCAAGGCCCAGAACGCCCATACCTCGGGCTATGACCAGGCCCGCATCGACGAGCTTGACCTTGCCTGGCGCGCGCAGGTCGGACAGGCCGACAGCCCGCTGATCGCACCGATGCTGGCCAGCCCCGTCTCGGAATACCTGCGCGAACAATCGGCCGCGAGCGGCGGTCAGGTGACCGAGATCATCCTGATGGACGCACAGGGGCTGAACGTTGCGGTATCCGAGGTGACGTCGGATTACTGGCAGGGCGACGAGGAAAAGCACTCGCATACCTATGGCATGGGCCCCGACGCGATCCATTTCGGCGAGATCGAGTTCGACGAGTCGACCCAGCGCTATCAGGTCCAGATCTCGTTCACCATCAACGATCCCGAGACCGGCACGCCGATCGGCGCGATGACCGTCGGGGTCGACGGCGAAGCCTTCATGTAAGCCACCGAAACGCGAGCCGTCTGAAAGAGGAGAGGCAAGATGCAAGGCATGTCCGCAACGACGGCTCGCAACCGGGTCGGCAACTCGGTGTTCATCAAGGGCGCGGCGCTGGTCGCGATCACGACCATTGTCGTCGCGGCAATGGTCCTGATTGCCTCGACACGCAGCGCCTATGAAATCACGCACCAGCAGCTGGGCGAACTCATGGTCGAGGTGACGGAATCCGGCGCTGAAAGCGTCGCCGGTCACCTTCGCTTTGGCAAGATCGACGCAGTGGAAGCCCAGCTCCAGAACTATGCCGTGCGCGCGCATGACCATTTCATGCAGGTCGCCGTCTGGTCGGCTGGCGGCGAGCGGGTGGCACAACTGGGCACGGCCAGCGCGGCTGAATCCGGGCGCATGGCCGAACTTGCCCGCCAGGCGCTTGCAACCGGCACGATGGCGATGGACGACGATACGCTGATCATCGCCGTGCCTGTGATCTATGGCGGCGCACCGGTGGGCGCGGTGGCCGCGGTCTGGTCAGCCAAGATGCTGATGGGCGAGATCCTGATCGCTTCCCTGCCCGCGATGTCTCTGGCGGGGCTTCTGTTCCTTGTCCTTCTTGCGGGCGCGACGCTGCTGCTGCGCAAGATGATCGGCCAGCCGCTGCAACAGGTCAGCAGCGCCATGGCGCGGGTCACGGCAGGCGCCTATGACGACGAAATCCCGATGACCGGCAAGGGCGACGAGATCGGCGTGATCGCCCGCAGCCTCGACTCGCTGCGGGTCCGCCTGCAATCTGCCGCGGCCGCCGAAGCCGACCGCGAGCGGGCGCGTTCAGACCAGACCTATGCGGTCGAGCGTCTGGGCCGCGGGCTGACGGCGCTTGCCGCAGGCGATCTGACGCATCGTCTGGACGCGGCCTTTGCGCCCGATTACGAGCAGTTGCGCCATGATTTCAACGCGACGGTCGCGACGCTGAACGAGATGCTGGGCTCGATCGTCGAGAACGCGACCGAGATCCACGCCCGCGCCGAGGAAATCGGCACCGCCTCGGACGACCTGTCCCACCGCACCGAAAACCAGGCCGCGACGCTGGAGGAAACGGCGGCCGCGCTGGACGAACTGACCTCGAGCGTGCGCTCGGCTGCCGAAGGTGCGGCCGAGGTCGAGCGGGTCGTGTCAGCCGCCCGCGGCGATGCCGAAGCCTCGGGCCGGGTGGTGAGCGACGCGATCGGCGCGATGTCCGAGATCAAGCGGTCCTCGGACGAGATCGGCCAGATCATCGGCGTGATCGACGACATCGCGTTCCAGACCAACCTGCTGGCCCTGAATGCCGGGGTCGAGGCCGCGCGGGCGGGCGAGGCCGGGCGCGGCTTTGCGGTCGTGGCATCGGAAGTGCGGGCACTGGCGCAGCGCAGTTCGGACGCGGCCAAGGAAATCAAGACCCTGATCGGCACCAGTTCCGAACAGGTCGAATCCGGCGTGGCGCTGGTCAACCGCGCGGGCGAGGCGCTGGCGGATATCGTCGGGCGGGTCGCGAACATCGCCGACCTGGTCTCGGGCATCGCCACGGGCGCGCAGGAACAATCGGTCGGCCTGGGCGAGATCAATGTGGGTGTCACCCAGCTTGACCAGGTGACGCAGCAGAACGCCGCCATGGTCGAGGAAGCCACCGCCGCCAGCGCCACCCTGCGCCACGAGGCCGAGACGCTGCAAGGCCTGGTCGCCCGGTTCCGGCTGCAAGGCGGCCAGCCCGGCCCCGCCGCGGCCCTGCCGCCGCTGCGCCTGGCCACCCCCACCCGCCCCGCGCCGCCCAGCCAACCGAAAGCCGCCGCGGAGCTTTCCTTCCCCGCCCAGCGCAAGGCCGCAAACGACACAACAACCTGGCAGGATTTCTGACAAGGCGCAGGCGGCCACGCCTTCTGGAGCCCGCTCCGGAAACGGCCTGACGCACCGCCGCGACGCATGGCGGATCGCCCTTGGCGAGGGGTCGGTCAGAAGCCCAGCGCCCGCGGCAGCCAGGTTACCAGAGGCGGAAGGAAGGCGATGAGTAGCAGCACCAGAACCTCGACCAGAAAGAAGGGCAGGATCGCGCGGACAAGGCGCAGCATGCCCACCCCGGCCACCGACTCGGCCACGAACAGGCAAAGCCCCAGCGGCGGGGTGATCAGCCCGATCATCAGGTTGAAGATGACGATGATGCCGAAATGCACCGGGTCGATCCCCAGGCTGACGGCGATCGGGTGCAGGATCGGCACCAGCACCAGCATCGCCGCGATCCCTTCGAGAAAGAGGCCGACGAACAGGAACAGCAGGATCACCGCAATCAGAAACGCGGTCTGGCCGCCGACATTGGCCAGCACCCAGTCGGTCAGCATGTTGGGCACGCGGTTATAGGTCAGCACCCAGTTCGCCGCCGCCACCGCCGCGATGATCGCCAGGATCGCCGCGCTCGACAGCATCGCGTCGCGAAAGATGCGCGGCAGCGCCGAAAGCGGGATGGTGCGGTAGACCACGATGCCCAGAAACAGCGCATAGGCCACGGCAAAGCTGGCCGCCTCGGTCGGGGTGACGACGCCCATCAGGATCGAGCCGACCACGAAGACCGGCATCAGAACCGGCAGGATGCCCGCCAGCAGCGCCTCGCGGTCCGGGCGGCGGGGGCTGTCGGCCGCGCCGTTGACCCGCCGCTCGCGCACCGTCAGCATCACATAGACCGATAGCCCCAGCGCCAGCACCAGCCCCGGCACGATCCCGGCCAGAAACAGCGCCGGGACCGACACGCCCGAGACGATCAGGGCATAGATGATGACCGGGATCGAGGGCGGGATGATCGGGCCGATCACCGACGAGGCGGCGGTCAGCGCGGCAGCATAGGCGCGGTCATAGCCCTGCCGCTCCATCTCGGGGATGAAGACCCGCCCGATGGCCGAGGTATCCGCCACCGCCGAACCCGACAGCCCGGCGAAGATCACCGAGGCCCAGATATTGACCAGCGCCAGCCCCGCCCGCAGCCGCCCGACGAAGACATTGGCAAAGCCGATGATGTGCCGCGTGATGCCGCTTTCGTTCATCACCTCGCCCGCCAGCACGAAAAGCGGGATCGCCAGCAGCGGATAGGAATTCAGCCCACGGAACATCTCGGCCGCGACAAGGCCGATCGAATAGGGCGGATCGCCCAGCGCCATGAAGACCAGAAGCGCCGCGATGATGGCGATGGCGATGGGCACACCCGCAAGAAGGGCGGCAAGGAGGACGGCATAGACCATGCTAGACCGCCCGCAATCGCGCCAGCCGCTCGGCCAGCCGCAAGAGCGCGGCCAAAGCCAGCGCAGCCCCGCCAAAGGCGATCGCGTATTGCCAGCTGCCCATCCGGCCCAGCGCGGCCAGCGCCTCGATCCCGGTCGCCTCGGCCAGATCGCGCGATACCCGCACGAGGCCCGAGGCGTCGATGCCGCCGCGCCGCTCGGCGAACAGATGGCCCGCCCGCGCCAGCGTCAGCCCGACCGCGATGGCCAGCACGTCGCCCGCCGCCAGAATCCGCTCGCGCAGCCGCATCGACAAGCCGTCCAGAAGGATGGTGAAGCGGATATGGCTGTCATTCATGTAGGCCAGCGCCAGCCCGGACATCGTGCCGTAGATCGTCAGATAGACCGGCAATTCCTCGCCCCAGGGCACCGACGCGCCAAACAGGTAGCGGCGCAGGGCGTTGACGAACACGATCAGGAAGACCAGCGCAAGCGACAGGCCCGCGGCCAGCCCGAACAGGCGGCGGAAGATGTCGGAAATCCTGGTCACGGCGCGCACTCTCCCCGGTTCGGGCCGGCCCCGCGGACCGGCCCGCCCAGCCTGTGTCTATTGCGCAGCCGCGGCAACGGCCTCTTGCAGGCGGTCGATCCAGACGGCATCCGCGCCCAGTTCGCCGCGCAGATAGTCCACCACCGCGGGCTGCGCCCTTTCGGCGAAAGCCTGCAATTCCGCGGCGGTGGGGGCATAGACCTGCATGCCCTCGGCCTGTACCCTGGTCACGCCATCGGCGCTGGTCCATTGCTGGATCGCCCGGCCCATCGTGCCCGCCACCCGGCCAGCCCGGCGCACAACTTCGCGGTCCGAGGGCGAAAGCGCCTGAAAGAAGTCCTCGTTGATCAGGATGAAATCGGCGGCATAGACATGGCCGTCCAGCGTCATGAATTTCTGCAACTTGTGCAGGCCGTTGTTGTAGATCACGCCAACCGGGTTTTCCTGCCCGTCGACAACGCCGGTGGACAGCGCGTTGGGCAGTTCGGTCCAGGCGATGGGCGTGGGCTCGCCGCCCAGGCCCTTGACCAGTTCGATGTAAAGCGGGACCGGCTGGACGCGGAATTTCAGCCCGGCCATGTCCTCGGGGCTGCGGATTTCGCGCTTGCTGTTGGTGAAGTTGCGAAAGCCGGTCTCGCCATAGGCCAGCGTCCTGAGCCCGGTGCGCGCAAGGCAGTCCTCGGCCAGCGCATCGCCGAAGGGGCCATCCAGAACGTCCCAGGCGATGGTGGCCGAGGCAAAGGAATAGGGGATGTCCAGCACCGCGGCGGGCGGACAGATCTTGGACATCGCGCCCGAGACCAGCACGACCTGGGTCAGCCCCTCCTGCGCCTGGCCGACCAGATCATCCTCGTTGCCCAGCGCCCCGGCGGGAAAGATCTCGACCTTGAGCCCGGTTTCGCCCTCGACGATGTTCTTGAAGACATGCGCCGCGGCACCCTTCTTCGAGCCGGTCCAGTCATCCGGATCGACATGGGCGATGCGCATCGTCTGGGCGCTGGCGGCAGACCCCAAGCCAAGCGCAAGGGCCGCGGCGGCGGCGATCAGCTTCGGTTGGAAACGCATGTCGTGGTCCTCCCTGTTGCGTCTTCAATGCCCCGGCTCAGGGCGCGGGGTGTCGGTGTCGAAGGTTTCGAAGGTGGCGCGCATCCGCGCCGGATCGGCGGGCCGCCCGGTGAACAGTTCAAACGCGCGCACCGCCTGGAACACCGCCATGCCCGAGCCGTCAAGCACCCGGCAGCCCCGCGCCCGCGCCGCGCGCAACAGCGCGGTTTCAAGCGGCACATAGACGATGTCCGCCACCCAGAGCGCGGGGTCCAGCAGATCGGCGGGAACCGCCATGCCGGGCAGCGCGGCCATGCCCATGGGCGTGGCGTTCACCAGCCCGTCGGGGCGGTCGGCGGCGAACAGCGCGGCAATGTCATCCACCGCGGCCGCGACAAGGCCCGGGCGCGTCTGCCGCAGCCGGTCGGCCAGCGCTGCGGCGCGCGCGCCCTCGCTGTCATGGATCGACAGCCGCGCCACGCCGCAATCGGCCAGCGCATGGGCCACCGCGGCGCCCGCGCCCCCGGCGCCCACCAGCAGCACATGCGCCCGGCACGCATCGGGCAGGCCCCGGCGAAACCCCTCGGCAAAGCCCCAAAGATCGGTGTTGTGCCCGACCCGCCGCCCGCCGCGCAGCACCACGGTATTGACCGCCCCCACCGCGGCCGCGTTGTCCGACAGCGCGTCCAGCAGGGCCACGATCTCGACCTTGAACGGATAGGTGACGTTCAGCCCGTCAAAGCCCCCGGCCTCGGCGGCGCTCAGGATTGCGGCCAGGTCCATGCCGCGCCAGCCGGGCATGTCGGTGTCAAGCAACCGGTACTCGCCCGCCAGACCCTGCGCCCGCGCCTCGGCCATGTGCATCGCGGGCGTGCGCGAGCGCGAGATACCGCGGCCCACAAGGCCCGCCAGAACTGTGCCGCATTGCGGCGCGATCAGGCTCAAGGCGCTTCTCCCGGGCGGCTGGACGATTCTTGTCCGCCACCTTGACCGCCACCGCCTTGCTGGTCAACGCAGCATCGGTCAGCCCGGTTCAGCGGCCCAGAAGACCGTGCGCGGTTGCGACGATGCTGGCTTCGGTCAGGCCGAAATGGTCGTAAAGCACGTCGGCCCGCGCCGAGGCGCCAAAGCCCTGCATGCCGATGAAGCGGTCGGCCGGGCGCAGCCAGCGGTCCCACCCGAAGGACAGCGCGGCCTCGATCGCGATTCGCGGCGCCGTGCCCAGAACCGCTTCGCGATATTCTGGCTCCTGCGCCTCGAACAGCTCCCAGCAGGGCATCGAGACGACGGCCGCGCCGATCCCCTGTCCGGCCAGCGCCCGTTGCGCCCGCATCGCCAGCCCGACCTCGGTGCCGGTGGCGATCAGGGTCAGATCGCGCCGGCAGCCCGGCTCGGACAGGACATAGGCGCCGCGCCGGGTCAGGTTGGCGGCGCCGGGGCTGCGCACCTGCTCGGCGGGTTGCTTCGACAGCGCCAGCAGGCTGGGACCGTCGCGGGTTTCCAGCGCGATGGCCCAGGCCTCGGCGGTCTCGACGGCATCGGCGGGGCGGAACACGCGCATGTTCGGCATGGCGCGGAAGCTGGCGAGGATCTCCACCGGCTGATGCGTGGGCCCGTTCGAGCCCACCCCGATGCTGTCATGGCTGAAGACGAACAGCGCGGGCAGGCCCATCAGCGCGGCCATGCGCATCGCCGGGCGTTCGTAATCGGCAAAGGCAAGATAGGTGACATTGATCGGGCGCAGCCCGCCATGCGCCGCGATCCCGTCCGCCATCGCGCCCATCAGATGCTCGCGCACGCCGCAATGGACATAGCTGCCCGCGCGCTCGGCCGAGGTAAAGGCCGCCCGGCTGCGCTTGTGATCGGTCGGCGCCTCGAGATCGGCGCAGAGCACCAGAGTCTCGGGCAGATGCCCGGCCAGCGCGTCGCAGATCTCGCCCGACGCGGCGATGGTGGGGTGCGGTTCGGCCGTCGCGACCTCCCGCGTCAGTCGCGCCACGATCCCGTCCCAATCCTCGGGCAGCGCGCCCGCCTTCCAGCGGCGGAACGCCGCCGCCTGCGGATGCGTGGCAAGCCGCTCGGTCCAGGCCGCCTGTGCCGCCGCGCCCCGCGTCATCGCCCGCGCCCAGTCGGCCCGAACGGCGGCGGGCACCTCGAAGGGCGGATGGTGCCAACCGCGCGCCACGCGCGCCTCGTCGGCATCGCCGGGGACAAGCGGCGCGGAATGGCCGCCGCGCTTGCCCTGAAGCCGCGGGATGCCGCGCGCGATCACGGTCCGGCACGCTATGATCGAGGGGCGGGGATCGAGCATCGCCATGCGCATCGCCACGTCGATGGCGCCAATGTCATGCCCGTCCACCGCCTGCACATGCCAGCCCGCCGCGCGGAACCGTTCGGGCACATCCTCGCTGATCGACAGGGCGGTATCGCCATCGTCGGTGATGTGGTTGTCGTCCCACAGGAAGGTCAGCTTGCCCAGCCGCAGATGCCCGGCAAGCGAGATCGCCTCTTGCCCGATCCCCTCTTGCAGGCAGCCGTCGCCGACAAAGGCCCAGGTCCGGTGATCGACCAGCCCGGCACCGAATTCGGCGGCCAGCCGCTGCTCGGCCACCGCCATGCCCACCGCGCAGGCAATCCCCTGCCCCAGAAGGCCGGTGGTGATCTCGATGCCCGCCTCCTGCTCGATCTCGGGATGACCGGCGCAGACCGAATAGAGCTTGCGAAAGGATTTCAGCGCATCGACCGTGACATGGTCATAGCCCGCAAGATGCAGCAGCGCGTAAAGCAGCATCGAGCCATGCCCGTTCGACAGCACCACCCGGTCGCGGTCGGGCCAGAGCGGATCCTTGGGGTTGGCCTTGAGATGGCGGGCATAAAGCGTCGCGGCGATCTCGGCCATGCCAAGCGGCACGCCCTGATGCCCCTCGCCCGCATTCAGGATGCTGTCGAGCGCGAGAAAGCGGATCGCATCGGCCATGGCCTGCACATCGGCGCCGGGCCCGTTCGCAGGGATCGGCAACTCGGTGTCAGGGATCATGTGGGCGGGGATCGAGCCGAACATCTGCATCTCCTGCGTTCGCCAGTCCCGCGCGTCACGCGCGATGGCCTGCCTGCGTCTAGCGCAGATCGGTGTCGATTGATGTTAAGTTATTCTAACAAGGTTTTGCGATTTTCGAACAGTTCGGCCGCCGGAACGGCTGTTATCAGACTGGACAACGGTCGATCCGACGACCCCGGGAGGACATCATGAACGCATCGCCCCGCCCGAGCGTGCTGGCCAACATGTCGCTGGAACTGCGCGCCTGGAACATCCGCCGCAAGGCCCTGCTGATGGGCGAGGTGCAGGGCCAGGGCTATGTCGGCCAGGCGCTGGGTGTTGCCGATGTGCTGGCGACCGCCTGGTTCCACGCGATGGATTACCGCGCCGAAGACCCCGAATGGGAAGGGCGCGACCGCTTCTACCTGTCGATCGGGCATTACGCCATCGCGCTTTACGCCGCGCTGATGGAGGCCGGCATCCTGCCCGAGGACGAGCTGGAAACCTATGGCATGGATGACAGCCGGATGCCGATGTCGGGCATGGCCTCCTACACGCCGGGGATGGAAATCACGGGCGGCTCGCTGGGTCACGGGCTGGGCATCGCGGTCGGCGCGGCGCTGGGGCTGAAACGCAAGGGCAACCCCGCCTTCGTCTACAACCTGATGTCGGATGGCGAACTGGGCGAAGGCTCGACCTGGGAGGCGGTGATGTCCGCCAATCAATGGCAGCTCGACAACCTGATCTGCATCGTCGATTTCAACAACCAGCAGGCCGACGGTCCAAGCCGCGAGATGCTGGCCCGGGGCCCCGAGGCGCCGAAATGGGCGGCCTTCGGCTGGCATGCGCAAGAGGTCGACGGCAACGATCTGGCGGCCCTGGTCGCGGCCTTCGACACCGCACGCGCGCTGACGGATCCGAAGCCGCGCGTCATTATCTGCAACACCCGCATGTGCAAGGGCGTCGATTTCCTGGAGGCGCGCGAGATCACCCATTTCGTCCGCGTCGAACCCGACGAATGGGCCAAGGCGCTGGCGAAGCTGGACGAAGGAAAACCGCAATGACCCTTGCCTCGATGGCCCGCAAATACGAACCCCGCAAGGCACCCGCGGCCCGGGTCGCGACCTCGGCGATGATCGCCTCGCTGGCGGCCGAGGGGTATGAGACGGTCGCCGCCCCCTTCGGGCATGCCCTGGTCGAGGCCGCTAAGAAGGATGCGCGCATCGTCGGGCTGTCGGCGGATCTGTCGAAATATACCGACCTGCATGTGTTCGCGAACGCGATGCCGGACCGGTTCTACCAGATGGGCATGGCCGAGCAGCTTTTGATGTCGGCGGCTTCGGGGCTCGCGCGCGAGGGTTTCATCCCCGTCGCCACGACCTATGCGGTCTTTGCCGCGCGCCGGGCCTATGACTTCATCGCAATGGCCATCGCCGAGGAAAACCTGCCGGTCAAGATCGTCTGCGCCCTGCCCGGCCTGACCACGGGCTATGGCCCCAGCCATCAGGCGACCGAGGATCTGGCGATCTTCCGCGGCCTGCCGAACATGGTCATCATCGACCCCTGCGATGCCGATGATGTGGCCGGAATGGTGCCCGAGATGCTGCGCCACGAGGGGCCGGTCTATGCGCGGCTGTTGCGCGGCAAGGTGCCCACGGTGCTGACCCGGCACAAGCCCGACTACCGCTTCAGGCTGGGCAAGGCACAGATGATCCGCGAGGGGCGCGATGCGCTGGTGATATCGTCGGGCATCATGACCATGCGCGCGCTCGATGCCGCCGAGATGCTGGCGGCCGATCAGGTGGATGTGGGCGTGCTGCATGTGCCCACGATCAAGCCGCTCGATGTGCAGACCATCGTGACCGAGGCGCGCAGGAACGGCCGTCTGGTCGTCACCGCGGAAAACCACACCGTCAATGGCGGGCTGGGCGAGGCGGTGGCGCGCGAGCTGATGCTGGCTGGTGCCGCGACGCGGTTCCGCATGATCGGGCTGCCGGACGAATTTCTCGAGGCGGGGGCGCTGCCCACGCTGCACGAGATGTACGGGCTGACGGCCGCCAGGGTCGCCGAACGGATCAAGGGCTGGCTCTGACGCCTGCCCGCACACAACTGCAAGAAAACGGAGGAACGGGGTCCATGGGACTTCTCGACGGCAAGACCGCGATCATCACCGGCGCCGCCAGCCCGCGCGGGCTGGGCAAGGCCACGGCGCTTCTGTTCGCCGAACATGGCTGCCGCGTTGCCATCGTCGATCTGGACGCGGCGCAGGCACAGGCCGCAGCGGCCGACCTGCCCGGCGAGGGCCATATCGGGCTGGCGGGCAATGTCACCGACAAGGCGTCGTGTGAGACGGCAGCGCAGGCCGCGCTGGCGGCCTTTGGCCGGATCGACATCCTCGTGAACAATGCGGGCATCACCCAGCCGCTGAAGCTGATGGACATCCGGCCCGAGAATTACGAGGCGGTGACCGATGTCAGCCTGCGCGGCACGCTCTACATGAGTCAGGCCGTGATCCCCACGATGCGGGCGCAGAAATCGGGCTCGATCGTCAACCTGTCCTCGGTCTCGGCGCAGCGCGGCGGCGGCATCTTCGGCGGCCCGCATTATTCCGCGGCCAAGGCAGGCGTTCTGGGGCTGACCAAGGCGATGGCGCGGGAACTGGCGCCAGATGGCGTCCGCTCGAACGCGATCTGCCCGGGCTTCATCGCAACCGACATCACCCAGGGCAAGCTGACCCCAGAGATGCGCGAACAGGTGCTGGCCGGCATCCCGATGGGACGCGCGGGCGAGGCACGGGACGTTGCGGGCTGTGCGCTGTTCCTGGCCTCGGATCTTTCGGCCTATTGCACCGGCACCGAGGTTGACGTGAACGGCGGTTCGCTGATCCACTGAACGCGGCCGGGACGGGAGGAGACCCATCCCGGTCGTCAGTCCCGATCGCAGGCCCGGCACATGGAGTTCCGAACGCGGCCGCCCCGGGTGGCGGCCCACCAAGGTCTGACAAGGAGGAGAAGACCCATGAAACCCAGAATGCTGGCAGTGCTGGCCGCCACCACGATGATCGCAGGCCCGGCCATGGCCACCGAGGTGATCCTTGCCCATGGCGCGAACCCGGGCAATCCGCGCTATGTCGCGGCCGAGAAATGGGCCGAGATCTTTGCCGATTGCACCGGCGGCGCGCATAGCGTCAATGTCGCGCCGTCCTCGACCATGGGCGACGATACCGAGATGCTGACCTCGGCCTCGGCGGGCGTGATCCAGGTCACCGCCAACAGCCAGGGCGCGATGAGCCAGATCGTGCCCGAGATCGGGCTTCTGGGCCTGCCCTTCCTGTTCGCCGATCTGCCCGCGGCCTGGGCCGTTCTGGACGGCGAGGTGGGCGAGATGCTGGACCAGCGCGCGCAGCGGGCGGGGCTGAAGATCCTGGGCTTCTGGGATAACGGCATCCGCAACGTCACCCATACCGCCAAGCATGTCACCGACCCCGCCGACCTGAGGGGGATGAAGATCCGCACGCCGCCCGACCAGATGACCATCGACATCTTCGAGGCGCTGGGCGCCGCGCCCGCCCCGCTGGCCTGGTCGGAGCTGCCGACCGCGCTGCAATCGGGGGTGTTCGACGGGCAGGAAAACCCGCTGACCAACATCTATTCGGCCAAGCTGCACGAGATCACGCCCTATGTCACGATCACCGGCCACAAATACGAGGCAACGCCCGTGGTCGCCGGGATGATCTGGTGGGCCGGGCTTGATGCGGCGACGCAGGCCTGCGCCTTGCAGGCCACGGCCGAGGCGGGCGCGTTGCAGCGCAGCCTGTCGCTTGAGGCGGACGAGGACTTGCGTCCCAAGATGGAAGCCGAGGGCGCAAGCTTCGCCATCGCCGACCGCGACGCCTATATCGCGGCGACCGCCTCGGTCTATGACAAATACGCCGCCCGCTTCCCCGAACTGGTCGCGGCCCTCAAGCAGGCGGCGGGCCAGTAATGTCCCCCGGGCAACCCGGGGCCCCGCCACGGGAAAAGGGGGGGCGGCAACGCCCCCTTCTGCTGCGCGGTGCGCAGGGGCTGGTCACGATCCTTGAATGGAGCGGCAAGCTGATCGCCGTTGCCACGCTGGGGGTGATGTTCGGGGCCCTTCTGGTCAATGTGGTGCTGCGCTATGCCTTTGGCACCGGCATCCCCTGGGCCTACGAGATTCATGCTGTGCTGCTGCCCTGGCTGGTCGCGGGCGGCATCGTCATCGCCGCGGCGCGCAGCCGCAACATCGCGATCAGCCTTTTGCCCGACCTGACGCCCGCGCGCTATCAGCGCTTTCTGCTGCTGGCGGTGGAAATCGCCATCGTGACGATTGCGGCAAGCGTCCTGTGGTCGAGCCAGCCGATCCTGCGCGCCTCCAGCTTCCAGACGCTGTCGACGCTGGGGATCAAGCAGGTCTGGGGCTATTCCAGCCTGGTCTACGCCTTTGGCGGCATGGTGGTCATCGGCGCGATGAACATCCTCCAGCTTCTGGGCGGCATCGACCGGCCCGGCCCCGACCCCGCCCGCACCAGCCTCAGCTGAAAGGGACGCAGCATGTCCGCCACGATGATCTGGGTCTTTCTTGCGCTTCTGGCGATCTCGGTGCCGGTGGCGCATGCGATGCTGGGCGGGGCGGCCGTGGCGCTTTGGCTGGACGGCAAGCCGATGGCGGTGATCGCGCAGCGGCTTTATTCGCCGACGCAAAGCTTTCCGATGCTGGCGATCCCGTTCTTCATCCTGGCGGGCAACCTGATGATGTCGGGCAAGTTCGGGGTCTATCTGGTCAATATCGCGCGGCTTCTGGTCGGGCACATGAAGGGCGGGCTGGGGCAGGTCTCGATCCTGGGCTCGGTGATGTTCGGGGGGGTCTCGGGCTCGGCGGTGGCGGATGCCTCGGCGCTGGGCAACGCGCTGATCCCGGTGCAGAAGAAAGAGGGCTATCCGGGGGGATTTGCCGCGGCGATCAACTCGGCCTCATCGACCGTCTCGGTGCTGATCCCACCCTCGATCCCGCTGATCCTGTACGGTCTGGTGGCGAATGTCTCGATCGTGAACCTGTTCATCGCGGGCATCCTGCCCGGCGTCCTGCTGGGCGCGGGCATGTTCGTTGCGGTCTGGCTGGTCGCGCGCCGCCGCGATCTGCCACGCTCACCGCTCGCAGGCGGGTTCCGCGCCTTTCGCGGCCAGCTTCTGGTGGCGATCCCGGCGCTTCTGATGCCGGTCTTCGTGATCGGCACGCTGCGTTTCGGTGTCGCCACGCCGACCGAGGTCAGCGTCATGGCGGTGGCCTATGCCCTGCTTGTCAGCGGCCTTGTCTATCGCGATCTCAGCTGGAAAGGCATCTGGGAGGCCGCGGTCAACACCGCGATGATGACCGGCGCGGTGATGTTCATCATCATGGCCTCGTCGACCATCCAGTGGGTGCTGACCGCCGAGCGCGTGCCCCAGGATCTGGCCGCCTGGGTCGCCGCGACGATCACCGAACCATGGCTGGTGATCCTGGCGCTGAACGTGGTGATGCTGGTGGTCGGCGCGTTTCTCGACCTGCCCGCCGCGGTGCTGCTGCTGGGGCCGCTTTTCGTGACCATCGGGCAGGCCATCGGGCTTGATCCGGTGCAACTGGGCCTGATGATGGTGGTCAACCTGTCGATCGGGCTTTACACCCCGCCCGTGGGCACGACGCTGTTCATCTCGGCCGCGATTGCACGGGTCGGGATCGGCGAGGTGGTGAAATCGCTCTTGCCCTTCTATCTGGTGGCGCTGGCGCTGCTGATGGCGATCTCGTTCATCCCGGCGCTGACGATCTACTGACGGCCGGTTCCCGCGTCGATCAGGTCCGGCCCGCTTTCCTCGCGATAGCTGCATCCCAGCCGGTCCAGAAGCGCGCGGGAGCGCACCTCATGCGCCTGCGCCTCGCCGGTGATCCAGGCGGCGAAACGGGTCACGATGCGCCGGTTCAGATGCCGGGGCGGACAGACGAACCAGTAGCCCGGGAACACGATGACCGGAATGGCCGGAGCAAAGGGCACCAGATCGCCGCGTTCCAGTTCGTCAAGGCAAAGCCCCGCACTGTCCAGCGCCACGCCGCCGCCGCTCCGCGCCATCTCGATCGACATCGACGAGCGGTCGAAGCGGAACGGATAGCTCAGGTCGCGCAGCTCGATCCGGTTCGCCGCCAGCCAGATATCCCAGCGATAGAGCGCCTTGACGCTGTCGATCAGCCGGGCCTGGCGCAACTGTTCCACCGGATCGTCCGACAGCGCGCGCAGCCTTTCCAGATAGTCGCGGCTGCACATCGGCATCACGAAATCATGCAGGATGCAGTCCACCGTCAGCCCCGCCCAGGCGCCAAGCCCGTAGCGCAGGTCCAGATCGACCGCCTCGGTCTCGAAGGAACTGAAATCGGGGGTCGCGTCGATGCGGATGTTCCAGTCGGGGTTCGCGGCCGCGAAATCCGCGATCCGCGGCCCCAGCCAGCGCACGCCGAAACTGGGGCTGACCCGGATCGTCAGCGCGCGCATGTCGCGCTGACGGCCGATGGCGCTGCGCGCGTTGCGCAGCGCGCCAAAGGCCTGCGTCGTGGTCTGGAACAGCCGGTCGCCATCCAGCGTCAGCGTCAGCCGCCGTTTCTCGCGCCGGAAAAGGCGCACCCCGAACTGCGTTTCCAGCGCGCGGATCTGCTGGCTGACCGCCGAGGGCGAGACGCCAAGCTCGGCCGCCGCCCTGGTCACGGTGCCCAGCCGCGCGACCGCTTCGAAATACTCGGTGGCCTTGAGGTTGATGTCCCGCATGGACCTAGCCTAGGCGCGGCGGCCGGATTCGGGAACGCCCGATGTCGAGCCATTGTGATTGGACCGCAGCCCCCCTGCCCCGCATCCTGAGCCAATGCGCCCCCTTCGTCCCCTGCTTGCGGCGGCCCTGTGCCTTGTCGCTGCCGCGCCCGCCGGTGCCGGTGACCGCATCGAGGTCGATCTGGAACTGGTGCTGATGGCCGATGTCTCGCGGTCGATGAGCGCGCGCGAACTGGAAATCCAGCGGCGCGGCTATGCGGCCGCGCTGGATTCCGACGCGGTGCATGCGGCGGTGCGCTCGGGGATGCTGGGCCGGATCGCGCTGGCCTATGTCGAATGGGCGGGCAGCCAGAAGGTGGTGATCGACTGGCGGCTGGTGGAAACGCGCGCGGATCTGGCCGCCTTTGCCGAAGAACTCGCCAGCACTATCAGCGCGCCCCTGCAACGGACCTCGATCTCCGAGGCGCTGGTCTTTGGCGCGGCGATGATAGACGGCAACGCCTATGCCGGGTTGCGGCAGGTGATCGACATTTCGGGCGACGGCCCGAACAACGAGGGCCGCCCGGTGACCGAGGCGCGCGACGCGGTGATAGCGCGGGGCATCGTCATCAACGGACTGCCGTTGATGACCCGGGACGGCGTGGGCGCGGCCTGGCATCTTGACGATCTGGACGCCTATTACGCGCATTGCGTGATCGGCGGGCCGGGCGCCTTTGTCCTGCCGGTGCAGGACTGGGCCGATTTCACCGATGCCGTCCGCCGCAAGCTGGTGCGCGAGATCGCGGCGCTGCCGCCGCCCGGGCCGGAACAACTGACCCGGGTGGCGGGCTATGATTGCCTGATCGGCGAACGGATGTGGCAGGACCGGCGCCGCTACTGGGCCGACCCCTGATCGCCCCCGCTCAGGCCGCCACGTCCAGCCCCCTGCCCTTCAACAGCGCCTCGATCCCCGGCAACCGGCCGCGGAACGCCACATACAGCGCGTCCGGCTCGGCCGTGCCGCCGGCCGACAGGATATGCGCCTCCAGCGCGCGGGCGGTTTCGGGGTCGAACGGGTCGCCCGCCTCGTCAAAGGCGGAAAAGGCGTCGGCATCCATCACCTCGGACCACATGTAGGAATAATAACCCGCGGCATAGCCCCCGCCCGAGAAGACATGCGCGAAATGCGGCGTCGCGTGCCGCATCCCGATCGCGCGCGGCATGCCGATGGCCTGCAAGACCTCGGCCTCGCGCTGGATCGGATCGGCGGGTGGCGGGCCTTCGTGGAAATCCAGATCGACCAGCGCCGAGGCGATGAACTCGACGGTCTGGAACCCCATGTCGAATTTCGCCGCCCCCAGCAGGCGGGCCAGCATGTCGGCGGGCATCGGCGCGCCGGTCTCGGCATGGGTGGCAAAGCGTTCCAGCACCTGCGGCACCTCGAGCCAGTGTTCGTAAAGCTGGCTGGGCAGTTCCACGAAATCGCGCGCGACCGAGGTGCCCGACAGGCTTTCATAAGTCACATCGCTCAGCATCTGGTGCAGCGCATGGCCGAATTCGTGGAACAGCGTGCGCGCGTCGTCCCAGGACAGAAGCGCGGGCCGCCCCTCGGCCGGTCTGGCGAAATTGCACACGTTCAGCACATGCGGCCGGATCTCGCCTGCCAGTTTCTGCTGGGCGCGCAACGCCGTGCACCAGGCGCCCGAGCGTTTGCCCGGCCGGGCGAAATAATCGCCAATGAAGACCGCCATGTGACGGCCCGCGCGCGTAACCTCCCAGGCGCGGGCGTCGGGATGGTGCAGCGTCACGTCAAGCGGCACGAAGTCCAGCCCGAACAGCCTATGCGCACAGTCAAAGGCCGCCTCGATCATCCGGTCGAGTTGCAGGAAGGGTTTCAGCGCGGCCTCGTCCAGATCATGCTCGGCCATGCGCCGTTTCTCGGCATAGTAACGCCAGTCCCAGGGCTCCAGCGGCGCGGGGTGGCCATCGGCGGTCAGCATCGCCTCCAGCAGCGCGGCATCGGCCTCGGCCTGCGCCCTGGCCGGGGTCCAGACCGCCATCAGCAGATCGCGCACCGCCTGCGGGGTCTTGGCCATTTCGGTTTCCAGCTTGCCGGCGGCGAAACTGTCGAAACCCAGCAGCGCCGCGCGTTCGGCCCGCAGCGCCAGCGTTTCGGCCACGATGGCACGGTTGTCGGTCGCACCACCGCGCGCGCCGCGCGCCATCCAAGCCCGCCAGGCCCGTTCGCGCAGATCTCGGCGGGGCGAGAATTGCAGGAACGGCACGATCAGCGAGCGCGACAGCGTCACCACCGGCCCCGCGCCATCGCGCTCGGCCCCGGCGGCGCGGACGGCGTCGATCACGAAACCGGGCAGCCCGTCCAGATCGGCTTCGGCCAACGACATCGTCCAGTCGCGTTCGTCGGCCAGAAGGTTTTGGGCAAAGGCGGTGCCAAGCTCGGCCAGCCGCGTGTTGATCGCCCGCAACCGCGCGCGCCCCTCCTCGGCCAGCGCCGCGCCCGCACGAACGAAATCGCGGTGCTTGACCTCAAGCAGGCGCGCCTGTTCGGGGGCCAGATCCAGCGCCGCGCGCCCCTGCCAAAGCGCGTCGATCCGCGCGAACAGGGCGGCGTTCAGCACGACATCGGACGAGAACTCGGCCAGTTTCGGCGAAAAGGCGCGTTGCAGCGCCTCACGCTCGGGCGTGGAATCGACCGAGGCGAACAGGAAGAAGACCCCCAGCATATCGGACAGCGCCCGGCCGGACCGTTCCAGCGCCTCGATGGTATTGACGAAATCGGGCGGCTCGGGATTGGCGGCGATGGCGTCGATTTCGGCCCGCGCCTCGGCCAGCGCAGTCTCGAAGGCGGGCGCGAACTCGGCATCCGTGACGGCGGCGAAATCGGGCAGGTCAAAGGGCGCGGTGCGCGGCGCAAGCAGGGAATTGATCATGGGGCCTCCGTTTGCGGCAAGCTAGCGGGATCGCGGGGCGGTGCAAGCCCCCGCCCCCGCGCAGGGGCTATTCCGCGGCACAGCCGGGCGCGGTCCGGCCCAGCAGAGCGGCCAGCTGGCGGCGCGAAACGGGCTTGAAGCCGATCTCGTCCATGCCTGCGCGGCGGAAGCCTTCGATCTCGTGCGGCATGGCATGCGCGGTCAGCGCGATGATCCGGGCATTGCGCGACCGCCCGCCCAGCCGGATCCGCCGGGTCGCCTCGACCCCGTCGAGCCGGGGCATGCTGACATCCATCAGGATCACGTCATAGGCGGTGGCAAAGGCCATCTCGACGCCCTCGGCCCCATCTGTCGCCTCGGTCACGCAATGGCCCAGCCGCTCCAGCATCGCCCGCGCCACGCGCCGGTTCACGCGATTGTCCTCGACCAGAAGGATGCGCAGGGGCGTGGTGGCCGGGCTGTCGGCCGCGGGGTCGGCCTCGGGCAATGTGACGGGCGCGGCACGGGGGGCAAGCGGCAGGCACAGGGTAAAGACGCTGCCCAGCCCCGGCGTGCTGTCGACCGCGATCTCGCCGCCCAGAAGCCGGACCAGCCGCGCGGTGATCGCCAGCCCCAGCCCGGTACCGCCCGCGCGGCGACCATAGGTCGGATCGGCGGTAAAGAACTCGTCGAAGATGTGCGCACGATCCTCGGGTGAAATCCCAATCCCGGTATCGCGCACCGCGATCGAAACCCTGTCCGTGCCATCGGGCCGCGCGGCCAGAACCGTCACCGTGCCGTCGCAGGTGAATTTCAGCGCATTGCCGATCAGGTTGACAAGGATCTGGCGCAGCCGCCGCGGGTCGCCCGCGACATGGCCCAGCCCCTGCCCGGGATCCAGCACCAGGCGGTTGCCGCCTGAGGCGGCCAGCGAGCCATGCATCGCGACCGTCTCGGCCAGAAGCGCGTCAAGGTCGAAAACCTCGGTCTCGGGCGACGCGCGCCCAGAGTCGAGATGGGCAATGTCCAGAACGTCGTTGACATGGTGCAGCAACAGCCGCCCCGAGGGTTCCATGATCGAAAGAAGGTTCCGCTGGTCGGCATCAAGCGGGGTGTCGCGCATCAGTTCCATCGCGCCCAGCATGCCGTTCAGCGGCGTGCGCATCTCGTGGCTCATCACCGCCAGCAGGTTGGCCTTGGCCTTTTCGCCCGCCAGCGCGTCGTCGCGGGCACGCAGCAATTCGGCCTCGGCGGCCTTGCGCGCCGAGATGTCACGCAGGAAGGACACAAGGATCTTGCCGCTTTCGCTGTCGGCGATGCTGACCGAAATCTCGGCCGGAAACACCTCGCCGGTCTTGCGCCGCGCCTCCATCTCGACGCGGTCCCCGGCGAACAGTTCCAGTTCGCCGGTTTCGCGAAACCGCTCCATCCCGGCTTGCAGAAGTGGGCGGATATGGTCGGGCACGATCATGTCATCCATCCGCCGACCGATCACCTCGTCGCGGCGATAGCCAAAGATCGCCTCGGCCGCCGGGTTGAAATCGAGGATGCGCCCCTCGCCATCGGCGACCACCACCGCGTCAATCGCACTCGACACCGTGGCGCAGAGCCGCGAACTGGTCATTTCCAGCGCCCGCGTCCGCCGCCCCATGTCGCGGTTCAGCCGCGCAAGGATGGCCAGCGAGCCCAGCAGCAGGACCACCAGCCCCGTGGTCACCAGTGCAAGCCGCACGAGCAGATGCACCACCTTTTCGCGTTGGTGATCGGCATCGACCGCCAGCAATTGCACCCCACCCAGCGCCATCGCGCGGAAGGGCGCGCGCAATTCGCCCAGCGACGCGCGCAGCGCGGGCAGCGCGGCGGCCAGCGCCGCGTCCGGCCCGTCGATCAGCGGCTCGGCCGCGGCAAGCGCGCCCCAGACCTGCGCCGCCTCGGGCGCAAGGCCCGCGCGGACGATCATTTCGGCATAGATCGCGCCATTGGTGGCGATATCGGCGCGGTTGTGCAGGATGTCGAAGCGGCGGCGCACCTCGTCCAGCGGCAGCCCGTCCCGCTCGGCCGCCAGAAGCGCGTTTTCGAGGTCGACCAGTTCGACCATGACCGAGGCAAAGGTCCATTGCACATTGTCGGAATGGGCCATGGCCAGCCGGTCGACCCGCCGCATCACGTCAAGCGACAGGAAGGCGGTGATCCCGATCAGCAGCGACAGCATCGCCGCCAGGATCGCGGCCTGCGCGCGCCAGGCTGCAAAGCGCCCGGTCGGGCCGCGGGAAGGGGCCGGGGCGCGCATCCCGCAAGCCTCAGCGCGCCACGTCGATCCGGTCGAGCTGCCAGATGCTGCGCGAATAGATCACGTCCGTACGGTAGGCGGGGCTGTCGTCATAGGGATAGACGATCCAGAGCGGTCCGCGCTTGCGCCGCGGCATCTCGGCGCCGTTTTCCAGATAGGCGATGATCGGCCCGCCCGGCACCGCATCCGATACCGGGATCTCGACCGCGTAATCGTTGATCGCCGTCGCCGTCAGCCGCCCGCCTTCCACACCCAGCCGCGCCAGCAGCGCATCCAGCGGCACGCCGGTCAGGTCCAGTTTGCCCGTGGTCCAGATCGTCGTGGTTCGGATCGTCGTGGCAGGCAGCGCGCGCAGCATGTCCATGTCGAAGACGGCCGCCGCGCCGTCATTGGCCACCGCGATCTCGCCGGTCACGGTCAGCACGACCGGACCGGACGGCGATGGCAGCGGCGCGGGATCGGCCCACAGCGCCGGGGCGCTCAGCGCCAGCGCAACCCAGGCAGCCGGAAAGCAAAGGTTCACGGGTGCGGGCATGGCGTCTTCCTCCGTTCAGGCCGCGACAAGTTGCCCCAGCATACCGACTTTGGCAGAAGGATACGGAACGGGGATAACGACATGGTTAAACCGTTTCCGGCCAAGAAACGCGGACAGGAAAACTAAAATTTTCCGCAGTTCCCGTTTCGCGATCGCGGTCAATGCCGGGTCACAGGGGAGCGAATCACCCCGCCCCCGGCTGCGCGGATCTCAGGCGCCCCTGACGATGCCCTCGTCGAACAGCCGCGCGATCTCGCCCCCGGGCAGGCCCGCGACATCGGCCAGGATTTCCTCGGTATGCTGACCAAGCAGCGGCGCGGGCGCCGGGGGTTCGCGGCCTGCTGCGGAAAACGCGAAGGGCGAGCCCGGCACCGGGTAGCTGCCGATGCCCGGCTGGTCGATCTGGGCAAAGATCGGGTTCGCGGACGAGAAATCGGGGTCTTCGTCAAGCGCGCGGGCAAAGCTGCGGAACAACGACCAGGTAACGCCCGCCTTGTCGAATGCCGCGCCGAATTCGGCCACGCGGTTCGCGGCGAACCAGGGTGCCAGGATCGCCGTGATCCGTGCCCGGTGCAGCCAGCGCGCACCCTCGTCGGCAAGGCTGGTGCCCAGTTCCGCCTCAAGCGCGGCGATTGCCGCGCCGGTGTTCGTCACCTCGACCAGCCCGCGCCACTGCCGGTCGGTCAGCCCGATCACCATGACCCGCTCGCCATCGGCGCAGACGAAATCCTGCCCATAGGCGCCGTAAAGCGCATTGCCGTTCTTGGGCCGGTCGACACCGTTCACCGCCACCTCGCCGATGATGCCGAGATTGCCCAGCATCGCCGCGGCGACATCCTTCAGCGCGATCTCGACCGACTGGCCCTGCCCGGTGCGCAGCCTGTGGCGTTCGGCGGCCAGCAGACCCGTGACCGCCATGTTGCCCGCGATGCAATCCCAGGCGGGCAGCACATGGGCGACGGGATCGGCGCTGCCCTCGGGGCCGGTCGCGTCGGGAAAGCCCACCGCGGGGTTGACCGTGTAATCGACCGCCGGGCGGCCATGCCGGTCGCCCAGCAGCGTGACCATGACCAGATCGGGACGATGGGTCGAGAGCGTCTCGTGATCCATCCAGCCGCGCACACGCAGATTGGTCAGGAACAGCCCCGCATCGGGCCCCGGCGCGCAGATGATCTGGGTGATCAGTTCGCGCCCGCGCGGATGCTTCATGTCGATCGCGATCGAACGCTTGCCCTTGTTCAGCCCTGCCCAGAACAGGCTTTGCCCGTCCTTCGTGACCGGCCAGCGGTGATGGTCAAGCCCGCCCTCCAGCCGGTCGAAGCGGATCACGTCCGCGCCCATCTGCGCCAGCGTCATCCCCGCCAGCGGAATCGCCACGAAGGCCGAGCCCTCGACCACGCGCATGCCCTTGAGAACACCCATCACGCTACCTCCAGCCGGGCCTGAAGACATTGATGCCCCGAAGGCGTGCCGGTGCACAACTCCAGCGCGCCATCCTCGGTGCGGGTGCCGATCAGGCGCATGTCCTCGTCGGCGAACATCGGATGCACCCCGCGAAAGCGGAAGGTGCGCGGCGCACCGCCGACATGGCGCAGCCCTGCCTCCATCACCAGGCTGGCCTGCATGGGTCCATGCACGACAAGGGCGGGATATTTCTCGACCTCTCTTGCATAGGGCAGGTCGTAATGGATGCGGTGGGCGTTGTAGGTGGCGGCCGAATAACGGAACAGCCGCGCCTCGTTCACCACCACGCGCTCGTCGAAACCGGGCGCCTCGGGCGGGGGCAGTTTCCTGGGGGGCGTGAATTTCTCGGGGATGTCGAGATAGACGATATCCTGTTCTTCCTCGATCAGCCCGCCCGCCGCGCCCGTTATCCGGTGGCCGACGCGCACGAAGACCATCGGCCCGGTCGCGCCCTGCTTTTCGTCCACCGCCAGAATCTCCGAACGCTTGTGCAATTCCTCGCCGATGCTGAACCCGCCCTCGAAGCGCAGCCGCCCGCCGGCCCACATCCGCCGCGCATAGGGCAAGGGCGGCAGGAAGCCCCCCAGCCGCGGGTGGCCGTCGGTGCCGAGTTCCGCAATCGGCACGAATTCGGGAAACGCCGCCCAGTGCCAGAGCGGCGGCATCGGGGCACCGGGGGCGATATCGGGCAAGGGCGCCGCGTCATGGCCCAGCGCACCGGCAAGCATCCCGGCCAGATCCGCCGTCAGGCAACCCGTCCGCGTCTCGGTCCGCCCGATCCAGTCCTGTTGCCTTGCCTCGGCCATCGTCATCCGCACTGTCCCCTGTCTGTCCCTGTCCCCCGCTCCGCGCGTCTGTACGCCGGGGCGTGACGCGATGATATGGAAACGGGCCGCCCCTGATCAAGCGAGCGGAGGTGAGGCCAATGCGCCCGATGCCCCTTCAGGTCAAGGGGCCGCGGATCACGGGGCCGTCAACCGAATCCCGGCTTGCCAGAAACCGGGGACAGGGCGCAGGATGCGGATGCAACCCACAAGAGAGGGAGCCGCCCGATGCCTACCGCCCTTGGCAAGCTTCGCGGACGCGATCCGCATTATGCGGAAGCCCTGGAACGGGCGCGCGACGTGCTGGATCATTTCGCCCCGCCCGCCACCGCCGGGGCCGAGGCGGGCGATGAGGGTTTCGTGACCTTCGAACTGGACGCCGCGATGGCCGATCTGGACAGCGGCGCCGAGGAAAGCGCCTTTGCCACGCGCGGCGGTGCGGCGGTCGAGGCGATCGTGCGCAGCACGCTGCGGCCATCCTTCTACATCTCGCGCGACCGGGTGCTCAGCGCGCGCGAAGGGCTGTCGGATATCGCGCGGCAATTGATGGAGGGGATGGATCTCGATTTCGACGACCGCGACCTGTTCGAGGCGCAGCGCAAGCTGGTCGAGACCCGCGCGCTGGCGGCGGGGCGGCTGAACCTGTTCAACGGCTTTCGCGAATATGCAGGCACCGGCTGGCTGGTCGACGACGGCATCGCGGTGACGAACCGCCATGTCGCGCAATTGTTCGCGCGGCGCTGGATGGGCGAGGACTGGGATTTCCAGGAGGGCCAGTTCGACCGCAGGATCGAGGTGCGGCTGAACCCGCTGGAACAGATCGACACGCCCGAGGATCCGACGCGCGCGGCCTTCGTGACCGGCATCCTGTGGGTTGCGGGCTCGGGCGAGCCCGACATGGCCTTGCTGAAGGTCCACGCGCCCGGCGCCGAGCCGGTGCCGCTGGCCGCGGATCTGCCCGATCCCGAGACGCCGGTATCGGTGATCGGCTATCCCGAACGCGACCCGCGCGACAATCCCCAGCATCTGATCGTGTCCTTCTTCGGCGACCGCTTCGGGGTCAAGCGCTGCGCGCCGGGCCGGGTGATGCGGGCCGATGCCTGGATGCTGGAACATGACGCCTCGACGCTGGGGGGCAATTCGGGCTCGGTCGTGATCGCGACCGAAACCGGTCAGGCGGTGGGGCTGCATTTTGCCGGCGCCGCCCAGGAACGCAATGTCGCCGTGCCCGCCGGAACCGTCGCGGCCGCGCTGCGGCGGCTGAAATCACAGCTTGCGGTGCCCGCGCTGGGCGGCGCGGCGACCGATGCCGAGATCGAGACCAGCCGCGCGGATTTCGCCGACCGCGAGGGGTTCGACCGCGCGTTTCTGGGGGTCGAGACCGCCCTGCCCGAGTTCGGCGCCTGGCAGGACGACCTTGCCCCGGTCGCGGGCGGCGGCAACGAATTGCGCTATGTGCATTTCTCGGTCTGGCAAAGCGCCTCGCGCAGGCTGCCGCTGCTGACGGCGGTCAATATCGACGGCGCCCGTTTGCGGCGCGTGCCGCGGCGGGGCACCTGGCGGCTGGACGGGCGGCTTGACCGGGCGCATCAGGCGGGCAACGAGCTTTACCGATCGAACCCGCTGGACAAGGGCCATATGGTGCGGCGGCTGGATCCGTGCTGGGCCGAGGACATCAATGACGAGGCGACGATCCTCAAGGCGCAGGCCGACACCTTCCACTACACCAATTCCGCCCCGCAGCATGAACAGTTGAACCAGCGCGACTGGGTGGGGCTGGAGGATTACATCCTCGATGCATCCGAGGAATATGCGTTCAAGGTCAGCGTGCTGACCGGCCCGGTCTTTCGCGCCGATGACCGGCGGCTCAGGAACCAGCCCGGCGCCGAGGATATCGCCATCCCGCGCGAGTTCTGGAAACTCGCGGTGATGCGGCGGCAAAGCGACGGCGTGCTGTCGGCCACGGGCTATGTGCTGAGCCATGGCGAGATCATCAAGGGCCTGACCGAGGCCGAATTCGTGCTGGGCGCCTATGAAACCTATCAGGTGCCGCTGGCGCTGATCGAAGGGGCCACGGGGCTGGATTTCGGGACGCTCAAACAGGCCGATCCGCTGCATGTCGCCGACATGCACGAGGCCGCGTTCGGCCGTCAGGTTCTGCGCGTGCGCGGTCCGGGCGATCTGACGCTGGCGGCTACGCCTCGCTGACGGCGAAACGGACATCGTTCTCGGCCTGCGCGCCGCTGGCAAAGCGCAGCAGGAACAGGCCCGGTTCGTCGATGGCAGGCAGATGCACCGTCAGCCGGTTGATCCCCGGCCCGTCATAGGCAAGCGCCGTCTCGCGGAAGCCGCGCGCAATGATCTGGCCCTCGTCATCCACCTGGTCGAGGATGAACCGCCCCTCGATCTGGGTCGCGGTGGCCTGATCGGCCTCGCCCGCGGGCGGAATGATCGACAGCGTGACCTCGATCGGTTCGCCGACCTGCTGCACCGGCTGGTCGATGCTGAGCGCGACGGTCATATGCGCCGCCTCGCCGCCCACCAGTTCCACCGGCGGACCGGCATCGGCCCCGAACAGCCGGAAGAAGACCCGCTTGAACGGCAAACCCTCGAACACGGTGGAATGTTCGTTCACCACCAGTTGCCGCTGTCCGATCCGCGGCAGCGCACTGTAGATCGGCACCGTGCCGTCACCGCCATCGGGCGTCCTGGTCATCACCGTCCGCGCGTGATCGGCCTGCGCCGCCGCGCCCAGCGCCACATTGACCCGCGTCACCGTCTTGTGACCCACACCCGCGAAATAGAAGTAGCGCACATGGCCGGGCTGGTTGCCCTGCCCCAGCACGTCATGCACCGCCCGCGCGCGGTCAACCAGCGCGGGCACCATGCCCAGCCGGGGCGCCATTGCCGGATCATAGGGGTCGAGCGCGGCCAGATCGGAACTGGCCAGATCCCAGATCGCCTGTTCGCCCGGCGCGGGGATCAACTGGTAGCCCGACGGATATTTCGGGTTCGCGGCCAGCCTGGCGAAATCGCTGCCCTTGATCCCAAGCGTGCTGTCCACCCCGAAGATGCGCGCCAGCGCCAGCGGCGCCCCCAGATGCGGCGAGGCCAGCGCGACGAACAGGTTGATCCGGGCGAACCAGGGTTCGGCATCGAAGCGCCCCGATTCCAGCAGCAGACGGCACAGAAGCCCGCCCATCGAATGGCCGACCAGCGCGATTTCCTCGGCACCCTCGTCATGCAGCGCCTTCAGCCGGTCGGCCAGGACATCGACCGTCTCGAACAGGTCGCGCCGCCAGTCATAGGGAAAATCGACATAGCGTTTCTGCGCCCCGCCCGGCACATAGCCCGCCCCTGCCAGCAGGTCGCGCAGCGTGGAATAGAACCGGAAACTGAGCACGTTATAGATCAGTTCCGTGGGCCGGACGGCATCATCCTGCAACTTGTCGATGCGCTTGTAGCCGAACTTGGTTTCCAGCGGCGTCGGCGGCCAGACCTCCTCGGCGCCAAGGGCAAGCCGCGTGGCCATGATGCCGGGAACGAGAAAGGCGATCTTCATGGGCTATACCTCCGGTCACGGTGCTCCCCGGCCGAAGGCGCCGCTTCCTGGCATGGCCAGCAGGCTGGGCCGGCGGTCGGAACGGGTACAGGGCACTCGTGACCAATCGGGCGCAACGCGCGCCGACGGGCCGAGTATGGGCCAAGCCCGCCATTCGTGCAACGATCAGGCCGGGCCACGGCGGGCGATTGCGCCGGGGACCGCGCCCATGCGCGGCCCGCTCAGAGCGTTGCGTTGACCGCCCCGCCATCGAGCAGGATGTTCTGCCCCACGATGAACCCCGCCTGCTGCGAGCACAGAAAGGCGCAGGCCGCACCGAACTCGGCCGCGGTGCCGTAGCGGCGGGCAGGGATCGTGGCGGCCCGCCGGGCGCGGGCCTCGTCCAGCGTGATGCCCTCGGCCTCGGCCACTGTACGATCCAGCGCGTCGGCCCGGTCGGTGGCGTGGATGCCGGGCAGGAGGTTGTTGATCGTCACGCCATGCGGGGCGACCTGGCGCGCGGTGCCCGCGACATAGCCCGTCAGCCCCGCCCGCGCCGCGTTCGACAGCCCCAGCACCGGGATCGGCGCCTTGACCGACTGACTGGTGATGTTCACCACCCGGCCCCAGCCGCGCGCCATCATGCCGGGCAGCAGCGCCTTCATCAGCGCGATGGGCGTCAGCATATTGGCATCGAGCGCGGCGATGAAATCCGCTCGCTCCCAGTCGGTCCACATCCCCGGCGGCGGACCGCCCGCGTTCGTCACAAGTATGTCGACCTCGCCTGCCGCGGCAAGCACCCGCGCGCGGCCCTCCCCGGTGGTGATGTCGGCCGCAACCTCGGTCACCGTCACGCCGTGGGCTGCGCGGATCCCGGCCGCAGCGGCCGCCAGCGCAGCCACGCCGCGGGCGTTCAACACCAGATCGACCCCCGCCGCGGCCAGTGCCTCGGCGCAACCCTGGCCGAGCCCCTTCGAGGCGGCGCAGACCAGTGCGCGCTTGCCGGAAATCCCCAGATCCATGACGACTCCTTTCTTCGGACGCTTTTCGTTCCGCCTGAAGGGCCCATCCGACGCCGGGGCTGGACCCAAGAAATTCCTTGATTTCATTTGAAAAATTCTTTCAGGAATCTTGCGCGCGACGTCTCAGGACGTCAGCGCGCCAAGCAGCGGGGTCCATTGCGCGCGCATCGGCGCATAGACCCGTTGCGGCCGGTCGAACACCGTCAGCCCCAGCTCGGCCAGGTCGCCATAGGCCACCCGTTCCGAGATTTCCGCCACCGGCGCCTGCCCGATCTGCCCGGCAAAGGCGGCCAGCCGCGCGGCGTCGCGTCCGCGCGGGCGCACCCGGTTGGCCACCAGCTCGACCCCCGCCTTGCCCTTGCGGATGCGCTTGATCCCCGCGATCTCCTTCAGAAAGCGCCGCGTCGCATCGGCATCGAAGAACGAGGGCAGGACCGGCACCACCACCGCCCGCGCCTCGGCGACAAGGGCGGCGGCGTCATCCTCGTAGATCGAGCCGGGCGCATCCACGATCACCCAATCCGCCCCCTTGGTGCCGCTGCCCAGCGCCCCCGCCCCGGTCCAGTCGAGCGCCCGGATCGGCGCGGCACCGGCTGGCCGACGCCTGAGCCAGCGGAGGGCCGATTTCTGCGGATCGGCATCGGCCAGCGCCACCTGCCAGCCGCCATCGGCCAGCGCCGCGGCCAGTGTCACCGCGATCGTGGTCTTGCCGCAACCGCCCTTGCGATTGGCGATCAGAACCGTCTTCATGCTGTCCCCCTCCACCGCGCAGGACCAGCATACTGCCTGCGCCTTGCGCCGCAATCGCCGTGCTGCGGGTGTCCTTGACAGTGAGGGCCGCGCCGCCCGATCCTTGACCCGTGCCAGACCGGGGATCCCCATGCCGCAGACCTTTCTTGTCGCCACCGATCTCAGCCCCCGCGCCGACCGCGCGGTGCAGCGGGCGTTCCGGCTGGCGGGCTGGGTCGGGGCCGATCTGGTGCTGGTCTCGGTGATCGACGCCGATCTGCCCGCCGAGATCGCGGGCCAGATGAGTTCCGCGGCCGAGTTGCGGCTGGCCCAGTTCGCCGCCTCGATCCCCCATTCGGGCGAGGTGACCCACGACACCCGCGTCGTCCTTGGCGATCCGACCGAAGCGATCCCGGCGCTGGCGGCCGAGCTTGACGCGGCGCTGGTGATCCTGGGGCTGCACCGGCCGCGCGCCTTTCTCGACATGCTGCGCGAAACCACAATGGAACGGATCGTGCGCCATTCGCCCCGCCCCGTGCTCCTGGTGCGCGATCCGGTCGATCATGCCTATGCAACGGTGCTGGCCGCGCTGGATTTCGCGCCCGCCTCGGACGCGGCGCTGGCGCTTGCGGCGCAGTTGGCCCCCGAGGCCGATATTCACGGCCTGCACGCGCTGCATGTCCCCTATCGCGGCTTCCTGGCGCCCGAGCCTGCACCAGGCACGCCCTCGCCCCTGCGCGCCGATGCCGAGGCGCGGCTGGCGGGTTGGCGCGACAGACACGCCCTGCCCGCGAACCTGCGCAGCGTCGAGATCGTCGAAGGCCCCGCCCACCGGGTGCTGGCCGAGCGGATCGCCGCCCTCGATCCCGATCTGATCGCGCTGGGGGCCCATGGCCGGGCGGGTGCGGCCCCCTCGATCCTGGGAAGTCTTGCCAACGACATGATGCGCGACCCGCCCTGCGACCTGCTGATCGCGCGCTGAGCATGGGCATTGCCGCATGGCGTGATCGGCAACATCCCGCCGCCCGAGGCCCGCAAGCGCCACGCCCGGTCCGATCTGCGTCGCACGGTGGCGAATCCCCTTGCAAATCTGCGGGAGACAGGCGATAAAGCGCCGGCGACGTTACGACTTTCGACCACTGTCTACCTTCACTGGCTGCAGTTTCTCGATCGACCACTGACTGCGCCGACCCGCTGCAATGGTGCGAGCGGTTTGACTGAAGGAGACGACGGATGGCCACTGGCACCGTGAAATGGTTCAACGAAACCAAAGGCTACGGCTTCATCGCCCCCGATGGCGGCAAGAAGGACGTGTTCGTCCACATCACCGCCTTGGAGCGTGCCGGCCTGCGTACGCTGGCTGACAACCAGAAAGTGACGTTCGACATCGAATCCGGCCGTGACGGCCGCGAAAGCGCGACGAACATCTCGCTGGCCTGATCGCCAACGCATTGAGAATTCAGCAAAAGGGCGCCCATTACGGGCGCCCTTTTCGCATGGCGCGCGCAGCCCGCGTTGACCGGAAACCGGACTCGGTGTAGGCGAATGCGGGGTGACAGGGAACGCCCGAGGGGACCGCGCGCGGACGGCCTGACCCGCGCAGGACCGTACTTCGGACAGGGGGAATCCATGAAAATCAGACATCTGGCCGCCGCTCTTGCCGCGAGTACCGGCTTGCTTTGGGCATCCGGGGCCGCCTGGGCGCAGGACTATACCTTCAAGCTGCACCATTTCCTTGGCGCCAATTCGCCCACACAGACCGAGACGCTGGAACCCTGGGCGCGCGCGGTCGAGGAGAGGTCCGGCGGCCGGGTCAGGATCGAGATCTACCCGGCGATGACGCTGGGTGGGCGGCCGCCCGAACTGATCAACCAGGTGCGCGACGGGGTGGTGGATCTGGTCTGGACCGCGAACGGCTATACGCCGGGGCTGTTCCCGCGGACCGAGGTCATCGAATTGCCCTTCGTCTATCTCAACGATCCGGGCGCGGCGAACCTTGCGCTGCACGAGATGTTCGAGACCGATCTGAAACCCGATTTCCCCGGGGTCGAGGTCATGTTCCTGCATGTCCATGCGGGTCATGCGATCGTGATGCGCGATGCCGGGATCCGCAGCCCGGCCGATTTCGCGGGCCGCAAGATGCGCATTCCCACCCGCACCGGCGCCTGGGTGCTGGAGGCGCTGGGCGCGGTGCCGGTGGCGATGCCGGTGCCCGACCTGCCGCAGGCGATGTCGAAGGGCGTTGTCGAAGGCGCGCTGATCCCGTTCGAGATCGTGCCCGCGCTGAAATTGCAGGAGCAGGCCGGGCAATATGTCGAACTGGCCGACCGCACGAGGCTGGGCACGCTGTCCTTCCAGATGTCGATGAACAAGGCGCGCTGGAACAGCCTGCCGCCCGAGATCCAGCAGGCGTTTCGCGATGCCTCGGGGCCGGAATGGCTGGCCGAACTGGGGCGCATCTGGCGCGGCACCGAGGATGCGGGCATCGCCATGGCCGAGGCTGCGGGCAGGACGCATGTCACCTTGGGCGACGAGGAAACCGCCGCCTTCCGCGCGGCGCTGGAGCCGGTGGTGGATCGCTGGATCGCCGATGTTGCGGCCAGGGGGATCGACGGGGCGACACTGGTCGAACGGGCGCGGGACCTCATCGCGAAACACGGGGCCCGCTGATGACCGACGGCGCGCTGGCCGGGCGGCGGGGCTTGGCCGCGCTGGTCGCGGCGCTGGTCACGGGCTGGGCGCTGCTGGGCGGGCTGGTGCTGGTCGCGGTGATCGCGATGAATGTGGTCTCGGTGATCGGCGGCATCTTCTGGGCGCCCTTTCCCGGCGATTTCGAGATGACGCAGGTGGGCGTTGCCATGGCGGTCTTTGCCTTCCTGCCTTGGTGCCAGTTGACCCGCGCCAATGTCAGCGCCGACATCTTCACCATGCGCGCCCCGCCGCGTTGGGTGGCGCGGCTGGGGCTGGTGGCCTCGGCCGTGGCGCTGGTCTTTGCCGCGCTGTTGCTGTGGCGGATGTCGCAGGGCATGGCCGACCAGCGCGCCTATGGCTACACCACCACGATCCTGCAATTCCCGGTCTGGATCGCCTTCGTGCCGGTGCTGGTCTCGCTGGGGCTGCTGGCGCTGGCAAGCCTTGTGACGCTTTTAGAGGATGCACGCGCCGCGCGCCGGGGCGCTGATGGCTGACGCACTGTCGCTGGGGCTGACGGGGCTTGCCGCGCTGGTCGTGCTGATCGCGGCCCGGATGCCCATTGCCTATGCGATGATCCTGGTGGGCGGCATCGGGATCGTGGCGCTGAACGGCCCGGCCTTGATGCTGAACCAGCTCAAGACGCTGGCATGGGGGCAGTTCTCGATCTACGATCTGTCGGTGGTGCCGATGTTCGTGCTGATGGGCGCGTTCGCGGCGCGCGCGGGGCTGTCGGCGGCGCTGTTCCGGGCGGGCAATGCCTGGCTTGGCTGGATGCGGGGCGGCACGGCGATGGCGGCGGTTGCGGCCTGTGCGGGCTTCGGGGCGGTCTGCGGTTCGTCACTGGCGACCGCCTCCACCATGGGCAAGGTCGCCCTGCCCGAACTGAAACGCCACGGCTATTCCGGCGCGCTGGCCACCGGCACGCTGGCGGCGGGGGGGGTGCTGGGCATCCTGATCCCGCCTTCGGTGGTGCTGATCCTTTATGCGATCCTGGTCGAGGCGAATATCGTCACGATGTTCCTGGCCGCGATGCTGCCTGCGGCGCTGGCGGTGGTGCTGTTCCTGCTGACCATCGCCGCCTATGTCGCGATCCGGCCCGGCGCGGGGCCTGCGGCGGGGGCGGCGGATCGGGCTGAGTTCCGCGCGGCCACGCTGGGCGTGCTGCCGGTCCTTGGGATTTTTGCGCTGGTGCTGGGGGGGATCTATGCGGGGTTCTACAATCCCACGCCGGGGGCCGCGGTGGGGGTGGCGCTGGTCTGGCTTTACGGCACGCTCAGGGGACGGCTGCGTCTGGGCGAGATGCGCGCCGCCCTGCTGGAGACCGCCTCGATCACCGGCATGATCTATCTGATCCTGCTGGGGGCGGAACTGATGAAGATCTTCCTGTCGCGCGCGGGCCTGCCGCAGGCCGCGGCCGAGTGGATCCTGGCCGCCGGGATGGAGCCGATGGCCGTGCTGGTCCTGGTGCTGCTGGCGCTGATCCTGCTGGGCTGCCTGATGGACAGCCTGTCGATGATCCTGCTGGTCATCCCGTTCTTCTGGCCGGTGCTGGTCGAGATCAATGGCGGGCCGTGGCAGGGCGCCGAAGGGGCGGGCTTCGGGATGAGCACCGAGGATCTGAAGATCTGGTTCGGCATCCTTGCTCTGGTCGTGGTGGAACTGGGCCTCATCACGCCGCCGGTGGGTATGAATGTCTTCGTGATCTCGGCCATGGCGCGGGGCACGCCGATGATCGACACCTTCAAGGGGGTGACGCCGTTCTTCCTGTCGGAACTGCTGCGGGTCGGGCTGTTGCTGGCCTTCCCGGCGCTGGTGCTGTGGCTACCGCGGATGCTGGGCGGATAGCCGCGCGTGAACATGCGCAGGATTCATAATCATCGTGACAAGGATGAATTGGACTCGTTTCGTCCAAGGCTCTAGATGCCGGACATGACGCAGCACGCCCAACCCCCCGCCCGCCCTGCCCTGTCGCCCGTCTTCGACGCGATCCGCGCCGCCGCGCGCGAGCGCATCCTTATCCTTGACGGGGCGATGGGCACGCAGATCCAGAAGCTTGGCCTGAGCGAGGGCGATTTCACCGGCTGCGGCGGGGGCTGCGCCTGTCATGTCCACAGCGACAAGCCGCAGAAGGGCAATAACGACCTTCTGAACCTGACCCGCCCCGACGTGATCGAGGAGATCCATTACCGCTATGCAAAGGCGGGCGCGGATATCGTCGAGACCAACACCTTTTCCTCGACCACCATCGCGCAGGCCGATTACGGGCTGGAGGATCGGGTCTTTGCCCTGAACGAGGCCGGCGCGCGGCTGGCGCGGGCCGCGATGGACCGGGCCGCGGCCGAGGACGGACGGCGCCGCTTTGTCGCCGGTGCGCTGGGGCCGACGAATCGCACGGCCTCGATCAGCCCGGATGTGAACGATCCGGGCTATCGCGCCGTCACATTCGACGATCTGCGGGTGGCCTATGGCGAGCAGATCCGCGGGCTGATCGCAGGCGGCGTCGATCTGATCCTGATCGAGACGATCTTCGACACGCTGAACGCCAAGGCCGCGATCTTCGCCTGCGAGGAGGTCTTTGCCGCGCGCGGGGAACGGCTGCCGGTGATGATTTCCGGCACGATCACGGATCTGTCGGGGCGCACGCTGTCGGGGCAGACGCCCACCGCCTTCTGGCATTCGGTGCGCCATGCAAGGCCGCTGAGCGTGGGGCTGAACTGCGCGCTGGGGGCGGATGCGATGCGCCCGCATCTGGCGGAACTGGCGGGCGTGGCCGATACGCTGATCTGCGCCTATCCCAATGCCGGGCTGCCCAACGAGATGGGCGAATACGACCAGACGCCCGACGAGATGGCGGCGCTGGTGGCGGGTTTCGCGCGCGAGGGGCTGGTCAACGTGGTGGGCGGCTGCTGCGGATCGACCTATGACCATATCGCCGCGATTGCCGAGGCGATGCAGGGCCACGCGCCGCGCGCCGTGCCGCAGGTCGCGCCGCGGATGCGGCTGTCGGGGCTGGAACCCTTCACACTGACCCCCGACATTCCCTTCGTGAACGTGGGCGAGCGGACGAACGTCACCGGCTCGGCACGGTTCCGCAAGCTCATCAAGGAAAGGGATTATGCCACCGCGCTGGAGGTTGCGCGCGATCAGGTCGAGAACGGCGCCCAGATCATCGACGTGAACATGGACGAGGGGCTGATCGACTCGAAGGCCGCGATGGTCGATTTCCTGAACCTCGTCGCCGCCGAGCCCGATATCGCGCGGGTGCCGGTGATGATCGACAGTTCCAAATGGGAGGTGATCGAGGCCGGCCTGAAATGCGTTCAGGGCAAGCCCGTGGTCAACTCGATCTCGCTGAAGGAGGGGGAAGCGGCGTTTCTGGAACAGGCGCGGCTCTGCCGGGCCTATGGCGCGGCGGTCGTGGTGATGGCCTTTGACGAGGCGGGCCAGGCCGATACCGAGAATCGCAAGGTGGAAATCTGCGCCCGCGCCTATCGGCTGCTGACCGAGGTGGCGGAATTCCCGCCCGAGGACATCATCTTTGACCCGAACATCTTTGCCGTGGCCACCGGCATCGAGGAGCATGACAATTACGGCGTCGATTTCATCGAGGCCGCGCGCCGCATCCGCGCAGATTGCCCGCATGTGCATGTCTCGGGCGGCGTGTCGAACCTGTCCTTCAGCTTCCGCGGCAACGAGCCCGTGCGCGAGGCGATGCATGCGGTGTTCCTGTATCACGCCATCGCGGCGGGGATGGACATGGGCATCGTCAACGCGGGGCAACTGGCGGTCTATGACTCGATCGACCCCGACTTGCGCGACGCCTGCGAAGATGTGGTGCTGAACCGCCGCAAGGACGCGACCGAGCGGCTCTTGGAGATCGCCGAGCGGTTCCGCGGCCAGGGTGGCGGCGCGGCGCGGGAACGGGATCTGGGCTGGCGCGACTGGCCGGTGGAGAAGCGGCTGGAACATGCGCTGGTCAACGGCATCACCGAGTTCATCGAGGCCGATACCGAGGAGGCGCGGCTGGCCGCGGCCCGGCCTCTGGACGTGATCGAAGGCCCGCTGATGGCAGGGATGAACGTGGTCGGCGACCTGTTCGGCGCGGGCAAGATGTTCCTGCCGCAGGTGGTGAAATCGGCCCGGGTGATGAAACAGGGGGTCGCGGTCCTGCTGCCGCATATGGAGGCGGAAAAGGCTGCCTCGGGCGCGCGGCAGAGCGCGGGCAAGGTGCTGATGGCGACCGTCAAGGGCGACGTGCACGATATCGGCAAGAACATCGTGGGCGTCGTTCTGGCCTGCAACAATTACGAGATCATCGACCTGGGCGTGATGGTGCCCGCCGAGAAGATCCTGAAGGTCGCGCGCGAGGAAGGGGTGGATGTGATCGGGCTTTCGGGGCTCATCACTCCGTCGCTGGACGAGATGGTGCATGTCGCCGCCGAGATGGAGCGCGAAGGGTTCGATGTGCCGCTGCTGATCGGGGGGGCGACGACCAGCCGGGTGCATACGGCCGTCAAGATCGCGCCCGCCTATCGGCGCGGGCAGGCGATCTATGTCACCGATGCCAGCCGCGCGGTGGGCGTGGTGTCGGCGCTGCTGTCCGAGGGCCAGCGCGAGGGCTATGTCGCAGGCATCCGCGAGGAATATCGCGACATTGCCGAGAAGCATGCCCGCGGCGAAGCCGCCAAGGCGCGGGTGCCGCTGGCGGCGGCGCGGGCCAATGCGCTGCGGCTGGACTGGGCGGGCCATGCGCCGGTGCGGCCTGCGATGCTGGGCACGCAGGTTCTGGACGATTGGGATCTGGCAGAGCTTGCCCGCTATATCGACTGGACACCCTTCTTCCATAGCTGGGAATTGCGCGGCGTCTTCCCGCGGCTGCTGGACGATCCTGAAAAGGGCGCCGCGGCGCGGGCGCTTTACGACGATGCGCAGGCGATGCTGGCGCAGATCGTGGCCGAAGGCTGGTTCCGGCCCCGCGCCGTGCTGGGGCTCTGGCCTGCCAATGCGGTGGGCGACGATATCCGGGTCTATGCGGATGAAAGCCGGAAGACCGTGCTGGCCACCCTGCACAGCCTGCGCCAGCAGACCGCGAAACGCGAGGGCGTGCCGCACCTTGCGCTTGCGGATTTCGTGGCGCCCGAGGGCATTGTGCCGGACTATGTCGGCGGCTTTGCCGTGACCGCAGGGGCCGAGGAAATCGCGATCGCGAAGCGCTTCGAGGCCGCGCATGACGATTACAGCGCGATCATGGTCAAGGCGCTGGCCGACCGCTTCGCCGAGGCGCTGGCCGAGCGGTTGCACGAAAGGGTGCGGCGCGAATTCTGGGGCTATGCGTCCGACGAAGCCTTTGCGCCCGAAGACCTGATCGCCGAGCCCTATGCGGGCATCCGCCCGGCCCCGGGCTATCCGGCCCAGCCCGACCATACCGAGAAACGCACGCTGTTCGATCTGCTCGATGCCGAGGCCGCGGTGGGCATCCGGCTGACCGACAGCATGGCGATGTGGCCGGGCGCGTCGGTCTCGGGACTTTTCATTGCACATCCCGAGGCGCGCTATTTCGGCGTCGGCAAGGTCGAGGCCGATCAGGTCGCTGATTATGCCGACCGCAAGGGCATTTCCGTGGCCGAGGCCGAACGCTGGCTGGCCCCGGTGCTGAACTACCGGCCGGGGCCGGGATCGGGCGCGGCGCAGGCGGCCGAGTAGCCGCGCCCTAGCGGCCGCCCCGGCCCCGCGCCAGCCGCAGCGCGGCCAGCGTTGCAAGGGCATGCAGCGCCAGCACGGCACCCGCAACGGCGCACAGGGCCAGGATCGGTCCGGCGACGGGCCAGGCAGCGCTCAGCGGCTGGTGGATGGCGTCGCGAAAGCCGACCACCCCCAGCGCCGCAAACGCCGCCGTGGCCAGCAGGATCGCGCCCTGTGCAGGGGGCGGTCCGGTCAGATGGCCGCGCCTGCGCCCGGTCACGAACAGCAAGGCCGCGTAAAGCGTGATCCCGGCCGAGGTCGCCAGCGCCAGCCCGACCGCACCCAGCGACGGCGCAAGCGCGATCTTGAGCGCGATGTTGAGCGTGGTCGCAATCGCCAACAGCCTGAGCGGCGTTCTTGTATCCCCCCGGCCGTGAAAGCCCGCGACCAGCGAGCGCAGCGCCAGCGCCGGAACAAGGCCCACGGCATAGGCGGCAAGGATCGCGGCGGAGGCCTGCGCGGCCTGCGGATCGAATGCCCCGCGCACGAACAGGATCTCCATCGCCCAATCGCCGGTAAAGGCCATCAGAACCGCGACCGGCAGCCCGACGGCAAGGCAGATCACCAGCGCCCGGTCCAGCACCCGGCGCATCCCCGTCTCGTCCCCGGTGCCTGCGCGCCGCCCGATATCGGGCAGGATGACCGTGCCCAGCGCCACCCCGATCAGCCCCACGGGCAACTGGTAAAGCCGATCGGCGTAATACAGATGCGACAGCGACCCCGCAGGCAGGAAGGTGGCGATGATCGTGTCGGCAAGGATCGCCACCTGCAACGCGCCCGAGGTCAGGATCGCTGGACCCAGGCGGCGAAAGAACAGCCGCGTATCCCCGGACAGGCCCAGCCGCGGCCGGGGCAGCGCGATGCCCGCCCGCCATGCCGCCAGGCCAAGTGCGACGACCTGCGCGATGCCCGAGGCCATCACCCCCCAGGCGGCGGCATGGGCGGTGCTGGGAAAGCGCTCGGCGATCAGCAGCGCGCCGATCATGAACAGGTTCAGCAGGATCGGCGCCGCCGCCGCCGCGGCAAAGCGGTCGCGCCCGTTCAGCAGCGCCGACAGGAACGCCACCAGCGACATGCACAACAGATAGGGAAAGGTGATCCGCGTCAGCGTGACGGTCAGCGGCCAGGTGGGATCGCCCGGCGACAGCCCCGGCGCCAGCACCGCCAGAACCCACCCGGTCGCCCCCAGCGCCAGCGCCAGCAGCGCCAGATTGGCCAGCATCAGCCAGCCCAGCACCTGCGCGCCAAGCCGTGTACTGTCGCCCCCGCGCGCATCCACCGCCGCCCAGGTCGGCAGGAAGGCGGCGTTGAACGCACCCTCGGCCAGGATCGCGCGGAAATGGTTGGGCAGCCGGAAGGCCAGCATGAAGGCATCCGCCACCGGCCCCGCGCCCAGCGTCGCCGCCAGCACGATATCGCGCAGAAAGCCGAGAATCCGGCTTGCCAATGTCAGGCCGGACACGGTTCCAAGCTTGCGCAGCATTCAGCGCTCATTTCCCGGGCGGAACCGGTCGCCATGCCCGAACCGCCGGGCGGGAACGGTTCCCCATTGTAAAGACGAACTGTCTTATCGTTCATGCCACAGAATCGCCACAGCCAACGAGTGAGTCGCCCATGGGCCTTGAGCAGATATTTGTCCTGGTGCTGCTGGGCGTGGTGTTCCTGAGCTTCATCAAGGAATTCTACCCGCCCGAGGTGACGGCGCTGGGCGCTTCTGCGGCGCTTCTGGCAACGGGGATCCTCGAGACCCGCGACTTTCTCAAGGTGTTCAGTTCCTCGGCCCCGATCACCATCGCGATGATGTTCATCATCTCGGCCGCCCTCGAACGCACCGGCGTCGTGGCGATCCTGGGCGAGTTCCTGAAGCGGCAGGCGCGCGGTTCGCTGTTGCGGGCGATGTTGTTGATGATGGTCGGCGCGATGGCGGCCTCGGCTTTCATGAACAACACACCTGTCGTGATCCTGCTGACGCCGGTGATGATCTCGGTGGCGGCCTCGGTCGGGGTGGCGCCCTCGCGGCTGCTGATCCCGCTGTCCTTTGCGGCGATCTTCGGCGGCACGCTGACGCTGGTCGGCACCTCGACCAACATCCTGATGAGCGGGGTGGCCGAACAGGCCGGGCAGCCGCCGATCACCATGTTCGAGATGACGCTGCCGGGGCTGATCTTTGCCTCGGTCGGGATGCTTTACATGGTGATCGCCGGGCGCTGGCTGCTGCCGGACCGTGCGTCGCTGTCCAGCGTTCTGGGCCAGGAAAGCAAGCGCCGGTTCATGGCGCGCCTTCTGATCCCGCAGGGGTCGAAATATGTCGGCAAGACGCTGAAGGATCTGCCCTTCAACACGGCCGAAACGCGCATCCTGGACGTGGTGCGCGGCGAGGTCTCGATGCGGCGCAGGATGAATGAACTGGCGCTGGAACCGGGCGACCGGGTGGTGCTCAAGACCGGCACGGGCGAGATCCTGGGACTGAAGGAAAACGGCCAGGTCGAATTCCGCGACATGGACGATCAGGGTCTTGCCCCGGTGACCGCCGAGCAGACGATCACCATGGAGGCCAGCGTCGGGCCGAAATCGCATCTGCGCGGGCGGCCGATCAAGGATCTGAAGCTGCGCCGGAAATACGGCGTCTACCTGATGGCGGTGCATCGCGCCGAACAGAACATCTCGCAGGATCTGCCCGAGTTGCGGCTGCAATTCGCCGACACGCTGCTGCTGGAAGGGCCGCCCGAAGGCATCCAGCGGCTGATGGAGGATGGCGGCATCATCAACCTTTCGGCCCCGTCCGAACGCGCCACGCGCCGCGCGAAGGCGCCGATCGCCATTGCCACGATCCTGGGCGTGATGGGACTGGCGGCGTTGAACGTGATGGATATTGCCGGGCTGGCGGTGATCGGCGCGGTGATCGTGATGATGACCCGCTGCGTCGACCCGGAAGAGGCGTTCGACGCCATCGACTGGCGCATCCTTTTCCTGATCTTCGGCATGCTGGGGTTGTCGATGGGGCTGGAAACGACCGGCACGGCACGGGTGATCGTCGAGAATGCGGTCTTGGCGGTTGGCGGCCTCGGGCCGCTGGCGATCCTGGCCGTGGTCTATGTGCTGACAAGTGCCCTGACCGAAATGGTGTCGAACAATGCCGTGGCGGTGCTGATCGGGCCCATCGTAATCGCGCTCGCGGTCGAGCTGGGGCTTGATCCGCGGCCCTTCATCCTGGCGGTGATGTTCGCCGCCTCGGCCAGTTTCGCCACGCCCATCGGCTATCAGACCAACACCTTCGTCTATGGCGCAGGCGGCTACAAGTTCAGCGATTTCATCAAGGTCGGTCTGCCGCTGAACGTGATCTTCGCCGTGATCGCGGTGCTGGTCATCCCGCTGTTCTTCCCGTTCTGACGCCCGGCGGCGCGCGCGCGCCTAGCCGATCAGGGCAAGCCCCGCGCCCCCCGATGCGGCCAGGATCACCACCGCCCAGGGCGGCGCCCGCCACAGCATGAGCGCCAGGAAACAGGCCAGCGCAAGCGCGAAATCCCGCATGTCGCCGATGGCGCCGGTGAAGACCGGCGCATAAAGCGCCGCCCCCAGGATGCCGACAACCGCCGCATTCGCCCCGCGCATCAGCGATTGCGCCCGCGCCATGGCGCGGAACCGGTCCCAGAAGGGCAGAACCCCGGTCAGGATCAGAAAGCCCGGCAGGAAGATCGCGGCCAGCGCCAGCGCCGCGCCCAGGACGCCGCCCGGCCCCTGCCCCTGCACCGCGCCCAGGTAGGCCGCGAATGTGAACAGCGGCCCGGGCACCGCCTGCGCCGCGCCATAGCCCGCCAGGAACGCCTCTTGCGAGACATGGCCGGGACCGACCAGTTCGGCCTGCAACAGCGGCAACACCACATGCCCGCCCCCGAAGACCAGCGCGCCCGCGCGGTAGAAGCTGTCGACAAGCGCCAGCACCGGGGAAAATCCCGCCACAAGCGGCAACAGCACCAGAAGCGCCACGAACGCGCCCAGCGCAGCAAGGGCCGCGCGGCGCGAGACGGGCATCGCGACCGGACCGCCGACCGCGCCGCCCGCACCAGGCCCCAGCACCAGCCCGGCCAGCGCGCCCAGCGCGATGGCCCCCACCATGCCCCATGCGCCCGGCACGAAGGCCAGCAGAACGACCGCCCCCAGGGCAATGGCCGCGCGCGCGCGGTCGGGGCAGAGCGTGCGCGCCATGCCCCAGACAGCCTGTGCCACGATGGCCACGGCAACGATCTTGAGCCCGGCCAGCGCACCGGTCCCGACCGGTCCCGCTATCGCGGCGGCGGTCATCGCAAAGACCAGAAGGATCAGCGCCGAAGGCAGCGTGAAGGCGGCAAAGGCCGCCAGCGCCCCGCGCCATCCCGCCCGCATCAGCCCCAGCGCAAAGCCCGCCTGCGACGAGGCCGGGCCGGGCAGGAACTGGCACAGCGCGACAAGATCGGCATAGGCGGCATCGGACAGCCAGCGCCGCCGCGTCACCAGTTCGTCGCGGAAGTAACCCAGATGCGCGATGGGCCCGCCGAAAGAGGTCAGCCCGAGTTTCAGGAATACGGCAAAGACCTCGCCCGCTCCTGCCTTGCCCCCTGCCCTGTCCGGCATCGCCCCGGTCCCTCCGCTTGCAGCCGCCGCGCCCGCTGGCAGCCGGTTTCCGGTGCGCGACGGCCGCCGGATCACCGCGCCACCGATCAGGCGACCGGCCAGCCCCCCATGGCAGCGATCCTAGGCCCCGCGCAGGGGCGCGGCAAGGCAGGGGCGCGGCGGTGCGCTCAGAGGATCGGCGCGAACAGCCGCGCCACCCGCGCGCCGCTGCGGCGCAACAGGTTCGGCGCGTCATCCAGCCGGGTTGTGTGGGGTTGGCTGCGGGCGAAATCGGCGCTCAGCATGTCGGCGACGGTGCGCGCGAAATCGCGGTCGAAGACCAGCGCCGTCACCTCGAAATTCAGTCGGCAGGACCGGTTGTCGAGATTGACCGTGCCGACCGAGGCCATCGCCTCGTCCACCACCAGAACCTTCTGGTGCATGAAACCGTCGGTGTAGCGGAAAATGCCCACCCCGGCATCCAGCATCTCGTCGAAATAGGCGAAGGCAGCCAGCCAGACCAGCCAGTGATCGCGCCGGGCCGCGACGAGGATGCGCACATCCACCCCGCGCAGCGCGGCCAGCGACAGCGCGGACAGGATGTCGGTATCGGGCACGAAATAGGGCGAGGCGATCCAGATGCGGTGCTGCGCGGCATGGATCGCGTTGCAGAAATACAGGCTTCCGGTCTCCAGCCGATCGGCGGGACCGGGTGCGACCACCAGAACGTCCAGATCCTGCGCCGCCGCGGGGGGCTGCCAGTCGAGATCCAGACGTTCCTCGGTGGCCCAGAACCAGTCCTCGGCGAAGATCAGTTGCAACTGGGCGACGGCAGGCCCCGACAGCGCCAGATGGGTATCGCGCCAGCGCCCGATGCGCGCGTCCCGCCCCACATATTCGTCCCCGACATTGTGCCCGCCCAGAAAGCCCTCGCGCCCGTCCACCACGACGATCTTGCGGTGGTTGCGGAAATTCACCTGGAACCGGCTGTGCGGACGGCGCAGCGAGTGGAAATCGGCCACGACCACACCGGCCTCGCGCAGCGCGGCGCCATAGGCTGCGGGCAGGCGGTGGCTGCCCAGCGCATCGTAAAGCAGCCGCACCTTGCAGCCCGCCTGCGCCCGCGCGATCAGCCGGCGCTGCAAGTCGCGGCCCAGGTCGTCGTCGCGCAGGATATAGGTCTGCACCAGCACGAAGCGTTCGGCCCGGTCGATGGCCGCGAAGATCGCCGCATAGGTCGCAGGCCCGTCGACCAGCAGCCGCACCCCGTTGCCCGAAACCGCATGCAGCCCCGCGATCGCCTCGAAGCCCGCCAGCGGGCGGCGCAGCCCCTCGGGCAGGGCCGAGGCGTCGGCGCGGCTGGCCGGGTCGAAATCGGGCAGCGCCGCGATCGAGGTTTGCGAGGATCGCCGCGCGGTCACGTAGCCCGGCAGCCGCCAATGGCCGAGAAAAAGGAAGATGGGCAGCGCCAGATAGGGGGCAGCGATCAGGAAAACCACCCAGCCCACCGCACCCTGCGGTGTGCGCGAGATCCGGATCGCCCGAAAGGCCGCCCAGATCGCCGCGGCCTCGAGCGTCAGCACAAGGACGGGGATGAGAACCTCCAGCATGGGATGATGCTGTCCCTGCCCGGCGCGGAAGGCAAGCGCAGGGTGGTCGCGGGGGGCTCAGCCAGCCGCCGCCATGTCGGCCCAGATCGGCAGGTGATCGGAACTGACCCGCGCGCGCGGGCTTTCATGGACCCCCGCCGCAGCCAGCGTCAGCCCGCGCCCATGCGCGATCCGGTCAAGCCCGGCACGCGGGCGGCTGGCGTGATAGGTCTTGCCGGGTGCGACGACCCGGAAGCGGCCCGCCAGCGGCTCGAAGCCGCGATCCTCGGACCATTCGTTGAAATCGCCCAGGATCACGGTGCGCGCGCTTTCATCCTCGCAAAACCGCGCGCCGATGGTTTCGAGCTGGCGCCGCCGCCAGCGCCTGAGCAGCGCCAGATGCACGCCGACCAGCGTGATCGCCCGCCCGTCATTGCAGCCGATCCGCACCATGACCGCGCCGCGCGGCTCCAGCCCCGGCAGGGTGATCCGCTCGGAGGCCATGATTGTGGTGCCGCGGCGCACCAGCACCGCGTTGCCATGCCAGCCAAGGCTGACATCGTTCGCGGCCAGATCGACGACGACCAGATCGGTCTCGCGCTCGATCAGCGCGCGCGGCAGCGCCGCGGGCCGGTCGCCGAGGCGCTTGTCGGCCTCTTGCAGCACGACCGCGTCGGCGCCGATCTCGTTGATCACGTCAATCACCCGCGGCGCATCGCGCTTCCAGTCAAGCCCGACGGCCTTGCGGATGTTGTAGCTGGCCACGCGCAGCGGCAGCGCCTGCGCGTCGGTCCGGGGCGGCATTGGCAGGCGGGGGGCGGGCGTCATGCGCCGGAAGGTAAGACCGAGGGGGCCGGAAAACAACCACCGCGCACAGGGTCGGCCGCGTTGCGACGCCGGAATTGGGCGGATCGCCCGGTTCCCCGCCCCAAACCGCGCCCATCGTCGCGAAATGCGCACCCGTCCGGCGACTTGCGGGGCTTTGGCACCGCGGACGCTGCGAAAGCTCCGCGCGTTTGCCGGGTTTTCGCCGCAATTGCCGGGGCCGGAGCCATGTTTTGGTCCAGCTTATCGGGAACACTCCGAGCACACCCGTAAAGGCAGGGTGCCTGCCGCCCCGTTGGACCCCGAATCGCGAAGCCAGATCGCCAGATGAACGCAGTGCCAGACATCAGGTTTCCCCTGCCCCCGGACGTCCCGGCAGAGGAATTGCAGCCCGGCACCGAGCTTCTGCACGGCCAGTACCGGATCGAGCGGTTCCTGAACTCCGGCGGGTTCGGCCTGACCTATCTGGCGCGCGACAGCCTCGATCGTATCGTGGTCATCAAGGAATGCTTTCCCGAGGCGCTGTGCATGCGCACGGGGCAGGACGTGCATGCACGCTCGCGCAGTTGCAGCCAGGAATTCCACTCGATCGTCCAGCATTTCATCGACGAGGCGCGGCGGCTGGCACGGCTGAACCATCCGGGGATCGTCGGCGTCCATCAGGTATTCTCGGACAACACCACCGCCTATATGGCGCTTGACTACATCAAGGGCAAAAGCCTGCTGGAGATCATCGAGGATCCGCGCGAGACACCCTCGCCCGACACGATCCGCGATATCCTGATCAAGGTGCTGGACGCCGTTGCCTTCGTCCATGACCAGAGCCTTCTGCACCGCGACATCTCGCCCGACAACATCCTGATCGACCTGAGCGGCAACCCGGTCCTGATAGATTTCGGCGCGGCACGGGAACGGGCCACGCGCAGCAGCCGGGTTCTGTCGCGTCTTCAGGTGGTCAAGGACGGCTACTCGCCGCAGGAATTCTACGTTGCAGGCATCCGGCAGGGTCCGCCCAGTGATCTCTATGCGCTGGCGGCCACCTTCTACCACCTGATCGCCGGGGTGGCGCCGCCCGACAGCCAGCAGCGCATGGCCGCGCTGGCCGCGAACGAGCCCGACCCCTACCACCCGCTGAGGGGCCGGGTGCCGGGCTATGCGCCGGACTTTCTGGGCGCTATCGACACGGCAATGAATGTCGTGCCGAAAGAGCGGCCGCAATCGGCGCATGAATGGCTGGCGATGATCGAGACAGGCCCGCGGCAGGCGGCCGAAGGGCGCATCCTGCCGATGGACGAGGAGGTGATGGTCTCGATCTCGCGGCTGGTCGAGGAGACCAACCGCGCGGTGATGGAGGCCCGGATGCGAACCGAGCACACGGAAAGGTCGCGCATCCCCGAGCCGCCGAAACCGCCCGAGCGCAAGCCCGCCTTTACCTGGCAATCGCTTTATGACGACGACGAGGACGAGGACGCGACCGGCGCCGATCCCGGCATCGCCGAGGCCGAAGCCGTCTCGCCGCGCGAGGCGCCGCGCCGCGCGCGCGGTGCCCGGCTCGGCGGGATCGGGGCGCTGCTCGGGCTCGCCCGCAGACTGACCGCACGGCCGTAACCGGACCGGCCAAGACCGCAGCAAGGACAAGCACGGAAGGCAGAGGCATGAAATTCCTCAAACGCAGAGGCGGCGACAAACCGGGCGCCGACGACTTCAACGATTATGTCGAGCCTTTTCCGCCGCTTCGCCGCAGCGCCCCCGAGCCGCTGGAGGTCGATCCGGACCCGCGCCCGGCATCCCGGGCCATGACACGGGCGATCCACCCGACAGCGCGGGAGGCCGAAGCCTTTCGCGACCGGCTGAGCGAGCTTGACTTCGATCCGCAGGTCGACCTTGACGATGACGATTTCGACGAGATCGCGGATTTTCCGGCCGGGGACGAGGCCATGGCCCTTGCCCGGCGCGTGGCCGAGGGGACAGCATCGGCCGCACCCGCGCATGCGGCGCCGGGCACCACGCGGACGGTCCTGTTTCCGGGCGAGGGCAGCGCCCCGGCCGCCGATGGAGTGGCAAGGCGGCAGCCATGGCCGCAGACCGCCCCCGCCGATCCCGCGCCCACCCGCACCCTGGCCGACGCGCCCGAGCCGTTCGAGGACGCGCCGCAGCAGCGCATCGCGATGCCCCCGGCGCAGGCCCAACGGCAGGAAACGCCCCCTGCCTTCGAGGCCCCGCCACCCGCTGCGGGCCGCGCAGGCCCCGGAACGGGGCGCGCGCGCACGCGGCTTCTGGGCTTCGGCCAGGTCGAGGATCCGGCGGTGGACCCCTTTGCCCGGGACGCGGCCCCGTCCCCGTCGGCCGCAACCATGCCCGGCTTTCCCGTCGGCTGGCTGGTGGTCATCGACGGCCCCGGCCGCGGCGCTCATTTCGCGCTGTTCAACGGCGTCTCGCAGATCGGGCGCGGTGCGGATCAGACGGTTGCGCTGGATTTCGGCGACACCTCGATCTCGCGCTCGGGCCATGCGCTGCTGGCCTTCGATGACGAACAGGGCAAGTTCTTTCTCGGCTCGGGCGGCAAGGTGAACATCGTGCGCCTGAACGGCCAGCCGCTGCTCAGCACCGAGGAGATGTCCGACCGCGACGCGATCCGCATCGGCGAGACCACGCTGCGCTTCGTCGCCTTCTGCGGTCCCGGGTTCACCTGGTCGACGGATCGGCCCGATGCAAACGGCGGTTGAACTGCGACTCGACGCAGCCACCGGCATCGGCCAGGGACGGCGCGAACATCAGGAAGACGCGATCATCGCCGATTTCACCATCGGCGACGAGATCGGCCTTGCGGTGCTGGGCGACGGCATGGGCGGGCATGCGGCGGGCGACGTGGCCAGCCGCATCGCGGTGACCGAGGTCTTCAGCGAGTTGAAGCTGCGCTGCGACGATCCCGACCGCTTCATCCGCTATGCGCCGGGCATCCTGCGCGCCGCCATGCGCGAGGCGAATGAATCCATCGCCGAGCATGTGCGCGGCCATGCCGAGACCGGCGGCATGGGCACGACGCTGATCGCGCTTGCGGTCGCGCGGGACCGGCTGTTCTGGGTCTCGGTCGGGGATTCGCCGCTGTTCCTGTTCCGCGACGGCCAGTTGCACCAGATCAACGAGGATCATTCGCTGGCGCCGCAGATCGACAGCATGGTGCGGTTGGGCATGCTCAGCGCGGACGAGGCGCGCAGCCATCCCGACCGCAACTGCCTGACCTCGGCCTTGACCGGGGCCGAGATCCACCAGATCGACTGCCCCGACCGGCCGATCGACCTGGCCGCGGGCGACATCATCGTGGCCGCCAGCGACGGGCTCGACTCGATCGACCGCAACCGGCTGCGCGCCATCCTGGCCGAGCATCGCCGCCGCACCAGCGCCGAGATCGCCAATGTGCTGTTCTCGGAACTGGAAACGCTGGCCGATCCCGAGCAGGACAATGTCTGCTTCACGGTGATCCGGGTCGTCGCCCATGGCTGGCAACCCGATATCAGGCCCTGCCGCCCGGTCCTGCCCAATCCGGCCGAACGGTCGGTCAAGCGGCCCGAACCCGCGGCGGCGCAGCGGCGCGGCGCAGGGCGGGTCTGGTCGCTGCCGCTGGCCGCACGGTTCCTTCTCAGTTTCGGGAGGCGGGCGCAATGAATGCGATGCTCGACCGCGATGTGCTGTCGCGGCTTGAACAGGCGGTGGCGGCGGATCATCTGCCCGGAAAGGCGCGCGACTACGGTCAACGGCTGCTGGCGCGGCTGCGCGCACCGCTGCGGCTGGTCGTGACCGGCCCCGCAGGCAGCGGCAAGTCGGAACTGGCGCGGCTGCTGTGCGGCCGGACCGACCCCGCGATGGCGCCTGGACCGGGGGGCGAGCCCGCGGAAACGCCTTCGGTGCTGTTTCGCAACCTCGTGGTGATCGAACTGGGACTGCCGGCCCCGGGCAGCGGAACGCCCAGCGCGGGCGCGATCGAGCAGACCTCGCCCGACATCATCCTGTGGTGCACGCAGGGCTTTGGCCATGCCGAAGCGCAGGTCTGGGCGCGGGTGCCCGACAATCTGAAGGATCACGCCTTTCTGGTGCTGACCAAGGCCGATGAGTTGATGCGCCACGGCGTGCTGGACGAGCGGCTCGACGATCTGCGCGAGGTGGTCGAGACCGAGTTCCACAGCCTCTTGCCGATTGCGACCGCGCAGGCCGCCGCCGCCATGGCGGGCACCGGGATCGCCGACGCGGCGCTGCATGCGCGCAGCGGCGCGACCGCGCTGTTCGAGGCGCTGACGCGCATGATCGAGCAGGGGCGCGGTGCCGACCAGGACGCCGCGGATCTGTTCATCCGCCGTCATGGGCACCCGGCGCTGCGGTCGCTGTCGATGGAGGCACCGACCGTCGATGCGTCCCCCGTCTGCCCGTCGCTGGCCGACGCGGTTACTGAAACGCAGGGCAACCCGGCGCTGCCGGACCCCGAGGCCGTGGTTTCCGAACGGGCGATCCACCTGCTGGACGCGCATTGCGCGGATTTCCCCGATGCGATCGACGGCGACGACCCGGCCGGGATCCGGGCGCTTCTGGCGCTTTGCGCCCGCACCGCCGGGGCGCTGGGCGATATCGTCGAGGAGGCCGGGCTTGCCGGGGATCTGGCCGAGGATGTTCTGGAAGCGAACGAGATGCTTCTGCTGCTGACGCTGGAACAGGACGAGACCGCCGCCGCCGATGCCGTCACGCTTCTGTTGCAGTTGCGCCGCGGCTTCGAGGCGCGGCTGGCCGCCTGAATCGCATGCACCGCCGCGGGAACGCCATGGGATCGCCACTCTCAGAACATCTTCGCAGGAAAAACTGTTTCGACGGCCGCGACAACCAGCCCTGGCGCGGCCGGATCCGGGCGGGCCTGCCCGGGTTCCGCAAAGTCAAGAGGGGTGTCGCAAGGTGACGCTGGACGAACGCGCAGGAATCGCATTGACGGCGGCCCGCCCCCGGACCGCCAATCCGGGGCTGCTGGCGCTGGGAATGGACGGTTTCGCCGGGTTCATGGAGCGGCTGGACCAGATGCGCCGGGCGCTGGCCGACCTGGCCGAGATCGGCGATGCGACCGTCGTCCGGGGCGCAGCGCGGCTGGCCGCGCAGCTCGACATGGTCGAGCCCTCGATAACCTTCATCGGACAGGTCAAGGCGGGCAAGACCTCGCTGATCAACGCGATGGCGGGCTGGCCGGGGCTGTTGCCCTCGGATGTGAACCCCTGGACCTCGGTCGTCACCTCGATCCACCTGTCGCCCGCCTGGTCGACCGCCGCCGCGGGGGCCAATTTCCGCTTCTTCGACCCGCAGGAATGGGACCGCCTGATCGAGAAGGGCGGGCGCATGGGCGAAATGGCCAGCCGCGCCGGTGCCGAGGAAGAACTGGAGAAGGTCCGCCGCCAGGTCGAGCGGATGCGCGAGAAATCCAAGGGCCGTCTGGGCCGCCGGTTCGAACTGTTGCTGGGCCAGGAACACCGCTACGGCACCTTCGACGAGGAACTGGTGGAACGCTATGTCTGCCTTGGCGACGATTTCGAGGAGGACGAGGGCGAGCCGTTCGACATGCGTGGCCGCTTTGCCGACATCACCAAGGCGGCCGACCTGCACGTTACCCATGCCAATGTGCCGTTCAAACTGTGCCTGCGCGACACGCCCGGCGTCAACGACACCTTCCTGATGCGCGAACAGATCACCATCGGCGCGATCCGCGACAGCCGGCTGTGCGTGCTGGTGCTGTCGGCGCATCAGGCGCTGTCCAGCGTCGACATGGCGCTGATCCGGCTGATCTCGGCGGTCAAGGCGCGCGAGGTGGTGATCTTCGTCAATCGCATCGACGAACTGCCCGATCCCGCATCCCAGATCGCCGAGATCCGCGAGTCGATCCGTGACACGCTGAAGAAGCACGAGGGACCGGCCGACGCGCCGATCCTGTTCGGCAGCGCGGTCTGGGGCCAGCACGCGCTGGAGGGCACGCTGTCGCAGATGAGCGAGGCGAGCCGCCAGGCGCTTCTGGCCTATGCGCGTGCCGAAGGCGCCACGGGCGACGCCCCGCAGGCCGCGATGGATGGCATCTGGACGCTGTCGGGCATCCCGGCACTGTACCGCGCGTTGGGCGAGCGCGTCGCCGAGGGTGTCGGTGGCGAGGCGATCGACAGGATCGCCCGCAGCGTCGGCAACCTTGCCCGGGGTGTCACCGCGGCGCAGCGGTCCATCGGGCTTGCGGTGGCGGGCGGCCAGGCGGTGACGCTTGATTGTGCCGCAATCTCGCGCGACCTCGACCAGATCGAACGGCGCGCGACCGCCCTGCTCGAAACCGCCTTTGCCGCCCAGCGCGCCGAGTTCTACATTCGGCTGGAGCGGTCGCACAACAATTTCCTCGACCGCGCCACGGCCGCGCTGATCGAGCATCTCGAACGCCATGGCGAGGGCACGGTCTGGTCCTATGAACCGACGGGGCTGCGGCTGTTGCTGCGCTCGGCCTGTCAGGTCTTTGGCAAACGTATCCAGGACGACGCCAGGGCGATCCTTGAAACCGCCGCCGCCGAGGTCGCCGCGACCTACCGCGCCGCCTTCGGGCTAACCGAGGCGCTGGCCATCGAACCGCCCGAACCGCCCCGGCTGAATCCGCCGGTCGCCATCGCCCAGACCATCGCGCTGGACGTCAAGGGGACCTGGTGGCGCCGCTGGTGGCTGCGCCGCAAGGGCTATCGCAGCTTCGCGGCCGAGTTCAACAAGATGATCCGGGAGGAAACCTCTCCGATCCTGGACGAACTGGGTCACGACCATGCCGAGGCGATCCGCACCGACCTGATGCGCACGCTTGCCGGTTTCCTTGAGGAACAGCGCGAGATCGTGACGGCGCTGGCCGAAAAGGCGGCACCGACTGCCCGGGATCTGGGCGCGGCACTCGGCTATCAGGAGCGCGCGGAGCGATTGCTCGCGATCGAGAACACGGTTGCAACGATGCGCCAGGAAGCGGCCTGAGCCCAAAGCCCGAGGCGGAAAGACATGACCAAGCCCCCCCTTCCCGGCGATTTCGCCCCTGACGGCGCGGCGCTGGCCGCTGCACCACCTGCGGCCAGGAAGCCCTGCATCGCCCTGATGGGAGAGTTCAGCGCGGGCAAGAGCACGCTTTCGAACCTGTTGATCGGCCAGAGCCCGCTGCCGGTCAAGGTGACCGCGACCCAGTTGCCGCCGGTGCGGCTGTCCTACGGCACCGACAAGGCATGGCGCGAGGATCACGACGGGCGCATCCATCCGCTGGACATCGCGGCGCTGTCCGATGTCTCGCCCGCCGAAACCCGGCTGGTCCAGCTTTTCGTCGAGGCCGACCTGCTGCGGCTCTGCGACCTGATCGACATGCCAGGCATTTCCGACCCGAACATGGACGCGGCCGTCTGGGAAGGCGTGATCGGACAGGCCGATGGCGTGATCTGGTGCACCCATGCCACCCAGGCCTGGCGCCAGACCGAGGCCGCCGTCTGGGAAGACCTGTCGGGCAGGCTTGGCGCCACCAGCCTCCTGTTGCTGACCCGTTGCGACAAGCTTCTGACCGAGGATGACCGCGCGCGCGTGCTGAAACGTGTCCGGCGCGAAACCGAGGGGCTGTTCGCCGCGAGTTTCCCGATCTCGCTGACCCAAGCGGTCGAGGGCAGGACCGACCGCGCGCTTTGGGCCGCCAGCGGCGCCGAGGCGTTCTGCGAGCGGTTCCTTGCGCTTCTGGACGGCCTGCGCGGCGGGCCCGCCCCCGAAGCCCTGCCGCCGCTTGCCCCCGCCGCGCTGGCACCGCCCCCTGCCCCCTGCACGGCACAACCCGACGAGACGGGCACCGGGGCGGCTGTGCTGCCGCGGCGTGTGACCCTTGACCGCGCGCCCGGCCGCGAGGCCCGGCCGCCCGCCGGCCGGACCTGGGGCCTCGGCCTGCGCTGACGGCGCGCCGCGCCCCGGCGCATTCGGCCGCAAACGCGGCAAGGAATTGTTTTCGAAGGCCCAGTCGGCAGGGAACGCGTTTTGGCTGTGGAAGCTTTGGAAATATCGACTAGAGTGCGCGCGATGGTTCCCGCCGAGCGCATAAAGTCCCTGCGCCGATCGACCCCCGGATGCCGGTCGCTTGTCTTTGTCGACCTGAAATCCCGGCTCGTGCTGTGCAGTGATTCCGACCTTCCTGTGCCGCCGCAGGAAGCCCTTGACGCCGTGTGCCTGCGCGGTGCGCGGCTGCTGACCGGGCCGATCCCGGCGGCTGCCGAGGCGGCGCTGGCGGCGCCGGTCTTCGAGGCGGTCGCGGTACAGGGCGGCCGGATCGAGGTTTTCCTGCGCAGCCCCGACGCCCCCGACGAGGCCCTGTGCGGTGTGCTTGAGGCAAGCGCCGATCCGGACGCGGCGCTGGACGTGCTTCGAGGCGGGATCGACGCGATCCTGACCGAAGACGCCGCCCACCCCGTCGCCGCATCCCCGCGAGGGCAATAAGGTGAGCGGTCTGGACAGGCTCAACAACAAGCTTGCCAAGCTCAAGGGCAGCGATGCGGGTCAGATCGTGACCGATGCGACGGACGGGATCGTGTCCGTCCTGCTGACCGAGATCGAGGAGACCATCCTGCCCCGCGAGATGGTCCTGACCAACGAGACCGGCGACCGCTTCGTGCTGCTCGTGGCAGGCCGCCGGTTGCTGGCGCTGGGCGGCCCCGGGGTGGACGACCCCGGCCCTGCCAGCGGCGACGATGCCGCCGCGCAGATCGTAGCGGCCTTCCAGGGGCCGTTCCGCAGATTTCTCGACCGTGCCCGCGAGATCAGCATCGACGCCGGGCGCCCGCATGACCGGATCGACGCCACGACGATCGGCTGCTCGGTCGAGGCGCTGGGCGCGGCGCTCGCCGGACCCGGACAGGGACCGCAAGGCGATCCGGTCGCCGCGGCGCTGGACCTTGCGCTGGCCGGGCTGCGGCTGGCCGGTGACGAGATCGTTGCGCGCAGCGGCGACGCCCCGGCCCTTGCCCGGCTGGAACGCTTTGCCGCGACCGGTGCGGCCGGTCTGGCCGGGGTCGTCGGCGGGGATGGCGATGCCCCCTCCTGCCTGTTCCTGTCCGGGACCGGACAGGGGGGCGCCATTCTTGCCCGGGTCGCCTTCCGCGGCGAGGCGGCGCTGATCCTTGCCCCGGCCGAGGCCCGCGCGGATCTGATCGCGCTCTGCCGCTGACCGGGCGCCACGCGCCCGGGCAAGGACCGGGTCACAAACGCTTGACAGCCCCCGCCGACAGAACTACCCCCGAGCCGTCTTGGTTCATCCGTTCCCCCGGGGCCGGGTGATGAAAAGGGAACACGGTGCGGCCCCCGGGCCAATTCCGTGGCTGCCCCCGCAACTGTAAGCGGCGAGCGCGGCTGAGTATGCCACTGGGCCAGCGCCCGGGAAGGCCAGCCAAGCGACGACCCGCAAGCCAGGAGACCTGCCAGGACGATCACCCGGTCCCGTCGCGGGGTGCGGCGCGGGCAGCGGTCCTTCCGCGGTGGTGATGCCTCACCGTCTGCGGAAAGCCACACCTTTCCAAGGACTTGCAGTCAGAACAGGCCAGCCGGACACACCGGCAGCCACGCAACGGACATGGGACACATGATTCGCAAGACCATCGCCCTGGGGCTGGGCGTCACCGCCCTCACCCCGCTTGCCGCCTTTGCACAGCAAAGCCTGCTGCTGGACGAGATCACGGCCTCGGCCAGCCTCGTACCGATCGAGATCAACCGCACCGGCACCACGGTCGAGACGCTGGACGGCGCCGACATCGCCGCAGGCGGTCTGAGCATCGGGCAGACGCTGGCGCTGTTGCCCGGCGTGTCGATCACCGCGAATGGCGGGCTGGGGGCAACCTCGACCCTGCGGCTCAGGGGTCTGGGCGGCAGCTATATCGGCGTGCGGATCGACGGGATGGACATGACCGACCCCTCCAGCACCCAGACCGCGTTCAATTTCGGCACGCTGATCGCCGGGATGCCCGACCGGATCGAGGTGCTGAAGGGGACGCAATCGGCGCTTTACGGCTCGAATGCCGTTGCCGGTGTTGTCGACATCACCACCTGGCGTCCCGATGCGCCGGGCTTCTCGGGGCGGGCCAATGTCGAGGCGGGCAGCTTCGACACCAGGGCCGCCACGGTCAATCTGGGTCAGAAAGGCGAACGCGGCGAAGTCGCGCTGACCTTCTCGCGGCTGACGTCCGAAGGCTTTTCGGCGCGCACCTCGGATACCGAAAAGGACGGCTTCGACCAGACGCAGCTGGTGCTTTTTGCCGCCTATGACGTGACCGACGAGCTGCGCATCGGCTTCTCGGCGCTCTATTCCGACGGCACGTCGGATTACGACCGCTCGACGGTCGATCCCACCGGCAAGATCGACCAGACCCGGCGCGGGCTGCGCAGCTTTGCCGAATTTGCGACGGGCGCAGTCGAGCACCAGTTTGCCCTGTCCTGGGTCGAGACCGACCGCTTCGATGCCGGCGGCTTCACCGAACGCTTTGTCGGCGAGCGCACGCGGATCGACTATCTCGGCCGGATGGACCTGGGCACCGATCTGACGCTGGCCTTCGGCGCGGACTGGACCGAGGAAAAGGCCGCACTGGACGCGGACCGCTACGAGGCCGACAGCGCAGCCGCGTTCGGCGAGTTGCAATATGCCGTCTCGCCCGCGCTCGATCTGGCGCTGTCGCTGCGCCATGACAGCCATTCCGATTTCGACAACCAGTTGTCGGGCCGCGCGGCGCTTGCCTGGCGGGTGCAGGACGACCTGATCCTGCGCGCGGTGGTCGGCACCGGCTACCGCGCGCCCTCGCTCTATGAACGCTTCGGTCCCTTCGGCAGCACGACGCTGCAACCCGAAAAAAGCCGCAGCGCCGAGATCGGGATCGAGAAGCGCTTCGGGCCGGAAAGCTTCGTCAAGGCCACGCTGTTCCATACCGAAATCGACGATCTGATCGACTTCGATTTCGGCACGAGCACCTATAACCAGGTTCCCGGTACCACCACCAGCAAGGGCATCGAACTGTCTGGCCGCCACGCGGTTTCGGACCGGGTGGCGCTGTTCGGCGCCTATACCTATACCGATGCCGCCAATCCGGGCGGGCGCATGGTCCGCGTGCCGCGCCACGATCTGAGCCTCGGGGTGGAAGCCGGGCTGACAGACCGGCTGGACGCCCAGATCGGAATTCAGGCGGTAGCCGACCGGACGGACACCAATGCCTGGCCACTGGGCCCCTCGGGCATCGCGGATTACACCCTGGTCAATCTGGGCCTGTCCTATGCGGTGACCGACAGGGCCCAAGCCTATCTGCGCGTCGAGAACCTGTTCGACCAGAGCTACGAACCCGTGCGCGGCTACAATGGCGCGGGCCGGGCCGTGTTTGTCGGCCTGCGTGCGTCCTTCTAGGCTGATATCGCTTGCCGCCGCCCTTACCCTGGCCGGGGCGGCGGCGCTGGCCGAGGCGCCGCGGCGCGTCGTCTCGATCAACCTGTGCACCGACCTTCTGGCCATGCTGATCGCGGAACCCGGCCAGCTTGTCTCGGTCAGCAAGCTTGCCGCCGATCCGCGAAGCTCGGCCATGGCCGGGGCGGCGCGCGCCTATCCCGCCAATCGCGGCGGCGCCGAGGAAATCGTGGCGCTGCGCCCCGATCTGGTGCTGGCCGGGCGGTTCTCCGACCCGGCCACGATCTCGATGCTGCGCCGTCTGGGCATCAAGGTCGAGCAGTTCGAGATCACACGCCGCATCGACGAGATCCCCGCCCAGATCCGCCAGGCCGGCCAGCTTCTTGGCCGCGAGGAGCGTGCCGAGGCACTGGTTGCCGAGTTTCAGGCCCGCCGCGCCGCCCTTGCCCCCCCGCCGGGCGTGCGGCCTCTCGCGGCGATCTTCCACCCCAATGGCTACAGCCAGGGCACGGGCACGCTGTCCGACGACATCCTTGCCCATGCCGGTTTCGACAATCTCGCGGCCCGGCTCGGCCGGACGGGCGGCGGGCTGATCGCGATCGAGGATCTGGTCATGGCCGATCCGGACCTGCTGATCCTCGCCCGCCCCTACCCCGCCACCTCGCGCGCCGAGGAAATCCTTGGCCACCCCGCGCTGCGCGCCACCGCAGCCGCCCGCCAACCCGCCTATACCGATCCCGACTGGACCTGCGGCGCGCCGCAGGTTCTGGACGCGGTCGCCCGGCTGGCCGAGCGCCGCCGCGCCCTTGCCGGAGAGTGAAATGCCTAGGCTGTCTTCTTCTTGGTCCAAATACCCAACTGCAACATCTGCCAGCCGCCCCGCCGCCGGGGAAAGGGCCTGCCCGTGACCCGCGCGCTGATGATCCAGGGCACCGGCTCGAATGTGGGCAAGTCGATCCTTGTCGCCGGGCTCTGCCGCGCGGCACGCGCGCGGGGGCTGTCGGTTGCGCCCTTCAAGCCGCAGAACATGTCGAACAACGCCGCCGTGACCGCCGACGGGGGCGAGATCGGCCGGGCGCAGGCCTTGCAGGCGCTCGCCGCCGGGCGCGATCCGGTGACCGACATGAACCCCGTGCTGATCAAGCCCGAAACCGACCGCGCCGCGCAGATCGTCGTTCAGGGCCGCGCGCGCGGCGCCTGGCGGGCTGCGGATTTCGCGGGCGAGCGGCCGGGGCTGATGGGCGCGGTTCTGGAGAGCTTTCACCGGCTCGCGGCCAGCGCCGATCTGATCCTGGTCGAGGGCGCGGGCAGCCCGGCCGAAATCAACCTGCGCCGCGGCGATATCGCGAATATGGGCTTTGCGCGGGCGGCGGGCGTGCCGGTCGTTCTGGTCGGCGATATCGACCGGGGCGGGGTGATCGCGCAGATCGTCGGCACGCAGGCGGTGCTGGATCCGGCGGATGCCGCGATGATCCGGGGCTTTGCCGTCAACAAGTTCCGCGGCGATCCGCGGCTTTTCGAGGATGGCTATGCAGCGATCGAACGGGCGACCGGCTGGCGCGGCTTCGGCCTTGTGCCGTGGTTCCCGCTGGCCCATCGGCTGCCCGCCGAGGATGCGGTCGATCTGGGTGCGCCGGGGGGCGACGGAACATTCCGCATCGTCTGCCCGATGCTGTCGAGGATCGCGAATTTCGACGATCTGGACCCGCTGAAACTGGAACCCTCGATCCGGCTCGACATGATCCCGCCCGGCAACCCCTTGCCCGGCGATGCCGATCTGGTGATCCTGCCCGGCACGAAATCGACCCGGGGCGATCTGGATTTCCTGCGCGCGCAGGGCTGGGATATCGACCTCATGGCCCATGTCCGGCGCGGCGGGCGGGTGCTGGGGCTGTGCGGCGGATACCAGATGCTGGGGCGGCGGATCCTCGACCCCGAGGGGCGCGAGGGTCCGGCGGGCGAAACCGCGGGGCTGGGTCTTCTGGATGTCGAGACGGTGATGGCGGCGGACAAGACGCTGACCCGCGTCGCCGCCATCCATGAGGCGACGGGCACGCCGCTGGACGGCTACGAGATCCATATCGGCCGCACCGAGGGCCCCGACCGCGCCCGCCCCTTTGCCCGGATCGAGGGTCGGCCCGAGGGCGCGGTGTCGCCCGATGGGCGGATCGTGGGCACCTATCTGCACGGGCTGTTCACCGGGGACGGGTTCCGCCGGGCCTGGCTTGACCGGCTGGGCCTTGCGCCCGGTGCGCTGTCCCATGCGGCGGCGGTCGACACGGCGCTGGACGCGCTGGCCGAGCATCTGGAACGGCATCTCGACATTGAGGCGCTGTTAACCGTCGCAGATGTAGTTCCGTCCGGACAGGCCCCCGTCTAGGGCCGGGACATCCGGTTCCGGTCGCAGGGGGCGGCCGCGAAAAGGCATCCCGGTGACGCAGCGTCTTCTGATCGTCACGACCGCGCGCAACGAGGGTCCGTTCCTGCTGGAATGGCTGGCCCATCACATTGGCGCGGGGGCCAGCGATTTCCTGGTCTATTCGAACGATTGCGACGACGGGACCGATGCGCTGCTCGATGCACTGGCCGCGGCGGGGGTGCTGTGCCATGTCGCGCATGACGCGCCTGCGGGCAAAAGCGTGCAATGGCAGGCGCTGCGCGCCGCCTGGGCGCATCCGCTGCGCAAGGCCGCCGATTGGGTGCTGGGTATCGACCTTGACGAGTTCACAAACATCCACGTCCCCGGCCACCGCTTTGCCGACCTGATCGCCGCGCTGCCCGAGGGCACGGATGCCATCGCCCTGCCCTGGCGGTTCTTCGGCGACAATGGCGTGGCCGCGTTCCATGACCGGCCGGTGACTGGACAGTTCACCGCCGCGATGCCGCCCGATTGCGGCTATCCGGTCTCGGCCACCTTCTTCAAGACGCTGTTCCGCAGCGCGGGGCCGTTCAACCGGCTGGGCGTGCACCGCCCGCGCCAGAAACCCGATGCGCGCCCGGTCTGGGTCGACGGATCGGGCACACCGCTGCCCGCGGCCATTGCGGCCCATCCCGAACGGCTGTCGCTGATCGGCCGAGAGGGCGCGCGCGGGCTGGCCGAGATCAATCACTACGCGGTGAAATCGGCCGAAAGCTTCATGCTGAAACGCGCGCGCGGCCTGCCGAACCGGGGCTCGAAGCCCATCGACCTGGCCTATTGGGTCGAGCGCAATTTCAATACTGTCGAGGACCGCTCGATTGCCGCGATGGCGCCTGCGACCGCGGCCGCACTGGCGCAGCTTCGGGCGATCCCGGGCGTGGCCGCGCTGCATGGGGCGGCGGTCGACTGGCACCGGGCGGCATTCCGGCGGATCGTGGCGCAGCCCGAGGAACACGCGCTTTACGCGCATCTGCTGTTGGCGGGCGGCAGCCGGGTGATCGGCCCCGACCTGCGCGCCCAGGTCTTTGCGGGCTATCACCGCGCCCAGGCTGCGGAGGCTGCCGGATGACCCTGCGCGCCCCGCCCCCCGGTCAGCTCGTGCGTCGGCATCTGCGGGCGCGGCCGCTTGGGGCGCGGCTTTGCCTTGATGCCATTGCCCGCGAGACGGCTGGCGGGCGCATGATCTGGCTGGTCTTCCCCACCGGCACCCCGCCCGAGGCGGTCGCGGCCAGCGGGCGAACGACAATCCGCGCGGTTGGCGGCGGGCTGGTTGTCGGGTTGGCCGATGCCGATGGCGGGGCGCTGATCCTTGACGGGCAGCCGGTCCGGATAGCGCCGCGTCCGGCCGAAACCATGCTGTTTGCCGGGCTGAACACGCTGGTTGCGGTGCGCAATGGCGAAAGCGCGGCCCAGATCGCCGAATGGCTGGACTATCATGTGCAGGACCACGGTGCCGAGGCGGCGCTGATCCTTGATCGCAGCCCGGGTGACAACGATTTCGACGCGGCGCTGGCGCGCAAGACCGCCGCGATCCCAGGTTTGCGGCGGCTGGTCCTTGTCGATCCCGACCGCCCCCCGCCCGATCCCCAAGGCGCTACGCCCGACGAGGGGCCGGTCTACGAATGGTTGCGCCACGCCTTTCTGGACGAGGCCCGCGCGGTGGCCAATCTGGACCTTTGCGACCTGCTGGCCCCTGCCCCCGGCGCGTCGATCTTCGACCGGGCCGCCGCCGCGCCCGCAGGCATGATCCTGCTGACGGGGCGCCATGCCTTTCCCTGGCGGCCGCGCGACCCCGCCAAGCCGGGCTTTGCCGATCATGTCTGCGTGGCCTTCGACCGGCCGCAGGACGCGCGGCGCTGGTGCGTGGCGCCCGTCAAGTGCGGCCCCGACACCATCTGGCGCGTGAACCGCATCGCCGGCACCGCGCCCCGGGCGCAGGATGTGGCGCATTTCTACCGCTGCATGGCGCTGCGCCATCCCGGCCAGCCGGTTTCACGTCTTGCGCCGCGCGCAAGCCTGGTCGAGGAACCCGCGCTGATCGCGCTGGCCGAAACCCGGTTCGGGCAGACGCCGTTGCGCATGCCGCAGATCGCCCCGCCCCGCATCGACCCCACCGCCAACCGCACCGCGATCGTGACCACGATGAAGAACGAAGGCCCCTTCATCCTGGACTGGCTGGCCTATCACCGCGCCATCGGGGTGCAGGATTTCCTGATCTACACCAATGATTGCAGCGACGGCACCGACCGGCTGCTGACGCTGTTGCAGGCGCGCGGGATCGTGCAGCACCGCGACAACCCCTATCGCGCCATGGGTCTGAAACCCCAGCATGCCGCCTTGCAGGTTGCGGCGGACGAGCCGGTTGTCCGGGCTGCGGACTGGCTGATCTGCATGGATGTGGACGAGTATCTGAACATCAAGGCGGGTGACGGGACGCTGGCCGCGCTGTTCGCGGCGACGGGCGGGGCGAACATGATTTCCTGCACCTGGCGGCTTTTTGGAAATGGCGACATCCACTGCTTCGACGATGCCCCGGTGATCGCCCAGTTCACCCGCTGCGCCGCCGAGATGACGCGCAAGCCGCATCAGGCCTGGGGCTTCAAGACGCTGTTCCGCAATGTGGGGCTCTTTCGCAAGCTGGGCGTTCACCGGCCCAAGGGGCTGACGCCGCAGCATCTGGACCGGATCGCCTGGGTGAACGGCTCGGGCCAGCCGATCCCGCGCGGGATGTATCGCAGTGCCTGGCGCTCGACCGCCGAGACGGTGGGCTATGATCTGGTACAGCTCAACCATTACGCGGTGCGCTCGGCCGAAAGCTTTCTGGTCAAGCGCGACCGCGGCCGGGTCAACCATGTCGAGCGCGACCAGGGGCTCGCCTACTGGTTCCGGATGAACCACAACGCCGAGGAGGATCGCTCGATCCAGCGCATGATCCCGGCGATGGAGACCGAACGCGCGGGCCTGTTGGCCGACCCCGCGATCGCTGCGGCCCATGCGGACTGTGTCGCCGCGCATCGCGCGAAGATCGCGGAACTCAGGGCGCGGCCCGATCAGGCGGCCTTTCATGCCGCGCTGACCGGCCCGCGGATGCAGCTTCTGTCGCGGATGCTGGGCCATTTCGGGACGAATGTCTTCCTCGCCGGTCCCGAATCGATCCCCGACGCGGTGGTGCAGACCGACCCCGCGCCGGGCTTCTTCTTTACCGTCGAGCGTGCGGAAACCCGGCATTAACCGCGTCGTGCCAAGACGGGGCAAACGGCCGGAAAACCCGCGCCGGAAAGGGGATGGCGGATGGGCCTGCCAAGGATTGCCGCGCTCTGGCTTGAGGGGCCGCTCAGCTTTCTGGAACAGCTTTGCCTGACATCCTTTGTCGATGCCGGGCATGAGGTGGTGCTTTTCCATTACGGTCCGCTCGAGAATGTCCCCGGCGGGATCGCGCTTGAGGACGCGGCCACGATCCTGCCGCGCACCGATTTCCTGACGCACAGGCGCACCGGCAGCCCGGCGCTGCATTCCGACCTGTTCCGCTACCGGATGCTTGAACGAAGCCGTAACACCATCTGGGCCGATACCGATGCCTATTGCCTGCGCCCGTTCGAAACCGGGACCGGGCATTTCTACGGCTGGGAATCGCGCCGCCACATCAATGGCGGCGTCCTTGGCCTGCCTGCCGACAGCCCCGCATTGTCGGCGCTGCTGGCCTTCACCGCGGACGAGTACGGTATTCCGCCATGGTTCGCACCGGACGAGCGGGCGGAGCTGGAAGCGCAGCGCAAGGCGGGCAGCCCGGTGCATGCCAGCGACCTGCCCTGGGGGGTCTGGGGGCCGCATGCACTGACCCATTTCCTGCACGAAACCGGCGAGGCCGCCCATGCCTTTGCGCAGGAGGTGCTGTATCCCTTCAGCTTCCGGGATCGGGGCAAGATGCTGCGACGTCGGCTGGACACCTCGCCTTGGGTGACCGGGCAGACGCGGTCGGTCCACCTCTATGGGCGGCGGATGCGGGCGCGGCTTGTCAGGAAGGAGGGCGGCGCACCGCCGCCGAACAGCTTTCTCGGCCGGCTTCTGAAAAAGCACGGCATCGACCCGGACCGCGCGCCCCTGCCCCCCCTTCCCGCCGCCGCCGAGATCGAGGGCGACGAGGACTGAGCCCGCACCGGGGCGCGGATTCGCCGCTTGCCGCGCCGCGGCCGGGCGGCATAGATTGCCCCCGATCCGCGCGGGCCAGATGCGCCCGTCGGCACAAGAATGACGGGGAGAGGAAGATGAACCTGAAGGCAACGCTTGTGGCGGCGGCGGCCGCGTCGCTGGGGCTTGGCGGGCCTGCGCTGGCCGATCCGGTCAAGGTGGGCATGATCACCACGCTGTCGGGCGGCGGCGCGAGCCTGGGGATCGACACGCGCGACGGCTTCATGCTGGCGGTGAGCCGGGCGGGCAATCCCGATCTGAGCGTGGTGATCGAGGACGACCAGCAGAAACCCGACATCGCGGTGCAGATCGCCGACAAGATGATCCAGTCCGACAAGGTCGACGTGCTGACCGGCATCGTCTGGTCGAACCTTGCCATGGCGGTGGTGCCTGCCGCGACCGCACAGGGCAAGTTCTACCTTTCGACCAACGCCGCGCCCTCGCAACTGGCGGGCAAGGGCTGCAATCCGAACTATTTCTCGATCAGCTACCAGAACGACAACCTGCACGAGGCCGCCGGTGCCTATGCCGCCAAGGCAGGCATCACAAAGGCGTTCATCATGGCGCCGAACTACCCCGCCGGGCAGGATTCGCTGGCCGGTTTCAAGCGGTTCTACGAAGGCGAGGTGGTGGCCGAGGTCTATACCCAGCTTGGCCAGACCGATTACGCGGGCGAGATCGCGCAGATCCGCGCCTCGGGGGCCGATGGCGTGTTCATCTTCCTGCCCGGCGGCATGGGGATTTCCTTCGTCAAGCAATATGCGGATTCGGGCGTGGGGCTGAAGCTGATCGGCCCGGCCTTCAGCTTTGACCAGACGATCATCCAGGCGATGGGCGATGCGGCGCTGGGCGTTCTGAACGGCGCGAACTGGTCGCCCGATCTGGACAACGACGCCAATGCGGCGTTCGTTCAGGCGTTCCGCGCCGAATATGGCCGCCTGCCCTCGGTCTATGCGGCCTATGGCTACGACACGGCGAACCTGCTTCTGTCGGCGATGGACAAGGCCAGCATCAGCGATCCCGATGCCTTCCGCGCCGCGCTGCGCGAGGCCGATTTCGACAGCGTCCGGGGCAAGTTCTCGTTCAACGCCTCGCAGCACCCGGTGCAGGATCTGTTCATGCGCGAGGTGGTGCGCGACGGCGACATCCTGACCAACCGGATCGTGGGCGTTGCGATCGAGGATCGCGGCCACGCCTACGAGGACGAGTGCAAGATGTAACCGGCGCGGGCGGGTGCCCTGCGCACCCGCCCCAGCGAGGGACCGCCCCTTGTCCTTGATGCTTCTGATCGAGCAGGCGCTGAACGGCCTGCAATACGGCGTCATGCTGTTCCTGATGGCGGCGGGCCTGACGCTGGTCTTTGGCGTCATGGGGCTTATCAACCTTGCCCATGGCTCGCTTTACATGATCGGCGCCTTTGCCTGTGCCGCGGTGGCCGCCGCGACGGGCAATTTCTGGCTGGGGCTTGCCGCCAGCCTAGCTGCCGCGGCGGCGGCGGGCGCGCTGATGGAACTGACGGTGATCCGGCGGCTTTACGCGCGCGACCATCTGGACCAGGTGCTGGCCACCTTTGCGCTGATCCTCGTCTTCTCCGAAGGCACGCGCTGGGTGTTCGGCTCGTTCCCGCTTTACCTCGACATCCCGCGCGCGCTGGCAGGCCCCGTCCGGCTGCCCGGCGGCATCGACTATCCGCTGTACCGGCTGGTGCTGATCGGCGTGGGGCTGAGCGTGGCGGCGGGGCTGTTCTGGCTGATCGGGCGCACCCGGCTAGGCATCCGGATCCGCGCGGGCGAGGCGGATCGCGAGATGATCGGGGCGCTGGGTGTCGACATATCAAGGCTTTACACCATCGTCTTCGCCCTGGGCGCGGCGCTGGCGGGGCTGGCGGGGGCGCTGGTCGGCGCGCTGCAATCGGTGCAGGTGGGCATGGGCGAGCCGGTGCTGATCCTGGCCTTCGTGGTGATCGTGATCGGCGGCATCGGCTCGATCAAGGGGGCGCTGGTGGGCGCGATCCTGGTGGGAATGACCGACACGCTGGGCCGGTTCCTGCTGCCGATCGCGTTTTCCACCTTCATGGAACGCTCGCAGGCCATGTCGGTCGGGGCGGCGCTGGCCTCGATGCTGATCTACATCCTGATGGCGTTGGTGCTGGTGGTCCGCCCCGGCGGCCTGTTCGGGCGGGCCTGAGATGCGGCGCGAGACGGTTCTGAACATCGTTCTGGCGCTGGGCCTGCTGGCGGTGCCGCTGGCCGCGCAGGCGATGGGCGAGCCCTTCATCGTGACGCTGGCCACCAAGGTCGCGATCCTTGCGCTGGCGGGTGTGGGGCTGAACATCGCGCTGGGGCTGGGCGGCATGGTCTCGCTGGGTCATGCGGCGTTCTTCGGGATCGGCGGCTATACGATGGCGGTGCTGGCCGCACCGGTGCAGGCCTATGAGCCGCTGATGACCTGGCCGTTCGAGCTATCGGGCACCAAGTCGATGCCGGTGATCTGGCTGGCGGCGATGGTCGCGGGCGCGCTGGGGGCGCTGGCGATCGGGGCGCTGTCGCTTCGGACCAGCGGGGTCTATTTCATCATGATCACGCTGGCCTTCGGCCAGATGCTTTACTATTTCGCGATCTCCTGGCCTGCCTATGGCGGCGAGGACGGCATCTCGATCTATGTGCGCAACGGCTTTCCGGGGCTGAACACGCTGGACCCGATCCAGTTCTTTGCGCTGGCCTATGGGGTGCTGATGGCGGCGCTGATGGTGTCGTGGATGCTGGCGCGTTCTGGCTTCGGGCTGGCGCTGGCGGGGGCGCGGCAGAACCCGGCGCGCAGCGCGGCGCTGGGCATAAGGCCCTATTCGGTCAAGCTGACGGCATTCGTGATCTCGGGCGCGATGACGGCGCTGGCGGGGGCGCTGTTTGCCGATCTGAACCGCTTCGTCAGCCCCTCGATGCTGAATTGGCAGACCTCGGGCGAGATCATGGTCCTTGTCATCCTGGGCGGCGTGGCGCGGCTGTTCGGTCCGGTGGCGGGGGCGGCGCTTTTCATACTTCTCGAACATTGGCTGGGCGGTTTCAGCGAGTACTGGAAGCTTTTCCTTGGGCTTGCTCTTCTGGGAATTGTCCTTTTCGCACGCGGCGGGCTGATCGGCACGCTGGCCGGGCGCGAGGTGGCGCATGACTGAACCGGTGCTGGAGGTGCGCGATCTGCACCGCGCCTTTGGCGCCCTGAAGGCCACGGACGGGGTATCGCTGAGCTTGCGGCGATCCGAGATCCACGCGCTGATCGGGCCGAACGGGGCGGGCAAGTCCACGCTGATCGGGCTGATCGCGGGCAATCTGAAACCCGATGCCGGGCAGGTGCTGCTGAACGGGCGCGACGTGACGCAGGCGGATGTCGCCGCCCGCGCCCGGGCCGGGCTGGCGCGCAGCTTTCAGGTCTCGGCGGTGGCGGCGGATCTGACGGTGTTGCAGAATGTGGTGCTGGCGGTGCAGGGCGCGCGGGGGCAAAGCTTTCGGTTCTTTCGCCCGGCACTGGCCAATGCGGACCTGCGCGCGGCGGCCGAGGCGCATATCGCCCGCGCGGGCCTGTCCGGGCGGCGGGCGATACCGGCGGGCGATCTGGCGCATGGCGAACGGCGGCGGCTGGAACTGGCGATGGCCCTGGCACTGGCGCCGCGCGTCTTTGTTCTGGACGAGCCGATGGCGGGCATGGGGCCCGATGGCGCGCGCGAGATGACCGCGCTGCTGGACGATCTGCGCCACGAGGCGCCGATCCTGCTGGTCGAACATGACATGGACGCGGTCTTTGCACTGGCCGACCGGGTCAGCGTGCTGGTTTCCGGCCGGATCATCGCCAGCGGCACGGTGGCCGAGATCCGCGCCGACGCCGAGGTACAGCGCGCCTATCTGGGCGAGGAGCGGCTGGAGTGAGCGCGCTGTTGCAGATGCGCGGCGTGACCGCCTTTTATGGCCATTCGCAGGCGCTGTTCGGCGTCGATCTGGACATGGCCGAGGGCGAGGTCGTGGCGCTGATGGGGCGCAACGGCATGGGCAAGACCACGACGATCCGCACCCTGACCCGGCTGATGCCGCATCGCGAGGGTACGATCCGCCTTGCCGGGCAGCCGCTTGAGGGGATGGCCTCGCATCGCGCGGCGCGGCTGGGCCTTGGGCTGGTGCCCGAGGGGAGGCGGGCCTTTCGCGGGCTGAGCGTGACCGAGAACCTGATCGCCGCCGCGCGCCCCGGCCATTGGGATCTGGCGCGGGTCCATGCGCTGTTCCCGCGGCTGGCCGAGCGGGCCGGGCAGGATGCGGGCTCGCTGTCGGGGGGCGAACAGCAGATGCTGGTGATCGGCCGCGCGCTGATGACCAACCCGCGGCTGCTGATCCTTGACGAGGCGACCGAGGGGCTGGCGCCGCTGATCCGGGCCGAGATCTGGGCCGCGATCCGGGTGCTCAGGGCCGAAACGGGGCTGTCGATCCTGGTCGTGGACAAGTCGCTGAAGGAACTGGTGCAGATCGCCGACCGCGCGGTGATCCTGGAAAAGGGCCGTACGGTCTGGGCCGGGCCGATGGCCGACATGACGCAGGCGCTGGCCGACCGTTATCTGGGCGTCTGACGCCGGGGCGAGGGTCAAGCCCCCGCCCCGGCGAAGTCTCAGGCGTCGTCGACCTCGTCCATCAGGACGCTGTCGCCATGCAGTTCCAGCCAGATCGCGTTCACCACGGCGAAAAGCGCGGCAAGCGGCAGGCCGAGCATCCAGGCAAAATACCACATCTTGCGGCTCCTTTCTCAGTAGACGCTATCGCTATTGTCCATCACGTCGCGGGCCGTGACCTTGCCCCAGAGCACCTTGTAGACCCATGCCGTGTAGAGAAGGATGATCGGCATGAAGATGACCGCCGAGACCAGCATCACGAACAGCGTCAGATGCGAGGACGAACTGTCCCAGACCGTGAGCGACGAAGTCGGGTCGATGCTGGAGGGCAGGATGAAGGGAAACATCGTCAGCCCCACGGACGCGATGATGCCGGTGATCGACATCTTCGAAGCCAGCATCGTCCAGCCCTCGCGCCGCGCGCGGAACCCCAGCACGGCCATCGCCGCGCCGAGGAAGCCCATCACCGGGGCGACGATGATCCAGGGCCGCTCGGCATAGGCGGCCATCCACGACCCGCCCCGGACGACCTCGTTCATCAGCGGATTCGAGGGACCGTCATGCGCCACCGCGCCGGTGAAGGCATAGGCGTCGATGCCCGCCGCCAGCCACAGCCCGGCCAGCGCATAGGTCGCGAAGGTGGCCATCGCCGCATACATGCCAAACTCGCGCGCGCGGTCGGCCACCAGCCCTTCGGACTTGAACACCAGCCATGCCGCGCCGTGCATCACCAGCATCGACACCGACACCAGCCCCGCGAGCAGCGCATAGGGGTTCAGCAGGCCGAAGAAACCGCCCTCGTAGATCGGCATCAGGTCTTCGGTCAGCCGGAAGGGCACGCCCTGAAGCACATTGCCCACCGCCACGCCGAACACCAGCGCGGGCACGAAACCGCCGACGAACAGCGCCCAGTCCCAAGCGCTGCGCCAGGTTTCGGAGTCGCGTTTCGAGCGGTACTTGAACCCCACCGGCCGCAGGATCAGCGCAGCCAGGATCAGGAACATCGCCAGATAGAAGCCCGAGAAGCTGACCGCGTAAAGCGGCGGCCAGGCGGCGAAGATGGCGCCGCCGCCCAGGATGAACCAGACCTGGTTGCCTTCCCAGACGGGCCCCACGGTGTTGATCGCCACGCGGCGTTCCAGATCGGTCCGGGCGACGAAGGGCAGCAGCGTGCCCACGCCCAGATCGAACCCGTCGGCCAGCGCAAAGCCGATCAGCAGCACGCCCAGAAGCGCCCACCAGATCACGCGCAGAACCTCGAAATCCATGAATTCATGCAGGATCATTGGTCTTACTCCGCCGGTTGCTGGCTGGTGCGGCCCGACAGGCGGTCATTGTGCCGCCGGTTCCACGCCTCGGTTTCGGCCACGTCCATGAACGGGCCCTTGCGGATGTATTTCAGCATCAGCCCCATCTCGATGATGAACAGCACCGAGTAGAAGGTGACGAAGCCCGCCAGCGTCAGCGCGACCTGGCCCACGCTGAGATGGCTGACCGACAGCGCGGTGGGCAGCACGCCATCCACCGTCCAGGGCTGGCGGCCGAACTCGGCCACGAACCAGCCCGCCTCGGCCGCGATCCAGGGGGTGGGGATGGCGAAGACCGCCGCCCAGAGCGACCAGCGCGGAAAGCGCATGCCGTAGAAGTTCGCCCGGATGAAGAAGAACAGCATCACCCCGATGAACATGAAGCCAAGCCCCACCATCACCCGGAACGCCCAGAACAGCGGCAGGACACCGGGAATGGTATCCTCGGCCGCCTGGGCGATCTGTTCGGTCGTGGCCTCGCGCGGGTCATCGACATAGCGTTTCAGCAGGAAGGCATAGCCCAGATCGGCGCTGTGATCCTCGAACCGGGCGATCTGTTCGGGCGTGGCGGCGCCCTTGGCTGCGCGGATATCCATCAGCGCGTCATAGGCGAGGATGCCGTTCAGGATGCGGGCCTCGGCCTCGATCACCAGATCGTTGATGCCGCGCATCTCCTCGGTCAGTGACCGGGTTCCCAGAAGGCCCATCGCCACGGGGATCTGTACGGCATATTTCGTCTCGCGCGCCTCCTGATCGGGGATGCCGACCAGCTTGAAGGGTGCGGGCGCCTTGTAGGTGTCCCACATGCCCTCGACCGCGGCGAGCTTCATCTTCTGCGAATGGGTGGCCGAATAGCCCGACTCGTCGCCCAGCACCACGACCGACAGCGCCGAGGCAAGGCCGAAGCTGGCCGCCACCGCGATCGAGCGTTTCGCCAGTGCCTCGTGCCGGCCCTTGATCAGATACCAGGCCGAGACGCCGATGACGAAGATCGCAGCAGTGACGTAACCGGCCGAAACCGTGTGAACGAACTTGGCCTGGGCGACATGGTTGAACATCACCTCGAAGAACGAGGTCATCTCCATCCGCATGGTCACCGGGTTGAACACCGCGCCGACCGGATTCTGCATCCAGCCATTGGCGATCAGGATCCACAGCGCCGAGAAGTTCGACCCGATCGCCACCAGCCAGGTGACGATGCAATGCGCGACCTTCGACATCTTGTCCCAGCCGAAGAACATCAGCCCGACAAAGGTCGCCTCGAGGAAGAAGGCCATCAGCCCCTCGATGGCCAAGGGCGCGCCGAAGATGTCGCCGACATAGTGGCTGTAATAGGCCCAGTTCATGCCGAACTGGAATTCCATGGTGATGCCCGTCGCCACGCCCAGGACGAAGTTGATCCCGAAAAGCGTGGCCCAGAACTTGGTCATCTGCCGCCAGATGGGGCGGTTGGTCATGACATAGACCGTCTCCATGATCGCCACGATGACCGACAGGCCCAGCGTGAGCGGCACGAAGAGAAAGTGAAACATGGCTGTCAGGGCGAATTGAAGCCGGGACAGCTCGACGATGTCGAGTTCCATGGTGGCGGGCCTCCTTGGCCGTTACCCGTGCGATTCCCAAAGATACACCAATCGCGTACCTTTAGACCTGTTCTAGGTATACATTTGTGTGCGGACTTTGACCTGAATCAAAAGTCATGTCGCAGATATACCTTCAGGTCATGCGAATCAGCCGGTCCGCCCAGTCGCGTTCGGCCCGGCGATGCGACGCGGTCAGGATCGTCGCCTGCGGCAGCATTTCGCGGATGCCCGCGAGCACGCGGATCGCGGTGGGCCGGTCAAGCCCCTCGGTCGGTTCGTCAAGCAGCAGAAGGCGGGGCTTGCGCAGCAGCGCACGGGCCAGCGCAAGCCGGCGCTGTTCGCCCCCCGACAGCCCCGCGCCGTTCTCGGACAGGGTGGCATGCAGCCCGCCGCGGCCCGCAACCGTGCTGGACAGCGCCACCGCCTCGAGCGCGGCCAGCGCGTCGCGCTCGTCCAGCCCCGGCGCGCCCAGCGCCAGCATGTCGTGGAAGCTTGTGCCCAGCAGCATGCTGCGCTGGGGCAGATAGGTGATCTCGGCGCGCAACTGGCCTTCGGGCAGGTCGCCCAGCGCGCGGCCCGAAACCAGGATACGGCCCCGGTCGGGCGCGATCAGCCCCGCGGCCAGCGCCAGAACGGTGCTCTTGCCCCGGCCCGAGGCGCCGGTCAGCGCAACGCTTTCGCCCGGTGTCAGGTGCAGGTCGAAACCGTCGATCACCGGCGTCTCGGCGCCCGGATGGCGATAGGCGATGTCCGCCATCTCCAGCGCCGGGGCCTCGGGGCGCGGCGGCGCGGCAGGCTTGGCGGGAAGCGTGGCCGCGCCATTCGCGGGCAGCAGGCGGCGCACGCGGCGCGCGGCATCCAGCATCCGGCCCAGATCGGCAAGGCCGCGGCGCACCGGCTGCACCGTCTCGGACAGCGCCAGCGCCGCAAAGAAGCCCAGCGCCGCCTGAGCAGGGCTGATCGTGCCCCGTGCGACCAGCGCGCCGCCCAGCCACAGCGCAATCCCGGCCGAAACCGTGGTGGTCAGCGCCAGCATCAGCCCCGCGCGCCGTTCCAGCCGGTCGACCGCGCCCAGATTCTCGCGCAGGCGCATCTCGGCGGCGCCGACCGCGGCGGTCTGGTCGGGCAGGCGGCCATAGACCACCAGATCGTCGCGCGCCCGCAACAGGTCGATCAGCCGGATGCGGAACGCCTGCAACGCCTTTTCGGCCCGGCGCGAGGGCGCCATCGCGAAGCGCCCGGTCCAGACCAGCACGACCCCGGTGCCCAGCGTGAAACTGGCCACGATCCATATCGCCAGCACCAGATCGGTCAGCCACCACAGCGCCAGGAAACTGCCCAGATAGACCGTCACCGCCGCAATCGCGGGGATGAACAGGCGCAGCGATATCCCGTCCAGCGCATCGACATCGGCCACCAGCCGGTTCATCGTCTCGGCACCGCGCAACCGCGCAAGCCGCTGGAACGGCAGCCCCAGCACGCCGCGCAACAGGCCCACGCGGATATCGGTCAGGCTTTTCAGCGTCGCGTCATGGGTCAGAAGCCGTTCGCCATAGCGCGCCGCGGTGCGGGCAAGCGCCAGAAAGCGGACCCCGGCCGAGGGCTGGAACACGTTGAAGGCAATGCCGATCCCGGCCAGCCCCGCCGCGCCCGCCGCGGTGATGAACCAGCCCGACAGCCCCAGCAGCGCCACCCCCGCGACCAGCACAGCGACGGCCAGCACGGTGCCGCGGATCAGGGCGGCGGGCTGCGCGCGCCAGATCAGGCGCATGATGAACAGCAGATGGCTCATGCCGCCTCCTCTGCCCGCATGGCGATCTGGCGGTCCATCCGCGCGGCCAGCGCCGGGTCATGCGTCGCCACAAGCAGCGCCGAGCCGCTGGCAACAAGGCCCAGAAGCCCCTCGGTCACCAGCGCAGCGGTTTCCTCGTCCAGATCGGCGGTGGGTTCGTCGGCCAGCAGCAGATCGGGATGGGCATGGGCTGCGCGCGCTACGATCAGCCGCCGCGCCTCGCCGCCCGAGACGCCCATGCCGAACTCGCCCAACTGGGTGTTCAGCCCGCGCGGCAATGTCGTGACGATGCGATCAGCGGCGGCCAGTTCCAGCGCCGCGGGCAAGGGCAGCGCACGGCCCGGCCGCACCGCAAGCGTCAGGTTCTTGCGCAGGCTACCCGAGACGAAGCGCGGCTGTTGCGGCAGCCAGCCCAGCCGGCCGCGCCAGGCATCAGCATTCTCGGGGCAAAGCACGATGTCGCCCAGCCGGATCTCGCCCTCGGTCGGAACCGCCATTCCGGCAATCAGCCGCAACAGCGAGGACTTGCCGATCCCGCTGGGTCCGGTGATCGCCAGCGTCTCGCCGGGACCGAGGTCGAAATCGGGAAAGCGGATCAGCCGCCCGCCGGGCGGGCGATAGGCCAGTCCCCGGACCGACAGCGCGTCGGCGGTGTCGATCGGACGGGCCGCGGCACCGACACCCAGAAACGCGCTTTCGCCCCTGGACTCAAGGTCGTCCAGTTCGCGCGCAACCGCGCTGGCATCGGCCTTGTCATGCCAGGCCGCCGACAGATCGCGCAGCGGCTGGAAGTAATCCGGGGCCAGAAGCAGAAGAAAGACCCCCTGCGCCACCGTCATCGGCGTGCCCCAGGTGCCGAAACTCAACTCGCCCAGCAGCGTGAAGCCGACATAGACCGCCACCATCGCCACCCCGATCGCGGCGAACAGTTCCAGCACCGTCGAGGACAGGAAGGCGATGCGCAGCACCTCCATCGTGCGGCGGCGCAACCGGTCGGCGGCCTCGCGAAAGCTGGCCAGCGTGCGCTCGGAGGCGTCGAGGAGCCGGATATCGACCAGCGCCGTCAGCCGCTCCAGCAGCAGCACGTTCATGTTCGACAGCTCTTCCATCTGCCGCTCGCTTGCCTTCTTGGCGGCGATGCCGACCAGCGCCATGAAGACCGGGATCAAGGGCCCCGCGATCAGCAGAACCAGCCCCACCGCCCAGGAAAACCAGAACGACACCGCCAGGATCACCAGCGGCACCACATGGGCGCGGCGCTTTGCAATGGCATAGCGGGTCAGGAAAGGGGTCATCGCCGCCAGCTTTTCGGCGGCCAGCGTGGCGGTGCGCGCGGCGGGAGGGCGGGCGGCATCGTCGGTGGCGCGCCGTGCCTCGCGGGTGATGAGCCGTGCGCGTTCCAGCGCCAGCACCGTATCGGCAGCGCTGAAGGCCATGGCCCCCGCCCGGTGGTCGAGCAGCGCCCGCATCAGCCCCACCGCGATGAAGATCAGCGCATAGACCGCGACATGGCCGCCAACCCGGTCAGGTTCCAGCATGTGGCCGATTGCCAGCGCGACCGCGCCCGCCTGCACCAGCCACAGAAGCGAGGCACCCGTGGCAAGCGCCCCTGCCCGTTCGAGCCTGCTCATCACCGGGGCTGTCATCCGGGCCAGCCGCTTTGCCGCGGGATCGTCCTTCTTCGCGCGTTTCCGGCCCAAGCCCTGCCCCGCTCGTCTGTTCCCACCCGCCCCCGGCTTGCGCGCAAGAGGCTTGCCTGATCTTTAGCAGGCTCTATGCTCGATTGAACCCGTATGTGAGATAGATCATTATCCGCAGCGCTTTGCAAAGAGAACCGCCGATGAGGTTGACGACCCGCACCAATATCGCAATGCGCGCACTGATGTATTGCGCGGTGAATGGCGGGCGGACGGTGCGCAAGTCCGATATCGCGCTGTCGTGCAACACCTCCGAGAACCACATGGCGCAGGTCATCAACGCGCTGGCCCATCACGGACTGGTCAAGACGACGCGCGGGCGCAATGGCGGGCTGACGCTGAAACGCCCGCCCGAGCAGATCACCGTGGGCGAGGTGTTCCGCCATCTGGAATCGGGCGTGCCCTTTGCCGAGTGTTTCGACCCCGAGACCAACACCTGCCCGATCTCGTGCTGCTGCAAGTTGCAGGGTACGCTGCACAAGGCAATAGACGCCTTCTACGCCACGCTGGACGAGGTGACGCTGGCCGATCTGGTTTCGGACAACCATGCGCTGGCAAGGATGCTGCTGCTGGACGAGATCCGCGTCGCCTGAGCCCGGGCCGGGTGGGTCTGGCCAGCGCGTCGGCGCGCGGTTAGAACCGGTCCAGACACCGCAACCGGAGCGCCCGCCCGTGACCGCCGCCCTGCCCTTGCCTTCCGTCTTCCTGCGCAGCCTGTTCGATGCCGCGGTGGCCGCGGCCGATCCGATGCGCGCGGTGCCTGCGGCCTTGCCGCCGAAACCGGCGGGCCGGGTTGTGGTCGTGGGTGCTGGCAAGGCGTCTGCCCGGATGGCCGAGGCGGTCGAGGCCGCCTGGGGCCCCTGCGAGGGGCTGGTCATCACGCGCTATGGCTATGCACGGCCGACGCAGGGCATCGAGATCGTCGAGGCCGCCCATCCGGTGCCCGATGCGGCGGGCGTTGCGGCGACCGACCGGATGCTGGCGCTGCTGGACGGGGTTGGCGAGGGCGATTTCGTGCTGGCGCTGATCTCGGGCGGGGGCTCGGCGCTGCTGATCCGGCCCGCAGGCGCCATCACGCTGGCCGAGAAGCAGAAGGTCAATGCCGACCTTCTGGCCTCGGGCGCACCGATCGGGCAGATGAACCTGCTGCGCAAGCATCTTAGCCGGGTCAAGGGCGGCCAGCTTGCCGCCGCGGCCTATCCGGCGCGGATGCTGGCGCTGATGATCTCGGACGTGCCGGGCGACGATCCGGCCTTCATCGCCTCGGGGCCGACGGTGGGCGATGCCACCACACCCGCCGATGCCCGCGCCGTTCTGGCGCGCTGGAACATCGCCCCGCCCGCCGCGGTCGCCGAGGTGCTGGCGGGGGAAACGGGGGTGCTGCGCCCCGGGGATCCGCGGCTGGCGCGGGTCGAGAACAGGGTGATCGCCGCGCCCTCGCAATCGCTGGAGGCGGCGGCCGGGATTGCCCGCGCAGCCGGGTGCCGGGCCGAGATCCTGGGCGATGCGCTGGAAGGCGAGGCGCGCGAGTTGGCCGCCGGACATGCCGCGCTGGCGCTGGCCCGGCAGGCCGCGATGGCGCCGGGCGCGGCGCCGCTTGTGCTGCTGTCGGGCGGCGAATGCACGGTGACGCGCCGGGGCGACGGGGTGGGCGGGCCGAATGCGGAATATGCGCTGGCGATGGCCACGGCGCTGGATGGCGCGGCGGGGATCCATGCGATTGCCTGCGACACCGACGGGGTCGATGGCGCGGCCGAAGTCGCGGGCGCGGTGATCGGCCCCGACACGCCCGCCAGGGCACGCGCGGCAGGGCGCGACATGGCCGCGGCGCTGGCCATCAATGACAGCCACGGGTTCTTTGCCGCGCTGGGCGATCAGGTGATCCCTGGGCCCACCCTGACCAATGTCAACGATTTCCGCGCGATCCTGATCCTGCCGCGGGGATGATCGTTCCCTCGGCTCAGGGCCGCCCGCCCTGCCGCTCGCGCTCGTGCTCGCGCGGCGGGCCGCGGCGCAGCACCCGCTCCAGACGGTCGGCAAAGGCGGCGCGTTCTTCGGGGTTCATCGCCGCGACGCGGTCCAGCGTCAGTCCGCGCATCAGCGTTGCATGGTCCTGAACCCGGGCCTGCTGGGCCTCGACCAGGGCAACGACGCGGGCGTGATCGTAGGGCTCGGCCCGAAGCGCGGCCTGCAAGTCGCGAAAGCTCTGGCGCACGGCTTCGCGATTCTCGCGCAGGCGGGGTGCCTCGGCCCGGTAGGCGGCGCGCAGCGCCTCGCGGTCGGGCTCGCTCAGCGCGCGGCTGTAAGGGCCGTAATCGCCGGGCACGAACCCCGCGCGCGGCGGCATGTCGCGTTTCAGCACCGCGCCGCCCACGACCCCCAGCACCATCAGGTTCAGCGCAAGGCTTGCGACCAGCGCCACGCGCACCCAGACAGGCGTGCGGGGCGTGACGGCGGCCTTTTCGGTTCCGGCCATGCTCAACCCTCCGTCAGATAGGCGTCGAGGCCGGGCATCATGTCGGAGACATCGTAGCCGCTGCCCAGCATCGTTGCGGTCACCGCGTCAAACCCGCCCGGCGCGGCATAGCCGATCCAGACGCCCATCAGCCCGGCGGTCGCAAGCCCGCCCATCGCCGGCCAGCCGCCGATCAGGCCGAGGATCCGGGCAAGCCCGCCGCGCGTCGGCCGGGCACGCGGTGCGGGGGCCGGGGCGGCGCGCGCCTCGGCCTCGGCCATCGCGTCCGCCATCACCCGGGCCAGCAGCGCCGCCGACGGCTCGGGCCGGTCGGTGCGGGCCGCCGAGAACAGCGCCTCGAGTTCGGTGTCGTTCATCTGCCGGTCAGTCATCCTCGAACCCCAATTCGCTGCGCCGCCCCGCCAGTGCCAAGGCCAGCGCCCTCTTGCCCCGGGCGGTCAGGCTTTCCACCGCCTCGATGCCGATCTCCATGATCCCCGCGATCTCGGGGTTGGACAGCCCCTCGATATGACGCAGGATCACCGCCTGTCGCTGCCGCTCGGGCAACGCGGCCAGCGCCGCATCCAGCGCATCGGCCCGTGCCTGCGCGATCAGCCGCGCCTCGGCGCCCGGCGCATCGTCCTCGGGCTCGGGCACCTCGTCCAGCCCCTGCCCGCGCCGCCGCCGCAGCCGGTCGGTGCACAGGTTGGTGACGACGCGGTAAAGCCATGTCGTAACCTTCGCCTCGCCCGCGCGCCACTCGGGCGCGATCCGCCAGAGCCGCAGCATCGCCTCTTGCGCGACGTCCTCGGCCTCGGCCGTGTCGCGCAGGAGACGCGCGGCATAGCCCAGGGCGCGCGGCGTCAGCCGCAACGTCAGCACGCGCGCCGCCCGCGCGTCGCCCTGGCCATAGGCCAGCAGCAAATCCTCGTCGGACCCGCCGCTCTCGGCATCGAAAGGCATCAGCATCCTTCCCCCGGCCTAGCGCCACAGGCGGCGCAAGGCAATGGCGGCGGGGCGCGACATGGCCCCGCCGCAGCCCGTGTCAGCGATTGCCCCGACGGTTCCCGAAGCGATCCACCGCGGCGTCGAACTCTTCCTTGCTGATCACGCCATCGCCATCGGTGTCGATCCGGTCGAACATCATCTGCGGACCGGGCCGGACGGCCAGTTCCTCGGCGCTGAGCATGCCGTCGCCATCGGCATCCAGCATCTCGACCAGCGCCTGGGCTCGTTCGGCGCGCTGTTCGTCGGTCAGCCCGGGATCGCCGAACCCGCCATAGCCCATCGGCCCCGAACCATCCATGCCGCCGAACATGCCATAGCCGCCGCGCATCCCCGGCGCCTTGCCCTGGCCGGCGCCCATACCGTAGCCGCAGGCCGGGCCGGGCATGCAGCCCTGCATGCCCATGTATCCGCGGTCATGGCCGCGCCAGCCCTGCCCGCGCCCGTCGCGATAACCGCCGTCGCGATAGCCGCGGCCCCGGGTTTCGGACATCTCGCGCCGACGCGGTGCGGGGCCGAGTTTCTGCGCCTCCTCGGCCGAGATCATGCCGTCGCCATCGGTGTCGAGCTGTTCGAACCGGGCACGCGCGCGGGCGGTGAACTCGTCCAGACTGATCGCGCCATCCCCATCGGCGTCGAGCCGCTGGAACAATGCCGTGCCGGGGTTATTGGCGGGCGCTGCACCGGCTTCCGGTCCGGCACCGCCCTGCTGCGCGGCAGCCGGAACCGCGAAGGCCAGCATCGCCGCCGTGCCAAGTGCAAGCGCCAGCATCGAAACGCGCCCTTTTCCGTCCGTCATGGAACCTCTCCTTCTGTCTGTCTCTTGCCTGCGACCTTGGGGCGCTTTCGCCCGCTGTCGGACCTGTTACGCAGGACCCCGCCGGTTCCGTCGCAAGGGTCCACGACTTTTTTGCGACATCCCGCCGCAAGGACAGTCAGTCCTCTTTTAACCACTTGCGGATTCACTAGCTTGGAACTGCACGCGACGCCGGAGGCGTGCCCATCATGACCACGACTGACCATTCGATGTTCGACATGCACCCGAGGCCAATCGGCACAGCGATTCTGCGCGGCTGGTGCAAGCGTTGCCCCAATTGCGGCGCTGGCCCCATGATGTCGGGCTATCTGAGCGTGCGCGAGCATTGCCCGGTCTGCATGGAAGAACTGCACCACCATCATTCCGATGACGGCCCGGCCTATCTGACCGTGCTGATCGTGGCCTTCCTGGCCTCGCCGCTGGTGCTGTGGGCGCATCTGGTCTTTCGGCCCGATCCGCTGGTGCTGGCCTCGGTTTTCACCATTGGCTGCATCGGGCTGGCACTATACCTTCTGCCCCGACTGAAGGGTGTGATGGTGGCGTTGCAATGGGCCAGACGGATGCACGGATTCGGGAGCGGGAGCTGAGCGACCCGCCGATCCGCGACGCGGCAACGGTGATCGTGCTGCGCGACGCCCGCACGGCGCCCCGCGTGCTGATGGGCCAGCGCGGCGCCTCGGCCGCGTTCATGCCCAACAAGTTCGTCTTTCCCGGCGGTGCCGTCGATCCGGTGGATGCGACCGTTCCGCTGGCCCATCCGCTTGCGCCCGGCTGCGCGGAACGGCTATGCGCGGACGCGGATGCCGCGCTTGCCCCCGCGCTGGTCGCCGCCTGCATCCGCGAGTTGTGGGAAGAAACCGGCCTGATCCTGGGCCGACCCGGAGAATGGCAGACGCCCGCGCCGAAGGGCTGGCGCGGGTTTGCCGGAACCGGGCATCTGCCGGCCGCCGAGGGGCTGCATTTCATCTTTCGCGCGATCACCCCGCCCGGCCGCCCGCGCCGCTTCGACGCGCGCTTTTTCCTGGTCGAGGCCGAGGCGGTGGCAAACGATCTTGACGATTTCTCGCGCGCCGAGGACGAGCTGGGGCTTCTGCAATGGATCCCGCTGGCCGAGGTGCGCGGCTTCAACCTGCCTTTCATAACCGAGGTGGTGCTGGCCGAGGTTGCGGGATTGCTGAAAAACGGCCTGTCGCCCTCCAGTGTGCCGTTCTTCGACAACCGCAGCCCGCGATCCAGCTTCGCCCGGCTGCGCTAGACCCCGTCGGGCCGCAGGATCAGCGCACCCGCCACCCAGTCGGCCTGATTGTGGAACAGCCGGATCGTTTCCATCTCGTCTGCGGTGCAGCCGAGCAGCAGCTTCAACTCGCCATCCCGCCGCGTCAGGTCGAGCGAGGCCAGCACGCCCCCCACGCGCGCCCGGTCGCCCGAGCCGCACCACACATCGACCCCGCCGCCGTCGATGGCGCGGGTGCCTTCGAGATAGCCGTAATCCAGCGGATAGACGATCTGGGGAAAGCGCGGATGGGCGCTGCCGCGGGGCCGGTCGATCACCACCCGCGCCCCGGCCACGAAGCCGTCGGCAAAGGGCCAGAAGCGTTCGGGCCGATCAAGCGCGATCCTGCCTTGCGCAAACATCAAAGGACCATGTGCCGCGCCCGGGCGGCGCGTTCGATGGCTGCGCCCGCCAGCCGGTCGATATTCAGCTCGTAGCGGATTTCGGCCAGCAGGCGCAGTTCCTCTTCGCCGAGCTTGCCATCGGCGGCGGCCACGTCGCAGGCCAGCACATAGGCGGTTTCGTGCAGCTTTTCGGGCAGCGCATCGCGGACCAGCCCGAACAGCGCATCCAGCCCTTCGTATTCCTCGAACAGGTCGAACACGGTCTGCGCCACCACGCGGATGCGATCCTGATCGTATTCCGCGAAGATCGGCAGGTGGTTCACCATCCGCTCGATCGTGACCAGTTCGGCGGTGCGGATCGTCTCGTCCGAGGCCGAGATCGCCACCATGATGGCGATCAGCGCATCCTGCGCGGTCAGGGGCGTCTCGGTGCGCATTTGGGGTTCTCCTGGGTGGGTGTTGCGGCGCAGAATATTGACGCCAGAGAAGACGGGCAATAGGACACGAGGCTTGCCGGGCATGGGGTCCGGTCCTTCAGGAAGGCGACAAGAGATGTCCGAACTGCGCGACGCCGCGATGAGCGCGAAAGCCTGGCCCTTTGAAGAGGCCCGCCGGCTGGTCAAGCGCTACGAGAAGGCGCCGCCTAAGAAGGGTTACGTGCTGTTCGAGACGGGCTATGGCCCCTCGGGGCTGCCCCATATCGGTACCTTCGGCGAAGTGCTGCGCACCACGATGATCCGCCGCGCCTTTGAGGCGATCAGCGATATCCCGACGCGGCTGATCTGTTTCTCGGACGACATGGACGGGATGCGCAAGGTGCCCGGTAACGTGCCGAACCAGGATATGCTGCGCGAGCATCTGCAACGCCCGCTGACCGCCGTGCCCGACCCGTTCGAAGAATATGAAAGCTTCGGGCATCACAACAACGCGATGCTGCGCCGGTTCCTCGACACCTTCGGGTTCGAATACGAGTTCTATTCGGCGACCGAGTTCTACAAGGCGGGCCAGTTCGACGAGACGCTGCGGCTGGCGGCCGAGCGCTATGACGACCTGATGGCGGTCATGCTGAAATCGCTACGCGAGGAACGCCAGCAGACCTATTCGATCTTTCTGCCGATCCACCCGGAAACCGGCCGTGTGCTGTATGTGCCGCTGAAGAATGTCGATGCGGTGAACCACACGATCACCTTCGACGACGAGGACGGGCGGGAATGGACGCTTCCCGTGACGGGCGGGAACGTGAAACTTCAGTGGAAGCCCGATTTCGGCGCGCGCTGGGCCGCGCTGGATGTCGATTTCGAGATGTATGGCAAGGACCATTCCACCAACACCCCGATCTATGACCGCATCTGCGAGATCCTGGGCGGCCGCAAGCCCGAGCATTTCACCTATGAACTGTTCCTTGACGAGAATGGCGAGAAGATCTCCAAGTCGAAGGGCAACGGGCTGACCATCGACGAGTGGCTGGCCTATGCCGCGACCGAAAGCCTGTCCTATTTCATGTATCAGAAACCCAAGACGGCGAAACGGCTGTGGTGGGACGTGATCCCCAAGGCGGTCGACGAGTATCACCAGCAATTGCGCGCCTTCCCCGATCAGGATCTGAAGGCGCAACTGGAAAACCCGGTCTGGCACATCCATGGCGGCACGCCGCCCGAAAGCCGGATGGTGGTGCCGTTCTCGATGCTGCTGAACCTGGCCTCGGTCGCGGGGGCCGAGGACAAGGCGGGGCTGTGGGGCTTCATCCGCCGCTATGCGCCCGAGGCCAGCCCCGAGACCCACCCCGATCTTGATGCCGCGGCGGGGTTCGCGGTGCGCTATTTCCGCGATTTCGTCGCCCCGACGCGGGAATTCCGCGCCCCCGACGCGCAGGAACGCGCCGCGATGGAGGATCTGGTGGTACGGCTCAGGGGCTGGCAGGGCGGGCTGGACGCCGAAGAACTTCAAAGCCTGGTCTTTGCCGTCGGCCGCGAGCATGGGTTCGAGAACCTGCGCGACTGGTTCAAGGCGCTTTACGAGGTGATCCTGGGCGCCAGCCAGGGCCCCCGCTTTGGCGGTTTCATCGCGCTTTACGGCGTGGACGAGACCATCAAGCTGATCGAGGGCGCGCTGGCGCGGGGCTGACCGCCCGACATCGCAGGCGGCATAGGGGCGTCCGGGCCGAACCCGGGTGCCCTTTCCTTTTGCAGCCCGTCATCCGAACGGGCGGCGGCCTCGGCGGCTTGACATAAAGCAAATAGGTACGATAATGCTATATTAAGACTCGTCCAGACGACACACCGCCATGCCCCGGGCGCCAGGAACCGCGCAGGACCGGCCATGCGGGCAAGGATCGCGGCGCCTTGGCGCGTCGCGACAATGAATGATCTTTTGGCCGCGCCATCCCCGATGGCCGGACGCACGCATCCGGGACAGATCGACGACGTTACCCAGAAAAGACGATCCAGGGAGGAAAACACATGAAGGACAAGGCGATCGGGGCCCTTGCGGGGCTCTGCGCGGGCGCTCTGGCGCTGCCGGCTGCGGCCGACGAGATCAAGGTGGGGCTGCTTCTGCCCTATTCCGGGGTCTATGCCGCGCTTGGCAACGATATCGAGGCGGGCTTCCGGCTGGGGCTTGCGGCCTTTGCCGACGAAACCGAGGCCCGCTTTGCCATCGTGCGCGAGGATACCGAGGTCAAGCCGCCGGTCGGGCTGGCCAAGGCGCGCAAGCTGGTGCTGGACGATCAGGTGGACGTGATCGCCGGTGTGGTCAGCTCGGGCGTTCTGGGCGCGATCCGCGATTTCGTGCACAATAGCGGCGTGCCGCTGATCGTTGCCAATGCGGGCAATGACGAGGCGACGGGCGAGCAATGCAGCCCCTTCATCACCCGGATGTCGTTTTCGAACCGGCAGGTGAACAGGCCGATGGGCGAATGGCTGCATGCGCAGGGCGTGCAGAAGGTCTATACCATCGCGCCCGATTATGCCGCCGGCCGGCAGATGATCGGCGCCTTTGTCGACGGCTTCACCGCGGCGGGCGGAGAGGTGGTCGGGCAGGAATTCACGCCGTTCCAGACCACGCAGGATTTCGGCCCCTATCTTGCCAAGGCCCGGGCCAGCGGCGCCGAGGCGGTCTATGCCTTCTTCGCCGGGGGCGAGGCGATTTCCTTCGTCAAGCAATATGACAGTTTCGGGCTGAAGGAGGCGATGCCGCTTTACGGCGCGGGTTTCCTGACCTCGCCGCTTTATGTCGAGGCCGAAGGCCCCGCGGCCGAGGGCGTGATCGCGGCGCTGCATTACGTGCCCACCATCGAGAACGCGGCCAATGCGGCCTTTGTCGCGGCGTTTCAGGCCGAAACCGGGCGCGTCCCCTCGGAATACGCGGTGCAGGGCTATGACGCGGCCCGCGCGCTGGTGCAGGCAACCGCGACGGGCGCGGCCGACCGGGCAAGCCTGGCGCAGGCGCTGGCCAAGGTCTCGTTCGAGGGGCCGCGCGGGCCGACCGCCATCGACCCAGCAACAAACAACATCGTCCAGCCGATCTATGTCTACGAGACGGTGGCGGGCGAAACCGGGCTGACCCAGAAGGTTCTGGCGCAATTGCCGGCCGAGGCCGACCCGGCCAATGGCTGCACCCTGTCGGCCACCAACTGAGCCGCACCGGCCGGTCCCGGGCCACCCGCCCGGACCGGCCCCTTCGCCTGCGCATCCGCCCCGCCCGGGGCGGCCCCCTGCCCGCCCGCGACGGAGGACCGGATGGATTTCGGATTCTGGCTGTTCCAGACGCTGAACGCGCTGCAACTGTCGATGCTGCTTTTTCTGCTGTCGGTCGGGCTGACCGTGATCTTCGGCCTGATGCATTTCGTCAACCTCGCCCATGGCGCGCTGTACGCCGTGGGCGCCTATGTGGCGGCAACCGTCGCGGGCATGGTGGGCTACTGGGCGGGGCTGCTGGTCGCCCCGCTGATCGTGGCGGAACTGGGCCTGCTGCTTTACTGGCTGCTGATCCGGCGGATGCGGCAAAGCGGGCCGATGGCGCAGGTTCTGGTCACCTTCGGGCTGATCTTCGTGCTGCTCGACCTGACGCGGATCATCTGGGGCGACATCGCGCTGGGCATCGAGGTGCCCGACCTGCTGTCGGGCCGGATCGAGATCGGGGGCGTGACCTATCCGGTCTACCGGCTGTTCATCATCGCGCTGGGGGCGGCGATCTTTGCCGCGCTGGCGCTGGTGCTGGCACACACCCAGATCGGGGCGATGATCCGGGCGGGGGTGGACAACGACCAGATGGCCGCCTGTCTCGGGATCAATGTCGAGCGATTGTTCCTGCTGGTCTTCTGCATCGGCTGCGCGCTGGCGGGGCTGGCCGGGGCGGTCGCGGCGCCGGTCCTGTCGGTGACGCCCGACATGGGGCTGAAGATCCTGATCCCCACGCTGATCGTGGTGGTGATCGGGGGGCTGGGCAGCCTGTGGGGCGCGATGGCGGGCTCGCTGATCTTCGGCTTCGTGCAGACCTTTGGCGCGGTGCTGATGCCGGGGCTTGCCTCGGTGCTGATCTATGCGCTGCTTGCGGCGGTGCTGATCCTGCGGCCCGCCGGGCTGTTTCCGGCGCGGGGCTGAGCGATGTTCCACCTTTCGCCCCTTCGTCTTGGGACTTTGGCGCTGCTGTTCGCGGGCGCGCTCTTCTCGGCCTTTGCCAGCGGCTATGCCGGGCTCGAAATCCTGACCGAGATCCTGATCCTTGCCATTCTGGTGATCGCGCTGGACATGGTGGCGGGCTTCGGCGGCATGGTGTCGCTCTGCCATGGTGCGCTTATGGGCGCGGGGGCCTATGCCTTTGCCATGGCCGGCATGTCGCTTGGCCTGCCGGTCTGGGCGGCGATGCTGTTCGCGGTGCTGTTCACCGGCGCCGTGGGCTGGATCATCGGCGCGATCTGCGCGGGCAGCCACGGCATCTATTTCATCATGGTGACGCTGGCCTTCGGTCAGATGGGCTATGCGCTGGTGTTCGAAAGTCCGTTCTTCGGCGGCGATGACGGGCTGGCGGGGCTGGCGCGGCCGGACCTGTCGGCGCTGGGGATCGACCTGAACCGGTCGCGCGCCTTCGCGCTCTATTGCCTGGCGGCGCTGGTGCTGGTGGCGCTGGCCGCCGCGCAGATCCTGCGCTCGGGGCTGGGGCGGGCACTGGTGGGCATCCGCGACAACGAAAGGCGGATGCGCGCGCTGGGGCTGACCGTGTGGCGGACCAAGGCGCATCTGTTCGGACTGTCGGGGATGATTGCGGGGCTGGCGGGGGTGCTGGCGGCGCAGCATGTGATGTATATCTCGCCGGGGCTCATGGCCTGGACCGTCTCGGGCGAGGCGCTGGTGGTGGTGATCCTGGGCGGGCTTGGCACCTTTGTCGGGCCGATCCTTGGCGCCGCGGCCTTTGTGGTGCTGCGCCACGAAATCGGCGCGCTTACCCCCTACTGGCATCTTGTCGTCGGCCTGATCCTGATCGCGGTTGTGATGAGCCGGGCCAATGGCCTGTTCGGCTTTGTCGAGGGGAGGTTGGCCCGGCTGGCCGCGCGCCGCACGGCAAAGGCGGACGCCCCGCACCGGGAGCCCCGCGATGCTTGATGTGCGCAATCTCGACAAGAGCTTCGGTGCGATCCATGTCACCCGCGACGTGTCGTTCCGGCTGGACAAGGGCGAGCGGCGGGTGATCCTGGGCCCCAACGGTGCGGGCAAGACCACGCTGTTCAACCTGCTGGCCGGGGAGATTGCGCCCGATGCGGGCCGGATCCTGCTGGACGGGCGCGACATCACCGCCGCCCCCGTGGCCGAACGCGCGCGGCTGGGACTGGCCCGCAGCTATCAGAAGAACACCCTGTTCGACGGGCTCACCGTGGCCGAGAATCTGGGCCTTGCCGCCGCGGTCGCAAGCGGTGCCACCCGCTCGATCCTGCGCGATGCACTTGCCGCGCCCGCGGTGCGCGAGACGGTGAGCGAGGTCGCGGCCCGGCTACACCTGACCCCGCATCTGGGGGCGCAGGTCTCGGCCGTTTCCTACGGCGTGCGCCGCCAGCTTGAGGTGGGGCTGGCGCTGGCGACCCGCCCCCGGGTGATCCTGCTGGACGAGCCCACATCCGGCATCGGCCCGGAAATGGCGCATGGCTTTCATCACATGCTGTCCTCGTTGCCGCGCGATCTGACGCTGCTGATTGTCGAGCATGACATGGACCTTGCCTTTGACGTGGCCGACCGGATCACCGTGCTGAACTATGGCGAGGTCGTCTTTGACGGCGCCCCCGACGACGCGCGCAACTCGGCGCTGCTGCGGGACATCTATCTGGGATCGTGGGAAAATGCTTGAGCTTGACGGCGTCGATTCCGGCTATGGCGAGACGCAGGTTCTGCACGGCATGACGCTATGCGCACAGCCCGGCCGCGTGCTGGCGATCCTGGGCCGAAACGGCGCGGGCAAGACCACCACGCTGAAGACAGTGATGGGCCTGTTGCCGCTGAAGAAGGGCACGATCCGCTTTGCCGGGGCGCCGCTGGACCGGCGGCCCTATCACATCGCGCGCTTCGGCATCGGCTATGTGCCCGAAACGCGCGACATCTTCCCCTCGCTCAGCGTGCGCGAGAACCTGATGCTGGCCGCCCGCGTGGCCCGAAAGGGCGAGTGGACGCTCGAGCGGGTGATCGAGCTGTTCCCGCGGCTGGGCGAGCGGCTGGAAAACGGCGGCACCCAGCTTTCGGGCGGCGAACAGCAGATGCTGGCGATCGCGCGGGCGCTGCTGATGAACCCGCGCCTGCTGATCCTCGACGAACCGACAGAGGGGCTGGCGCCGATCATCGTCAAGCTGATCCATGACAAGCTGGCCGAACTGCGCGCGGCGGGCATGTCGATGATCCTGGTCGAACAGAATTTCGGCTTTGCCACCTCGCTGGCCGATGACGTGGCGGTGGTCGGCCGGGGCCGTGTCGTCTGGTCGGGCAGCCCCGCCGCGATCCGCGCCGATGCCGAATTGCAGCACCGCTGGCTGGGGGTGTGATACCGCCACCGGGGCGGTTGCCATTCCTGCATACCGGTACTAGTTTAGGATGAATCCAGAAAGGCGCGGCAAGGACCGGGCCGGAAATCGTGCAGGACATGGCAGAGCTTCAGACCCTTTCCGACACCGCCCAGGTCGTGATCGACCCGGTCGCCGAAGCCGATCTGGCCTGGATCGAGGCGCTGGACGCCCAGATCACCGGTCGGCCGAAACCCGACTACTGGCGCCGCCTGTTCGAGGGCGCGCGCAGCGAACCGGGCCGCAGCTTCTTTCTGGTCGCGCGCAACGGTAGCGGCCGGGTCGGCTTCATCGCGGGCGAGATCCGGGCCTGGGAATTCGGTTCAGAACCCTGCGGCTGGATATTTGCCATCGGGGTCGATCCCGACAACCGCCTGCGCTCGGTCGGCACGCAATTGTTCGACGCGGTCTGCGACCGCTTCCGGCAGGCGGGCGTGACCAAGGTGCGCACCATGATCGCGCGCGAGGCGCAGTTGATCCTGTCCTTCTTCCGCGCGCACGGGATGATGGCCGGCCCCTTCGTGGAACTGGAGAAGGACCTGGACGAATGAAACTCCAGCTTGCCACGCGCCACGCGCTGTTCGCCATCCTGGAACTGGCCTCGGAACCCGAACGCCAGCTTTCCGCCGCCGAGATCGCCGAGAAATACGACCTTTCGACCAACCATCTGGCCAAGGTGCTGCGCACGCTCGGCCGCGCCGGTCTGGTCGAAGCCTCGCGCGGGGTCGGTGGCGGCTATCGCTTCTGCGGCAATGCCAAGCGGCTGAACCTGCTGGACATCGTGCAATTGTTCGAACCGATCTGGCCGATCGGACAGGGCATGTCGGAACCCGGCGACCGCACCCGCAAGGGTCAGGCGCTGCGCCGCGTGCTGGGCGAGATCGAGGAGGCCACCCGCGCCACGCTGTCCTCGATTACGGTGGACACGATGCTGAAGATCGCCCGCCGCATTCCCGACGCCCCCGCCGAGGACATGATCCGCCGCGCCGCGGCCCTGCGCTAGGACAGAACCCTAGCCATCCTCGCCCGCCAGACCGCGCAGGATCGGGCAATCGGGCCGGTGATCGCCCGCGCAGGCCTCAACCAGATCGGCGAGCGTCGCGCGCATCTCGCGCAGTTCGGCGATCTTGGCGTCGATCTGGGCCAGATGTTCGCTTGCGACCCGTTTCACATCGGCGCTGGCCCGGCCCTGATCGGCGTAAAGCGCGAGCAGCACCCGGCATTCCTCGATGGTGAAGCCCAAGGAACGCGCCCGGCCGAGAAAGGCAAGGTTATGGGCGTCGCGTTCGGAGAAGTGGCGATAGCCGTTCTCGCCCCGCATCGGGCGGATCAGGCCGATCTCCTCGTAATAGCGGATGGTCTTGGCCGGAAGGCCGGTGCGCGCGGCCACCTGTCCGATATTCATGCGACCCTCCCGGTCACGGGGCGCAGGTGCCGCAGCCGCAGCGCGTTCGACAGCACGAAGAGGCTGGAGGCCGCCATCGCCCCCGCCGCCAGCATCGGCGAGAGCAGCATCCCCCAGAGCGGATAGAGGAGCCCCGCCGCCACCGGGATCAGCGCGGTGTTGTAGGCGAAGGCCCAGAACAGGTTCTGGCGGATGTTGCGCAGGGTGCGGCGGCTGAGGTTCAGCGCCTCGGCCACGCCCTGCGGATCGCCCGCCATCAGCACCACATCCGCCGCCTCGATCGCGACATCGGTGCCGGTGCCGATGGCGATGCCGATATCGGCGGCCGCCAGCGCAGGGGCGTCGTTCAGCCCGTCGCCGACAAAGGCCAGCGGGCCGTCGGCGCGCAACGCGTCCAGTGCCGCGACCTTGCCGCCGGGCAGAACGCCCGCCGTGACCCGGTCGATGCCCAGTTCGGCGGCGACGGCATGCGCGGTTGCCTCGGTATCGCCGGTGATCAGCGCGGTCCGCACGCCCATGCCATGCAGCGCGGCGATGGCGGCGCGTGCGGTGGGCTTGACCGGATCGGCCAGCGCGAGCACGGCAATCGCGCGGCCATCGCGGGCGACATGGACAGGCGTTGCGCCGCTGGCCGCGATGCGGGCGGCAGGGTCTGCCAGATCGCCGGGCGCGATGGCGTGCTGGTCCATCAGCCGGGCGGCGCCCACAAGGATTTCGGCACCCTCGACCCGGCCCCTGAGGCCGAAGCCCGGCAGCGCCTCGACGGCTTCGGCCGGGGGCGGGGCGCCGGGGGCGGCGTCAAGGATGGCCCGCGCGATGGGGTGTTCGGAGCGGGATTCGAGCGCGGCGGCAAGGCGCAGCGCCTCGTCCCGCGTGACGCCGGGGGCAAGTGCCACCTCGGTCACGGCGGGGTGCCCCTGGGTCAGCGTGCCGGTCTTGTCGAAGGCGACGGTCGCCACGCCCGCCAGCGCCTGCAAGGCCGCGCCCTTGCGAAACAGCACGCCCAGTTCGGCCGCGCGGCCGGTGCCGACCATGACCGAGGTGGGCGTGGCCAGCCCCATCGCGCAGGGGCAGGCGATGATCAGGACCGACACGCCCGCGACCAGCGCCAGCCCCAGCGCGGGGGCAGGACCAAGGGCCAGCCACAGCGCGACGGTGACGGCGGCGACGGCCAGAACCGCGGGGACGAAAACCGCGGTCACGCGGTCGGCCAGCGCCTGCACGGGCAGCTTGGCGCCCTGTGCGGCCTCGACCATGGCCACGATCCGGGCAAGCGCCGTGTCCGCCCCCACCGCCGTCGCGCGGAAACGCAGCGCAGCAGGGCCGTTCACGGTGCCGCCGGTGACCGGATCGCCCGGCGCCTTGTCCACCGGCATCGGCTCGCCCGTCAGCATGGATTCGTCGACCGGCCCCTGCCCCTCGACCAGCTCGCCATCGGTGGCGAAGCGTTCGCCGGGACGCACCTCGATCAGATCGCCGGGCACCAGCGCCTCGACCGGGCGTTCCTCGATACCCGCATCCGTCACCACGCGGGCGGTGTCGGGGCGCAGCGCCATCAGCCGCCGGATCGCGGCCCCGGTGCGGCCCTTGGCGCGGGCTTCGAGCATGCGGCCCAGCAGGACCAGCGTGACGATCACCGCCGCGGCCTCGAAATAGACATGCGCGGTGCCGGGGGGCAGCAGGCCGGGGGCGAAGGTCGCGATGGTGGAAAACCCCCAGGCGGCACCGGTGCCCAGCGCCACCAGCGCGTTCATGTCCGGCGCCCCCTTCAGCAGAAGCGGCAGGCCGCGGGCGAAAAAGACCCGGCCCGGCCCGGCCAGCAGCAGCGTGGTCAGCAGGAAGGACAGCATCCGCAGCGGCTGTTCGCCCACCGCCCCGGCCAGCGCGGCATGGAAGCCGGGGATCATGTGGCCGCCCATCTCGATCGCGAAGACCGGCAGGGCCAGAATAGCTGCAAGCGCGGTGCGCCGGGCCAGCGCGCGGGCCTCGGCGGCCTGCGCGGCGCCGGGGTCGCGGGTGCTACCGGCCAGCGGGGTGGCGGGATAGCCCGCATCGGCCAGCGCGCGGGCCAGTGTCGGGGCATCCGCCAGCCCCGCGATCACCTGCGCGCGCGCCTCGCCGGTGGCAAGGTTCATGCGGGCCGCGGTGACACCCGGTTGCGCCAGCAGCGCGCGTTCGATCCGGGCGACGCAGGAGGCGCAGGTTGCCCCCTCGACGGCCAGCGCGATCTCGGCGCGGGTGACGCCGAAACCGATGGATTCAACGGCTGCCACCAGGGGCGCGACCGGGCCGCGATGATCGACCTCGGCGGTGGCGGTCGCCAGGTTGACGCGGGCGGCGGCAACCCCGGGCTGGTCGGCCAGCGCGCGCTCGACCCGGCGCACGCAGCCTGCGCAATGCAGCCCCTCAAGCCGCAGCCGGGTGGTGGTGGTCGTGACGGTCGCGTCCATCGGCCTCTCCTGCATATGCATGCGCCCCAGATAGGGCTTCCAGCCGCTGGAAGGTCAAGGCCGGGGAAGGCGCGGGCGCCGGAACGCCCTGCCTGCGCGCATCATTTCGGCAGGAAAGCGCCCTGAAGCCCCACGATATGGCCATGCACGCGCCGCCCCGCCGCGCTGAGGGCGGTATCGGCGCGATGGACAAGGAACCATTGGCGCACCAGCGGCAGCGCCTCGGCCTCAAGCTCGACCAGACGGCCTGTGCGCAATTCCTCGATCACCGTATGGCGCGAGATCAGCGCGATCCCGAGCCCCGCCATGACCGCCTGTTTCATCGTCTCGTCGCCGTCGAACTCGATCACCCGGGCGGGCCGGCCGCGGCCCAGCCGTTCCAGATAGCGGTCCAGCAGGATGCGGGTGCCCGAGCCTTCCTCGCGGGTGACAAGCGGTTGGGTCAGGATCGCCTCGGGCGGCAGACGCCCCTGCCCCGCCAGCTTGTGGCCGGGCCGGGCGATCAGGATATAGGGGTGCGGACCCAGAACGGTGGCCTGCACCTCGGGATGGCGCGGCGGGCGGCCCATGATGGCAAGATCTACGCTGGCGCTGGCCAGCGCGTTGACGACGAAATCGCGGCTGCCCACGCGCAGGATCACGTCGATGGTGGGAAAGGCGCGCTGCAACCCGGCGACGATGCCGGGGGCGAAATACTTGGCGGTTCCGACAACGCCCAGGCTGACCATCCCCTCCATGCCTTCGTTCACCGCGCGGACGTGATCGGCGCAGGCTTCCAGCGCGGTCTCGATGGCGCGGGCGCCGACCAGAACCGCCTCGCCCTGGCGGGTAAGCCGGGCGCCGCCCTGGGGGCCGCGCTCGACAAGGCGGGCGTTGAAATTGGTCTCGAGCTGGCGCAACTGGCTGTGGACCGCGGGCGGGGTGAGGCGAATTGCCTCAGCCGCGGCGGTGATCGAGCCATGCTCGGCAAGGGCCTGCAAGGCCCTGAGTTGCTTGAGTGTGACGGCTTCGGGCTTGGGCATTAAATTTTATCTAATGCAGCTTCGGACTTTTTAAATTCTGTAGACCCCGTCTTCTCATCTAGCAACCGACAACGGCATCCCGCCGCCAGATTCGGGAGAAAATTATGCAGACGAAAAATCCGATCCGGGATTTGCAGCATATCCCCGCCGCGCTTCAGCCGCTGATGAACGCGCTTTGCGAGGTCGGCGCCGACCTTTCGAACACGATCCAGCGCGGACCGCTGGGCGGTGCGCTGGGCGCCGAGGTCGGCGAGAATACCGGCGGCGACACGCAGAAGGCGCTGGACGTGCTCGCCGACGAAGCATTCGCCCGGCGCCTGGCCACGGCGGATGTGCGCTGGTATGCGTCCGAGGAACAGGATGCGGTGGTCGAGCTTGACCCCAAGGGCCGCTTCGCGCTGGCCATCGACCCGCTGGACGGCTCGTCGAATATCGACGTGAACGTTTCGATCGGCACGATCTTCTCGATCTTCGACGCGAAGGAAGACGGCGATGCCAGCTTCCTGCGCCCGGCGAACGAACAAGTGGGCGGCGGCTACATCATCTTCGGGCCGCAGACCATGCTGGTCGTGACCTTCGGCAAGGGCACGCAGGAATACCTGCTGGACCCCGACAGCAAGCAGTTCGTGCTGGTGCAGGAGGCGGTCAGGGTGCCCACGACGGCGCGCGAGTTCGCGATCAACGCCTCGAACTACCGGCACTGGGCCAAGCCGATCCGCGCCTATATCGACGACTGCATCGCCGGCGACGAGGGGCCGCGCGCCCAGAATTTCAACATGCGCTGGGTGGCCTCTCTGGTGGCCGAGACGCACCGGATCATCAGCCGGGGCGGCGTGTTCCTCTACCCCGCCGACTCGCGCAAGGGCTATGAGAAGGGCCGGTTGCGCATGGTCTATGAATGCGCGCCCATCGCCTTTGTCATCGAACAGGCGGGCGGTCTGGCGACGGATGCGCAGGATCGCATCCTCGACAAGACCGCGACCGAACTGCATGCCCGCACGCCCTTTGTCTTCGGCTCGACCGACAAGGTCAGCCGGGTGGCGGCCTATCACGACCTTCCCGAACAGGAAGTCAACGCACTCTTCGGCAATCGCGGCCTGTTCCGCGTCTAACGCCCCAGGGAGAACAGACATGAGCAAGAAACACCCGATCATCTCGGTCATCGGCTCGTCGGGCGCCGGGACGTCCACGGTCAAGCACACCTTCGACCAGATCTTTCGCCGCGAAGGCGTGAAGGCGGTCTCGATCGAGGGCGACGCCTTTCACCGGTTCAACCGCAAGGACATGAAAACCGAACTCGACCGGCGCTATGCCGCGGGGGACTTCACCTTCAGCCATTTCAGCTACGAGGCCAACGAGCTGAAGCAGCTGGAGAATGTCTTCCGCCAGTATGGCGAGACCGGCACCGGCCGGACGCGCCACTATGTCCATGACAATGACGAGGCCGAGCTTTACGGCGTGCCGCCCGGCGAGTTCACCGAATGGGCCCCGTTCGAGGACGGCTCGGACCTGCTGTTCTACGAGGGGCTGCATGGCGCGGTCGTCAATGACGAGGTGAACCTTCCCCAGCATGCGGATCTGAAGATCGGTGTCGTGCCGGTCATCAACCTTGAATGGATCCAGAAGATCCACCGCGACAAGGAAAAGCGCGGCTACACCACCGAGGCCGTGACCGATGTCATCCTGCGCCGGATGCATGCCTATGTGCATTGCATCATCCCGCAATTCACCCAGACCGACATCAACTTCCAGCGCGTGCCCGTGGTCGACACCTCGAACCCACTGGTGGCCCGCTGGATCCCCACGCCCGACGAAAGCCTTGTGGTGATCCGCTTCAAGAACCCGCGCGGCATCGACTTTTCCTATCTGGTCTCGATGATCCAGGGCTCGTGGATGAGCCGGGCGAACTCGATCGTGATCCCGGGCGGCAAGCTCGACCTTGCGATGCAGCTGATCCTGACGCCGATGATCGAGCGTCTGGTCCTTGAATCGAAACGCGCCTGAGGAGGCAAGACATGAACGCCCCCACCAAGATCGACACCGGCGCCGAGGCGCTGATGGCCACGGCGATCCGTGTGCTGACCATGGACGCGGTGCAGGCCGCCAATTCCGGCCATCCGGGCATGCCGATGGGCATGGCCGATGTGGCGGCGGTGCTTTACAACCGTTTCCTGAATGTCGACCCGACCCGGCCCAACTGGCAGGACCGCGACCGCTTCGTGCTGTCGGCGGGCCATGGTTCGATGCTGATCTACGCGATCAACCACATGCTGGGCTATGCCGACATGGACATGGACCAGGTGCGGAACTTCCGCCAATGGGGCTATCGCACCGCCGGACACCCCGAATACGGCCATGCCGACGGGATCGAGACCACGACGGGCCCGTTGGGCCAGGGCATCACCACCGCGGTCGGCATGGCGCTGGCCGAGCGGATGCACAATGCCCGCTTCGGTGACGATCTGGTGGATCACTACACCCATGTCATCGCAGGCGACGGCTGCCTGATGGAGGGCATCTCGCACGAGGCGATCGACATGGCGGGCCATTGGGGTCTGGGCCGGATGATCGTGCTGTGGGACGACAACAAGATCACCATCGATGGCTCGACCGATCTGTCGACCTCGGTCGATCAACTGGCCCGGTTTGCCGCCGCGAAATGGCATGTTCAGTCGGTCGACGGCCATGACCGCGAGGCGGTGGCCGCCGCCATCGAGGCCGCGCGCAACGATCCCCGCCCCTCGCTGATCGCCTGCAAGACGGTGATCGGCCAGGGCGCGCCGAACAAGGCGGGCAGCCACAAGGTGCATGGCGCACCGCTGGGGGCCGAGGAAATCGCCGCGACGCGCGTGGCGCTGGACTGGCCGCACGAGGCGTTCACCCTGCCCAAGGCGGTCTATGACGCCTGGGGGGCCGTCGCTGCCCGCGGCCGCGCAGCCCGCGAAGGCTGGGAGGCGCGGCTGTCGGTGTCCGAAAAGGCCGGTGCGTTCGAGCGGTCCATCGCGGCGCCGGACAAGGCGGCGCTGGCCGCGGCCATCGACGCTTACAAGGCGAAGCTGTCGGCCGAAAAGCCCAAGGTCGCGACCCGCAAGGCGAGCGAAATGGCGCTGGAAGTCGTGAACGCCACCCTGCCCAACACCGCGGGCGGCTCGGCCGACCTGACCGGCTCGAACCTGACGGTGACTGCGGGCATGCAGCCGGTGTCGAAGGACAATTACGGCGGCAGCTACATCCATTACGGCATCCGCGAATTCGGCATGTCGGCGGTGATGAACGGCATCGCGCTGCACAAGGGCTTTGTCGCCTATGGCGGCACCTTCCTGGTCTTCGCCGATTATGCCCGCCCCGCGATCCGGTTGTCGGCGCTGATGGGGCTGCCGGTCAGCTATGTCATGACGCATGATTCGATCGGTCTGGGCGAGGACGGGCCGACGCACCAGCCGGTCGAGCATCTGGCGTCCCTGCGGGCGATCCCGAACCTCAATGTCTTCCGCCCGGCCGATGTGGTGGAAACCGCCGAGGCCTGGGAAATCGCGGCAACCGCCACGACCACGCCCAGCCTGCTGGCGCTGTCGCGCCAGAACCTGCCCTGCCTGCGCACCGAGCATGTGTCGGAAAACCGGGTGGCGAAGGGCGCCTATGTCCTGCGCGAAGCCGAGGGCGCGCGCGATGTCACGCTGATCGCCACCGGGTCCGAGGTCGAGATCGCGGTGAAGGCCGCCGATCTGCTGGCCGAGGAGGGGATCAGGGCCGCCATCGTCTCGGCCCCCTGTTTCGAGCTTTTCGCCGCGCAGGACGCAGGCTACAAGACCGCCGTGCTGGGCAGCGCGCCCCGCGTGGGTGTCGAGGCCGCCATCGAACAGGGCTGGGCGCCGCTTCTGGGCGAAAGGTCCGCCTTCGTGGGCATGTCGAGCTTCGGCGCCTCGGCGCCGGCCGAGACGCTTTATGCCCGGTTCGGCATCACGCCCGAGGCCGTGGCCGCGGCCGCCAAGAAACTGATGAAGTAGGAAGGGTCCATTAATGACTGTGAAGGTTGCTATCAACGGCTTCGGCCGGATCGGCCGCAACGTGCTGCGCGCCATCGTGGAATCGGGCCGCACCGATATCGAGGTGGTCGCGATCAACGATCTCGGCCCGGTCGAGACCAATGCCCATCTGATGCGCTATGACAGCGTGCATGGCCGGTTCCCCGGCACCGTGACGGTGAACGGCGACACCATCGACGTGGGCCGCGGCCCGATCAAGGTGACGGCGATCCGCGATCCCAAGGAACTGCCCTGGGGCGATGTCGACATCGCGATGGAATGCACCGGCATCTTCACCGCGCGCGACAAGGCGGCGTTCCACCTGGAGAACGGGTCCAAGCGGGTTCTGGTCTCGGCGCCGGCCGACGGGGCGGACAAGACCATCGTCTATGGCGTGAACCATGACACCCTGACCGGCGCCGATACGGTCGTGTCGAACGCGTCATGCACCACGAACTGCCTGAGCCCGGTGGCCAAGGCGCTGAACGACGCCATCGGCATCAAGCGCGGCTTCATGACCACGATCCACAGCTATACGGGCGACCAGCCGACGCTGGACACCATGCACAAGGATCTGTATCGCGCCCGCGCCGCGGCGATGAGCATGATCCCGACCTCGACCGGTGCGGCCAAGGCCGTGGGTCTGGTGCTGCCCGAACTGAAGGGCAAGCTGGATGGCGTGGCGATCCGGGTGCCGACGCCGAACGTCTCGGTTGTCGATCTGGTGTTCGAGGCCAGCCGCGCGACCAGCGTGGACGAGGTCAACGCCGCGATCCGTGCCGCCGCGGATGGCCCGATGAAGGGGATCCTCGGCTATACCGACGAGTCGCTGGTCAGCATGGATTTCAACCACGACCCGCATTCCTCGGTCTTCCACATGGACCAGACCAAGGTGATGGACGGGACCATGGTCCGCATCCTGACCTGGTATGACAACGAATGGGGCTTCTCCAACCGCATGGCGGATACCGCCGTGGCGATGGGGGCGCTGATCTGATGGCGTTCACGCCCCTGACATCGCTGGATGTTGCGGGCAGGCGCCTGGCGGTGCGGGCCGATCTGAACGTGCCGCTGACGCGGGATGGGGTGGGCGATGCCACGCGCATCGCCCGCTTTGCCCGCGGGATGACACCGCTGCTGGATCAGGGCGCGCGGCTGATCGTGCTGACCCATCTGGGCCGGCCGAATGGCGAACTGACCCCGGCGCTGACCACCGAACGTCTGGTGCCCACATTGTCCGAGGCGCTGGGCCGTCCGGTGCTGTTCAAGGATAGCTGCGTCGATCCCATGGTCGAACGCACAAGCCAGCGGCTGGAACCGGGGCAGGTCATGCTGTGCGAGAACCTGCGTTTCGAGCGGGGCGAGGAACTGAACGATCCCCGCCTTGGCGCGCAGCTTGCACGCCTTGGCGACATCTATGTGAACGACGCGTTTTCCTGCTGTCACCGGGCGCATGCCTCGACCACGGCGGCCGTTCTGGCAGCCGAGCGGGTGGCGGTGGGGCCGCTGTTCCTTGAGGAACTCTCGGCGCTCGAAGGGGCGCTGGACGATCCGCAACCGCCCTCGGTCGCGCTGATCGGCGGGGGCTCGGTCGCGCCGCGGCTGGGGGTGTTGCGGCGGCTGGTGCCGCGGATCAACACGATCCTGCTGGGCGGGGGCATCGCCAATACCTTCCTGTTCGCGCGGGGCTATTCCGTCGGCCGGTCCTATGTCGAGCCCGAATATGCCGAGGATATCCTGGAGCTTGCCGCGCTGGCCGAGGTGGCAGGCTGCCGGATCGTGACGCCGGTGGATTTCGTCGTCGCAGGCTTTCAGCGGGCGGGGATCAATTCCTATCCGGTTCCGCTGGGCGGCGTGCGGGCGAACCGGCGCATCCTGGATATCGGGCCCAATACCGTCGCGCTCTATCAGGATCTGTTGAGAACCGCGCGCACCATCGTCTGGAACGGACCGATGGGCACCTATGAAACGGCCCCCTTCGATGCCGGAACGCGGGCGCTGGCGCAAAGCGTTGCGGAACTGACGCGCGCGGGGCTGGCGGTGTCGGTTGCGGGCGGCGGCGATACGCTGGTCGCGCTGAACCGCACCGGGGCAGCGCATGACTTCACCCATGTCTCCACCGCCGGTGGGGCCTTTCTCGAATGGCTGGAGGGCCGGCAGATGCCCGGCCTCGACGCCCTTGAACGCAAAGCAGATGCAGCCTGACGGAGGACTTTGATGGCACTGATTACCCTGAGGCAACTTCTGGATCACGCGGCCGAACATGGCTACGGCGTGCCCGCCTTCAACATCAACAACATGGAACAGGGCATCGCGATAATGGAGGCCGCCAAGGCCTGTGACGCGCCCGTGATCATCCAGGCGTCCCGCGGCGCCCGGCAATATGCCAACGACATCATGCTGGCCAAGATGATCGAGGCGCTGTCGATGATCTATCCCGACATCCCGCTTTGCATGCATCAGGACCATGGCAACAACGAAGCCACCTGCATGTCGGCGATCAAGCATGGCTTCACTTCCGTCATGATGGACGGCTCGCTGGAAGCCGACGCCAAGACGCCCGCCAGCTACGAGTACAATGTCGAGATCACCGAGCGCGTCTCGACCATGGCGCATTGGGTCGGTGCCTCGGTCGAGGGCGAACTGGGCGTTCTGGGCAGCCTGGAAACCGGCGAGGGCGAGGCCGAGGATGGCCATGGCGCCGAGGGCAAGCTGGATCACAGCCAGCTTCTGACCGATCCCGATCAGGCCGTGGATTTCGTCAAGAAGACCAAGGTCGACGCGCTGGCGATCGCCTGCGGCACCAGCCACGGCGCCTACAAGTTCTCGCGCAAGCCCGATGGCGAGATCCTGGCGATGAGCGTGATCGAGGCGATCCACAAGAAACTGCCCGACACCCATCTGGTGATGCACGGATCCTCGTCCGTGCCGCAGGAATTGCAGGACATCATCAACGCCTATGGCGGCGGCATGCCCCAGACCTTTGGCGTGCCGGTCGAGGAGATCGTGCGCGGCATCAGGATGGGCGTGCGCAAGGTCAATATCGACACCGATTGCCGGATGGCGATGACCGGCCAGTTCCGCAAGATCGCGACCGAAAACCCCAAGGAATTCGACCCGCGCAAGTTCCTGAAACCCGCGATGGACGCCATGCGCGACCTCTGCAAGCTGCGGCTGGAAGCCTTTGGCACCGCCGGGAATGCCAGCAAGATCAAGGTGATCCCGATGGACGACATGGCGAAACGCTATGCCTCGGGCAGCCTGGACCCCAAGACGAACTGAGACACCGGGCGCCCGGCCTCGGAAACGGCCGGGCTGCCTCCACGGAAACGCGCGCTCAACGGAATCACCATCCCAAGGGAGGAAACGACATGGATCAGTCGAACCGCTACGCGCGTCTCGATCTTGACGAGAAAGACCTGATCGCGGGCGGCCGCCATGTGCTGTGCGCCTATATCATGAAGCCGAAAGAGGGCTTTGGCGACTACCTGTCCGTCGCCGCCCATTTCGCCGCCGAAAGCTCGACCGGCACCAATGTCGAGGTCTGCACCACCGACGAGTTCACCAAGGGCGTGGATGCGCTGGTCTACGAGATCGACCCGGCGCGCGAGCTGATGAAGATCGCCTATCCGGTGGAACTGTTCGACCGCAACATCATCGACGGGCGCGCGATGCTGTGCTCGTTCCTGACGCTGACGATCGGCAACAACCAGGGCATGGGCGATGTCGAATACGCCAAGATGCACGATTTCTATGTGCCGCCCGCCTATCTGCGCCTGTTCGACGGCCCGGCGATGAACATCGCAGACATGTGGCGCGTTCTGGGCCGCAGCGTCACCGATGGCGGCATGGTGGTCGGCACGATCATCAAGCCCAAGCTCGGCCTGCGCCCGCAACCCTTTGCGGATGCCTGCTACGAATTCTGGCTGGGCGGCGATTTCATCAAGAATGACGAACCGCAGGGCAACCAGGTGTTCGCGCCGCTGAAGGAAACCATGCGGCTGGTGTCGGATGCGATGAAGCGCGCGCAGGACGAAACCGGCGAGGCCAAGCTGTTCTCGGCCAACATCACCGCGGACGATCCGTTCGAGATGATCGCGCGCGGCGAATACATCCTTGAAACCTTTGGCGAAAACGCCGATCACGTCGCCTTCTTGGTGGATGGCTATGTCACCGGCCCCGCGGCGATCACGACCTGCCGCCGCCAGTTCCCGCGCCAGTTCCTGCACTATCATCGCGCGGGCCATGGCGCCGTCACCTCGCCCCAGTCGATGCGCGGCTATACCGCCTTCGTGCTGTCCAAGATGTCCCGCCTGCAAGGCGCGAGCGGTATCCATACCGGCACGATGGGCTTCGGCAAGATGGAGGGCGAGGCCGCCGACAAGGCCATGGCCTTCATGCTGGAACGCGACAGCGCCGAGGGGCCCTATTACCCGCAGGAATGGCTGGGCATGAAGGCGACGACGCCGATCATCTCGGGCGGGATGAACGCGCTGCGGCTGCCGGGCTTCTTCGACAATCTGGGTCATTCCAACATCATCCAGACCTCGGGCGGCGGCGCCTTCGGGCATCTGGATGGCGGCACGGCGGGGGCGAAATCGCTGCGCCAGGCGCATGATGCGTGGAAATCGGGCGTCGATCTGGTGACCTATGCCAAGGAACACCGCGAACTGGCCCGCGCCTTCGAGAGCTTCCCGAACGATGCCGACCGGTTCTATCCGGGCTGGCGCCAGAAGCTGGGCGTGGTCGCAGCAGCCGAGTAAATCCCCGCGCGGCGTCTTCGGGCGCCGCGCTTCATCACCCTTTCGGGAGGAAACGCAAGATGTTCGACCGTTCGATCAAGATCGCCCCCTCGATCCTGTCCGCCGATTTCGCGAATTTCGGGGCCGAGATCCAGGCCATCGAGGCGCAGGGCGCCGACTGGGTGCATGTCGATGTGATGGACGGGCATTTCGTCCCGAACCTGACCTTTGGCCCCCCGGCGGTCAAGGCGTTCCGCAAGCATGTCAAGACCTTCATGGACGTGCATCTGATGATCGCGCCGGTGGATCCCTATATCGAGGCCTATGCCGAGGCGGGCGCCGACATGATTTCCGCCCATGTCGAGGCGGGCCCGCATATTCACCGCACGCTTCAGGCGATCCGCGCGCAGGGCGTCAAGGCGGGCGTCGTGCTGAACCCCGGCACGCCCGCCGAGGCGGTGGCCGATGTGCTGGACCTGTGCGACATGGTGCTGGTGATGACGGTGAACCCCGGCTTCGGCGGGCAGAAATTCATCCAGTCCGGCGTGGAAAAGACCCGCAAGATCCGTGCCATGATCGGGGATCGCCCGATCCATATCCAGATCGACGGCGGCGTGACGCCCGACACCGCGCCGCTGGTCGCCGCGGCAGGGGCGGATTGTCTGGTCGCGGGGTCGGCGGTGTTCTCGGGCGGGTCGGTCGACAACCCCGAGGTCTATGGCGCCAATATCCGGGCGATCCGGGCAGCCGCCGAAGCGGCGCTGAAGGCGGCCTGAGCGGCCGCCCTACCCCTCGAACCGGTCCCGCACCAGCCGGTCGAGCGCCAGCACGCCCCAGCCCGTCGGCCCCTTGGGGGCCAGCGGCGTTTCCTCGGGGGTGCGGGCGACGCCGGCGATGTCGAGATGGATCCACGGCGTTTCGGGCTTGACGAAGCGTTGCAGGAACTGCGCCGCGGTGATCGAACCTGCGGTGCGTCCGCCGCTGTTCTTGATGTCGGCGATCTGCGACTTGATGAGCTTGTCATAGGCCTCGCCCAGCGGCATCCGCCAGGCGCCCTCGCCCTCGGCAGCGGCGGCGGTCAGGAACGCCTCGCAGAACGTATCGTCATTCGAGAACACGCCCGCATTGGCATGACCCAGCCCGACGATGATGGCGCCGGTCAGCGTGGCCAGATCGACCATCGCGGCGGGCTGGAAACGGTCCTGCGCATACCAGAGCACATCGGCCAGCACCATGCGCCCCTCGGCATCGGTGTTGATGACCTCGATCGTGTCGCCCTTCATGCTGCGCACGATGTCGCCGGGGCGCTGGGCACGGCCGTCGGGCATGTTCTCGACCAGACCGACAAGGCCGACCACATTGGCCTTGGCCTTGCGCAGCGCCAGCGTGCGCATCACGCCCGCCACGACGCCCGCGCCGCCCATGTCCATGGTCATTTCTTCCATGCCCTGCGCAGGCTTGATCGAGATGCCGCCGGCGTCGAACACCACCCCCTTGCCGATCAGCGCCAAGGGGGCCGCATCCGTCGCGCCGCCGTTCCAGCGGATCACGACAACCTTGGAGGGGCTTTCCGAGCCCTGCCCCACGGCCAGCAGCGCGCGCATGCCGAGCTTGCGCAGATCGTCCTCTTCGAGGATTTCGACATCGAGGCCAAGCTCCTGCATCGCGGCGAGGCGGGCGGCGAAATCGTCGGTGGTCAGGACATTGGCGGGTTCGTTGACCAGATCGCGGGTGAAGAACACGCCCTCGGCACGGGCGGCCATGGGACCGGCCTCGGCGGCGACGGCTTCGGGCTTGGCGACCATGACGCGGACCTTGCCGGGCAGGGTCTTGTCGCCGGTCTTGTGGTCGGAGAACTCATAGGCGCGCAGCGCGAAGCCAAAGGCGATGTCGGCCGCGCGGACCTGCGCCCCGGCCAGCATCAGCACATTGGCCGCCCCCTGCCGCTTCGCCAGCGCAGCACCTGCGCGCCGCGCCTCGTCCAGGGTGGGGCGCTTGTCGAGCCGCACGACATCCACCGCCTCGGCGGCAATCCCGGCGGGCCAGGCCAGCGTTGCGGCCTCGGCCGGTTTCAGCCTGGCGAACGCCTCGCTTGCGACGAAGCGTTCCAGCGCGCCCTTGATCAGGCGGTTGAGTCGGCGGGCGGCAGGGTCCAGCTTGCCATCCCCGCCGACGAAGACCGCGATCCGGCCCGATACCTCGGCAATGGCCTCGAGATCGGTTTCGGCAAAGCTGATCGCGACGGGTGTGGTCATGGCTGGGCTCCCTTGGTCCTGTGCTTGGCCCTACCTAGCCCCCTGCCCAGCACTTGACCAGATAGCAGTTTCCGGCCCAGCCCGATTGGTCTAGTGTCCGTCCCGACCCTAGACCGCCCCGGGAAAGACGTGCCCAGATTCGACCGATACCTGCTTGCGCAGCTGACTGTCCTGTTCGGCTTCTTCGCGCTTGTGCTGGTCTCGGTCTACTGGGTGAACCGCGGCGTGTCGCTGTTCGAGCAACTGATCGGCGATGGCCAGTCGGCGCTGGTCTTTCTGGAATTCGCGGCACTGACGCTGCCCAACGTGATCCGGCTGGTGCTGCCGGTGGCGGCCTTTGCGGGCACGGTCTATGTGATCAACCGCATGACCTCGGAAAGCGAACTGGTGGTGATGCAGGCGCTGGGATGCAGCCCCTGGCGGCTGGCGCGGCCGGTGGTGCTGTTCGGGCTGGCGGTCGCGTTGCCGATGGCGGTGCTGACCCATGTGCTGGTGCCCGCCAGCCGCGCCCAGCTTGACGACCGGCGCGACGAGATCTCGCGCGATGTGGCGGCGCAGTTCCTGAGCGCGGGCCAGTTCCTGCATCCTGCGCGCGGCATCACCTTCTATATCCGCGAGATCACCGACCGGGGGGAACTTTACGACATCTACCTGTCGGATGCGCGCAGCCTCGGAACGCGGGTGACCTATACCGCCCGGCGCGCGTTGCTGGTCGAGGGCGAAACCGGGCCGAAACTGGTGATGTTCGAGGGGATGGCGCAATCCTACCGCACCGGCGACCGGCGGCTGGCGGTCGCGAGTTTCGAGGATTTCGCCTATGATATCGGCGCGTTGATCGACACCGCGCGGCTGCGCCCGCCAAGACTGGAGACGCTGCCGACGCGCGCGCTGTTATCGCCGAGCGATGAATTGATCGAGCAGACCGGGCTGACGCGCGCAGTCATTCTTGTCGAGGGGCACGAGCGGACCGCGCAGCCGCTTCTGGCGCTTGCCGGGGCGCTGATCGGCTATGGGGCGCTTCTGGTGGGCGGGTTCAGCCGGTTCGGGCTGGGCCGGCAGGTGCTGCTGGCGATCGTGCTGCTGATCGGGGTGAACCTGCTTGGCAATGTCGCCGCCGATCTGGCCCGGCGCGATGCCGCGCTCTGGCCGGTGACCTATCTGCCGCCGCTGGCGGGGGCTGCGATGGGCGCGGCGCTGATCGCGTTCTCGGCGCGGCGGCGGCGGGTGGCGGCGGGAACGGGGGCGCCGGGATGACGCTGCATCTGTATTTCGCGCGCAAGTTCACGCTTCTGTTCTTCGGTCTTTGCGGCATCTTCGGCGCGATCCTCGTTCTGTTCGACATGGTCGATCAGATCCGGCGCTTTGATATCGGCACCATCGGTTTTCGCCAGGCGTTGCAGCTGTCGGCGCTGAAGGTGCCTGCCGATCTGTACGCGATCCTGCCGCTGGTCGTGCTGCTGGCCACGGTGGCGCTGTTTCTGGGGCTTGCCCGGACCTCGGAACTGGTGATCACGCGCGCCTCGGGGCGGTCGGCACTGCGGGCGCTGGTCGCGCCGGTGCTGGCGGCGCTGGTTCTGGGCGGGTTGGCGGTGGCGATCATGAACCCGATCGCGGCGGCGACCTCGAAACAGTACCGCCTGCTCACCGAACGCTACAAGACGGGCGAGACCAGCGTGCTGTCGGTCAGCGCCGAGGGGCTTTGGCTGCGCGAGGGAAGCGACGAGGGCCAGATGCTGATCCGCGCCGCCCGCGCCAATCCGGAAGGTACGCGGTTCTTCGACGTCACCTTCCTGGCCTTCGGCATGGACGGGCAGCCCGGCTGGCGGATCGAGGCGGCCGAGGCGGCGCTGGCGGGCGGGGAATGGACCTTGCAGGATGCCAAGCGCTGGCGCTTTGACGCGAACACGCCCAATCCCGAACTGGCCGCCGTCGAACAGGCGCAGATGTCGTTGCCCTCGGACCTGACCAGCCAGCGCATCCGCGACGGGTTTGCCCAGCCCTCTGCCATCTCGATCTGGGACCTGCCCGAGTTCATCGCCTCGCTGGAACGCGCGGGGTTTTCGGCACGGCCGCACCGGGTCTGGTTCCAGATGGAACTGGCGCGACCGCTGATCCTGGCGGCGATGGTGCTGCTGGCGGCGGGCTTCACCATGCGCCACGCCCGGTTCGGACGAACGGGGATGATGGTGATGCTGGCGCTCGGGCTCGGGCTCGGTCTATTCTTCCTGCGAAATTTCGCGCAAGTCCTGGGCGAGACCGGCCAGCTCCCCGTGGCACTTGCCGCCTGGAGCGCGCCGGTGGCCGGCATCCTGCTGTCGCTGGGGCTTTTGCTGTACCTGGAGGATGGCTGATGCGGCGCGCCCCTGCCCCCCTAGCGGTCCTGACCGCGGCGCTGCTTGGCGCGGGCACGCTGACGCCCGGCGCGGCCACGTCCCAGACCGCCCCGACCGCGTCCGCGGACCTGCCGACAACGCTGATCGCCGACCGTGTCAGCGTGGGCGAGTTGAACCGGCTTGTCGCCGAGGGCAATGTCGAGGTGCTGCATGGCCAGACGCGCCTGAGCGCCGCGCGCATCGTCTATGACCGCGACGGCGACCGTCTGACGATCGAGGGGCCGATCCTGCTGACCACGGGCGATGACACGGTGCTGGTGGCCGACAGTGCTGCGCTGTCGCGCGATCTGTCCGAGGGGATCCTGCGCTCGGCCCGGATGGTGCTGAACCGGCAGCTTCAGATCGCGGCGGCCGATATCCAGCGCGTTTCGGGGCGCTACACGACGCTGGACCGGACCGTGGCCTCGGCCTGCCGGGTCTGTTCGGAGTCCGAGGTGCCGCTGTGGCAGATCAGGGCGCAGCGCATCGTGCATGACGAACAGGAGCGGCAGCTTTATTTCAACCATGCGCGGTTCGAGCTGATGGGCGTGCCGGTCTTCTACCTGCCCCATCTGCGTGTGCCCGATCCCTCGGTCGAGCGCGCCACCGGCTTTCTGACGCCGAAGCTCCGGGTGACCGACCGTCTGGGGACCGGGCTGAAACTGCCCTATTTCCTGACGCTGGGCGATCATCAGGATCTGCTGATAACGCCCTATGTCTCGACCAGCCAGACGCGGACAGTGGAATTGCGCTATCGCCGCGCCTTGCGCAACGGGGATATCGAGGCCCAGGGCGCGATCTCGCGCGATGACCTTCGGCCCGGCGAAACGCGCTATTACCTGTTTGCCGGGGGCGGGTTCGACCTGCCGCGCGATTTCCGGCTGGACTTCGACATCGAGGGGGTGTCCGACCCCGCCTATCTGCTGGATTACGACTATTCCGACAAGGACCGGCTGGACAGCGCGCTGTCGCTGACCCGGGCGCGACGGGACGAACTGATCGCCGCCGATCTGGTCTATTTCGAAACGCTGCGCGAGTCCGAAAGCAACCAGACGATCCCGTTCCTGGTGGGCGATCTGAGCTATACGCGCAGGCTGGAACCGCCAGTGATCGGCGGGATTGCCGGGTTCACGCTTGCGGCCCACGATCATCAGCGCCGGTCCAGCGATCCGGCGGACGGGCTGGATCTGGCGCGGTTCTCGGCCGGGCTTGACTGGCGGCGCGACTGGGTGCTGGGCAATGGCGTGGTTCTGGGCGTTCTGGGCGCGCTGGACATCGACCATTTCAGGATCGGCGACGACACGGTTTTCGAGGGCAACCGCACCCGGACCACGCCCGCCGCCTCGGTCGAACTGCGCTGGCCGCTGGTCAAGGCGGGCGCGGACGGCGCAACCCATGTGCTGGAACCCGTCGCGCAACTGGTCTGGAGCCGCGAGGACCGGGACGGCGTGCCCAACGAGGACAGCGTTCTGGTCGAGTTCGACGAGGCCAACCTGTTCTCGCTGACCCGCTTTGCGGGCGAGGACATGCGCGAGGAAGGGCTGAGGGCCAATCTGGGGCTGGGCTGGACACGGCACGATCCGGCGGGCTGGTCGATGGCGCTGATGGTGGGGCGGATCTGGCGCGAGACCGATCCGGGCCAGTTCGCGCCCGGTTCGGGGCTGGACGGGCACAGCTCGGACTGGCTGGCGGCGCTGCGGCTGGATCTGCCGGGCAATCTGAGCCTGTCGAACCGCGCGCTGTTCGATGACGGGTTCGATTTCACCCGCAACGATCTGCGGATCGCGTGGAATGCGGACCGTGTCGCGCTGGCCTCAAGCCTGCTCTGGGCCGAGGCGAACCCGGCCGAGAACCGGCCCGAGGACCGGTCGGAATGGGTGATGGATGCAGCCTACCGGTTCCGCGACAACTGGACGGGCAAGACCGACTGGCGCTACGATTTCGTCGCCGAACGCGCTGCGCGTGCCGGTATCGGTCTGGAATACCGCAACGAATGCGTCACCGTCGATCTTTCCCTCTCGCGTCGGTTCACCTCCTCGACTAGTGTGGAGCCGACCACGGATTTCGGCGTCACCGTATCGCTGGCAGGCTTTGGCGCGCGCGGAGACGGGGCGGGCCTGGCGCGGCGTTGCGCCCGGTTCTGAGAGCAGGAAGAAGACGGAGGAACGGGATGATCCGACGGATGGGCCTGGCGGTTGCGGCTGCCTTGGCGCTTATGGGCGCCGGAATGGCCGCCGCGCAGCAGGGCAGCCCCTTCGCGCCCCGGATGATCGTCAATGACCGGGCGATCACCAATTTCGAGGTCGAGCAGCGCATCCGCTTCCTGCGGCTTCTGGGCAACCCGCCCCAGATCGAGAAGGTCGCGATGGACGGGTTGATCGACGACCGGCTGCGCATGGCCGAGGCCAGGAGGCTTGGCATCGCGATGACGCCCGAGCAGATCCAGGAAGGCATGGCGGAGTTTGCCTCGCGCGCCAACCTGACGACCGAGCAATTCGTGGCCGCCATCGGACAGGGCGGGGTCGAGGCCGAGACCTTCCGCGATTTCGTCGAGGCGGGGCTGGCCTGGCGCGAGGTGGTGCGCGCCCGTTTCGGACCGCGCGCCCAGATCACCGAGGCCGAGATCGACCGGGCGCTGGCGATCACCTCGCCGCGCGCGGCGGCGGCCGGTGCGCAGGTGCTGCTTTCGGAAATCGTGCTGCGCGCCGACACGCCGGAATTCCGCGCCGAGGCCGAGCGGCTGGTCCGCGAACTGCGCGGCTCGATCCGGGACGAAAGCACTTTCGCCGCCGCCGCGCGGCAACATTCCGTCTCGCGTTCGCGCGCCGAAGGCGGGCGGATGGGCTGGCTGCCGCTGACAAGCCTGCCGCCTGCGCTGGCCGGTCAGGTGCTGACACTACGGCCGGGCGAGGTGTCGGAACCGATCGAGCTTGAAAACGCCATCGCGCTGTTCCAGTTGCGCGCGCTGCGCGAAGGCGGCGCCGCCACGCCCGAGGCGGTATCGGTGGAATATGCGCGCTTCCTGATCCCGGGCGGCTCGCTGGCCGATGCGATGCGCGTGAGCGCCCGGGTGGATACCTGCGACGATCTTTACGGTGTCGCCAAGGGCCTGCCCGAGGAAAGGCTGCTGCGCGAGGTGCTGCCAGTGGCGCAGGTCCCGCAGAACGTGGCGCTGGAACTGGCGCGGCTTGACGAGGGCGAGGTGTCCTATGGCCTTTCGACGCCGCAAATGGCGGTGGTGCTGATGCTCTGCGCGCGCACGCCCGATCTGGGCGATGGCGAGGTCGACCGCGAGGCGGTGCGCCGTCAGCTTGTCAACCAGCGGCTGGGCGGGTACGCTGAAAGCTATCTTGCCGAGCTGAAGGCCGACGCGATCATCCGCGAACCATGACCGACCGCCCCATCGCGCTGAGCTGCGGCGAGCCCGCGGGCATCGGCCCCGAGATCGCCGCCAAGGCGTGGCGCACGCTTGGGGCGCGGTTGCCCTTTTTCTGGATCGGCGATCCCGCGCATCTGCCCGAGGGCACGCCGCATGCCGAGATCCACGCCCCCGAGGATGCGCTGCATGTCTCGGCCCGGGCGCTTCCGGTGCTGCGGCTGCCCTTCCCCGCCCCGGCCACGCCCGGCCGCCCCGCGGCCGAGAATGCGGCCTGCGTGATCGAGGCCATCGCACGGGGCGTTTCGCTGGTGCAGTCGGGCCATGCCGCCGCGCTGTGCACCGCGCCGATCAGCAAGCAGGCGCTGAAGGAAGGCGCGGGGTTTGCCCATCCCGGCCATACCGAATACCTGGCCCATCTGGCGGGGGTCGACCGGGTGGTGATGATGCTGGCCTGCGACAGCTTGCGCGTCGTGCCGGTGACGATCCACATTCCGCTGTCGGCGGTGCCCGCGGCGCTGGATGCGGCCCTTCTGGAACAGACGATCCGCATCACCCATGCCGCGCTGATCCGCGATTTCGGCATCGACGCGCCGCGGCTTGCGGTTGCCGGGCTGAATCCCCATGCCGGCGAGGGTGGCACGATGGGGCGCGCGGAAATCGACCTGATCGCCCCGGTGCTGGATCTGTTGCGCGCCGAGGGCTTCGCGCTGACCGGCCCGCTGCCCGCCGACACGATGTTCCATGCGGGCGCGCGGGCGGGCTATGATGCGGCGATCTGCATGTATCACGATCAGGCGCTGATCCCGATCAAGACGCTGGATTTCGCGGGCGGGGTGAATGTGACGCTGGGCCTGCCCTTCATCCGGACCTCGCCCGATCATGGCACCGCCTTTGACATCGCGGGCCAGGGCCGGGCCGATCCCTCCAGCCTGATCGCGGCGCTGGAGATGGCGCAGCGGATGGCGCGGGCACGCGCGTCGTGACCGGGTTCAGACGAGTGCAGAGGTGTCGCGGCCGTGAAACGCATCGCATGGACGGAACTTGCCGCCAGACGCATCGGCCTGCACGCCCGGGCGAGCCTGCTGTTCGTGGCCGTCCTGATCCAGAACGCGGAACAGGTGCTGTATCTGCCGGGCTGGCTGACCGCGCAGCGGCCGGATTTCGTCTGGCCGGGTCCGGCGCAATATGCGGTGGCGGCCGTTCTGATGACGCTGGTTGCGGCGGCTGTCGTGATTGTCGGCCAGCAGCGCCGCTTTGCCGTGGTGCATGCCTGGGCGCTGGCGATCCTGGCCGGGACGCTGGTGATGAGCGCGGCGGGCCATGTGCTGATGTCGGTGGCCACGCTGGGGGTGATGCCCGGCGTGGTGACGGGCGTGGCGCTGCTGGGGCCGGTCGCGCTGTGGGTGCTGACGGGGCTGGTCGCAGAGCGGCGTCTGTCGGCGCGGGGCGCGGCGATTGCCACGGGCATCGGCATCGTCGCCATGCCGCTGGCTTGGGGGGCGGCGCTGCGGCTGGCGGAACGGATGCTGGCGCAGGGGTGAGCGGATGAGCACGATTGACGGCCTGCCGCCACTGCGCGAGGTGATCGCGACGCATGGGCTTTCGGCGAAGAAGGCGCTGGGGCAGAATTTCCTGCTCGATCTGAACCTGACCGCCAAGATCGCGCGGGCGGCGGGCGATCTGTCGGGGGCGGATGTGCTGGAAATCGGCCCCGGCCCCGGCGGGCTGACCCGCGGGTTGCTGGCAAGCGGCGCGCGGCGGGTGCTGGCGGTCGAGAAGGATGCCCGCTGCCTGCCCGCGCTGGCCGAGATCGCGGCAGCGCATCCCGGGCGGCTGGATGTCGTCAATGCCGATGCGCTGGAAATCGACCCGCTGGCGCGGCTGACGCCACCGATCAAGGTGGTGGCAAACCTGCCCTATAACGTGGGCACCGAACTCCTGGTGCGCTGGCTGACCCCGCCCGTCTGGCCGCCCTTCTGGCAAAGCCTGACGCTGATGTTCCAGCGCGAGGTGGCGGAACGGATCGTGGCCGATCCGGGGTCCAAGGCTTACGGTCGGCTGGCGATCCTGGCGCAGTGGCGCTGCGAGGCGCGGATCGTGATGCGCCTGCCGCCCGAGGCGTTCACGCCCGCGCCCAAGGTGGCCTCGGCCGTGGTGCATCTGACCGCCCTGCCCGCGCCGCGCTTTCCGGCCGATCCGGCCGTGCTGGAACGGGTGGTGGCGGCGGCCTTCAACCAGCGGCGCAAGATGCTGCGGGCAAGCCTGAAGGGGCTGGCGCCGGATATCGAGGACCGGTTGAACGCCGTGGGCATCGCGCCGACCGAGCGGGCCGAACAGGTGTCAATCGAAGGGTTCTGCACCCTCGCCCGGGCGCTGGGGGGCTAGAAGGCAGCGTTCGGCCGACTGGAGGGGCTGGGGCGGCCTATTCGGCCGCCGGGGCCTGCTGTGCCGGGCTTTCGCCATCCTCGCGCGGTTTGGGTGCCCTGGGCTTGCGCGGGCGGCGCGGTTTTTCGGCGGGCCGCTCGGCCACCGGACGATCCTCGGCGGTTTCGACGGGGCGTTCCTCGGGGGTGTCGACGAGGGTGCTTTCGCCCTCATCGGTATCGTCAAGCTCGATGACTTCGGCCGCGCCATTGACCTGGTGATAGGCGGGCTCGTCGGCCATCATGTCGCGCCGGGGCTGATGCTCGCCCTCGGGCCGATCGTCGGTACGATCCTCGCGGCCCCGGTCGCGGCCCTGCTGGGCCTCGTGCTGTTCGCGGCGGGCGTCCTGCTCGCGCATCGCCTCGCCCAGAAGCCGTGTGTAATGCTCGGCGTGCTGCTGGAAATTCTCGGCCGCCACGCGGTCATTGCCAAGCTGGGCGTCGCGGGCAAGCTGATTGTATTTCTCGATGATCTGCTGCGGCGTGCCGCGGACCTTGCCCTCGGGGCCCGAACTGTCGAAGACCCGGTTGACAATATTGCCCATCGAGCGCTGACGGTTCGACTTGGAGCGCGAACGTGACTTGGATGGTCTCATGCGATTTCTGGTTTCCAGCCTTGTATTGGCGAATCCGGCAGGCCCTGCGCCGCGCGGGCGCCGAAGCCTCGTCCGTGTCCTGTCTGCCGACCTGTGTCTGGCTTGTGCTGCGCGGGAGCGCCGATCGGGTTCGTCCCGCGTCCCGTCCCGAGCCTGCGCGGCCTGAGTAAGCATGCCGCAAGCGCGCTGACAAGGGGAATTTACACCAAATGCGGCGTTTTGGCGAGGGGTGCGCGCGGCGCGCAACGTGGTTTTCGTCACGCCCCCGGTGCCGCGGCGCGGGCCTCGACCGCACGGTCACGTCTGTCCAGATCGGCATGGATCGCAACGATTTCAAGCCCCGCCCCTTGCAGCAAGGATGCAACCGCCGCCCCCTGGGTCGGGCCGATCTCGACGATCAGGCGCCCGCCCGGGTCCAGATGCGCCAAAGCGCCACGGGAAATGGCCCGATAGGCCGAAAGCCCGTCACCATCGTCGGTCAGGGCCTTGCGGGGTTCATGCGCCAGTTCCGGGGCGAGGCCGGGCATTTCCGCCGCCGCGATATAGGGCGGGTTCGACACGATCAGGTCGAAGCGCCCGGAAAGGCCCCCGAACCAGTCGGCCTGCACGAATTCGGCGCGCGCGATGCCCAGCGCCCGGGCGTTGTCGCGCGCGACGGCAAGGGCGGGTTCGGAAATGTCTGTGCCGATACCTTTGGAATCGGGGCGTTCGGCCAGCAGGGTCAAGAGGATGCAGCCCGACCCGGTGCCAAGGTCTAGCACGCGCGAAAAAGGCGCGGCCAGGGCGGCCTCGATCAGCGTCTCGGTTTCGGGGCGGGGGTCGAGCACGTCGGGGCAGACGCGGAATTCGCGGCCATAGAAAGCGCGGCTGCCGGTGATATGCGAGACGGGTTCGCGGGCGGCGCGACGGGCGATGGCGGTCCGGAACCGGGCAGCGGCCTCGGGCGGGAGGGGGTCGGGCAGGACCAGCGTCAGCCGACCGGGCGCGATCCCGAGGGCATGGGCCAGCAGGCGGCGGGCATCGCGGGGGGCGTCGGGGATGCCGGCCTCGGTCAGGGCCCGGACGGCCTCGGCCAGCGCCTGCCCGGCGGTCATCCTTCCATCTCGGCCAGCAGGCTGGCCTGATCGTCGGCGATCAGCGCGTCGATCACCTCGTCCAGATCGCCCTGCATCACCTGGTCCAGCCGGTAGAGCGTCAGGTTGATCCGGTGATCGGTCATCCGGCCCTGCGGGAAATTGTAGGTGCGGATGCGTTCGGAGCGGTCGCCCGAACCGACCTGCGACTTGCGCGTTGCGGCGCGGTCGGCGGCGGCCTTCTGGCGTTCCATGTCGTAAAGCCGCGCGCGCAGCACCGCCATGGCGATGGCGCGGTTCTGGTGCTGGGATTTCTCGGAACTCGTCACCACGATGCCGGTCGGCAGGTGGGTGATCCGCACGGCGGAATCGGTGGTGTTGACATGCTGCCCCCCTGCCCCCGAGGCGCGCATCGTGTCGATGCGGATATCGGTGGCGGGAATGTCGATATCGACCTCCTCGGCCTCGGGCAGGACGGCGACGGTGGCGGCCGAGGTGTGGATGCGCCCACCCGATTCCGTTTCGGGCACGCGCTGGACGCGATGCACGCCCGATTCGTATTTCAGCCGGGCAAAGACCCCCTCGCCCTGCACATTCGCCACGACCTCGCGGATGCCGCCCAGTTCGGTCTGGGATTCTTCGAGGATCGTGAATTTCCAGCCCCGCGCCTCGGCATAGCGCTGGTACATCCGCAGAAGATCGCCGGCGAACAGCGCCGCTTCCTCGCCCCCCGTTCCGGGGCGGATCTCGACGATGGCGGGGCGGGCGTCGGCGGCGTCGCGCGGCAGAAGCGCGACGCGCAGGGCCTGTTCCAGCTCGGGCAGGCGGGCGCGCAGCGTCGGCAGTTCGTCCTCGGCCAGCGCGCGCATCTCGGGGTCGGCCAGCATCGCCTCGGCTTGGGCGATTTCGTCCAGCAGATGGCGATAGGCGGCGATCTGCTCGGCCACCGGCTTGAGATCGGCATATTCGCGGCCCACCTGCGCGAAATCGCCGCCTGCGCCTTCGGCAAGCCGGGCTTCGAGGAATTCGAAGCGGCGGGTGATCTGGTCGAGTTTGTCGAGGGAAACCATGCCGCTCTGTCGCCCAGCGACGCGCCGCGGTCAAGGCCCGAGCCGGGCGCGTAACTGCTCTTGCCAGCGTGCGAGCCGCGCGGCGTTCACGCCCAGATCGGACTGCCCGAAGCGCGAGCGCGAGAACGCGGCCCAGGTCGCGCCATCGTCTTTCGGCAGGGCCTTGATCGAGATGTAGTCGGGAAATCCCATGATCCGCGAGCGCTGGACATAGGTCATCCACAGTTCTTCGGGGCTGCCCGCGATGCGGCTGGTGTTCGGCTCGGACAGCGCGACGGCCTCGATGGCGCGGGCCAAATCCTCAGGGCTGACGGCATAGGCGGGTGCGGTGCGGTCGCCGCCCTCGGGACGGACGAGGATCGCGTTGGGCGTGCCGGGCTTTTCGGCGGTCAGCGGGTCGACATGCCAGAGCGCCGGATCATCGGCCACCTTGCGGAAATAGACCGCCCCCGCGGCCGAGGCCAGCAGCAGGAGGATCACGAGATACATGAGTATTTTCATTTGCCTGCACCCCTTTCTTCGCGTTTTTTCCAGGCCCAGAGGCAGATCAGTTCGACCGCCACATGCGCCCCTGCGACGGCCGTGATGCCCGAGGGGTCGAAGGGCGGCGAGACCTCGACCACATCGCCGCCGACCATGTTCAGGCCCCTCAGCCCCCGCAGCATCGCCGCCGCCTGCGCGCTGGTCAGCCCGCCCCAGACCGGCGTGCCGGTGCCGGGCGCAAAGGCCGGGTCCAGCGCGTCGATATCGAAGCTGAGATAGGCGGGCGCCTCGCCCACCACCTGACGGATGCGGGCGACGGTGGCGGCGGGGCCGTTTTCATGGACGAAGGGGGCATCCAGAACCGTGATGCCCATCGGGTCGGGATTGTCGGTGCGGATGCCGATCTGCACGGATCGCGCGGGGTCGATCAGCCCCTCGCGCACCGCCTTGCGGAACATGGTGCCATGGTCGATCCGGTTCGGGCCACCATCCTCCCATGTGTCGGAATGGGCGTCGAACTGGACCAGCGCCAGGGGCCCGTGGCGCGCGGCATGGGCGCGCAGGATCGGCAGGGAAATCGAATGATCGCCGCCCAGCGCAATGCAGGCTGCACCGGCATCGAGGATACCCGCGACATGGGCCTGAAGCACCGCGGGGAAGTCGGACACGGTGGCATAGTCGAAGGCCAGATCGCCGTAATCGACGATGTCGAAATCCTCCAGCGGGTTGAAGCCCCAGCCATAGGGCGCGTCGCAGGCCTGAAGCACGCTGGCCTCGCGGATCGCCCTTGGCCCCAGCCGGGTGCCGGGGCGGTTGGTCACCGCCTGATCGAAGGGGATGCCGGTCACCGCCAGATCGACGCCCGCCAGATCCTTGGTCAGCGTGCGCCGCAGGAACGAGGTCACGCCGCCGAAGGCGTTTTCATAGGACAGCCCCCGGTGCCCCTGCCGGGTGATCGCGGTGTCCACCTGCCGTTTCGCGTCTTCGAGTACCATGCCGCCTCCGTTCGGGCGCCACGATACCGCCCCGCGCGCCGCTTGCCAGCCCTGCCTTTACATCCGCGCGCGCATTTGCCCAACTCCCCCCGCACGCCCCCAGCCGGAGATTGCCGATGCGCCCCGACGAATCCGATGCCCTGGTTCACGACCCAAGGGGCGGCATGCCCCGGCTGATCGAGATCATGCGACGGCTGCGCGACCCCGCGACCGGCTGCCCCTGGGATATCGAGCAGGATTTCGCGTCCATCGCGCCCTATACGATCGAGGAAGCCTATGAGGTGGCGGATGCCATCGCGCGCGAAGCCTGGGGCGAGTTGGAGGGCGAGTTGGGCGATCTGCTGTTGCAGACCGTCTATCACACGCAGATGGGGGCCGAACGGGGCCTGTTCGATTTCGACTCGGTCGCGAATGCGATTGCCGACAAGATGGTGGCGCGCCATCCGCATGTCTTCGGCAACGAGAGCCGCGACAAGAGTGCGGACCAACAGACAAGCGACTGGGAGGCGATCAAGGCGGCCGAGCGGGCGGGCAAGGCCGCGCATGGGGTGCTGGACGATGTGGCGCTGGCGCTGCCTGCGCTGACCCGCGCGGTCAAGTTGCAGAAGCGCGCGGCGCGGGTGGGATTCGACTGGCCCGAGATCGGCCAGGTCGTCGACAAGATCGCCGAGGAAGCCCATGAACTGGCCGAGGCGCGCGCGAGCATGACCGAGGCCGAGGTGGTCGAGGAATTCGGCGACATGCTGTTCGCCATCGCCAATCTGGCGCGTCACCTGAACCTTGACCCCGAGGAGGCGCTGCGCGCAACGAACGCGAAATTCACCCGCCGTTTCAATGCCGTGGAGGCCGCCCTTCGGGCACAGGGCAAGCGGCCCGAGGACTCGGATCTGGCCGAGATGGATGCGCTGTGGGAGGCGGCGAAGGCCGCCGAGCGGGCGCCCTGAGCGGCGGGCGGACCAATTTTCCGACAGAAACGATCATGTATTGACCTGACATTTTTTGTCGGATTTAACGGGGGCACGGGATCCGCCAAAGGACAGGAGATACCATGACTTTCCGCACCGCCCTGATGGCCAGCGTCGCCGCCGCCACGCTGGCCCCGGCCGTTCAGGCCGATGTCAACATCTATTCCTACCGCCAGCCCGAACTGATCCAGCCGCTGCTGGACGCCTTTACCGCCGAGACCGGGATCGCGACCAATGTGGCCTTTCTGGACAAGGGGCTGGTCGAACGGCTTCAGGCCGAGGGCGCGCGCAGCCCGGCCGACATCATCCTGACCGTCGACATCGCGCGGCTGTCCGAGGCGGTCGCGGGCGGCGTGACCCAGGCCGTCGAGAGCGAGGCGTTGTCCGCCAACATCCCCGAAGCGTTCCGCGACCCTGAAAACCATTGGTTCGGCGTGACGACGCGGGCGCGGATCGTCTATGCCTCGAAGGACCGCGTGGATCCGTCCGAGGCGACCACCTACGAGGATCTGGCCGATCCGAAATGGAAGGGCCGGATCTGCACCCGGTCGGGCACGCATGACTACAACCTCGCCCTTTTGTCGGCGGTGATCCATCACCATGGCGAGGAAGCCGCGAAGACCTGGGTCGCTGGCGTCAAGGCCAACCTTGCCCACAAGCCCGAAGGCAATGACCGCGCGCAGGTCAAGGCGATCTGGGCCGGGCAATGCGACATCTCGCTGGGCAACACCTATTACATGGGCCAGATGGTCGCCGATCCCGAACAGCAGGCTTGGGCGGACTCGGTCAATGTGCTGTTCCCGGTCTTCGAGAATGGCGGCACCCATGTGAACGTCTCGGGCGTGGCGATGACCAAGGCCGCGCCGAACCGCGAGGAAGCGTTGAAATTCATGGAATTCCTCGCCTCGCCCAAGGCGCAGGAAATCTATGCCGAGGTGAACAACGAATACCCCGTCGCGCCCGGCGCGCAGCCGTCGGCTCTGGTGGCAAGCTGGGGCGAATTCACCCCCGACGATGCCAACCTGATGGATCTGGCCAAGCTTCGGCCCGTGGCGCTGCGTCTGATGGAAGAAGTCGATTTCGACGGCTGACCCTCATGGCCGTCCGCCGCGGTCCCTCTGCGGGGCGGGGCTGCGGCACCGGCGCGGGCGCTTTACTTCTTCTGGCGCCCGCGCCAGTCTCTGCCGCGGATTTCCCCGGAGACCGCGATGCCCCGCAAGATCATCATCGACACCGATCCCGGCCAGGATGACGCCGTGGCGATCCTGCTGGCGCTGGCCAGCCCCGACGAGATCGAGGTGCTGGGGATCACCGCGGTCGCGGGCAATGTGCCGCTGGCGCTGACCCAGAAGAATGCGCGCATCGTCTGCGAACTGGCGGGGCGAGCGGATGTGCCGGTCTTTTCGGGCTGCGAGCGGCCGCTGAAACGCGCGCTGGTCACGGCCGAACATGTGCATGGCAAGACCGGGCTGGACGGGCCGGTGCTGCCCGACCCGACGATGCCCTTGCAGGACACCCATGCGGTCGAGTTCCTCATCCGGACGCTGCGGCGCGAGCCGGCGGGCAGCGTGACGCTCTGCCCGCTGGGGCCGCTGACGAATATCGCGACCGCGATGATGGCCGCGCCCGAGATCGTGCCGCGGATTGCCCAGATCGTGCTGATGGGCGGGGCCTATTTCGAGGTGGGCAACATCACCCCTGCGGCCGAGTTCAACATCCATGTCGATCCGGAAGCTGCTGAAATCGTGTTCGGTTCCGGCGTTCCGCTGACGGTGATGCCGCTCGATGTGACGCATAAGGCGCTGGTGACGCCCGCGCGCAACGCGGCGTTCCGGGGGCTTGGCACGCGGGTGGGAGTCGCGGTGGCCGAGATGACCGATTTCTTCGAGCGGTTCGACAAGGCGAAATACGGCTCGGACGGGGCGCCGCTGCATGATCCCTGCGTGACGGCCTATTTGCTGAAGCCGGAGCTGTTCACGGGGCGGCACATTAATGTCGAGATCGAGACCGAGGGGCGATTCACCGCGGGCATGACGGTGGCCGACTGGTGGGGCGTGACCGGCAAGGCGCCGAACGCGATGTTCATGGGGGATCTGGACGCGGACGGGTTCTTTGTGCTGCTGACCGAGCGCCTTGGGCGGCTGTGACCGGCGCCGCTTTGCCGGATGACCCCCATGGAAAATCCCGGCCTTGCGCTATGTTCAGCGCATGGCGCTGACGATCCCCTTCGACAATTCCTATGCCCGCCTGCCCGAGCGGTTCTTTGTGCGGCAGGCCCCTGTCCCGGTGCGCGCGCCCCGGCTGGTGATGCTGAACGCGCCGCTGGCGGCCGAGCTGGGGCTGGATGCCGGGGCGCTGGCCGCCGAGGGGGTGGAGATGCTGGCCGGAAACCGCCTGCCCGAGGGGGCCGAGCCGCTGGCGCAGGCCTATGCGGGCCATCAGTTCGGCGGCTTCGTGCCGCAACTGGGCGACGGTCGCGCGATCCTGCTGGGCGAGGTGGTGGCGCCTGACGGGCGGCGGTTCGATCTGCAACTCAAGGGGGCCGGGCGCACGGCGTTTTCGCGGATGGGCGACGGGCGGGCCTGGCTGGGGCCGGTGCTGCGGGAATATGTCGTCTCCGAGGCGATGCACGCGCTGGGCATCCCGACCACGCGCGCGCTGGCCGCGGTGACGACGGGCGAGGAGGTGATCCGCGAGGCGATCCTGCCCGGCGCGGTGCTGACAAGGGTGGCCGCAAGCCATATCCGCGTCGGCACCTTTCAGTTCTTCGCCGCCCGCCGCGATACCGAGGCGTTGCGCCTGCTGGCCGGGCATGCCATCGACCGCCACTATCCGCAGGCGGACGGTCCACTCGGGCTGTTGCAGGCGGTCATCGCGGCGCAGGCGCGGCTGGTGGCGCAATGGATGGGGGTCGGGTTCATTCATGGGGTGATGAACACCGACAATACCGCGATCTCGGGCGAGACCATCGATTTCGGCCCCTGCGCCTTCATGGATGGCTATCACCCGGACACGGTGTTCAGTTCGATCGACGCCTATGGCCGCTATGCCTATGCGCGACAGGCCGATATCGCTGCGTGGAACCTGGCGCAACTGGCCTCGGCGCTGGTGCCGCTGATCGACCCGGACGAGGAAACGGCCATTGCCCGGGCAACCGAGGCGATCCGCGCCTTTCCGGCGCTGTTCCGCGAGGGATGGCTTTCGGTGTTCCGGCCCAAGATCGGGCTTGCGGCGGCGGAACCGGGTGATGCCGAACTGATCCACCGGCTGCTGGACCTGATGGCGACGGAGCGGGCGGATTTCACCAATACATTCCGCGTGCTGGCCGAGGGTCAGGCGGGGGCCGGGCTGAAGAACCACGACGGTTTCAACGACTGGGCCGCGGAGTGGCGCGCGCGGTTGCGGCGCGAGGGGGTGACGGAGGCAGAGGCGGCTGCGCGGATGCGGGCGGCCAACCCGGCCCATATCCCGCGCAATCACCGGGTCGAGCAGGTGATCGCGGCCGCGGTCGCGGGCGATTTCGTACCGTTCAAAAGGCTGGTCGGGGTCACGGCGCGGCCCTTTGACGACCAGCCGGAGCATGCCGCCTATCGCGCGCCGCCCGAGCCCGGGGAGGAAGTGCGTCAGACCTTTTGCGGCACCTGAGCGCGCGGGGGGCGGTTGATAAGAACGATGCCGCAGGCCACCAGCACCAGCGCGCCCAGCACCGAGGCGCCGACATGCTCGCCCAGAAGCGCCCAGCCAAGGCCGACGCCGAAGACAGGGGTCAAGAAGCTGAAGCTGGCAACGCTGGCCGCCGGATAGCGGGCCAGAAGCCAGAGCCAGGCAACGAAGCCGAAGCTGACGATGACGACGATCTGGAAACCGAGGCCCCAGAGGTGCAGCGGCGCCAGATCGCGCAGCAGCGGGCCGAACAGGGGCGACAGCGCCAGCAGGATCGGCGCCGAGACCGCGACCTGCCAGAACAGCTGCATCTCGGGCGCGACGCGGTTGAGCGGTGTGGCGCGGGGCACAAAGCGCGATGCACGCCCAGCCCAGCGCCGCGCCCAGCGCGCAAAGATCGCCCGCCAGGCTGGCCTGTCCGCCCGGCCCGCCCCGGTCGAGGATCGCCCAGGACACACCGGCAAAGGCCAGCGCCAGACCCAGCGACTTGCGCCGGGTGAGGCGTTCGCCGGGCAGCAGGAAATGCCCCGCCAGCGCCAGCCAGACCGGCATCGAGTAGAAGATCACCGAGGTCCGGGTGACGGTGGTCAGGTCGAGCGCAAGGAACAGGAAGACGAATTCGACCGAGAACACGACCCCGATCAGAAGCCCCGCCCAGAGCGTGCCGGGCGCGATCCGGGGCGGCCGCCCCCGAAGCGTCATCCAGAGCCCGAGGATCAGCACCGCACCGGCCGAGCGCAGGCCCGCCCAGAAGACCGGCTGCAAGCCCTCGTTCACCATCTTGATGACGACCTGGTTGAAGGCCAGCAACATGGAAAAGCCGATCAGCGCCACTGCGCCGAAGGCGTCGATCTGCGTCTTGCGGTCCATGAGGCCCTCCTGCACCCCCCTTGCCGCCGCGCGGGGGGCGGGGTCAAGCCACAGGGGCTGTGCGAAAACCGGCAGGGCCGGGTTCTGGCGGCGTTTTCCGGCTGGCAGGACAGGACGCAATCGCCTAGAAAATCGGCCATCATGGGAAGCGAGGTGCCATGACCGACACCATCGAAACCCGCGCCGAGGCCAGGGGCCTGCGCATGACCGATCAGCGCCGGGTGGTGGCGCGAGTGCTGGAGGCCAGCGACGACCATCCCGATGTCGAGGAACTTTATGCCCGCGCCAGCGATGTCGATCCGCGGATCTCGCTGGCGACGGTCTATCGCACGGTCAAGCTGTTCGAGGAATCGGGCATCATCGAGCGGCTGGAGTTCGGCGACGGGCGGGCGCGCTACGAGGATGCCGAGCGCGACCATCACGATCATCTGATCGACCTGAACACCGGCGCGGTGATCGAGTTCTGCGACCCCGAGATCGAAGCCTTGCAGGAACGTATCGCGGAAAAGCTGGGCTATCGGCTCAAGGGCCACCGGCTGGAGCTTTACGGCGTGCCGATCCGCAAGGGCTGAGCCCCCTTCCCTCTGGCCCCTGCGCGGGGTAAGCCGGGGCGGACACCCCCGACCGGATTCCCCCCGATGGACAACATGCGCGGCATCGCGCTGATGGTGGCCGCGATGGCCGCCTTTGCGCTGGAAGACATGTTCGTGAAAAGTGCCGCCGCCACGCTGCCGGTGGGCCAGATCCTTGCGATGCTGGGCGCGGGCGGTGCGGTGATCTTCGGCGTGATGGCGCTGGCGCGCGGGCAACGGCTGTGGTCGCGCGTGCTGCTGACACGGCCGGTCCTTTTGCGCAATCTGGGCGAGGTTTCGGGCACGCTGGGCTTTGTCTATGCCATTGCGCTGACGCCGCTTTCGACGGCTTCGGCGATCTTGCAGGCGACGCCGCTGGTGGTGACGCTGGGGGCTGCGCTGTTCATGGGCGCGCAGGTCGGCTGGCGGCGCTGGGTCGCGATTCTGGTCGGGCTTTGCGGGGTTCTGCTGATCATCCGACCGGGACTTGAGGGGTTCCAGCCCGCCTCGCTGTTTGCGGTGCTGGGGGTGTTCGGGCTGGCGCTGCGCGATCTGGCCACGCGGGCAACACCGCGCAGCGTCTCTTCGCTGCAATTGTCGGCCTATGGCTTCGGGATGCTGGTGCCGCTGGGTCTGTTGGTGATGGCGGTCGAGCGGGGGCCGGTGGCGCTGGACGCGCCGCTTGCGGGGCTGATGGCGGGTGCGCTGGTGCTGGGAGTGGCGGGCTATTACGCCATCGTCGAGGCGATGCGGGTGGGCGAGGTCGCGGTGGTCACGCCGTTCCGCTACACGCGGCTTGTCTTTGCGCTGGGGATCGGGGTCGTGGTCTTCGGCGAGCGGCCCGATGCGGCGACCCTGTGCGGGGCGGCGATCATCATCGGCTCGGGGCTCTATACGCTGTGGCGGGAACGCGCACTTTCCAAGGCCCGCGCCCGGCGCTAGAAGACGCGCGAGTGTGCAGTCGCAGCAAGGGAAGGACGCCCGCCCATGAGCACCATCATCGACATCATCGGCCGCGAGATTCTCGACAGCCGGGGCAATCCCACCGTCGAGGTGGATGTGATCCTCGAAGACGGCACGATGGGCCGGGCCGCCGTGCCCTCGGGCGCCTCGACCGGCGCGCATGAGGCGGTGGAACGGCGCGACGGCGACAAGGCGCGCTATCTGGGCAAGGGCGTGCTGGAGGCGGTGGCCGCCGTCAATGGCGAGATCGCCGAGGCGCTGGTGGGCATGGACGCGACCGAGCAGGTCGCCCTGGACCAGACGATGATCGAACTGGACGGGACCGACAACAAGGGCCGTCTGGGCGCGAACGCGATCCTGGGCGTGTCGCTGGCCGCGGCCAAGGCGGCGGCGGATTACACCAGCCAGCCGCTTTACCGCTATGTCGGCGGCACCTCGGCGCGGGTGCTGCCGGTGCCGATGATGAACATCATCAATGGCGGCGAACATGCCGACAACCCGATCGACATCCAGGAATTCATGATCATGCCGGTCAGCGCGGGCAATATCCGCGATGCGGTGCGGATGGGATCCGAGGTGTTCCACACGCTGAAAAAGGAACTGTCGGCCGCGGGCCACAATACCGGCATCGGCGACGAGGGCGGCTTTGCGCCCGCGCTGAACTCCACCCGCGAGGCGCTGGATTTCATCCTGAAAAGCATCGACAAGGCGGGCTACAAGGCGGGCGAGGATATCTACCTCGCGCTTGACTGCGCCTCGACCGAGTATTTCCGCGATGGCCGGTATGAGATGGCGGGCGAAGGGCTGTCGCTGTCGGCGGCCGAGAATGTGGACTATCTGGCCAAGCTCTGCGCCGATTATCCGATCATCTCGATCGAGGATGGCTGCGCCGAGGATGACTGGGACGGCTGGAAACTGCTGACCCAGGCGCTGGGCGACAAGGTGCAACTGGTCGGCGACGATCTGTTCGTGACCAACCCCGCGCGGCTGGCCGAGGGGATCAGGGCCGGTGTCGCGAACTCGATGCTGGTGAAGGTGAACCAGATCGGCAGCCTGACCGAGACGCTGGCGGCCGTCGATATGGCGCATCGGGCGCGCTATACCAATGTCATGTCGCACCGTTCGGGCGAGACCGAGGATGCAACCATCGCCGATCTGGCGGTGGCGACGAATTGCGGGCAGATCAAGACCGGCTCGCTGTCGCGCTCGGACCGGCTGGCGAAATACAACCAGTTGATCCGGATCGAGGAAATGCTGGGCGAAACGGCGGTCTATGCGGGCCGGTCGATCCTGAAATGAGGCATTGGCGCCCGCTGGTGCCGGCGGGCGCGCGCCCTCAGACCGGCAGGCGGTAGACGCCGTAGGCGCAATCGCGGCTGGTCAGGGCGGCGATCAGGGCGCAGCCATCCGCCGTCGGGCGGCCCTGTTCGTCGATCCAGCCGCGGCTGAGCGCGGCCTGTTCCAGCCGCTCGCCCGCCTGCACCGCGCAGAAGCGGGTGAAGCCCAGGATGCGCGAGGCAATATCCTCGGCGCTGAGAGGGGGCGGCGCGTCGGCGATCTGTGCCGCGTCTTCGGTGCCGTCCGGTTGCCGTGCATCCATATCCATCTTTTTCATCCTTCGCGCCGTCCTGCCCCGCACGGATCCCGGGCCATCCGCCCGAGAGACCGCCTGTTGCCCGAAATGCTGCGCCGCAGCAAGAGAGTCGCGCATATAATTCTGCAATGCAGCATATCCTGGCGGAGGAAATGTCGCTTTTCATGACGGCAAGATGGCGTTTTCGGCAAACTTCCAGTAAATCGAGCACATTGCAGCGCCGCGCCGGGCGGCCGGAGGGGCGCCATGACCGCCGACGAGATCATCACATTGCTGGGCTTGCAGCCCCATCCCGAGGGCGGATGGTATCGCGAGACATGGCGTGCGGGGGCCGAAGGCGGCGCGCGGCCCATGGGCACCGCGATCTATTACATGCTGGCCGAAGGGCAGCAGAGCCATTGGCACCGGGTCGATGCCGCCGAGATCTGGCATTTCCATGCGGGGGCGCCGCTGGAGTTGCGGATCGCCGAAAGTGCCGATGGTCCGGCGGTGGCGCATCGACTGGGTGTCGACCTTGCGGCGGGCGAACGGCCGCAGATCCTGGTGCCCGCCCATCACTGGCAGGCGGCGCGCCCGCTGGGCGGCTGGACGCTGGTCGGCTGCACGGTCAGCCCCGGATTCAGCTTCGACGGGTTCGAGATGGCGCCGCCCGGCTTCGATATTCCGGCTGCGGCGGGCTGAGCCTCAGGCCGCCCGCGACGGGCGGCTGACGATACCGCCCCCCACCGCCGCCGCAACGCCCGTGGTCGCGGGACAGGAGGTCGGCAACCCGCGCGCCACCCGGACCGCCAGATAGGCAAACGCCTGCGCCTCGAGCATGTCGCCATCCAGCCCCACCGCCTCGACCGGATCGACCGGCAGGCCGCTGCGCGCGGCAAGCATGGCCATCATCACCGGGTTCAGCCGCCCGCCCCCGGTGACAAGCAGCCGGTCGGGCCGCGTCGGACAATGGTCAAGCCCGGCGGCAACCGCAGCGGCGGCCGCGGCGGTCAGCGTGGCGGCAGCATCGGCGTCGGAGAGGTCGGCCACCTGTGCCGAGAGCGTGGAAAAATCGTTCCGGTCCAGAGATTTGGGCGGCATCCGCCGGAAATGCGAATGGGCAAGGAAGGCCGCGATCACGGCCTCGTCCACCCGGCCGGATGCAGCCAGCGCCCCGTCGCGGTCGCACCCCTGCCCCAGCCGCGCCCGCACCAGATCGTCGATCGGCGCATTCGCAGGGCCCGTGTCAAAGGCCAGCAGCGCGCCCGGGGCGTCGGGCCGATCAAGCCGGGGATCGACCCAGGTCAGGTTGCCCACGCCACCCAGATTGACAAAGGCCAAGGGCGCCCGCGCGCCGATCCATTTCGCACAGGCGAAGTGGAAGAACGGGGCCAGCGGCGCCCCCTGCCCGCCCAGCCGGATATCGGCCGAGCGGAAATCCCACACCACCGGCAGGCCCAGCACCTCGGCCAGCACACGGCCAGAGCCCACCTGATGCGTGCCCCGCCCCTGCGGGTCATGCGCCAGCGTCTGGCCGTGAAAGCCCGCAATGGCCAGATCGGAGAACCGCGCCATCACCTCGGCATGGGCGGTCTCGACGATCTCGGCGGCCTCATCCACCCCCGTCTCGCCCGGCCAGCGGCCCAGGGCTGCGGCCAGCACGGCGCGTTCCGCGGGCGCATAGGGGCGATAGGCGGTTTCGCCGAAGCCCATGATCGCCTCGCCATCGGTCAGCAGGACGGCGGCATCCACGCCGTCAAGCGAGGTGCCCGACATCGTGCCCAGCGCGCGCACCGGCCCCGGTTTCAACATCGGCTTTCCCTTCTGCGGCCTGCCCGATATATCACTGGCCAAATCCATCCCAGGGGACAAGAGGCGATGACCTACCACCCGAAATCGGACTTCCTGCGCGTGATGATCGAGCGCGGCTACATGGCCGACTGCACCGATTATCAGGCCCTCGACGAGGCGCTGAGCAACGGGGTGGTGACCGCCTATATCGGCTATGACGCCACGGCAGCCTCGCTGCATGTGGGGCATCTGCTGAACATCATGATGCTGCGCTGGCTGCAAAGGACCGGGCACAAGCCGATCACGCTGATGGGCGGCGGCACGACCAAGGTGGGCGATCCGTCCTTCCGCTCGGACGAACGCCCGCTCTTGGGCCCCGACCAGATCGACGCCAATATCGCGGGCATGAAGCAGGTCTTCGGCAAGTATCTGGACTATGGCGCGGGGCCGACCGACGCGCTGATGCTGAACAATGCCGAATGGCTGGACAGCCTGAACTACCTGGATTTCCTGCGCGATATCGGGCGGCATTTCTCGGTCAACCGGATGCTGTCCTTCGAATCCGTGAAATCGCGGCTGGATCGCGAGCAGTCGCTGTCCTTCCTCGAATTCAACTACATGATCCTTCAGGCCTATGACTTCCTGGAGCTGAACCGCCGCTATGGCTGCCGGTTGCAGATGGGCGGGTCGGACCAGTGGGGCAATATCGTCAACGGCATCGACCTGACGCGGCGCATCCTCGATCACGAGGTCTACGGGCTGACCTCGCCGCTGCTGACCACGGCGGACGGCGCCAAGATGGGCAAGAGTGCGGGCGGCGCGGTCTGGCTGAATGCCGAGATGCGCTCGCCTTACGAGTTCTGGCAATTCTGGCGCAACACGGCCGACGCCGATGTGGGCCGCTTCCTGCGGCTTTACACCGAATTGCCGCTCGACGAATGCAACCGGCTGGGTGCATTGGAAGGGGCCGAGATCAACGCGGCCAAGATCGTCCTGGCCAATGCGGTGACGACGCTCTGCCACGGGGCCGAGGCTGCCGAAACGGCCGAGGCCACCGCGCGCGAGGTGTTCGAGAAGGGCGGGCTGGGCGAGGATTTGCCCACGCTTGCGCTGAGTGCCACAGAGATCGCAGAGGGCATCCCGGTAGTGCAGCTCATCACCCGGGCGGGGCTGGCGAAATCCGGCAAGGAGGCCAAACGGCTGATCGCCGAAGGCGGCGCGCGGCTGAATGACGAATTGCTGTCCGATGCCGGGCTGATGATCGACGCCGCGATGCTGGCCGAGCCGATCAAGCTGTCGGCCGGCAAGAAGCGCCACGCGCTGGTCCGGCTGGCAGGCTGAGGGCGGCCCGGGTACACCCACCTCTGCCCGCCGCATCTTCTTCTTGGCCAAAATACCCCGGGGGGTCGCGGGGGGCAGCGCCCCCCGCGCGGGTCGCCGTGCGCAAGCACGGCGAAACCCGAAGCAGCCCGGCTCAGCCGATCAGCCAGCGCAGAATCTCGACCAGCCCCATCAGGCCCGCCAGCGGCAGCGTGACCGCAAGCGCCAGCCACAGCGCCCCCGCGCGGGTGGGCCGGGGGGGCGGGGCGTGGATGCCCATGACGGTCTTGCGGGGCTTGGCCATGGCGCCGTTTACCATGCCTTAGCTTGTCTCATGGTTAACAGGGGCATGACGATCACCTGGACCGAGGCCAACCTGCCCAACCCGCCCGAAGGCGCGGATCTGCCGATGCAGCAGCATCCGACCCATGGCGCAGTCTGTGCCGCGCTGGGCCGCGCGGTCTATTGGCTGGAATGGCGTGACGGCAGGCGGGTGATGGCCACGGCGCAGGTGCTGCGACGGGACTGGCCGCTGATCGGCGGGGTGGCGCTGGTCTCGCGCGGGCCGGTCCTTGCGCCCGGTTTGCCGACCGAAACCGCGCGGGACGCGCTTGCGGCGTTGATCGCCACACTGCGGGCCGGGCATCGGGGGGTGATCGTGACGCCCGAGCCGGTGGCGGGGGCCGATCCGATGGCGGGCGGGCCGTGGCTTTCCATGATGACGGGGGGCCATGTGGCACGGCTGTCGCTGGCGCCCGGGCTCTGCGCGCTGCGCGCGGGGCTGCATCAGAAATGGCGCAACCGGCTGCGGCGGGCCGAATCGGGGGGGCTGGCCGTGGCCGAAACCGCCCTGCCCGACGATCCCGGCCATTGGCTGTTGCGCGAGGAAGCGGCGCAGGCGCGCGCACGCCGCTATGGCCGCCTGCCGCCCGCCTATGCGCTGGCCTGGGCGCTGGCTGGCGAAACGCTGCTGGTCAGCGCCCAGGCCGGGGACAGGTCGATTGCGGGGATGCTGTTCCTGATCCACCGCCCCTGGGCAAGCTATCATCTGGGTTGGAGTTCGCCCGAGGGGCGTGCGGCGAATGCCCATACGCTGCTGTTGTGGCGCGCGATGATCGCGCTCAAGGCGCGCGGTATTGCGGCACTGGAGCTCGGGTTGCTCGACACGGAAACCGCGCCCGATCTGGCGCGGTTCAAGCTGGGCACGGGCGCAGCAGCGGTGCCACTGGGGGCAAGCTGGCTGGATGCGCCGGGCAGCCGGGCGGTGGCGGCCCTGGCCCGGGCCGCCGCCTTGCCGCTGCGCAGGCTCAGTCGGTGACGGTCACCTTCACCATCCGGTCGGGCTGGCCCGTGACCGCGCCATTGCGCCCGGTGCCGCGCTTGATCGCGTCGACAACCTCCATCCCCGACCGGACCTGACCAACCACGGTATATTGGCCGTTCAGATGCGGCGCGGGCGCGAACATGATGAAGAATTGCGAATTGGCACTGTCGGGATCGGTGGCGCGCGCCATGCCGATCACGCCGCGCTCGAAGGGCCGGTCCGAAAACTCGGCAGCGAGGTTGGACTGATCCGACCCGCCCATGCCCGCGCGGCGCATGTCCGAACCGAGTTTGCCGAATTCCACATCGCCGGTCTGGGCCATGAAGCCGTCGATCACCCGATGGAACACCACATCGTCATACGCCCCGGCCCGGGCCAGTTCGGTGATCCGCGCCACATGATTGGGCGCGACATCCTCGAACAGGTCGATCACGATCCGGCCATTCGCCCCCTCGCCCGCCACCTCGATCTGAAGGCCGGTGGCGGCCGCCGGACCGGCGGCGAGCATCAGCGCAAGGATCAGGTTACGCATCGGCCGCCACCTTGACGCTGAGCATCCGGTCGGGATTGGCAGGCGGCTCGCCGCGGGTGATGGCATCGACATGCTCCATCCCCTCGATGACGCGGCCATAGACAGTGTACTGCCCGTTCAGGAAATGGTTGTCGGTGAAGTTGATGAAGAATTGCGAATTCGCCGAGTTGGGATTGGACGAGCGCGCCGCCCCCAGCGTGCCGCGGTCATGCGGCAGTTTCGAGAATTCGGCCGGCAGATCGGGCAGGTCGGACCCGCCGGTGCCCGCCCGGCGCAGGTTGAAATCCTTTTCGGCATTGCCGTTCTCGACATCGCCGGTCTGCGCCATGAAGCCGTCGATCACGCGGTGGAACACCACGTTGTCATAGGCGCCAGCGCGGGCAAGTTCCTTCATCCGCTCGCAATGTTTCGGCGCCACGTCGGGCAACAGTTCGATGACGACGCGCCCGCCCTTCAGTTCCATCACGATGGTATTCTCGGGGTCCATGATCTCGGCCATCTGCGCCTCCTGCTGCGTGGGAATTTGCCGCGGACCCTAGTGCGACGGTTTGCCGATGAAAAGGGTCTTCGCGGAACCGAGCATTGACCTTGCCACCCGGTTCGGGCGATCTAGCGCCAACCTGAACGCCTCGGGAGGACGACAGATGGCCTGGAAGACACTCGACGACATGGAGCTTGCCGGGAAGGTCGCGCTGGTGCGCGTGGACATCAACGTGCCGGTCGAGGATGGCCGCGTGACCGACGCGACCCGGATCGAGCGGATCGTGCCGACCGTGACGGACATCCTTGCCAGGGGCGGCAAGCCGGTGCTTCTGGCGCATTTCGGCCGCCCCAAGGGCGAGGTCGTGCCCGAGATGAGCCTGAAGGTCACGCTGCCCGCGCTGGAAGCGGCCTTCGGGCGCGGCGTGATCTTTGCCGAGGACTGCATCGGGCTGCCCGCCAAGCAGGCGGTCGCGGCACTGAGCGAGGGCGATATCCTGCTGCTTGAGAATACCCGCTTTCATGCGGGCGAGGAAAAGAACGATCCGGCACTGGCCGCGGCGCTGGCCGCGCTGGGCGATGTCTATGTCAACGACGCCTTTTCCGCCGCGCACCGGGCGCATGCCTCGACCGAGGGGATCGCGCGGCTGCTGCCCTCCTGCGCGGGCCGCAACATGGAGGCCGAGTTGAAGGCGCTGGAAAGCGCGCTGGCAACGCCCGAGCGGCCGGTGGTGGCCGTGGTCGGCGGCGCCAAGGTATCGACCAAGCTCGACCTCCTGGGCAATCTGGTGGCGAAGGTCGATTACCTGGTGATCGGCGGCGGGATGGCCAACACCTTCCTTGCCGCGCAGGGAGTGGCCGTGGGCAAGTCGCTTTGCGAGCATGACATGGCGGGCACCGCGCGCGACATTCTGGACAAGGCCAAGGCGGCGGGCTGCGAGATCGTGCTGCCGGTCGATGTGGTCTGCGCGCGCGAGTTCCGCGCAGGCGCCGAGAACGAGACGGTGGCGGCCGATGCCTGCCCACCGGATGCGATGATCCTTGACGCGGGCCCCGAGACGGTGAAGCGGATCGAGGACGTATTCGGCAAGTGCAGGACGCTGATCTGGAACGGCCCGCTGGGCGCCTTCGAGATCGACCCTTTCGATGCGGCGACCAATGCGGCGGCCCAGAAGGCGGCTGAACTGACGAAGGCGGGGGCGCTGGTTTCGGTCGCGGGCGGCGGCGATACGGTCGCGGCGCTGAACGGGGCCGGCGCGGCCGAGGCGTTCAGCTATATCTCGACCGCGGGCGGCGCCTTCCTCGAATGGATGGAAGGCAAGACGCTGCCGGGCGTGGCTGCCCTGGAAGGCTGACCTGCAACGCGACGTGGGGGATTCCCTCAGCGAGTCTGATGGGTTAGAGTGGCCTCGGCCGCCCGCGAGAGGCGGCGCCAGAGGCATGCGACATGAGCGGTCAGCGCGGGCGCCCGGCATTGGGGGCGCTACTCTTTCTGGGGGTCGGGGCGACGCTGGCGACCTATTTCACCTTTGCCGCGGTGCAGGGCGATTACGGGCTGTTCCGCCGCATCCAGATCGAGGCCGATGCCGAGCGGTTGCGCGCCGAAAAGGCCGTACTGGAAGCGGAGCTTGCCGATCTGGAGAACCGCACGCGTCGGCTGTCGGACGGATTTCTGGATCTTGACCTGCTGGACGAACGCGCGCGCGTCGTTCTGGGCCTGATCCGCGCCGACGAGATCGTGGTCCGCTGACTTCCGGCGCAAGGGTCTTGCTTGAAACTCTTGTGGCGCAGTGCGGCACGGAAAACCGCTCGCCCTTCCCGCACGGGTCTGCTAGGATTTAGTTCAACGCTAAACTATTTGCCGCGCAAGGGAGGCGCCGCCCGATGGCAACGCGCAAGTCGCCCGCGAAAACCACTTCTCAATCAAATACTTCCCGCGAAGAACTGCTGAAGTTCTACCGCGAGATGCTGCTGATCCGCCGATTCGAGGAAAAGGCCGGCCAGCTCTACGGCATGGGCCTGATCGGCGGGTTCTGTCATCTCTATATCGGTCAGGAGGCGGTGGTGGTCGGGCTCGAGGCCGCCGCCGAGGAGGGCGACAAGCGCATCACCTCCTACCGCGATCACGGCCACATGCTGGCCTGCGGGATGGACCCAAAGGGGGTGATGGCGGAACTGACCGGGCGCGCGGGCGGCTATTCCCGCGGCAAGGGCGGCTCGATGCACATGTTCTCGAAGGAGCGCCATTTTTACGGCGGCCACGGGATCGTCGGCGCACAGGTGCCGATCGGGGCGGGGCTGGCCTTTGCTGACAAGTATCTGGGCAACGGGCGCGTGACATTTACCTATTTCGGCGATGGCGCGGCGAACCAGGGCCAGGTCTATGAAACCTACAACATGGCCCAGCTCTGGGAGCTGCCGGTGATCTTCGTGATCGAGAACAACCAGTATGCGATGGGCACCGCGGTCAAGCGGTCCACCAGATCGCCGAACCTGTGGGAACGCGGCGCGGCCTATGGCATCGCGGGCGAGGAAGTCGACGGGATGGACGTGCTGGCGGTCAAGGCCGCGGGCGAAAAGGCCGTTGCGTACTGCCGGGCGGGCAAGGGGCCCTATATCCTCGAGGTGATGACCTATCGCTATCGCGGCCATTCGATGTCGGATCCGGCAAAGTACCGCTCGCGCGAGGAGGTGCAGAAAATCCGCGAGGAACGCGACGCGATCGAGCATGTGCGCGAGTTGATCCTGCAAGGCACCCACGCGACCGAGGATGAGTTGAAAGAGATCGACAAGGAGATCAAGGCCATCGTCAACGCCGCCGCAGAGTTCGCCCGCGAAAGCCCCGAGCCTTCGGTGGACGAGCTTTTCACCGATATCTATGCCGAAGCGGCGAATGGCTGAGGGGGGATCAGCGACATGGCAACCGAAATCCTGATGCCCGCGCTCTCGCCCACGATGGAAGAAGGCACGCTGGCCAAATGGCTGGTCAAGGAGGGCGACAAGGTGGCGGCGGGCGATATCCTCGCCGAGATCGAAACCGACAAGGCCACGATGGAATTCGAGGCGGTGGATGACGGCATCCTCGGCGCGATCCTGATCACGGCGGGCACCGACGGGGTCAAGGTCAACACCCCCATCGCGCTGCTCTTGGCCGAGGGCGAAACCTCCGACGCCGTGCCCGAGGCCCGACGGGCCGACGCGGCCGGCAAGGCGGCCCCCAAGGGGGGCCCCGCGCCGGCCGCCCCCCCGGCCCAGCCGAAGGCACCCGCCCCGGCCCCGGAAATCCCCGCGGGCACGGCGATGAAATCCACCACCGTCCGCGAGGCGCTGCGCGACGCCATGGCCGAGGAAATGCGCCGCGACGGCACGGTGTTCCTGATGGGCGAGGAGGTTGCCGAGTATCAGGGTGCCTACAAGATCAGCCAGGGGCTTCTGGACGAATTCGGCGCGCGCCGCGTGATCGACACGCCGATCACCGAACATGGCTTTGCCGGGCTCGCGGTCGGCGCGGCGTTCGGGGGACTGCGCCCCATCGTCGAATTCATGACCTTCAACTTCGCCATGCAGGCGATGGACCAGATCGTGAATTCGGCCGCCAAGACGCTCTACATGTCGGGCGGGCAGATGGGGTGTCCCATCGTCTTCCGCGGCCCCAACGGCGCGGCCGCCCGCGTCGCCGCCCAGCACAGCCAGGATTACGCCGCCTGGTACGCCCATATTCCCGGGCTCAAGGTGGTGCAGCCCTATTCCGCGGCCGATGCCAAGGGGCTGCTCAAGACCGCGATCCGCGATCCGAACCCGGTGATCTTCCTCGAGAACGAAATCCTCTATGGCCGAACCTTCGAGGTGCCGCAGCTTGACGATTTCACCATCCCCTTCGGCAAGGCCCGGATCTGGCGCGAAGGCTCGGATGTCACCCTTGTCAGCTTCGGCATCGGCATGACCTATGCGCTCGAAGCTGCGGACGCGCTGGCGAAAGAGGGCATCGCGGCCGAGGTGATCGACCTGCGCACGCTGCGCCCCATCGACACCGCAACCGTGATCGAAAGCGTGAAGAAGACCAATCGCTGCGTCACCATCGAAGAGGGCTTCCCGGTCTGCTCGATCGGCAACCACATCTCGGCGGTGCTGATGCAACAGGCGTTTGACTGGCTGGATGCGCCGGTGATCAACTGCACCGGCAAGGACGTGCCGATGCCCTATGCGGCGAACCTCGAAAAGCTCGCGCTGGTGACCACGAAAGAGGTCATCGAGGCGGCGCGCGCCGTCTGCTATCGCTGAGGAGGCGCGGATGCCGACGGAAATCCTGATGCCCGCGCTGTCGCCCACGATGGAAGAGGGCACGCTCGCGAAATGGCTCATCAAGGAGGGCGACAGGGTCGCGGCAGGCGATCTGATCGCCGAGATCGAGACCGACAAGGCAACGATGGAGGTCGAGGCCGTCGATGAAGGCCGCGTGGGCAAACTGCTCGTGGCGGCCGGAACCGAGGGCGTCAAGGTCAACACCCCGATTGCCCTCCTGCTCGATGACGGCGAAAGCGCCGCCACGCTGACCGCGGACGCGCCCCCGGCACCACAGGCCTCGGAGGCCGGAACGGCCGACGCGGCCGGCAAGGCGGCCCCCGGCGGGGTCCCCGCGCCGGCCGCCGCCCCCCGCGCGCCGACGACCGGCACGGGCGGGCGCGTCTTCGCCTCGCCGCTTGCCCGCAGGATCGCCGCGGAAAAGGGGATCGAGCTTGCGCAGATCGCGGGAACCGGGCCCCGCGGGCGGATCGTCAGGGCCGATGTCGAGGCTGCCGAACCCGGCGTCGTGCCCCCGCGCGCAGCCTTGGCGCCTTCGCCCGTCCCCGCGCCAGAACCTGCCGCCGCCCTTGCCCCCCTCCCCGCCGCGGCCGATGCGGCGGCGGTCGCGCGGCTTTATGCCGACCGAGAGTATCAGGAAATCCCGCTCGACGGGATGCGCAAGACCATCGCCGCGCGGCTCAGCGAGGCCAAGCAGACCATCCCGCATTTCTACCTGCGCCGGGATATCCTGCTCGACCCGCTGCTGGACTTCCGCACGCAGCTCAACGCGCAACTGGACAAGCGAGGCGTCAAGCTCAGCGTCAACGATTTCATCATCAAGGCCTGCGCCCTGGCGCTGCAACAGGTGCCCGCGGCAAACGCGGTCTGGGCAGGCGACCGGATCCTGCGGCTGAAGCCGTCCGACGTGGCGGTGGCCGTCGCGATCGAGGGCGGGTTGTTCACGCCGGTCCTGCGCGATGCCGAGGCCAAGAGCCTCAGCCAGCTTTCGGCGGAGATGAAGGATCTGGCAACCCGCGCGCGCGAACGCAGGCTCGCGCCGCAGGACTATCAGGGCGGGAGCTTTGCGATTTCGAATCTGGGGATGTTCGGCATCGACAGTTTCGATGCGGTCATCAACCCGCCCCATGGCGCGATCCTGGCTGTCGGGGCAGGCGTGCGAAAACCCGTCGTCACCGCGACCGGCGAGATTGCCGCCGCCACAATCATGTCGGTGACGCTGAGCGTCGATCATCGGGTGATTGACGGGGCGATGGGCGCCGAACTGCTTCAGGCGATCAAGGACAACCTGGAAAACCCGATGGCGATGCTGGCCTGAGACGCCGGGCGGGGGATCCCGCCCGGATCGGTCCTACACGCCCTTGCCGCCGAGCAACTGGTCCATCGTGACCGAGGGTTGTTCGCAACCCGCCTCGCCCACGATCCGCGCCGGAACACCGGCAACCGTCGATTTCGGCGGCACGTCCTGCAACACCACCGACCCGGCCGCGATGCGCGAGCAGCAGCCGACCGTGATGTTGCCCAGCACCTTCGCGCCCGCCCCGATCAGCACGCCATTGCCGATCTTGGGATGGCGGTCGCCCTTGTCCTTGCCGGTGCCGCCCAGCGTCACCGAATGCAGCATCGAGACATTGTCGCCCACCACCGCGGTTTCGCCGATCACGATGGAATGGGCGTGGTCGATCATGATGCCCTTGCCCATCCGCGCGGCGGGATGGATGTCGACGCCAAAGGCTTCGGAGACGCGCATCTGCACGAAATAGGCCATGTCGCGCCGCCCGCTCTGCCAGAGCCAATGGCCCACGCGATAAGCCTGCAATGCCTGGAAGCCCTTGAAGAACAGGATCGGCTGGATGAAGCGGTGGCAGGCCGGGTCACGGTCGAAGACGGCCGCAAGATCGGCGCGCGCGGCCTTGCCGAGGCCGGGATCGGCAGCATAGGCGGCATCGGCGATCTCGCGCAGCAATTGCTCGGACATCTCGCCCGAGGACAGTTTCAGCGCGAAGCGGTAGGCCAACGCATCGTCAAGCCCGCCATGGTGCAGAAGGCTCGAATGCATCAGCCCGCCCAGAAGCGGCTCTTCCGCGACGGCCGCCTCGGCCTCGTCGCAGATGCGTTTCCAGACGGGATCGAGTTCGGTCAGCCTGGGTTTCGTCTTGGCCATGTGCGTTCCCTTCCCTTGAGGGGCCATTCTACACAGCCGGATCGGGAAAACAAAGTCGAGACATGCGGCCGGGCGCGGGGTTCGGAACTGCGCAACGGCGCGCTCAGGGATGATTTCCGGGCGTTGCCCTGACATCGCGGCGGTCTGCGAGGGTGCCGAAGACGATCGCCAGACAGCGGCAATAGTCGGGGTCATCCAGCGACGGTTCGGGCGGCAGGGCTTCGCGCTGGGCAAGGGCCATGAGCGAGCCGTTGCCCCAGACCGGATGCGCGCGGCCGAAGCGCTTGCGATAAGCATCCGCCGCCTCGGCATGCACCAGCATCAGCGACATGGCGGCTTGACGCTCGGTCGATGGCCGCGCGTAGAGGGCGCGCGCGGCCGCCACCGCGTCGCCGGGAAGAACCGGGCGCATCGGCTCAGACCGCGGCCGGCAAGCCGAATTCGGCATAATGCAGTGCGAAACGCACCTTGCCGCCCGCGAACACCCCGCCCTCGGGCGACAGGACCAGCGGCGCGGGCGCATAATAGGTCATGGGCCAGCCGAGAACGCCCCTGGCATAGGAATTGAGCCCGATCCCGAGATCGCGGCCGAACCGGTCGACCGCCCCCTCGGTGCCAAGGCTCCATTTGACCAGCGTGCCCGTGATCGGCTCGATCACCCGCGCGGTAACCGCAAAGACCGTCGCATGAGAGGGGATCACCTGGGTCGTGGCCTGGGCTCCGCCCGCCACGACGACGTGATCGAACACGACAACCCGGGTTTCAAAGGCCGCGCCGGTCGGCGACACCGCCCCGGAGGTCGCAACCGGCAGCCAGCCGGTCCCGTCATGGCGCATATCGGTGCCCGTATCGACGGCCCAGGCCCGCCAGCCCGCGCGCGGCACCACGAAGACCCAGCCGCCATTGTCGGCGATCGCGATGCGCCCGGCCTGCCCGGCCCAAAGACCGGCGGCGTCTGCTGCGACGGCCCAGACCTGCCCATCAAGTGCGGTGACGGGCGGGGCACTGAGACTGGTGCTTTGCAGGCGCAACTGCACCAGTGCATCCAGCCGGACCAGCGCCTCGTTCAGGGTGACATGCTTCTGGGCCTGCGCGGCCTGCATCAGCGGCAGGGACAGGTTTGCGGTCTCACTCATGGATCATGATCCTTTGATAAGGTCCGGGTCCGAACTGGTCGGACAGTTGCGCCACCTCGATGGCGACGGGCTGCGCCCCGGCATCTGCGGCGCGCATCTGGGCGGTGTAGGTCCAGGCCGGGATCTGGGTCGTGCCCTCGCGCAGCACCGTCCCACCCGCCCCGATCACCCGCAGATGATAGGCTTCGCGCGTCTCGCCCAGCGGCACCTCGACCGAGGCCCAGTTGTCCCCGTCGATCCGCGTCCGCCGGACCCAGCCGATGGCAAGACCGCCCTGCCCGTCCGGCCGGGCGGTCAGTTGGCAAGGGGCATAGGGTCTGAGACCGATCCCGTCGAAGGCGGCGACAAGATGGATGAACGAGGCATCGTCCAGCGGCCGCGTCACGGGGCCGATCCGGTAATGGCGATCCAGCCCGCGCGCCGAAAGCGGCATCGAAACCTGCGTCGGCGCACCATCCAGCAGAACGAAGCGGCTGCCCGTGGGCCACAGCGTCGGCATCACCCCGTCTGTACCCGCCTGCCCGCGAAGCCTGAGACGCAGATCATAGGTCAGGGGCGCCACAAGCTCGGCTTGCGCGAACTGGAAGACCTCCCAATTGCCGGTGCTGCCATCGCCGATTGCCGCGGCATTCGCCCCGGCCAGCAACTCGGCCATGCCCACAGACGACAGCGCGCCCGACGACAGACGAACCCGAAGCGCTCCCCCCCGATCCCAGCGCGAGGGCGCGGCGGCGGCAAGCGGGCTTTCGGTGACCCCGACGATTGCGGGCTGGCCGATCATGGCATTCAGCTCGTAACCCGCGTCGCTGACGGCACCATAAACCGCGACGGTGCCGGGCCAGGGCGTGGCTGCCACCGCCAGATGGGGCGCATGCGGAACCTCTTCCCCGGTCAGGATCGGCAGGTCCAGGAATTGCGGATGCACCGGCATCGGCGGCACGAAGGTCGCCTGACGCACCGGCGACTCGTCGCGGTTGGGCGGCGGGTAGACGCCGCGCTCGACCCGGACGGCCTCGATCTCGCGCGCGCCCGACAGATCCACCCGGTCGATGCGGAAATCACCCCCGGGCAGGCGCAGCACATCGCCCGGCCCCAGCCCCATCATCGAAGGTGGCAGCGCAAAGCGCGCGCGGTCGCGGGCGACGCGGGCTTCGGCAAGCCAGCGTTCGACCACCGCCTGCCCCTCGCCGCCGGTCAGCACCAGCGCCAGTTCGCTTGACGCGACCGTGCGGCTGCACTCGTCGGGCAGGATCGCCTCGGCGGCGCGGGTCTCGTAGCAACCATCGGATTCGATGAAGGACAGCCGCACCCGGCCAGCGGTTTCGGCCTCGGGGCTTCTAAGATGCTCGATATCGCCCGGCGAACGGTCGGTCATGGCGCAGGTGCCCGGCTCGATGACCCGCTTGTGCCGCCCGTCGCGGTTGAAGAAGACAAGCTGCCCCTCGCGTTCCGCCGCCTCTGCGCCATAGGCGAGCATCAGGGGCTGCAAGACGCTGCGGGCGCCCTCGGTGCCAGTCACAGCAAAGCCGCGCACAAGGCCGTAAAGCCGTTCGACATCCGGCGCCTGCGCACCCGATGCCGCGCAGATCTCGGCCACGACGGCATCCAGCGCCTGCGCCGAGGCACGCCCGTTCAGCCAATGGCCGCGGGCATAATTGTCACCATCGGCCCAGAGATCACGGTTGCCCGGGAATTGCGGGAAGGGACGCGCGTCCCAGGCCCAGACATGGGCGCGGGACAGGTCGATCATCGGCCCGCCATAGACATCCGACACCGGGTTCTTCGCCGGGTCGGACCAGTAGCTCAGCACAGCGCGCAGATACTGGTGCTGGATCAGGTCGTCACGCGCACCTGTCGAATAGGGCGGCAGGGCGTTCTCAGAGGATTTCGGATCGACGAACAGGTTCGGGGCATTGGTGCCCTTGTCGACGGCAGCACAGCCGAATTCGGTGAACCAGACCGGCTTCGAGCGCGGCACCCAAGGCGTCGGCATCGCCCTGCGCACGCCGCCGATGCGCTCGTGATGCGGATTGTCCCACCAGTTGCGGATGTCCTTGTAGCGCCAGATCCAGGGCTCTTGCGTCCCCATGCCGGTTCCGAAGGCGGCGGCATGATAGTGCAACGGGTTCGGGCAAGGCACCGGCCAGCCGACCGTCGGTTCGCCCGTCATGTTCGTGGCGACACCGGATGCGCCGCCGAAAAAGCCCGTGCTGGAGCCTGCCCATTGCGTAAAGGGTCTGCCATTTGTGGTCGAAGCGACGCCCATCAGCACCCCGTCGCACCAAAGACGGATCGTCCCCGTGGCGACCGTGACATCCCAGGCGAGCAGATGTTCCTCGCCGTCGAAAGGCAGGCTTGTTACCGGGATATCGAGCAATGCGGTATCGTCGTTGGATTCCGAGACTGCGTCCCCGGCCCCCGCACGGTAGCGCAGGACGGTTCCATCATCGCGCACGCAGACCAGCATCCCGATAGACCAGGCGCCCTTTTCGAAGAGGACGGCATCGACCGGAGAGGAGGGAAGCGTCACCCGGACCGTGAAACCGGCATCCGCCGAGCGGACAGCCGCACCTCCGAAAGCGGTGTCGGAAATGCTGGAACTCTGGGCAAAGCTCCGCACCGGCGTTCCGTAGTCCATCGTCTCGGCGCCGTCGGTGATCGGCACACGGTTCTGGCCATCACGGGCCTCGGCACTGGGATAGTACCACTCGTATCCCTCGCCGCCCTCTACATTGGATTTCAGATAGTCGAGGGAGTGGATCGCGCCCCAATGGGCGTCGGCATGCTCCTCGCCCTCACGCCAGTCCGACAGGGGCATGTAGTTGTCGATGCCGATGAAGTCGATATTCGGATCGGCCCAGAGCGGATCGAGATGAAAGAACCGATCGCACGGCTGATGGGCCGGTTGATAGCCCAAATACTCGCTCCAGTCGGCGGCATAGCTGATCTTCGCGGCGGGCAGCGCAGCGCGGACATCGGCGGCCAGTGCGCACAGCGCCTCGACCGCGGGAAAGCTGTTGCCGGGGCCGCGGATCGTGGTCAGCCCGCGCATTTCTGACCCGATGCAGAAGGCTCCGACGCCGCCCGCGGCAGCGCAAAGATGGGCATAATGCAGGATGAAGCGGCGATAGCTCCAGCCATCGGACCCGTTATAGCGGACAGTCTGGCCGTCAAACGCGAAATCCTGGGGCCGGGCCGTGCCGAAGAACTCGGCCACCTCGGCGGCGGCCTCGTGGGTGCCGTCCGGCGACAGGGGATGGCCCGGCGCGTAAGACAGCGTGATCCGGCCCCGCCAGGGCAGATGCGGCTGACCAGCCTTGCCCGAATAGGGATCGGTCAGCGCATTTCCCGCCAACTGATCCATCAGAATGAACGGGTAGAACACCGCCTCCTGCCCGGCGACGGCCAGCGCGCGAATGGATTCGATCACGCTTTGATCCGATGGCGTGCCGCCATAGATCGCGCGGCCGTCAATGCGCGGGATCACCGGCGCCTGAGCCCGCGACAGCCCCGCCACGCGCCAGCGCATCGGCTTGCCGTCAACTTCGTTCTGTTCGACCCCGGGCCGGATGTCGGCCATCCCCGCGCGAAGATCGCCCGAGAACCAGCTGACGACCAGAACGACCGAGCTGACGCGCGGAAGCTCTCCGACCAGAGTATCAAGCGACACCGCAAGGTCGGTCTTGCCGCCAGGCGTGTTGACATTGGCAGAGCGCGAAACGCCCGGTGCATCCTCGAAACGGACCGGCGTGGTCGCAAGCGCGTATTCGCCGGTGCCGGGGATCAGCGCCACGCCCTGAACCAGATGGGCCAGATCCTCGACCTCGCCGGCGGCCGCGCGCACGACCTCGAACGAGAATTGCGGCACCCTATTGCCGAACCGGCCCAGATCGAGATCCTCGATCACGACATAGGCGATGCCGCGATAGGCCGGTGCCCTGCCCATGCCCTCGACCGCCTCGATCAGCGGGTCGGGCAACTGATCCTCGCTGCCCGGGTAGACGCGCAGGTTGATCTCGTCGGGGGCAATCTCGGCGCCGTCAGCCCAGATCCGGCCAACGCGCGCGATCCCGCCCTCGCACAGTGCAATCGCCAAGCTGACGGAATAGCTGTATTCGCGAACCTTCGGCTGCGAGGGCGCACCCTTGCCGCCGCCCGACTTGCGCACATGCTCCTTGAAGCGCGAGGCCCATATCACCTGCCCCGAAAGGCGTGAGCGGCCCCAAAGCCGGGTGACAGGCGCTCCCTCGCTGGCACCGGTCAGGCGGAAACGCTCGACCCGGCCGGTCTCGATCGCCTGCGAGCCGGTGCCGAGCAGTTGCTGGTCGATCACCCGGCCGATGGTGGCACCGACGGCGCGGCCGATCACCGCGCTCGACAGCCCCAGCACAGAGCCGCCCAAAGCCGAGCCCGCAGCCGCACCGGCCGCGGACAGAACGATTGTCGCCATGCTCTATGTCCTTTCGGGAAACTCGAACCGCGCCACGATCCGTCGCGCCCAGGGAGAAGAAAGCGGGCTCTCGACCACCCCATGGCCGTGGTAGGCATGGATGAACGACGCCTGCGCGCCGGTCGCCCCCTGAATGCCGACATGCTTGGCAACGCCCGCCTCGCGCAGCCGGAACAGGATCACGTCGCCCACGGCCTCGTCCGAAAGCGGCTTTGCGATCAGATGCCGCTGCGCCGCCGCCCAAAGCGTTTCCTCGCCCTGCGGTTCGGACCAGTCCGGCGTATAGGGCGGGATGTCCTCGGGTTCGGTGCCATAAAGTTCGCGCCAGACCCCGCGCAACAGCCCCAGGCAATCCGCCCCCGCCCCCGGCGTCGATGCTTGGTGACGGTATGGCGTGCCGATCCAGCGCCGCGCCTCGGCAGCGGCCCGCTCCGCGATTGCGCTCATCGGCTCAGGCTCCCACCGTCATTGAGCCCGGATTGAGACGGATAGCTCATCAGCCAGTCCTCGCCGGGGATATGGGGGAAGCCGCGGAAATTGATGAAATTGTTAAATTTCCAGCGGCAGGTGTCGGCTGAACGATCGCATCCCGCGACAAGCCGCAAGGCATCGCCGGGGCCAACCGCGCCGCGTATCTCGGACCACAGCTCGACAATCCGGGCCCCGCCCGCCTCTCGGTCGGCCTTTATCGCGCCGGACAGCCCCATCGCGGGTCCGGACAAGACCTCAAGTCGGCCATGTTCGAACCAGCGCGGCAGGAAGTCGCCAAGGCCCTCGATCCGGAAGATGCGCCGTGCCTCGATCGCGGCCGCCGTTACATTGGCCGAATAGCCGGGCCGGGTCGTGTCGAACCCGCAAGCGGCATCGCCCAGAACCGCGGGACAGGGCGTCTGATAGACCCGGCCCTGGGGTTGGTTCAGCACCTCGGCCTGACCGCGGATCTCGACCTCGAAACCGCCCCCCAGATGCGAGAACTCGCCCAGCGAGCCCATGAACAACACCAGCCGTTGCGTCACATCTGCCCAGTTCACCAGCCAGATGCACAGCCCCGCCCCGTCATAGCGCCCCGCCGCGATGTCACCCTCGGAGATCGCATCGGAACTCAGCGCGCCCAGCGCGGCTGAGTTGTCCACCGACAAGCCGGTGGACTGCGATAGCGCGCGCGCGCTCATCCCGGTATCGGCGCGAAAGGTGATGCCCTCAAAGACCAGATCCCGGTCATGGTCGGTAAAGCCCAGAACCACCCCGTCGCGCCGCGTGATCGCCCAGGACCGGGCCAGGGTCGTTGCGCCACTGGCCAGATGTGTCTGCAATTCCGCAGAAATTCCCATCAGACCCGCACCTCCACAACCGGCACCGACGGCACATCGCCCGCATTGAAGCTTGCCACCGAAGTCTGGATCCGGTCGGTGTCGAACCGCACCGGCACGTCGAACTCGAACCCTGCAGTCACCGCCGCGCCGGGTTCGGGCACCACAGCCAGGCTTACCAAACCCGTCGTGGTGTCGACCGTGAACCCCATGCCGTCGACCAGTTCGACCCCGTCGACCCCGATCCTGACGCTTCCTGCAACGGGCTTCGTGATCGGGCGCACATAGGAATGGGCGCCCGAGACATAGGTCTTGGTCAGTTGAAACACCGTCGCCGCGCCATCGCCATTGCCATTGCCATTGCCGATCGGCTGATCGCCAAAGGCCGGATCACGCGACGGCGGGCAGGACTTGAAATCGGACCAGTCCTTCCAGCGGAAGCCGCAAAGCTGGCCGCGCCGCGCCTCGAAGAAGGCGATCATCGCCTCGACATCGTCCAGCGAGCGCATCCCGGCACCCGCATCATAGCGCCGTCGCGCGTGTTCCCAGGGCGTGTTGCGCTCCTCGAACCCGCTGGCGAGCGTCACGATCTCGGTGCGCCGCTCGGGTCCGCCAAACGAGCCAAAGCTCAGATTGGCCGGGAACCGGACCTCGTGAAATGCCATGCCTCTTCCTCCGGATTATCGGTTGCGCTGGCCGCGCGCGATCAACCGGCTCATCTCGGCGGCGATCTGACTCTGGCTGCGGGCAAAGCCCTGTACGTCGGGCGTGGTGATGTTCATCACGATCTGGACGGGCCGCCCGCCCCCCTCGGTCCTGACCCCCAACCGGCCATCCGGCCCGCGCGACAGCGGCAGGATCGCCTCTGGTCCGGCCTCGCCCATCAGCCCCGTGCCGCCGCGCATCGGAAACTGCGTGGCCCGGTCGACAACCCCGCCATTCGCAAAGGGGATCACCCTGCCCTGGGAAAAAGCCCCGCCCTTCGCAAAGGGCATCGCCGCGTTCACCAGACCCTCGATCCCACCCGCGATCAGCCCGCCGAAATGGTTCTGGACCGGCTTCATCGCGGCCGAATAGGTGGCGTTGACGAATGAGTTCGCGACGCCTTTCAGCGCGTCCGACAGCTTCATCCCGTCGAAAACAAGCCCATCAAACGCCCGCCTCAGCCCGCCCCCGATCGCCCGCGACAGCCCGCCCACCTCGCGGTGGGTCAGCGTCATGCTCTCGCGCATCCGGACCAGTTCGCCCTCGAACGCCGCCGCGGTTCCCCGCGCGCCGCCCAGCGTCTTCTCCAGCGCCTCGATCTGCGCGTCGAAATCCTCTGCCTGGGCCATCGGTTATCCTTGATCCAACCTGTTGTCGGGAAAGGCGCGCGCAAGCTCTTCAAGCCGCGCGCGGCTCATCGGCGCCGGACCGCCCGCGGCGCCAAGCATCAGCATCAGTTCCGCAGGCGTCAGCGCCCAGAATTCCGAGGGCTTTAGACCAAGCCCCCGGATTCCCGCCCGCATCAGCGCGCCCCAGTCAAAGCCCGTCATGGTTCGTCTCCGGCAGGGTGAATGCGCGCGCCAGCAACTGGGCCGCCGCCCGCGCCGCCATGATCGGGCCGCCTGCGATATCGGCGCGCGCCAGTTCGGCGGCCGAGCCCTGCCAGCCCCCGCCGCGCAGCCCGGCCAGCAACAGGGCCAGCACATCGCGGGTGGCGAACGCGCCCTCCTCATAGCGCTCGATCAACGCCACAAGGGTGTCCGCCCCCAACGCCGCCTCAAGCTCGGCCAGCGCACCCAGCGTCAGCTTGAGCACCCGGCGCTCGCCATCGACAATCAACGCCACCTCGCCTGCATGGGGATTGGCCATGCTCAGAACGCCGTAAAGGTCAGCCGACCGGCCGAGGCCAGCGTCAGCTCATAGGTCGCCTCGCCGTTGTGGCTGCCGGAATATTCCAGCGAGGTGATCTGGAAAGGCCCCTCGACCACTCCGAACCCCGGGATCACGACCTGAAAGGCCGGTGTCTCGGAGGCAAAGAAGACCTCCCGCGCCCGGGCGTCCGTCGAAGCATCCTTGAAAACGCCGCCACCGGAAATTCCGGCCGACTTGACACCGGCGCCCGCCAGAAGCTCGCGCCAGCCGCCCGCGCTTTCCAGGCTGGTGACATCCACCTGTTCCGCGTTGAAACTGATGCGCGTGGCCCTCAGCCCCGCGATGGTCTCGAACTGGCCCGCCCCATCGAGGTCGAGCTTGATCAGAAGGTCTTTGCCGAATTGCGCCGTCATGTCGATCACTCCAGATTTGGTGTTCAGTCGTCCTCGACCCGCGCGCCAAAACGCAGGTCGATCCGGCGCTCGCCCTGGGTGCCCACCCGGCGGGCACGGGCGCGGTCGAACCACAGGCCGACGAGCCGACCGCGGGACATCGCCAGGGGCGCGCCCACCAGCGCATCGGACACCGCCGCAGCCGCCGCCTTGGCCTGGGCGAACCCGGCCTCCCGGCTGACAATCGTGATGGTGAACAGATGCAGCGCCCCGCCGCCGGTCTTGTCCGAGGCATCGCGCACCTCTTCCGGACCCAGACTGACATAGGTCGGCGGCAGTTCGCCCGCCGGAACCACGTCAAAGATCGCCCCGCCCACCAGCGCCGCAAGGTCCAAATTACCCGCCAGCCGCTGGTAGATCGCCGCCTGAAGCGCGGCTGCCGCGCCATAGCTCATGACGGTTTCTCCTCTTCGGCAAAGCAGAGCAGGTAATGCCCTTTCCGGTCCGCCTCGGTCACCGCGCGGATGTGAAAGATCCGCGCGCCCTCGCGAAACCGCGCGTCGGGCGCGGGCCGCCGGGCCGACCCAGGCGGGGCGGCCCGAACGACGATGTGATAAGGCACCCGGGTCAGCGTCAGTTCCTGCCCCGCACGCTCGCCGCCCGTGCGCGGCGTGATCTCGGCCCACAGGATTCCAAGCTCGCCCCATGTCTCGGAAAAACCGCCGGCCCCGTCGGGCAGCCGCTGCGCCGCCTCAAGCACAAGGCGGCGGTTCAGGATGGGGGGGCGCTTCATGAAGCGCCTCCCGCCGTCATCCGCAACCGCCGCCAGCGTCCGATCAGCGCCGCGACCCCGAACGGCATATGGCCTGCGCCCGACGCCGCCTCGTGTCGATTCTCGTGGTAATGCGCCGCCAGCAAGAACACCGCCTGCCCCAGATCGGGGGGCACGCTGTCCCAATCCTCGCCGAAGCCGGCTTCGAAATCGACCTCGGCGCCGCCTCCCTGCGGAATCGTCGGCAGATGGGTCCGTCCCGCCACGATCCGCGGATAGGTACCGTCCCGCTCCAGCCGGTAGGTGCCCGGATCGCAAACGCAAACGGTGCCGCGGCGATCATGGACCCGCAGCTCGGTAATGCGGCTTACCGGCGCCACAGGCAATGTCTCCCGCTCCCCATCGCGCCAACCATGCACCCCCCAGGTGAAGCTGCGCGCCGACAGCACCTTCGACGTCCGTTCCTCGATCGTCGCAATAGCCGCCCGCAGGAATGCCTCCAGCAACGCGTCTTCGGCCCCGCCATCGGAGAACCCCGTTCCCAGCCGCAGATGCGCCTTGAACCGGTCCAGCGGCAGCGCGGCAGCGGGCAGCGTCGTCTGCTCGATCAGCATCATCTCGTCATTTCTCCGCTTGGCCCCCCGCTGAATGCTGGCGCGCGCCGGCCCGGCCATCCCGACGGAGGGAACAGCTGGACAGACCGGGCGAACCCGGCGCGCGCCTGGCCGCCCCGGGGATCACCCGGAGGCAGCGTCTCGGTCAGACGATCAGGCGGTGGCGAACTTCAGCAGCTTGATCGCGGCATAGTCGCTCACATCGCCGCCCACCCGCTTGGTGGCGTAGAACAGCACATGCGGCTTGGCCGAGAACGGGTCGCGCAGCACCCGCAGGTCGGGACGCTCGGCGATGGTGTAGCCCGCCTGAAAGTTGCCGAAGGCGATCGCCACCGCACCCGAGGCGATATCGGGCATGTCCTCGGCGATCAGGACCGGATAGCCCAGAAGCCGCGCGGGCTCGCCCGCCGACAGACCGTCCGACCACAGGAAGCGGCCATCGGCATCCTTCATCTTGCGCACCGCACCCGCCGTGCGCGAGTTCATCACGAAGGCCGCCCCCGCGCGGTATTCGGCACCCAGCGAATAGACCAGATCCAGGATCGCATCCGCAGGCGCCACCGCATCGAAATCGCCATCGGTGCGCGTCGCGACATAGCCCAGGCTACCCCAGCTCCACGCATCTTCGGGGACTTGGGGATGCGACAGGAAGCCTGTCGGCTTGTCGATGCCGTTTCCATTGATGAAGGCCGCCGCCTCGGCGCGGGCGAACTTGTCTGCGATGCGCGAGGCAAGCCAGCCCTCGATATCGAACGCGGAATCGTCCAGCAGCCGCTGGCTGGCCTTCGGCATCGCCGACAACTCGTGCAGCGGGATCGAGACCCGCTCGATCAGCGGCGTGCCGGTCTCGACCTGCGTGGCGGTCTCGGTCGCCCAGCCCGAACCGATGTCCGAATGGTCCACCAGCACATCGAACGAAGTCGCCTCGACCGTGACGACCTGCGCGATCGAGCGGATCGAGGCAGTCGAGCGCAGCACCGACTTGATCGCCTCCGACGTCTCGGGATCGACGAGATAGCCGCCCTCGGCCGCAACCGAGGTGCCCAGCGCCTTGCCCTCAAGCTCCAGCCCACGCAGCCCATCATCGTCGCCATTGCGCAGATACGAGGCAAGCGCCTTCTTGTGCGGCGCGTCGATATCGGCGGCCCGTGAAAGCGCAGGCCGTTTGGCGGCGGTCATTTGGGATTTCCGGTCCAGCATGGTCAGTCGCTCTTCCTGTTGTTGCAGTCGGGATTTCATGTCAGCCTGGAACTCTCTGAAATCGTGAAGAAATGAGTTCAGCGCCTGCTTCACTTCCGCCGCCGGGGCATGGCTCCCGCCGGACTTGGTCTCGGTCTCGGTCATCTCGCTTGTCCTTGTTGAGATCGGTCCTCGCGGCCTCTGGTAATCAACCCTCGGCCAACATTCGGCGGGCGCCCGCGAAGGCATCCGCCAGGTCGCGCAAGAGCACTTCGGCAGGGTCTCCCCCTTTGGCGCCGACCCGCGCTTCGGCAAGCATCGGGAAAGTCACCAGCGACACCTCCCAAAGCTCCAGCTCCGCCAGAAGCCGGCGCCCGCTTGCATCCCGTTCGGCCCGCTTGGTGCGATAGCCGATCGACAAACCGTCGATCGCACCGGCCGAAACCAGCACAGCCGCCTCGCGGGCCTGCGCCACCTCGGGCAGCAACCGCCCCTTGACGAAAAGCCCGCGATTGTCCTCCCTGACTTCGTCCCAGACGCCGATGGGCTGGGCGGGATCGTGCTGCCACAGCATCTTGACCCGCCGACCCTCGGCCGCCATCCGCTTCAGGCAGGCGCCATAGGCGCCGGGTTGCACCACATCGCCGCCCTGGTCCGTGGCACCGAAAAGCGAGGCATAGCCCTCGATGATGGCCCCCTCGCCCAGCGCAAGCGGCCCGTCCGGCTGGCAGAACTTGCGCTCCAGTCCGGTGTCCCTGTCGTATCCTTTCATCCGAACTCCCCTTTTCACGGCGAGATCGCCAAGAGCGATGCCACGCCTTCCGTCAAGATCACCGCGACCACGCCGTAGACGATCAGCCACATGCGTCGTTCCAGCCGCTCAAGCGCCGTCTCGATCCGGACAAGCCGGAACTCGAGCGCCGTCCAGCGCTCATCCCAGACGCGTTCGTTGGCTTCGATCCGTGCATTCGCCACCTCGAACGGCGCATAGAGAAACCGCGATCCCGACCTCTCGGCCGGGGGCTTCATTCCCCCTCCGGCCGGGTGGGCAGACCCAGAAGGGCGCGTTTCTCGTCTTCTGTCAGGAACCCGGCGCTGGCGATCCGCAGCCATTGCGCATCGCGTTCGGCGGCAAGCGCCGGCACCTGGTCGAGATCGGGCTTGAGGCTCACCGCCTCACCCCCGAAGCGCGACAGGAAATCGGCAACGGCACCGGCAACCTTGGCCACCATCGGCAGCACCGTCAGCCGATAGAAGGCGCGGTTCGCTTCCTGATAATTCGCGTAGGTCGCATCCCCCGGAATGCCCAGCATCATCGGCGGCACCCCGAAGGCCGTCGCGATCTCGCGCGCCGCGGCCTCCTTGGTGCGGTGGAACTCCATGTCCGAGGGCGAAAAGCCCATCGGCTTCCAGTCAAGCCCGCCTTCCAGCAGCATCGGCCGCCCAGCATTGGCCGCGCCCTGGTGATAGGACAGCATCTCGTCCTGAAGCCGCGCGTACTGGTCCTCGCTCAGCGTCGAGTTGCCGTCCGAGCCGCGATAGACGATGGCGCCCGAGGGACGCGCGGCATTGTCCAGAAGCGCCTTGGACCAGCGCGAGGCCGAGTTATGCACGTCGATCGCGGTCGCCGCCGCCTGCATCGGCGAAAGCCCGTAATGGTCGTCCTGCGGATGGAAGCTCTTGATATGGCAGACCGGCGGCAGCGGCCCGGTCATGTCGAAGCGGTGCTTGCGCCCGCCCACCGTGTAGTCATAGGCCACCGGCCAGCCGTCCCGCCCCGGCACCAGATGCATCCGGTCCGAGCGCAGCACATGCAGTTCCAGCGGCAAGCCATCCTCGCCGCCCACCGCCTCCAGATAGGCATTGCCCGACAGCAGCAACTGGCCGTACAGCGCCTCGAACAGCTCTGCCCGTCCCTGCGCCGGATTGGGCCGCGCGATCAGATCGAGCAGCGGGTGGGTCTCATAGCGCCGTTCGGCGTCCTGGCAGACCAGCGGCAGCGCCGCCGCCGCCTCGGCGATCAGCTTGACCGCCCGAAAACCCACCGGGTTGCCGACAAAGCCGTTGCGGGTCAACGAGACCGTGTCCCGCGGGCTCCAGGCCACGCGCCCCGACCCGGCCCAGGCAATCACCGGCCCGGAGGCTGAGGCTTTCGCCTCCGGCGCGGCCCGCTCGGCACGGCGAAAGATGTTCAGTTTCATGGGCAAAGCACCTCCGGTTTCGCTGTCGCCGCCCATCCAGGGCCCAAAGCAAAGGCCCGGCCCCCGGGGATTCCGGGGCCGGGCCTTGTCATTCCGTCAGGGCCGCATCGTTGCGGCCGAACTTCTCTACAGGCTGCGCACCCGCGGTCGGCGCCAATGGGCGGCCGGGGCAATCATCAGCTCATGGATCGCCCAGACCAGCGCATCTACACGGTCGGGGCTGCCACGCCCCTCATAACCGCGCGCGGTCATGCGGCACATCTGATCCTCCAGCGTGGTCATCCCGCGCAGATGCTTGACCCGCCCCTGCTCGTACAGTGCGGCCACCGGCTCGGCCCGCGCGGCCTTCCCGCGCGATGCACGCACCGCCCGGAACGGCACCAGCGGATCAAGCTGGCGGATCACCGTCTCGACCAGATCGCCGCCCTGGTTGACCTCGGCCACCAGCCGTTCGGCGCCGAACCGCTCCATCGCCTCGATCGCCGCCTGCGCCCAGACCGTCGGCGCCGCACCCCGCAGACTGGCATCCTCCAGCACCACCGCAAACCAGTCCTGCGGCGGCCCCTTGCTCTGCACGCCCACGACCACGATCCCGCATTCATCCGATCCGCCATGCCCCGTGACCGGCGGATCGACCGCCACCACGATCCGGTCAAGCGGCGGCGCCGTGTCGATCCGCGCGGCCTCTATCGCCGCCAGCGACCAAAGCGCACCCTCGGATTCCTCCAGCAGAACGCCATCCAGTTCCTGCCGCCCCAATCGCGTGCCCGCATAGCGCGTCCGCACCGCCTCAAGGAACGAGGCCGCCAGATTGGCCCGGTTCGCCTCGGTCGGCGCATGCGTGACAACCGTCGTCGGGTTCGCCAGGATCGACCGCAGCACGCCCACATTCCGGGGTGTCGTGGTAACGCATTGCCGGGGCGACGGCCCCAGCCGCAACCCGAACTGCAACATGTCCCAGGTTTCTTCGGCCTTCTTCCACTTCGCCAGTTCGTCTGCCCAGGCCGCATCGAATTGCGGCCCCCGCAATCCCTCGGGGTCATGCGCCGAAAACACCTGCGCGACCGCCCCGTTCGGCCAGACCAGCCGACGCCGCGTCGCTTCCCAGCGCGGGCGGCGATCAGGCGGCGAACAGGCCATCAGCCCGCTGTCGCCAAAGACCATCACCTCGCGGACCTGATCCACCGTCTCGCCCACCAGCGCCACCCGCCGCGACCGGCCCGGATCCAGCGGCCGCGGCCCCTCGACCTCGGCGCGCACCCATTCGGCACCCGCCCGTGTCTTGCCCGCGCCCCGGCCGCCCAGCACCACCCAGGCCCGCCAATTGCCCTCGGGCGGCAACTGGTGCGGCAACGCCCAGAACTCGAACAGGAAGGGCAGCGCCATCAGCGTGCCGTCATCAAGGCTGTTCAGAAAGGCCGTCTGTTCGTCGCGTGGCGCGCATGCGATCCAGTCTGCGCCCGACCTCAAGACGTGCCTCATCGAGGTCGAGGGCATAGTCGCAGGCGCCGCCCGCTTCGTCTCGGAGAAGCTTTCCAACTCGTAACCTTTCGTCGAACGCGGTCTGGACCGCCTTGCCGAGATCACTCAACGCGCCCCTCAGCGCGCGTGCCCGTTCAGTATGGCCAGCCTCAACTTCTTCGATGATCCCGTTCAGAACGCGAATCGTGCGTCTGTAATGCTCTTCGGCCTCCTCAAGCACCGCCCGGGCAGCCGCCTCGCCCGCTTGCGGGGCCGTTATCGTTCCCATGCTGTCCTTGCTTGCTTGTCCTGACGGCCCCCCGTCGCAGGAGAAGACACGAAAAAACGGCCTCGGGGGATGCCCCCGGGCCGCTAACCCACGTCTTCCAGCTTGCCTGAAGGTATAGATCAGACCGCGCGGAGAGTCAAGAAGTTTATCTTTAACAAAGGGTTAACAGAAACCTACTGACCCTGCCCCCGCTGCTCGGCCTCGATCTGGCGCCAGCGCGCCACGTTCCGGTTATGCTCGGCCAGCGTCCGGGCAAAGGCATGCCCCCCGGTCCCATCGGCCACGAAGAACAGGAAATCCGTATCGTCCGGGTTCAGCGCCGCCTCGATCGAGGCCCGCCCGGGATTGGCGATCGGCGTGGGCGGCAACCCGTCGATGACATAGGTATTCCAGGGCGTCGCCCGGCGCAATTCGCTTTGCCGGATGCCCCGGCCCAGCGGCTCCTTGCCCAGCGTGACCCCGTAAATCACCGTAGGATCGGTCTGCAACCGAATCCCCTGCCGCAGCCGGTTGACAAAGACGCTGGCCACCCTGCCCCGTTCGTCGGGCACGCCGGTCTCCTTCTCGACGATCGAGGCTAGGATCAACGCCTCCTCCGGCGTCGTGATCGGCAAGCCATCGGCCCGCCTTTCCCACAGCTCGCCCAGGATCACCGCCTGCCGCCGCTGCATCTCGGCGATCAGATCGCCCCGCGCCATGCCGGGCTGCACCTCATAGCTGTCCGGCGCCAGACTGCCCTCTGCGGGCAGGTCGACCACCGCACCCTCCAGAAAATCCGCTGCCTTCAGTTCCTCGACGACCTGCCAGCTCGTCACCCCCTCGGCCAGCGTCACCCGGAACCGCAGATCCTGCGCAGCGCGCAACGCGGCATAGTCCTCGGGAATCTCGCCACCCGCCGGATCAAAGGCCAGCACCTCGACATAGCGCCCCGTGGCGGGATCGACCTCGCGCAGCTGCAACTGGGCGCTCACCACGCCGATGCGGAAATTCAGCTCGGTCCCGCAGGTCGACCGCCCGCCGCGCGTCACGATATCGACGATTTCCTCCATCGAGGCGCGGGGCGGAACCAGGAAGCTTCCCGCCTTCAACAGGCCGGACTTCTCGGAATATTTCGCCCCCAGCCGGAAGATCGTGGCATTCGAAATCGCCCTCTGCCCCTCAAGCTCGCGCGAGATCACGGCCATCGAGGCCCCGGGCTCGACCCGCAGACAAATCGGTTCCGCCAAGGGCCCCGGCCCTTCGTATTGCCGCTTTGCCCACAGCAACAGCCCGCCCGCCATCAGGAACAGCGCAATGAACAGCGTCAGCGCGTTCGAGGCGACCGAGCGCCACATCACAGATCACCGCGGCCCATCACAAGCGTCGCATTGGTGCCGCCAAACCCGAACGAGTTCGACAGGGCCACCGCGATCTCACGCTGCCGCGCCGCCTTGGGCGCCAGATCGATCCGCACGCCCTCGGGCGGGGTGTCAAGGTTCAGCGTGGGCGGCGCCACCTGATCGCGCAGCGCAAGGATGCAGAAGATCGCCTCGACCGCGCCCGCCGCGCCCAGCAGATGCCCGATCGAGGATTTCGTGGACGACATCGTGACAGACCCGGCCGCCTCGCCCAGCAGACGTTCGACCGCGCCCAGCTCTATCGTGTCGGCCATGGTCGAGGTGCCATGCGCGTTGACATAGTCGATATCCGATGCCGCCAGACCGGCCCGCTTCAGCGCCGCGGCCATCGACCGGTAGCCGCCTTCGCCATCCTCGGACGGGGCGGTGATGTGATAGGCGTCGCCCGACAGCCCGTAGCCCAGCACCTCGGCATAGATCTTCGCCCCGCGCGCCCTGGCGTGTTCCAGTTCCTCAAGCACCACGACGCCCGCGCCTTCGCCCATCACGAACCCGTCGCGATCCGTATCCCAGGGCCGCGACGCCGCTTGCGGATCGTTGCCCCGCTTGGTGGACAGCGCCTTGCAGGCATTGAACCCCGCGATCCCGATTTCCGAGATCGGGCTTTCGGCGCCACCGGCCACCATCACGTCCGCATCACCGAACTGGATCAGCCGCGCCGCATCGCCGATGGCATGGGCCCCGGTGGAACAGGCAGTCACCACCGCATGGTTCGGCCCCTTGAACCCGAACCGGATCGAGACCTGCCCCGAGACCAGGTTGATCAGCGCAGACGGAATGAAGAAGGGCGACACCCGCCGCGGCCCCTTCTCCTGCAACAGGATCGCCGTATCGGCAATCGCCGACAAGCCGCCGATACCCGATCCGATCATCACGCCGGTCCGCTCACGCTCGGCGTCGGTCCCGGGCACCCAGCCCGAATCCTTCACCGCCTGGGTCGCGGCGGCCATGCCATACAGGATGAAATCGTCGACCTTGCGCCGTTCCTTGGGGTCCATCCAGTCATCGGGGTTGAACGTACCGTTCGTCCCGTCGCCAAACGGTATTTCGGCGGCATAGGTGGTCACAACGCGCGAGCAGTCGAACCGCGTGATCGGGCCGACGCCCGACTGCCCGGCGATCAGCCGTGTCCAGGTTTCCTCGACCCCGCAGGCCAGAGGCGTGACCATCCCCAGACCCGTGACCACCACTCGACGCATCCGCCCCTCCAAGACTGCCTACGGTCCTTTCCGGTGCCCCTGATAGCGCGCTTTGGGCGGGCTCGGCAAGTCGGGCAGGGCGGGCCCGCCCACCTGAACCACAATCCCCCGCAAAGAGAAACGGCGCCCCATGGGACGCCGTTCCAAATCCGATGTGGCTGTGCGCCTCAGGCGGCGTTCTGGATGAACTTCACCGCATCGCCAAAGGTCTGGATGGTCTCGGCAGCGTCGTCCGGGATCTCGATGCCGAACTCTTCCTCGAAGGCCATGACCAGCTCGACCGTATCAAGGCTGTCCGCGCCCAGATCGTCGATGAACGAGGCGTTCTCGGTCACCTTGTCTTCCTCGACGCCCAGATGCTCGACGACGATCTTCTTAACGCGATCCGCGATGTCGCTCATGTGTGTTCCTCACATTTGTTCAGGCAGCACGCCCGTCTTTGTTCTGTCGGCCACGAGGGGCCACCACCGACCCCAAGCAGCGGGGTTCTCGCAAGCGCGGGGAACGCCCCCCGACGAACTCGCGCCGCCTATAACACATCGCAAGTTCTTGGCAAACGCTTTCCCGTCGCAGACCGCGGCCCGCTTTCGCGGCCGGTCCCGCGGTCCTCAGACCATCGCCATCCCGCCATTCACATGCAGCGTGGCGCCGGTCACATAGCCGGCCTCGGAACTGGCCAGATAGACCACGGCCGCGGCAATATCGACAGGCGTGCCCATGGCGCCCATCGGCACAGCGCCCAGGATCCCGGCCTTCTGATCGTCGGTCAGCTTGTCGGTCATCGCCGTCGCGATGAAGCCGGGCGCGATGCAGTTCACCGTGATCCCCCGCGCCGCAACCTCCTGCGCCAGCGATTTCGACAGTCCCACCAGCCCCGCCTTGGCGGCGCAATAATTCGCCTGCCCCGGATTGCCCGTCGTGCCCACGACCGAGGTGATGTTGATGATCCGGCCCCAGCGCGCCTTGATCATGCCCCGCACCGCGCCGCGGCACAGCCGCATCGCCGCGGTCAGGTTCACGTCGATGACCGCCTGCCAGTCCTCGTCCTTCAGTCGCATGAACAGCGTGTCGCGCGTGATCCCGGCATTGTTCACCAGGATATCCAGCGCGCCCATCGCCTCGATGGCCGCCTTGGGCAGCGCCTCGACCGCCTCGGCGTCGGACAGATCGCAGGGCAGCACATGGGCACGCTCGCCCAGTTCGTCCGCCAGTTCGCGCAGCGGCGCCTCGCGCGTGCCCGACAGGCCCACCACCGCGCCCCGCGCATGCAGCGCCCGCGCGATCTCGGCCCCGATCCCCCCCGACGCGCCGGTTACCAGCGCGCATTTTCCGCTCAGATCGAACATGTCCCCCTCCTCAGTTCATGCTGTCCACGGCCGCGACCACCTCTTCGGGTGTGCCGACCTGCCGCGTGGCAACGTCGCGCGCGATCCGGCGGACCATGCCCGACAAAGCCTTGCCCGCGCCGATCTCCCAGATCTCGGTGACGCCCTGACCGGCCATCCACGCGACCGATTCCCGCCAGCGCACTGCACCCGTCACCTGCTCGACCAGCAGCGCGCGGATCTCGTCGGGATCGCTGACGCCCTGGGCGCGCACATTGGCCACCACCGGCACCAGCGGTGCCTCGATCGTCACCTCGGCCAGACGCTCGGCCATGACCCGGGCCGCGGGTTCCATCAGCGCACAATGGAACGGCGCAGATACGGGCAGCATCACCGCCCGCTTGGCACCCCGCTCCTGCGCCAGCGCAACCGCGCGCTCGACGCCCGCCTTGTGGCCGGAAATCACCACCTGCGCCGGATCGTTGTCATTCGCGGCCTGCACCACCTGCCCCTCGGCCACCGCCGCAGCCACCGCCTGCACCGCCTCAAGATCAAGCCCCAGGATCGCCGCCATGGCGCCCTCGCCCACCGCAACCGCCGCCTGCATCGCCTCGCCGCGCAGACGCAACAGCCGTGCGGTATCGGCCAGGCTGATCGCCCCTGCCGCGCACAGCGCCGAATATTCGCCCAGAGAATGGCCCGCAACGAAGGCCGCCGCATTGACCGTGACGCCTTCGGCCCCCAGCGCCGCCATCGCCGCCATCGAGGTCGCCATCAACGCAGGCTGCGCGTTCCGGGTCAGCGTCAGTTCATCCTGATCGCCCTCCCAGATCAGCGCCGAGAGCTTTTCGCCCAACGCCTCGTCCACTTCCTCGAACACTTCGCGCGCCAACGGATAGGCCTCGGCCAGCGCCCGGCCCATCCCGATGGTCTGCGCCCCCTGACCCGGAAACACGAATGCACGCATTGGTACACTACTCCCTCGCCGATTTCGGCGTGGTCTATCGGCTAAGGCGGGGCTTCACAACCCGCCCGAAACGGCAGGGGGCCTTCGGTCGCGGATGCGCGCCGGAAACGGATGACGGCCCGCGCTCAGGCCGCGTGGCTCAGCGGCCGGGCAAGCCCCCGTCGCCCCCGCGCCCGCCGCCCGAGATTGACCTTGCGCAGGCTCGACCCCTGAAAATCCCGCGCCATCCGGCTTTGCAGCGCACTCAGGACTGCCTCGCGCCCGCGCGCAGCCTCGATCAGGTCGTCCCCCGTCCCTACCCGCACGAACAGCTTCGATGGCACGCCCGGCCGCTCGGCGCGCTGCACGAAGACCGACCCGATCTCGTCAAAGGCCACCTCGCGCCGGATGCGCAACGCCCCGCGTGCATTGCTCAGCGTGCAGCGCAGCGCGCGCGCCTCCAGGTCCACCTGCACTTCCTCCAGCAGCCCCCGCTCGGCAATCCGGATCAGCGCCACTCCCGCCACAAGCGAAAGCCCCCCGCCAAGTGCAAGCTGCATCGACAGCCCGAACCCGATGAGCGGCGGCACCAGCCAAAGCCCGCCCGCCATTGCGAACAGGGTCAGCCCGCCGATCCCGGCAGCCAGTTCGATCGCCGCGGCATTGCGCGAGACATCCCCGCCTGCGGTCACAACATATCCCCAGCGGGTCTCGGTTACCCCGGGCAACACCGCTCGCGCGCAGTCCGAAAGGGCCTCGTCCCGGATTTCAGGGCCGGTCGTCATGTCGGTCGCACTCTTGTTGCAAAGCTCGGCACGAACCTCCTGCGCGAAAGCGGCATCAATGCGCCGGACCGGGGCAGATTTCCGGGCAACCGCGTGGCAAGGCCCGATCCGGCCGGGCCAGGCTTGCATCGCGCGGGCGCATCTGTATAAGGCGCAGGTCTTCCGCAACGATATTGACCGGTGCGGCCTCTCGTGGGCGGGATGCGGAAGACCTTCGGACCCGCCCTTTGAAGCGCACCCGTAACAGGACTGGAGACAGCATGCCGCTTTACGAGCATGTGTTCATCGCGCGTCAGGATCTGTCCAACGCGCAGGCCGAGGGCCTCATCGAACATTTCGGTGCCATTCTCGCGGATAACGGCGGCAAGGTCGTCGAGCACGAGTATTGGGGCGTCAAGACGATGGCCTTCAAGATCAACAAGAACCGCAAGGGGCATTACGCCTTCCTGCGCACCGACGCGCCCGCGCCCGCCGTGCAGGAGATGGAACGTCTGATGCGGCTGCATGAAGACGTGATGCGCGTGCTGACCGTCAAGGTCGAGGCCCATGAAGAGGGCCCCTCGGCGCAGATGCAGAAGCGCGAAGAGCGTGGTGAACGCGGCGAACGCCGCGAGCGTCGCTGATCCAAGCCTGCCAACAGGAGCCTAACCCATGGCCGCAAAACCGTTTTTCCGCCGCCGCAAGGTCTGCCCCTTCTCGGGCGAGAACGCGCCCAAGATCGACTACAAGGACGTTCGCCTGCTGCAGCGCTACATCTCCGAGCGGGGCAAGATCGTGCCCTCGCGCATCACCGCCGTCTCGGCCAAAAAACAGCGTGAACTGTCGCGCGCGATCAAGCGCGCCCGCTTCCTCGCGCTGCTTCCTTACGCCGTGAAATAAGGAGCGAGATCCATGCAAGTGATCCTTCTGGAACGCGTGGCCAAGCTCGGCCAGATGGGCGAGGTCGTGAACGTCAAGGACGGCTTCGCCCGCAACTTCCTGCTGCCCCAGGGCAAGGCCCTGCGCGCCAGCGCGGCGAACATCGCCCGCTTCGAGGCCGACAAGGCCCAGCTCGAGGCGCGCAACCTTGAAACGAAGAAAGAGGCCGAGGCGCTGGCCGCCAAGCTCGACGGACAGCAATTCGTCGTGATTCGTTCGGCCTCCGATTCGGGTGCGCTCTACGGCTCGGTCACCACCCGTGACGTGGCCGACGCGGCCACCGCCGACGGCTTCAGCGTCGACCGCAAGCAGGTTGCCCTGACCGGCCCGATCAAGGAACTGGGCCTGCATGACGTCACCGTGACGCTGCACCCCGAGGTCGAGGTCACCGTCAAGGTGAACGTCGCCCGCTCGGTCGAGGAAGCCGCGCTTCAGGCGTCCGGCAAGTCGATCCAGCAACTCGCCGCCGAGGAAGAGGCCGCCGCCGAATTCGAGATCTCGGAACTGTTCGACGAGATCGGCTCGGCCGCCGACGACTACCTCGCCGATGTCGCCGAGACCCAGGGCTCGGGCGAGGAACAGCCGCGCTAAGGCCCCGGGGCCGCGCCCGGTCAATCCCGGCCGTTCTCCGCCACAAGACATGGACGGGCCGCACCCCAGGGGTGCGGCCCGTTTCGTTTCAGCCGTGCCCGGATCGTTGCGCCCACGCCCCCAGCCCAAAAGAAAAAGGGCCGCCCAAAGGCAGCCCCTTCCCGGCGACGCGCGATGGCGCTGCTCTCATTCCTCGTCGAGCTTCTCGACCGCCTTCTCCAGATCGGCCTTGGTCACTTCCTTCTCGGTCACCTCGGCCAGTTCGAAGATGTAGTCCACCACCTTGTCCTCGAACAGCGGCGCCCGGATCTGCTGCTGCAACGCCTGGTTCTGGCGCACGAAATCGAAGAACTGCCGCTCCTGGCCCGGGAACTGGCGCGCCTGGGCCAGCACCGCCTGGGTCATCTCGTTGTCCGACACGTTGACCTCGGCCTTGCGCCCGATCTCGGCCAGAAGAAGCCCCAGCTTCACCCGCCGCCCGGCCAGCTTCTGATGCTCGTCGGTCGCGGCGATCTCGCCATGCTCGTGGCCGTGGACCTCGGGATGCTCCTCGTGCCAGAGTTGATGCGCGATCTGCTTGGCCTCCACCTCGACCAGGCTCGGCGGCAGATCGAAGCTGATGGTCTCGTCCAGCACATCCAGCAGCGCGCGCTTCATCACCGCACGGGCCGCGCCGCGGAACTCGGCTTCCAGACGCTCGGCAACCTGCCCCTTCAGCGCCTCGAGGCTTTCGGCCCCGAACTGCTTGGCCAACTCGTCGTCGATCTCGGCCGCCTTCGGCGCCTTGACCGCCTTGACCGTGACATCAAAGGTCGCTTCCCGGCCCTTCAGCTTCTCGGCGCCGTAATTCTCGGGGAAGGTCACCGTGACCGTCACCTCGTCGCCTGCCTTGGCACCGACCAACTGATCCTCGAAGCCGGGGATGAAGCTCTGCGAGCCCAGCACCAGCGGGTAATCCTCGGCTGCGCCGCCCTCGAAGGGCTCGTCGCCCAGCTTGCCGACGAAGTCGATCACGACCTGATCGCCTTCCTTCGCCTTCGAGCCCTTGCGCCGATCCTCGAAAACCTGCGCGGTCTCGGCCAGCTTGCCCAGCGCCTCGCCGATCTCGTCCTCTCCGGCCTTGACCACCAGCTTTTCAAGCTTGATCGCCTTCAGGTCGGGCTCGGGGATCGCGGGAAGCGCCTCGTAGGTCATCTCGACAACGATATCGTCGCCTTCCTTCCAGCCCTCGTTGGTCATCTTGACATCGGGCTGAAGCGCGGGGCGGTCTCCGGTCTGCTCGAAATGCGCGCTCATCGCGCCGTCGATCGTCTCCTGCATGACCTCGCCCATGACGCGCGGACCGAACTGCTTCTTCAGCAGCGGCATCGGCACCTTGCCCTTGCGAAAGCCCTTGATCTCGACCTGGGGCCGGAATTCCTCGAGCTTCGCGTTGACCTTTTCGTCAAGCTCGGCGGCGGTCACGGTGATCGTGTAGCCGCGTTTCAGGCCGTCATTCAGGGTCTCGGTGACCTGCATCTCGTTGTCCTTTTCATCCCATCCTGGTGCGGGTGGAGGGACTTGAACCCCCACGCCTTTCGGCGCCAGAACCTAAATCTGGTGCGTCTGCCAGTTCCGCCACACCCGCAAAAAGCGCAAGGGCAGCCCGTGACGCAAAGGGCCGCCCCTCAAATCCGCGTCCTTCTAGCAAAGCGCCGCACGGTATGCGAGCGGAAAAAGCGGGCCGAAACCCCCGCCCGCCCCTGTCTTCTGCTTGGCCCAAATACCCATCTCCGGCCGGCGACGAGCAACACCGATGGACCAGTGCGCCATCACAGGCCAAGATCGCGGAACACCACCGACAGCGCCTCGGGCAGATCCTCGGCGATCAGCCCCGGCCCGAAGCGGCGCGCCGCCTCCACATGCAGCCAGCCCCCCGTACAGGCCGCGTCAAACGGCGAAAAGCCCCGCGCCAGCAGTCCTGCGATGAACCCCGCCAGCACATCGCCCGACCCCGCAGTGGCCAGCCAGGGCGCGGCGCGCTCGCGCAGCGCCGCGTTCACTGCACAACGCCCCGCGGGATCGGCAATCACCGTATCGGGGCCCTTGAACAGCACGACACAGCCCGCCCGCGCCGCCGCAGCGCGCGTCGCATCCAGCCGCGAGAAGGCAGGCCCCGTCACGGCGGGGGCCGCAAGCCTTTCGGCGATGTCGGGAAACAGCCGCGCGAACTCGCCCGCATGCGGGGTCAGAACACAGGCCTCGTGGAGCAGGGCGAACAGCTCGGGATGCCGCGCCACCAGCGTCAGCGCATCGGCATCCAGAACAACCGCCCGCCGCTGCGCATCCCCCAGCGCCGCCGCAACCAGGTCCATCTCGCGCGCGCCCGTCCCCAGCCCCGGCCCCAGACAAACCGCATTGACCCGCGGGTCCACAAGAAGCTCCGCCAGCGCATTGCCATCCGCAACCGGTCGCAACATCACCGCATCCAGCCGCGCGGCATTCTCCGGCATGGCATCCGGCGGGCAGCCCAGCGTCACCAGCCCCGCCCCGATCCGCAGCGCCCCCCGCGCCGCCAGCCGCCCCGCCCCGGCCCGGCCCGGCGGCCCCGACAGGATCAGGGCATGGCCATGGGTATACTTGTGGCCGCCGGACTTCCGCAGATCACCCGACCAACGGCAGATCAGGTCCGCAGCAGACGTCGATTCCCGGCACGCCGCGCCGCGCCCCATCCTGTCCGCGATGCCATCCAGCCCGATATCCTTGACAACCAGCCTCCCGACGGACGGTTCCCCGACGAAATGACCAACGCGCGGGCGATGAAAGGTCACGCAAAGGTCCGCCTGCACACCCGACCACCCCTCATCCTCGCCCAGAAAGCGCCCGCTATCGCTGTCGATGCCGCTGGGCATGTCCACCGCCACGCTGTGCAGACCGCAGAACTGGCCTTGCGCGCGAAACTCGGCCAGCCGTGCCCGCACGCGCGCATCCAGCGGCCGGGCAAGCCCCGTGCCGAACAGCGCATCGACCACGACCCCGTCACCGGAAGGACCGGCATCGAACAGCCCTTCGGGAATCTCTCCCAGGAAATCGCGGACCTCGCCCGTCCCGCACCAGCGCAGGTAATTCGTTCGCGCATCGGGCGGCAGCCGCGCCGGATCACCATACAGGAACAGCGCCACCTCCCAGCCCCATTCCTTCAACAGCCGCGCCACCACGAACCCGTCGCCGCCATTGTTGCCCGGCCCGCACAGCACCACCGCACGCTGCGGCGCCGCCCGAAGCGCAGGCCATTCCTCGAAGATCGCCTCGACCACGCCACGCCCGGCGCGCTCCATCAGTTCCAGCCCCGTGACCATTCCCGAGGCAATCGCCGCCGCCTCGATGGCGCGCATTTGGGCGGAAGTTAGAAGCTCGGTCATTCCGGGCAGCACCTCTTTTCACAAACTGCCATCCAAATCGGCAACTCGCACAAAAAACAGGCACACCTCAAGGATTCAGGAAAGCGCCCCTCGGGGCGTCATCCTACCCAATTGTGCGCCTTCGGGGAAAGTGATCTGTCGGGCAACGAACGTCACCGAGAAGGAGTCTCGCGCCGTGAAGAAGATCGAGGCGATCATCAAGCCCTTCAAGCTCGACGAGGTCAAGGAGGCGCTGCAGGAAGCCGGCGTCCAGGGCCTCTCTGTCATCGAGGTCAAGGGCTTCGGCCGCCAGAAGGGCCATACCGAGCTGTATCGCGGCGCCGAATATGTCGTCGACTTCCTGCCCAAGGTGAAGATCGAGGTGGTGCTGCCCGACGACCAGGTGGATGCCGCCATCGAGGCCATCGTGAACGCCGCCAAGACCGAGAAGATCGGCGACGGCAAGATCTTCGTGTCGTCCGTCGAACAGGCGATCCGGATCCGCACCGGTGAAACCGGCGAAGACGCGCTCTGAACCACACCCACGGACCGGCCGGGCTTTGCCCCGGCACAAAGCGACCAACCTAAGCAGAGGGAAAAAAGGTCACATGAGCAAGGACAACGTTCTCAAGACCATCAAGGACGAAGATGTCGAATATGTCGACATCCGCTTTACCGACCCGCGCGGCAAGCTTCAGCACGTCACCGTCATGGCCGACCAGGTGGACGAGGACTTCCTCGACGAAGGCTTCATGTTCGACGGTTCCTCGATCGCCGGCTGGAAGTCGATCGAAGCCTCGGACATGAAACTCATGCCCGACACCGAAAGCACCTATCTCGATCCGTTCTACGCCGAAAAGACGCTCTGCATCCATTGCTCGGTGGTCGAGCCCGACACCGGCGAACCCTATGAGCGCGACCCGCGCGGCACCGCCGAAAAGGCCGAGGCCTACCTGAAATCCTCCGGCATCGGCGATGTGGCCTATTTCGGCCCCGAGGCCGAGTTCTTCATCTTCGACGACGTGCGCTACGCGGTCACCCCGAACAAGGTGTCCTACGCCCTCGATGTCGAGCATGCCGCCTGGAACACCGACACCGAATATGAAAGCGGCAACCTTGCCCACCGCCCGACCTACAAGGGCGGCTATTTCCCGGTGAACCCCTCGGACGAAGGCCAGGACATCCGCTCGGAGATGCTCTCCACGATGAAGCGGATCGGCATGAAGGTCGACAAGCACCACCACGAGGTGGCGACCTGCCAGCACGAGCTGGGCATGATCTTCGACAGCCTCAAGAAGCAGGCCGACAACCTTCAGAAATACAAGTATGTCATCCACAACGTTGCGCTGGCCTATGGCAAGACCGCGACCTTCATGCCGAAGCCCATGGCGGGCGACAACGGCTCGGGGATGCACTGCAACATGTCGATCTGGAAGGACGGCAAGCCGCTGTTCGCGGGCGACAAATATGCCGACCTGTCGCAAGAGGCCCTGTGGTATATCGGCGGCCTGCTGAAACATGCCAAGACGCTGAACGCCTTCACCAACCCCTCGACCAACAGCTACAAGCGCCTGATCCCCGGCTTCGAGGCCCCCGTTCTGCGCGCCTATTCGGCCCGCAACCGTTCGGGCTGCATCCGTATCCCGTGGACGGAATCGCCCAAGGCGAAGCGCGTCGAGGCCCGCTTCCCCGACCCGTCGGCCAACCCCTATCTGTGCTTCTCGGCGCTGCTGATGGCCGGTCTCGACGGGATCAAGAACAAGATCGACCCGGGCGAGGCGATGGACAAGAACCTCTACGACCTGCCGCCCGAGGAACTGGAAGGCATCCCCACCGTCTGCGCATCGCTGCGCGAGGCGCTGGACAGCCTTGCCAAGGATCACGACTTCCTGCTCGCGGGCGACGTGTTCACCAAGGACCAGATCGCCGGCTACATGGAACTCAAATGGGAAGAGGTCTACGCTTTCGAGCACACCCCGCACCCGGTCGAGTTCAAGATGTATTACAGCTGCTGATCCCCTTAACGGGACAGCTTCTGAAAGGGGCGCCTTCGGGCGCCCCTTTTTTCTGTCTGCGGCCGGCCGGGTTCGGACGACAAGCCGCAACGCCGGTCAAGGCCGAGCGGATGATCCGCCAGCGCCTCGCGTTGCTGCGCCATCAAGTCTGGAACCACATCGCCGCGGCGCCCGCTTCAGCCAGCCGCGGCTGGTACAGCGCCCGAACCGCACGTCATGCGCGTCTGCCCGCCAAAGCAACGCCCCGGCCACGGCCCCGCTCGACCCGCGCCACAGGGCACCGCCCTGCCCTTCTTCTTGGCCCAAATACCCATGGCGCAACGCGCAGGGCCGCGGCAAACGTGAAAGGGGCGCGGCCCGACCGGCCACGCCCCCTTTTTCCGTCCAGTCGGTCGCGATCAGCCGCGCGCGCGGCCGATCAGCGCCCAGAGCCCCGGGATCAGCAGCGCCGCCAGACCCAGTTTCAGTGCATCCCCGATCAGGAAGGGCGTCAGGCCCCAGGCCAGGATCGGCTGCTCCCAGCCATAAAGATGGCCCAGCCACAGAAGCCCCGGCACATAGATCAGCACGTTGCCCAAGAGCATCGCCGCCGCCATCCGCCCCATCGAGCGGTCCCAGCCCGCGCGCGCCGCCATGCCCAGCGCCACGACCGCCAGAACATAGCCGACCAGGTAGCCGCCGGTGGCGCCCATCATGTAGCTCACGCCCGAAAGCTCGGCGCTGGAGCCCACGAACACGTCATAGCCCAGCGCGCCGACCAGCATGTAGCCAAGGATCGTGACCAGACCCAGCCGCGCGCCATAGGCCGCACCGATGGTCAGCACCGCAAAGGTGCCCATGGTGATCGGCACCGGCCACATCGGCACCTTGATCTTCGCGGCGATGGCAAGGGCGACGATGCCCGCCACCACCAGCAGCGCCTGTTTCACGCGCAGCGCAACGCCGCCTTCGGGCAGCAGGGTTTCGGCAAGAACCTTGCCGGTCAGGGCCTTTGCCATCTCGCTCTCTCCGTTCGGATGGTTGCGTCAGTTCACCAGTCTTCTGCCCCAGCGCCAGTTCCCGCGCAAGCCCCGAGCCGCGCATAGGCCGAACGCATCGCATAGTCCTTGCGCGGCCCCGCGACGCGCCAGAGGCTGGACCAGTCCGGCCAGCGGGCGAAATCATAGCCGACCTCGTAGCGGTCGGGCGGGCAGTCATGCAGCGCCTGCGCGCGCGGCCCCGGTGCAATGGCGTGAAAGAACCGCCCATCCTCGAAGAAGACCTCGATCCCCGACGCGCCCTGCCGCCAGAGATAGCGCCGCTCGGCGGTCATGGGCGCCTGCCCCGGCAGATGCAGCCGGCCACTCTCGGCATGAACCAGCCCGTCTGCGTCCGGGGTAAAGACCGCTTGCCCCTCGAACCGGGCGACATGGCCCGCGCGGGCGTCCTCGATCACCCGCTCGATCCGCCATGCCCCGGCAAAGGCCCCCAGATCCGGCATCCCTGCCCCCGCTGCTTGTCGCGCCCCGTCCCAACGGGTATCAGACCGCGGAAATCCTGTCCAAGAGGCCGCCCATGATCCCCCGCTATGCCCGCCCCGAGATGACCGCCATCTGGGAGCCCGCGACCCGGTTCCGCATCTGGTTCGAGATCGAGGCCCATGCCTGCGACGCCATGGCCGAGCTTGGGGTCATCCCCCGGGAAAACGCCGAAGCGGTCTGGAAGGCGAAGGACGTGGAATTCGATGTCGTCCGCATCGACGAGATCGAGGCCGTGACCAAGCATGACGTGATCGCCTTCCTCACCCATCTGGCCGAGCATGTGGGCAGCGAGCAAGCGCGGTTCGTTCACCAGGGCATGACCTCGTCCGACGTGCTGGACACCTGCCTGAACGTGCAGCTCACGCGCGCCGCCGACATCCTGCTGGCTGATCTGGACCGCGTGCTCGCCGCCCTGAAACGCCGCGCCTATGAACACAAGGACACGGTGCGCATCGGACGCAGCCACGGCATCCACGCGGAACCCACCACGATGGGTCTGACCTTCGCCCGTTTCTACGCCGAGATGGACCGCAACCGCGCCCGCCTTCGGGCCGCGCGGGCGGAAATCGCCACTGGCGCGATTTCCGGCGCGGTCGGCACCTTTGCCAATATCGACCCGCGCGTTGAGGATCATGTCTGCAAGATGCTGGGCCTCAGCCCCGAACCGATCAGCACGCAGGTCATCCCGCGCGACCGGCATGCGATGTTCTTTGCCACGCTGGGCGTGATCGCCAGTTCGATCGAGAACATCGCGATCGAAGTGCGCCACATGCAGCGCACCGAGGTTCTGGAGGCCGAGGAGTTCTTTTCCGCTGGCCAGAAGGGCAGCAGCGCCATGCCGCACAAGCGCAACCCGGTGCTGACCGAGAACCTGACCGGGCTGGCGCGGCTGGTGCGCATGGCGGTGATCCCGGCGATGGAGAATGTCGCGCTGTGGCACGAGCGGGACATCAGCCATTCCTCGGTCGAGCGCGGCATCGCGCCCGATGCAACCGTGACGCTGGATTTCGCGCTGAACCGGCTGGCGGGGGTGATCGACAAGCTGGTGATCTACCCCGAGAACATGTTGAAAAACATGAACAAGTTCAGGGGGCTGGTGATGTCCCAGCGGGTGCTTCTGGCGCTGACCCAGGCCGGTGTCTCGCGCGAGGATGCCTATCGGCTGGTGCAGCGCAACGCGATGAAGGTCTGGGAAGAGGGCAAGGATTTCCGCGAGGAATTGCTGGCCGACCCGGAAGTGACTGCCGCCCTCTCGCCCGCCGAGATCGACGAGAAATTCGACCTCGGCTATCACACCAAGCATGTCGAAACGATCTTTGCCCGGGTTTTCGGCGCTCCGGCATAGGGTTGCACAGCGGGGTCCGCGCGGGTTTGGAAATCGCGCAGAATGTGCTACGTTGTGTCACACCTCACCAGGGAGATGCACCATGACCTTCAAGACGATCCTCTCGGCGGCCCTTCTGACGCTCGCCCCGACGCTCGCGCTGGCCAATAGCGGGTGCGGCTGGGAAAAGCGGATGAACGCCAGCCAATGCGCCGACGGCAAGGTGTTCGATTCGGCCTCGGGAACCTGCGTGGACCGGGCCACGAGCTGAAAGCCGGATATCCGGAAGTTTCCTGCGGCGCGGCCTTATCCGCGCCGTATTTTTTTGATTTCCTTTGCGTTCTGCACCGCCGGGCAGGCTAACCCGTCAACCCCGGTTTAACGGTCGTCGGCCAATGTGACGCCCAAGCAGACGGAGCGCATTGTGAACAGCCTTACCCCCAGCATACCCGGTCACATCCGCTCGGCCGCCGGTCTGACGCGGCGGCGCAAGGCGGCGATCATCGTGCGCCTGCTCCTGAACGAAGGGATCACGCTGCCGCTGGGCGATCTTCCGGCAGAGCTTCAGACCTGCCTCGCCGACGAGATCGCGGGGCTTCGTTACATCGACTCGCCGACGCTCGAATCCGTCGTCGAGGAATTCGTTGCCGAACTGGAACTGGCCGGGCTTGCCTTCCCCGGCGGCATGGACGGCGCGATCGCGCTTCTGGGCGAACATCTCAGCCCCGATGCCGCCGCCGCCCTGCAAGCCCAGCTTGACCGCAGCCGACCGACCGACCCCTGGGCGCTGCTCTCCGACCAGGAACCGAAGAAACTGGCCGACCTGCTGAGTGCCGAAAGCCCCGAGGTTGCGGCCATCGCACTGGCCAAACTGCCCAGCAACGTCTCGGCCGCAGCACTCGGCCAGATGCCCGGCCCCGAGGCGCGTCGCGTCGCGCTGGCGATCTCGCGCACGTCTGCCGTGCCGCCCGCCGCCATTGCCCGGATCGGTGCCGCGCTGGCCCGCCGCCTGCGCGAGGCGCCGGTGCTGGCCTTCGAACAGCCAACCGAAAAACGCATGGGTGCCATCCTCGACGCCGCCCCGGCGGCCACCCGCGACGACGTCCTTCAGGGCCTTGCCGAAACCGATGCAGACCTTGCCGAGCGGGTGCGCCGCGCGATCCTGACCTTCGCCGACATCCCCGAGCGGCTGGCGCCCCTGGACCTGCAGGCCCTGACCCGAACCGTGGACCAGCCCGTGCTCATCACCGCTATGGCCGGCGCCGACGAGAAGAATACGCCGACGGTGGAATTCATCCTGTCCAACATGTCCCAGCGCATGGCCGCCCAACTGCGCGAAGAGATCGCCGAACGCAGCACCCCCACGACCGAAGAGACCGAAGCCGCCATGTCCACGATCACCGCCGCGCTTCGCGGGCTTGAAGCCGCAGGCGAGATCCGGCTCAAGGCGCCCAAGGGCTAACCCCGGCGCAAGCCGCGCAGCAGGCGTGTCCCCCGCAATCCCCGCCGTTTCTGGATCCGGTCCCGCATAGGCAAAGCCCCCCGAGCGATCCATCAGCGCGGGCACCGCCCACCCGCACGGCCCTGCGGGGGCTGAACCGGCTGGACACGGGATACCTACAGTTTCCAGAGCATCGGCCGGGGCATGGGCAACCGGGGCTGGCGGACCCGGTGTTCAGGACGTGATCGCGCCATGAACGCAATAGCCAGCCATTCCAGAGCCAAGGTGCTTCCCGTCCGCACCCGGCTCGACGCACAGCCCAAGGCCCCGAATGACGCCGCGGCCCGCGTAGAGCCGCCCTGCACGACCGGTCAGCGCAGCCGGGCTGCGGCCAGGATGCGCCCCGGCCCCGCCTTCTGGATCAGCGCCACGATCGGCTGTTCGCCCTCGATCTGGACCGTCACCACCAGCGGCTGGGCGCCATCCCAGCGCGCCACCGCCTTCCAGGCATCGACGATGTTGGCATAGACATAGGTCTGGCCCGCATTCTCGCCCCGCGTGATCTCGACCTCCTCGGTCGGGCGGTAGCGCACCAGTTGCAGGACCACATCCTCGTCGAACGATGTCTCCGAGCGCGCCCGGATCGTCACACTGTCGCCCTGCCGCTCCAGACTCAGCGCCACCGGGCTCGGCAGGACGCGATGCGCCTCGATCAGTCGGGCCACATCCATCGGGCTGTAGCCGACAACATGATCCTGCCCGCCCACCACGATCTGCGGCGTATAGACAGACCGCTGCCCGATGGCCCGCGCATAGGCTTTCTGGCGCCGCGTATAGGCGGGGTCGGCAAAGACGTCCTGCCAGCCGATATAGTCCCAGTAATCCACATGCAGCGCCAGCGGGATCACATCGTCGCGCTTGGCCAGTTCCGCGATCAGCGCATCCGCGGGCGGACAGGAGGCGCAGCCTTGCGAGGTGAAAAGCTCCACCACCACCGGCCCCCCCTCGGCCCGGGCTGTTCCGGAAAGCGCCAGCCAGGCCGAAATCAGAACCGTGATGAATGCCCGCATGATCCCTGCCCTGTTCGCCCTGTCCCCACCTTCCTACAGAACCGCCCCCTCCCCTGCCAATCAAGGATTCGGGAGGGCGCGCGGCATCCGGGCACCCGGATCCGCGACCATGTGCACCACGGTATACATAAAAATACCGTGCCCTCTTGATCGCTTGCGGCCGTTAGGGCAAGAGCATCATCAAGAGATGCGCTTGAGCCATGGAGACCGCCCCACATGCCGATCATCGTTGGACAGGATACCGCCCGCACCCGCAGGACCTTGACTGCCGGCGGCGCGAGCGTTGCGTACTACTCGATCCCGGCCGCCGAGGCTGCGGGGCTGGGCCAGTTCGCCCGCCTGCCCGCGGCGCTGAAGGTCGTGCTGGAAAACCTGCTGCGCTTCGAGGATGGCAAGACGGTCAGCGTGGACGACATCCGCGCCTTTTCCGACTGGGCGGCGAATGGCGGGCGGTCGGATCGCGAGATCGCCTATCGTCCGGCGCGGGTGCTGATGCAGGATTTCACCGGGGTTCCTGCGGTCGTCGATCTGGCCGCGATGCGGGACGGAATCGTGGCGCTGGGGGGCGATGCACAGAAGATCAACCCGCTGAACCCGGTCGATCTGGTGATCGACCATTCGGTGATGATCGACGAATTCGGCAGCCCCCGCGCCTTCCAGTTGAACGTGGACCGCGAATACGAGCGCAATATCGAGCGCTACACCTTCCTGAAATGGGGCCAGAAGGCGTTCGACAATTTCCGCGTCGTCCCGCCCGGCACCGGCATCTGCCATCAGGTGAACCTTGAATATCTGGCCCAGACCGTCTGGACCGATACCGACCAGAGCGGGGAAACCGTGGCCTATCCCGATACGCTGGTCGGCACCGACAGCCATACCACCATGGTCAACGGGCTGGGCGTGCTGGGCTGGGGCGTGGGCGGCATCGAGGCCGAGGCGGCGATGCTGGGCCAGCCCGTGTCGATGCTGATCCCCGAAGTGGTGGGCTTCCGCCTGACCGGCGCGATGATCGAGGGCACCACCGCCACCGATCTGGTGCTCAAGGTCGTGGCGATGCTGCGCAAGAAGGGTGTCGTGGGCAAGTTCGTCGAATTCCATGGCCCCGGGCTTGACCATCTGCCGCTTGCCGACCGCGCCACCATCGCCAACATGGCCCCCGAATATGGTGCGACCTGCGGTTTCTTCCCGATCGATGACGAGACGCTGCGCTATCTGCGCCAGACCGGCCGCGACGAGGCCCGCATCGCGCTGGTCGAAGCCTATGCGAAGGAAAACGGCCTGTGGCGCGGCCCCGATTACGCGCCGGTCTATACCGACACGCTGGAACTGGACATGGCCGAGGTGGTGCCCGCGATCTCGGGGCCCAAGCGGCCGCAGGATCACACGCCGCTGGATCAGGCCGCCGACAGCTTCTTCCGCGTGGTGGCGGAATATCGCGGCGAGGACGAAAGCGCCGCCGCCCATGACATGAGCGCCGAAGGGCCGGTGCCCGACACGCTGCTGGACCCGCGCCGGTCGGCCGCGGTGGCGGGGCAGGATTACGCGCTGCGCGACGGTTCGGTGGTGATCGCCTCGATCACCTCCTGCACCAATACCTCGAACCCCTATGTGATGATCGGCGCGGGGCTGGTGGCGCGCAAGGCGCGCGCGCTGGGGCTGAAGGCCAAGCCCTGGGTCAAGACCTCGCTCGCGCCCGGCTCGCAGGTGGTCAGCGAATATCTGGAAGCGGCGAACCTGCAGGAGGATCTGGACGCGCTCGGCTTCAACCTGGTGGGCTATGGCTGCACCACCTGCATCGGCAATTCCGGGCCGCTGGCCGAGGAGATCTCGAAGACGATCCATGACAATGACCTGATCGCGACCAGCGTCCTGTCGGGCAACCGCAATTTCGAGGGCCGGATTTCCCCCGACGTGCGGGCGAACTACCTGGCCTCGCCGCCGCTGGTGGTGGTCTATGCCATCGCGGGCGACATGAATGTGGACCTGACCCGCGATCCGATCGGCACCGGCAAGGACGGCAAGCCGGTCTTCATGAAGGACATCTGGCCGACCAGCAAGGAGATTGCGGAACTCGTCGAACAGACCGTCACCCGCGCGGCCTTCCTTAAGAAATATGCCGATGTCTTCAAGGGCGACGAGAAATGGCAGGCGGTCGAGACCACCGACAGCGAGACCTATGACTGGCCCGCCGCCTCGACCTATGTGCAGAACCCGCCCTATTTCCGCGGCATGGCGACCGAACCGGGCGTGATCGCCGATATCGCGGACGCCCGCGCGCTGGCGATCCTGGGCGACATGGTGACGACCGACCACATCAGCCCGGCGGGCAGCTTCAAGGACACGACACCCGCGGGCCGCTATCTGGTGGACCGTCAGGTGCCCGTGCGCGAGTTCAATTCCTACGGCTCGCGCCGCGGCAACCACGAGGTGATGATGCGCGGCACCTTTGCCAATATCCGCATCCGCAACGAGATGCTGCAAGGCGTCGAAGGCGGCTATACGCTGGGTCCGGACGGCGCGCAAAGCTCGATCTATGACGCGGCGATGGCCTGGCAGGCGCAGGGCGTGCCGCTGGTGGTGATCGGCGGCATCGAATACGGCGCGGGCAGCTCGCGCGACTGGGCGGCCAAGGGCACTGCACTTCTGGGCGTCAAGGCGGTGATCGCCGAAAGCTTCGAGCGCATCCACCGCTCGAACCTGGTGGGGATGGGCGTGATCCCGTTCGAGTTCACCGGCGGCGACAATCGCAAGACGCTGGAGTTGACGGGCGACGAAACCTTCTCGATTTCGGGGCTTGCGGGCGATCTGAAACCGCTGGCCGAGGTGCCCTGCACCATCCGCTATGCCGATGGACGCGAAAGGACGATCACGCTGAAATGCCGGATCGATACCGCCATCGAGAAGGAATATGTCGAGCATGGCGGCGTGCTGCACTATGTGCTGCGCGACCTCGCCCGCTCGGCCTGACGCCTGCACCGCTGCAAACAGAAACGCCCCCGTCCGAAAGGCGGGGGCGTTTGTCATTTCGGCGCGGCGCGATCCTTATTCGGCGGCGGCAGCCCGTTCCATCGCCGGGCGCAGGCTTGTCTCGATCACCGCCTGGGTCAGCGGCCCGGGATGGCGCAGCACGACGCGCCCCTGCCCGTCCAGCACAAAGGTTTCCGGCACGCCATAGACGCCCCATTCGATCGCCGTGCGCCCCGCCGGATCGGCGGCGATGCCCTCATAGGGATTGCCCAACTGGTCAAGAAAGCGCAGCGCGTTCGCGGGCTTGTCCTTGTAGTTGACGCCATAGATCGCCACGCCGTCACCGGCCAGCGCCGCGAGTAGCGGGTGTTCGTCCCGGCAAGGGCCGCACCAGCTTGCCCAGAAATTGACCAGAGTCACCTCGCCCTGACGCAGCACCGCATCGCCAAATATCTGGCCGTCCAGCGGCTCGACCGCCAGCGTGGGGGCGGGCTTGCCGATCAGCATCGAAGGCAAGGCGTCGCGGTCGTCCCGCCCGACGCCGAAGAAGAAAAGCGCCGCAAGCGCGACAAAGATCACCGGCGGCAGGAACATCAGCGGAGAGAGGCGTTTCTTCTCAGTCATCACGCGTCCTGCGGGCTTCGACTTCGTCCAGTTGCCGCCGCACCCGCGCTGCACGCCAGAGCGAAAGCCCGATCAACGCGGCCAGCAGAACCAGCGTGATCGCATAGGAGGACAGCACCGCGCCTGCATATTTGCCGAGATCGGGGATCATGCCATCCGCTCCCGCGCGATCAGCGCCTTGATCCGGCGAACACGAATCTCTGTCCGAGTGCGTTCCAGCACAAGCGCCACGAACAGCAGGATGAAGGCCCCGAGACAGACCAGAAGCGGCAACCAGAAGACGTTGGCAATGTTCTCCTGCTTGTCCAGCGACAGCGTCGCACCCTGATGCAGACCCTGGTTCCAGAAATTCACCGCATAACGCGACAGAACCGCAAAGACCGACCCCACGATGCACAGAACGGACGTCAGATCGGCCGCGGCATCGGGATTCTCGATCGCCTCCCACAGCGCGATATAGCCCAGATAGAACAGGAACAGGATCAGGAACGAGGTCAGCCGCGGATCCCAGGCCCAATAGGTGCCCCACATCGGCTGCCCCCAGATCGCCCCGGTCGCCAGCGCGATCAGCGTCATCGTCAGCCCCACGGGGGCCGCGGCGCGTGCCGCCAGTGCCGAAACGTGATGACGCCGGATCAGCCAGATCAGCGAGGCCACCAGCATCATCACCCAGGCATTGATCGCCATCATCGCGGCGGGCACATGCAGGTAGATGATCTTGACCGTCGAGCCGAAATTCTCGGCCTCGGGCGTCAGGAAGAAGCCCCAGACCAGACCGACCACCATCGACAGAGCCGTCAGACCCCAGATTGCGGGCAGAACGGCCTGCGAGGTCTGCATGAACTTTTGCGGATTGGCATATTCCCAGAGCGACATGAGCGTTTCCTAGAGGGCTTTTTCCGTGGTCTCAACTGAATAGCGCGTGAACCCTAGCGCAGGTTGATGCGGATCGCCGCAGCCGCCGCAAAGGGCAGAAGCGCAAGCGTGGCCAGCGTGATCCCAGCCAGCATCAGCAGCGGCGTCGCGTTCGCCTGCCCAGCCGCCCCGCGCGCCACCGCTTCGGCCCCGAAGATCAGGGTCGGCACATAAAGCGGCAGGACCAGCAGCGACAGCAAGAGACCCCCGCGCCGAAGCCCCACGGTCAGCGCCGCGCCGAAGGTGCCGATCATGCTGAGCGCGGGCGTGCCAAGCGCCAGCGACAGGACCAGCCAGCCATAGGCGGCGGGCTCCAGATGCAGCAACAGGCCCAGAACCGGCGCCGCCAGCGTCAGCGGCAGCCCGGTCGTCACCCAATGCGCCGCGGCCTTCATCGCGACCACGCCTTCCAGCGGGATCGGCGCGGTCGCCAGCAGGTCGAGCGAGCCATCCTCGAAATCGAGCGCGAAGATGCGGTCGAGCGACAGGAGGCAGGCCAGAAGCGCCCCGACCCAGAGGATCCCGGGCGCGATGGCGGCAAGGATGCCGCGCTCGGGGCCGACGCCGAAGGGCACCAGCACCACGACGATCAGGAAAAATGCCAGCCCCAGCCCGAACCCGCCGCCTGCCCGGATCGCCAGCGCAAGGTCGCGCAGGAACAGCGCGATCATGCGAAAGCCTCGTCGAACCGGTCCATCGCACGGGGGCGCGCGCGGAAGGGGGTCAGGTCAAGCTCCACGGCCTCGAATCCCAGATGGATATGGGTGGCGATCAGCGCAGACCCGCCCATGCGCAGATGCTGCGCGACGGCTGCACCGAACAGCGCGACCGAGGCGGCGTCGAGCGAGACGGTCGGCTCGTCCAACACCCAGATCGGCCGCCCGGTCACCAGCAGGCGCGCGAGCCCCAGCCGCCGCTTCTGCCCGGCCGACAGGTTCTGCGCCGGACGGTGGGCCAGTTCGGTCAGGTTGAACTCGTCCAGCGCGCGCGCGATGTCGCGCTGGCCGAAGACCCGGGCCCAGAAGCGCAGGTTCTCCTCGACGCTCAGCGTCGGCTTGAGCCCGTCGGCATGGGCAGCATAGGCCATCGCCTCGGGTGGCGCCGAGATGGTGCCGGACAGGGCGGGTTGCAGCCCCGCCAGCGTGCGCAGAAGCGTGGTCTTGCCGATGCCGTTCGGCCCGCGCAGCATCAGCGCCCGGCCCGGGCGCAGCGTGAAGCTGACCCCTTCGAGCACGGGCAGGCCGCCGCGGGCACAGGCAAGGTCTTGCACGGTCAGATCCATGCGTTTCGCATAGCCGATAGGCGGGCGGGCGGGAAGCGGGAAAGGGGGCACTCCCGTCCCCGTCCGGCGCAGGGCGCAAGCGCCCCGCTTGTCCGGGGTTGGGCCTGGCCGCGCGCGGCGCCTCCGGCGGGGGTATTTGGGCCAAGAAGAAGGCTCAGGGCGTCGGGACGGCGGCAACCGGGATCAGGGCGACGGCGACGCGGCGGCCTTCGGCGAGCAGGATGTTGTAACCGCGCGCCGCCGAGGGGCTTGACATGATCTCGACGCCGAGCCCAGCCGCTTCGAGCCGGGACTGGAGGCCACCCGGCAGCGGCACGAGGCTGTTGCCGGTGCCAATGAGCAGCACATCGACACGGGTGGCAAGTGCAAGGAGCGGCTCGGGATCCTCCGGGCCGGCCCAGGGGAGCGCGCGGCCTTCGGCGACGATAACCGCGCCCTCATGCACGCTGCCCGCGATGCGGAAGAAGCCCGGGCCGTAGCCGTCGATCGGCAGGCCGGCGGGCGGCTGGATCTCGGTCAGGCGCATCGGACCCTCCCTCCGGTCGCTGGGGGGCGGTTCCCCCCTGCTGGCAGCGCGGGGCTGCGGCCTAGCCGTCGGCCTTGGCGAATTGCGTGCCCGCGCCGCCGTCCTGATCCTTGGACCAGTCGCGCTTGACGCCGAGGAACAGAAGGATGTTCGAGGCCACGAAGACCGAGGAATAGGTGCCGACCACGATCCCCCAGATCATCGCGAAAACAAAGCCCCGGATCACGTCGCCGCCCAGCACGAACAGCGCGATCAGCGCCAGAAGCGTGGTCACCGAGGTCATCACGGTGCGCGAGAGCGTGTCGTTGATCGAGAGGTTCAGCAGATCCCTCAGTTCCATCTTCTTGTACTTGCGCAGGTTCTCGCGCACCCGGTCGAACACGACCACGGTGTCGTTCAGCGAGTAGCCGACGATGGTCAGAAGCGCCGCGATGATCGCCAGATCGAACCGGATTTGCAGAAGCGCGAAGACACCGATGGTCAGCGTCACGTCATGGACAAGCGCCACCACCGCGCCCAGCGAGAACTGCCATTCGAAGCGCAGCCAGATATAGAACAGCACCGCCACGAGCGAGAGCGCCACGGCAAGGATCGCGGTCCGGACCAGTTCGGCCGAGACCTTGGGGCCGACGCTTTCCACCGAGGGGAAGGTGATCGAGGGGTCGACGGCCTTCAGCGCGGCCTCGACCGTGTTGATCGTCTCGGGGGTGATGCTTTCCTCGGCATCCTGGGCCTGAATGCGGACCTGGGCGACGTTGCGCTCGGGGCCGAAGCTGGGATCGAAGACCTGCGAGATCGCGACATCGCCCAGATCGAGCGCCGAGAGCGCCGCACGGTAGGCGCCGACATCGACGGCCTGGGTGCTTTCGGTGCGGATCGTCGTGCCGCCGCGGAAGTCGATCCCGTAATTCAGGCCCATCACGAAGAACAGCACGATAGAGGCCACCATCGCCACGACCGATGCGCCGAAGGTGATGCTGGCAAACCGGAAGAAGTTCCAGTTGGTGTCCGAGGGGACGAGTTTCAGGCGCATCCGGCAACCCCTATACGGTGATGGTCCTGGGACGGCGGCGTTCCATCCACATCACGACCATCAGCCGCGTGACGAAGATCGCGGTGAAGACCGAGGTCAGGATGCCCAGCCCCAGCGTCACCGCAAAGCCCTTGACCGGGCCCGACCCCATCGTGAACAGGATCGTCGCGGTGATGAAGGTGGTGATATTGGCATCAAGGATCGCCGACAGCGCCTTTTCATAGCCAAGCTCGATGGCGCGGGCCGGACCCTTGGCGGATTTCAGCTCTTCGCGGATCCGCTCGAAGACCAGGACGTTGGCATCGACCGCCATCCCGATGGTCAGAACGATCCCCGCGATGCCGGGCAGCGTCAGTGTCGCCCCGATCAGCGACAGAAGCCCGAAGATCATCGCCACATTGACGATCAGCGCGATATTGGCGAACAGCCCGAACAGACCGTAGCTGGCCACCATGAAGAACAGCACCGCGACAAAGGCGACGACGCAGGCGATCTTGCCCGCTGCGATGCTGTCGGCGCCCAGTTCGGGGCCGATGGTGCGTTCCTCGAGGAACACAAGTTCCGCAGGCAGCGCGCCCGCGCGCAGCAGGATCGCCAGCTGGGTCGAATCGTCAACCGTGAAATTGCCCGTGATCTGGCCCGATCCGCCCAGAATCGGCTCGCGGATCACGGGGGCCGAGATCACCTCCTCGTCCAGCACGATGGCGAAGGGCGCGCCGACATTCTCCTGCGTAAAGCGGCCGAACTTGCGCGCACCGGCTGGGTTGAAGCGGAAGGTGACCGAGGGCAGCCCGTTCTGGTCGAAGCCGGGCTGGGCATCGGTCAGTTCCTCGCCCGAGACCACGGGCGTTCGTTCAAGCACGTAATAGATGCCCCGGTCATCCAGCGAGGGGTAAAGCACATTGCCCGCGCCGGGCGCCTCGTCGGGATTGTCGGTGCGCGAAACGACCGGGTGAAAGGTCAGCCGCGCCGTGGTTCCGATCAGCGCCTTGAGTTCCTCGGCCGAGCCTATTCCCGGCACCTGGATCAGGATGCGGTCGGCCCCCTGGCGCTGGATCGTCGGCTCGCGGGTGCCGACCTCGTCGACGCGGCGGCGCACGATTTCCAGCGACTGCTGGATCGTGCGGTTGTCGGTCGCCTCTTTCTCGGCCTCGGACAGCTGAACGATCAGCAGATCGCCCGCGCCGCGCACCTCGATATCGGAACTGCCGACCCCGGTCAGCGTGACGGTGGGCCGGGCGATCTGGCGCACCGCGGCGATTGCGGCGGCCATGCCCTCGGGCCGACCGATATTCACATGCAGCTCGGCAGGCGGCGAGTCGGCACGCCGGATCGGCCCTACCTCGTCGCGCACCGCACGCAGCGCATCGCGCACATCGGGCCAGAGCGCGTCCATGCGGTCGGCATAGACATCCGCGACCCTGACCTCGGCCAGAAGATGCGCGCCGCCGCGCAGATCGAGGCCGAGATTGACCAGCCCCGAGGGCAGCCAGCCGGGCCATGCGTCCCGGTCAGCCACAAGTTCGGGGGTCGCGCCCTGGAGTTCGATCGCCTGAACGGCGTCGTTATGCCGCTCGACCCGTTCATAGAACAGGTTCGGCATGGCCAGCGCCAGGCCGATCACGACAAGCGCCCAGATCGTGGACCGTTTCCAAAGCGCGAAGTGCAGCATCTGCGATCAGGCCTTCTCGGCGGGCTCGGTCTTGTTCAGCACCTGAACGATGGTGTGGCGCACGACGCGCACGCGCACGTTCTCGGCGATCTCGACCTCGACTTCCTCGTCATCCTTGACCTTGGAAATCTTGCCGATCAGCCCGCCCTGGGTAACGATCTGGTCGCCGCGGCGCAGCGCCTCGACCATCTGCTTGTGCTGTTTCATCTTCTTCTGCTGGGGCCGGATCAGCAGGAAATACATGATCAGGAAGATCAGGATCAGCGGCAGGAAGGTCGCGAAAGCGCCCCCGGCGCCGCCGCCACCGGCCGCTTGCGCGAAGGCAGGCGTGACAAACATCGTGAGAATCCCCGTATTCTGCGGGCAGGCGCGCTGCCCGGGTCCTTGGTCGCGGCGCACCCTATTCGGTGCCCCCCGGCTTGGCAAGGCGAAGCCGCGCGGCTTTGACCTCGGGCGGGTCCGGCGCATATCTGGGGCATGAAACGCGCGTTCCGCCTGATCGTCCTGCTGGCAGCCTGTTTCGCCGCGCCGATGGCCGCGGCAGGCGACGACCCCGTGCGGCTGAGCGATGCCGAGCACCTGTCCTGGCGCGCGATCGGTCGCATCAATGTGACCGGGTTCGACAGCGGGGGCATGTGTACCGGAACGCTGATTGCCCCCGATCTGGTACTGACCGCGGCGCATTGCCTGTTCGCGCTGAACCCCAACCGCGTGGTCCGGCCCGGACAGGTGCATTTCCTCGCCGGCTGGCTCAAGGGCGGCTACGCCGCGCACCGGGTCGCGGCCGAGATCAAGCTGCATCCCGATTACGATCAGGCCAACGGCATCAATTTCCAGACCCTTGCCAGCGATCTGGCGCTGCTGCGCCTGGCAGCGCCGATCCCGCCCGACGAGGTGCAGCCCCTGCCCGCCGATCTGGGCGCGGCCGATGGCGGCGCGCTGTCGCTGATCGGCTATCGGCGCGACCGGACCAGCGCGCTCAGCCGGCATGACGATTGCCGCGTGCTGAACCGCTGGCCGGGGATCCTCGGGCTCGATTGTCCGGTGGTCTTCGGGACATCCGGCGCGCCGGTGCTGACCCGCACCGATCAGGGCTGGCGGGTGATCGCGGTGGTCTCAGCGGGCAGCACGGGACCGGGCCGGATTCGCACCGTCGCAGCAAAGCCGGATGCGACCTTCCTGACGCCGGAGTGACCGCCCCCGCGATTCCCGGTTCAAAACCCCGTGCGGCTGGGGCATATGGGGCCGAAGACGGTCCCGCCGCCCTGCAACGGAGCCCCCATGCACGATATCCAAGCCATCCGCGAGCATCCCGACGCCTTTGACGCGGCCCTTGCCCGTCGGGGCCTTGCGCCGGTCGCAGCCGAGATTCTGGCCATCGACGCCGCGCGCCGGGCAAGGATCCAAGCCGCGCAAGAGGCGCAGGCCGCCCGCAATGCCGCCTCCAGGGAGGTTGGCGCCGCCAAGGCCAGCGGCGACGAGGCCGAGTTCAAGCGGTTGCGCGCGCTGGTCGCCGAGAAGAAGCACGAGATCGCCCGGCTGGAGGACGAGGCCCGCGCCGAGGATGCCCGGCTTGATGACCTGTTGATGCGCCTGCCCAACCTGCCGCTTGACGATGTGCCGGACGGCGCCGACGAGACGGACAATGTGGAAATCCACCGCTGGGGCAGCCCCCGCGCCTTCGACTTCGCCCCGAAAGAGCATTTCGACATACCGGGCGTCCTGCCGGGGATGGATTTCGAGGCGGCGGCGAAACTTTCGGGCGCGCGCTTCGTGGTGCTGAAAGGCGCGGTTGCCCGCATCCACCGGGCGCTGGCACAGTTCATGCTGGATACCCATGTCACCGAGAACGGGCTGACCGAGGTCAACGCGCCCGTGCTGGTGCGCGACGAGATGATGTATGGCACCGGGCAATTGCCCAAATTCGGCGAGGACAGCTATCAGACCCGCGAGGGATGGTGGCTGATCCCCACCTCCGAGGTGACGCTGACCAACACGGTCGCGGGCGAGATCCTCGACGCCACCGACCTGCCCCGCCGGATGACCGCCCATTCGCTGTGCTTCCGTTCCGAAGCGGGGTCGGCGGGCAAGGACACCCGCGGCATGTTGCGCCAGCACCAGTTCGAGAAGGTCGAGATGGTGTCCATCGTCCATCCCGATCAGGGCCGCGCGGAACTCGAACGGATGACGGCATGCGCCCAGGGCATCCTGGAAAGGCTGGGCCTGCCCTATCGCACCGTGGCGCTCTGCACCGGCGACATGGGCTTCGGCGCGCGGCGCACCCATGATATCGAGGTCTGGCTACCCGGCCAGAACACCTATCGCGAGATCTCGTCGGTATCCCTTTGCGGCGATTTCCAGGCGCGGCGCATGAACGCCCGCTTCCGCCCCGAAGGTGGCGGCAAGCCGGACTATGTCCACACCCTGAACGGTTCGGGCGTGGCGGTGGGGCGCTGCCTGATCGCGGTGCTGGAAAACGGCCAGCAAGGGGACGGCTCGGTCACGCTGCCCGCGGCGCTGGCCCCGTATCTGGGTGGCAGGACCACGCTGACGGCATCGGGGGAGCTGGTCTGATGGACCCGGTCAAGGCGATCCTTGTCTTCGTCGCGACGCTGTTCTTCGTGCTGTCACCGCTGATGTCTGGCGGCTTTTCCGGCTTCGAGCCGGGCCAGTTCCCGATCCCGCAGGAAAACCCGCCGGTGCAGCCCGCAGGCTATGCCTTCGGCATCTGGGGGCTGATCTATGTCTGGCTGATGATCTCGGCCGGGGTGGGCCTGTTCCTGCGCGCCAAGGACGAGACATGGGAGCCCGCGCGCTTGCCGCTGATCCTCTCGCTCGGCCCCGGCGCAGCCTGGATCGGGGTCGCCTCGATCTCGCCCCTCTGGGCCTCGGTTCTGCTGTGGCTGATGCTGGCCATGGCGATCTGGGCACTGGCGCGCACGCCCTTCACCGACCGCTGGACCCTTCAGGCGCCGGTGGCGGTCTATGCGGGCTGGCTGACCGCGGCAAGCTGGGTCGCGGTGGGCCTGCTGGGCGGAGGCTACGGGCTGTTCTTCGGCCCGGTGGTCTGGGCACTGATCGCGCTGGCGGGCGCGCTGGTGACGGGGGCATTGGTGCTGCTGGCGCTGGACCGCGCGCCCGAATATGGCGGCGCGCTGATCTGGGCGCTGGTGGGCGTGATCGTGGCCAATGCGACCACGACCCCGATCATCGCCTTTGCCGCCATCGCGGGCGCGGTGCTGATCGGGCTGCTGACGGTGCGGGCGGCTACCTAGCCGCCCGCCGGTCCCTTGCCCAGATGCTTGCGCAACCGCGAGGGCGTCTTGCGCTTCTTGGTCCGGAACGGGTTCTGGTCGCCCTGCCCGCGAAAGGTCAGCCGGATCGGCGTGCCCGGCATGGCGAAATCCTCGCGCAGCCCGTTGACCAGATAGCGCCGGTAGCTCTCGGGCAGCTTCTCGGGGTTCGAGGCCATCACCACGAAACCCGGCGGCCGCGTCTTGACCTGGGTCATGTAGCGCAGCTTGATCCGGCGCCCGCCCGGCGCGGGTGGCGGGTGCAGTTCCAGCATGCCCGCCAGCCAGCGGTTCAGCTTCGCCGTCGAGACCCGGCGGTTCCAGACCGCATAGGCCGACATCACCGCCTCGTTCAGCCGGTCAAGCCCGCGGCCCGTCAGCGCCGAGACCGTCACCAGCGGCGCGCCCTTGATCTGGGGCAATGCGCGGGCGAATTCCTCTTTCAGCGCTTTCAGCTTGCCCTGCCGGTCCTCTTCCAGATCCCATTTGTTGACCGCCACGACCACCGCGCGCCCCTCGCGCTCGGCCAGATCGGCGATCTTGAGATCCTGGGTCTCGAACGGCGCCTGCCCGTCCAGCAGCACCACCACGACCTCGGCGAACTTGATCGCGCGCAGCGCATCGCCCACCGACAGCTTTTCGACCTTGTCCTGCACCCGCGCCTTCTTGCGCATGCCTGCGGTGTCGAAGACGCGCATCGGCACGCCCTGCCAGTCCAGCACCACGGAAATCGCGTCGCGCGTGATCCCGGCCTCGGGGCCGGTCAAAAGCCTTTCCTCGCCGAGAATCGCGTTGACCAGCGTCGACTTGCCCGCGTTCGGGCGGCCCACCACGGCGATCTGCAACGGCTTTGCCCGGGTCGGCACGCGGGGGCCGGTCTCCTCGTCCTCCTCGCCGATATCGACATCGGTCTCGGGCGCGGCCTCCTCGATCTGGCGGATCTCGGCCTCCTCGACCAGCGGCGCGAGGGCTGCGTAAAGATCGCCCATCCCCTCGCCATGCTCGGCCGAGATGCGCACCGGATCGCCCAGACCCAGCGCAAACGCCTCGATCACGCCCGCATCCGCCGCCGCGCCCTCGGCCTTGTTGGCGGCCAGGATCACATGGGCGGACTTGCGGCGCAGGATATCGGCAAGGATCTCGTCGGCGGGCAGCACGCCCACCCGCGCGTCGATCAGGAACAGGCAGGCATCCGCCATGCCCACCGCCCGCTCGGTCAGCTTGCGCATCCGGCCCTGAAGGCTTTCATCGGTTGCTTCTTCCAGCCCGGCGGTGTCGATCACGGTGAACCGCAGATCTCCCAGCCGCGCCTCGCCCTCGCGCAGGTCGCGGGTGACGCCCGGCTGGTCGTCGACCAGCGCCAGCCGCTTGCCGACAAGGCGGTTGAACAGCGTGGACTTGCCCACATTGGGCCGGCCCACGATGGCGAGGGTAAAGCTCATCGAACGACACTCCGGACGGATCGAACCGCCCGCCTACACCAATCACGCCTCAGCGGAAAGCGTGGAGTTGCCCGCGGGTCGAGACGACGTAAAGCGTGCCGCCCGCCACGACGGGACGCGACGCCGCGCCTCCGGGCAACTCGACCGTCTGGACCAGCGCCCCGCTTTCGGGGCTGAAGGCACGCAACAGCCCGTCATCGGACGCCACCCAGAGCCGTCCACCGGCCAGAACCGGCCCGTAATGGGCATGGATCGCCTTGAACCGCTTGGGTTTTTCCTTGGTGAAATAGGGCAGGTCCACCGTCCAGATCGTGGCGCCGCTTGCCGCGTCCAGCCGCACCAGCCGCGCCTGGTCGGACACCAGGAACACCGAGCCCCCCACCGGCAGCACCGCACCATAGGCGCCTTCCTCGGCGGTCCAGAGCCGTTCGCCCGAACTGGCGGCCAGCGCCGCCGTGCGGCCCGACTGGTTGCCGACGTAAAGAACCTCGCCCGCGATCACCGGATCGGCGACCAGATCGGTCACATTGGCATAGACATGGCCGCGGCGCTGGCCCGCCACCGTCGCCTGCCAGACCCGCACGCCCGACTGGCGCAGCGTCGCCACCAGTTCGGCCGAGCCGAAGGGAAAGATCGCCAGCCGGTCGGACACCGCAGGCGCCGCCGCCCCGGTCATGCCCGCGGGCGAGGGCGTTCCGGGCAATTGCCATTGTACGCGCCCATCCTCGGCCCGGACCGCCCAGGCCCGGCTGTCGCGGCTGACCACATAGACCAGCCCATCGCGATAGGCAGGCGCCCCCGACACCGGCGCATCGGTGCGTTGCGTCCAGAGTTGTGCCCCCGTGGCGGGATCGAGCGCGACCAGCGATCCGAAGCCCGTTGTCGCGAACAGCCGCCCGTCGCCAAAGGCCAGCCCCCCGCCCGAGGCCGAGCGCGCACGTTCCGAGGGCGGTGTCAGATCGGCCGCCCACAGCACCTGCCCCCCGGTCGAAACCGCGGTGACCCGGCTTTGGGCGTCAAGCGTGAAGATGGCACCGCCCGCCACGACCGGGCTGGCGGTGATGCGGTGACGGCGCGTGTCGCCCTGCCCGATACTGGCCGACCAGATCCGCGCGGGTGCGGCCGAAAGCGCGGCATGTTCGGGCAGATGGGTGGCGCTGCCGCCGGGCTGGGGGTGATCGGCACGGGACACGGGTGCGGGAAGCGTGATCGCGACTGCGACCGGGGCCACCGGGGCGCTGGCCGCATCTTCGAGGCCCAGCGCCTCGCGCACACCCAGACGCTCGCCCGGCAGGATCGCCTCTTTCTGGCCGCATCCGGCCAGAAGTGCGACCGCCGTCAGGGTTCCGATTGCAGAAGCGAATTTCACCGCGCGAGTCCCCTCGTCAAACCAGAAACCGGGCCGTCAGCCCTCGTCGGACCCGCCGCCGAGCGCCACAATCAACTGAGAGGCGCGCTGACGCAAGCCCGCGCTCGCACCTGAATCCTCGACCAGCGCGCGCAGATGGCCAAGCGCGGCCGCCGGGTTGTCCGCGTCGATCTCGGCCAGCGCCATCTGTTCCAGCGCCAGCGGGCGGAACGGCCGCCCCGGCTCGGCCAGCGGGGCAAGGGTTTGCAGACGCTCCGCGGGGCTGGCCGCGCGCCCCTCGATCATCACCAGCTTGAGCGCGGCAAGATGGGTGTAATGCAGCGGCAGCGACGGATCGTCCGCCATCGCCCGCAAGGCCGGTGCCGCCTCGGCACCGGTTTCGCCCGCGATCAGCAGCTTGACCAGCCCGCGCGCCTCTCCGGTTGCGGGCAGCGCCTCGAGCGCGGCAACGCGCGCGGCCGGATCGGGCGCCTCCAGCGCGGTCAGGATGCCGTCGCCCAGCGCCTCGGCGGCCGCCCGGTCCTGCGCGGCACGCCATTCCCGCCAGCTTGCGCCGCCCACCAGCAGCAGTACCGCCAGCACCGCGATCCAGCCATAGCGGCGCATCCAGCGGAAAAGCCGGTCGCGGCGCACCTCTTCGGTGACTTCCTCGATGAAACTGTCGGGGTTGCTCATCCTGCCTCGCTCGGCCCGGTCAAGTCTGGCCTCGGGCCTCTCATACCCCAGCCCGGACGGGATTGCAAAGCCCCGCCGACCGGCGCGGCACAGGCTTGAAAGACGGGCGTTTGCGCTATAATCTGAACCAATTGGTTCACCCGATTGCAAGCATCCCGTCCCGGCCCGCGCGGCGGCGCCGAGTGCGGGAAAGGGACGCGGATAACCGACGAAAGAGGCAGAGCCCCGATGCGCTGGATCTCGATGCTCACCGCGTTGATGGTGTGCCTGTCCCTTTATCTGCTGCTGATGCAGCGCGAACGGGTGATGGCCTTCGCCGGGGCCGAGCCCATCCCCGCCACCGCCGAGGCCGCAGCGGAGGAGGCCGAGCGCCGGGTATCCGTCGTGGTGCAGAAAAGCCGGGCCGAGACGGTCCAGGGCGCGGTACGCGTGCGCGGCGAAACCCAGGCGGCGCGGCAGGTCGAGGTGCGCGCGGAAACCGGCGGGCGGGTGATCTCCGAGCCGTTGCGCCGCGGTGCGACGGTCGATGAGGGCACCGTCCTGTGCGAGCTTGATCCCGGCACGCGGCCCGAGGCGCTGGCCCAGGCCGAGGCGGCCCTGGCCGAGGCGCGCGCGCGGCTGCCCGAGGCACGCGCCAACGTGACCCAGGCCGAGGCCCGGCTGTCAGAGGCCGAGATCAACGACCGCGCGGCGCGGCGGCTGGCGCAGGACGGGTTCGCCTCGGACACGAGGGTTGCGGGCACGCAATCGGCGGTGTCTACGGCCGAGGCCGGGCTTGCCTCGGCACAGGCCGGGCTTGAGGCGGCGGAAACCGCGATCCGTGCGGGCGAGGCAAATGTGGCGGCGGCGCTGACGGAAATCGGGCGGCTGACCATTGCCGCACCCTTTGCCGGTCTGCTGGACGCCGACACGGCCGAGCTTGGCACGCTGATGCAGCCCGGCTCGCTTTGCGCAACGGTCATCCAGCTCGACCCGATCCATCTGGTCGGCTACGTCCCCGAAACCCAGCTTGACCGGATCGAGATGGGCGCACTGGCGGGCGGGCGGCTTGCCTCGGGCGCCGAGGTAATGGGGCGGGTCAGCTTTGTTGCCCGCACCGCCGATCCCGCCACCCGCACCTTCCGGGTCGAGGTTGCAGTCCAGAACGGCGCGGGCAGCATCCGCGCGGGCCAGGCCGCCGAGATGCTGATCGCCGCGCCCGGCCAGACCGCCCATCTGGTGCCGCAATCGGCGCTGACGCTTGACGATGCCGGGCGGCTTGGCCTGCGCCTGTCGGATGCGGATGCGACCGCCCGCTTCTACCCCGTCGAGATCCTGCGCGACACACTGGACGGGTTCTGGGTCGCGGGCCTGCCGGACGAGGCAGAAATCATCGTGGTCGGACAGGAATTCGTCACCGATGGCGTGCCGCTGGCCGTCAGCTATCGCGGAGCGCCCGAATGACCGGGATCATCGACTGGGCCGCCAGCCGCGCCCGGATGGTCGTGGCCTTCGTCATCATGTCGATCGTCGCCGGGTCCATGGCCTATGTCGGACTGCCCAAGGAGGGCGAGCCGGATATCGAGATCCCCGCCCTTTTCATCTCGGTCCCCTTCCCCGGCATTTCGGCCGAGGATGCCGAAAAGCTGCTGGTCAAGCCGATGGAGACGGAACTTTCCGATCTCGACGGTCTGGACAGCATGACCGCCACCGCGCGCGAGGGGTTTGCCGCGATCGCGCTGGAATTCGAATTCGGCTGGGACAAGACCAAGACCATCGCAGATGTCCGCGACCGGATGAACACCGCCGAGGGCAAGTTCCCGGCAGGCTACGAGAAATATTCGATCACCGAGATCAATTTCTCGGAATTCCCGATCATCATCGTGAACCTTTCGGGTCCGCTGCCCGAACGCACGCTCTTGCGCGTGGCCAAGGCGCTTCAGGACCGGCTGGAGGCGCTGGACCCGGTGCTTGAGGTCGTGCTGACCGGCCATCGCGACGAGATGGTAGAAGTCATCATCGACCCGCTGCGGCTCGAATCCTACAACGTCACCGCGGGCGAACTGATCGAGGTCGTGCGCAACAACAACCAGCTGATCGCCGCGGGCGAGGTCGACGCGCCGCAGGGCACCTTCTCGGTCAAGATCCCCGCCTCGTTCGGGGGTGTGCAGGACATCTATGCGCTGCCGGTCAAGGTGAGCGGCGACCGGGTGGTGACGCTGGGCGATCTGGCCGAGATCCGGCTGACCTTCGAGGATCGCACCTCGACCGCACGCTTCAACGGCGAGCCGACGGTTGCGTTGCAGATCGTCAAGCGCAAGGGCTTCAACATCATCGACACCGCCGCGCTGATCCGCAGCGAGGTTGCGGCCGCCCGCGCCGCCTGGCCTGAGGATCTGCGCGATGCGGTGATCGTCGGCACCTCGAACGACCAGTCGCACACGGTCGATTCGATGGTGCGCCAGCTCGAAGGCTCGGTCCTGACCGCCATCGCGCTGGTGATGATCGTGGTGCTGGCCTTTCTGGGCACCCGCTCGGCGCTGCTGGTGGGCTTCGCGATCCCCACCTCGTTCCTTTTGTGCTTCGTGCTGTTCGGCATCCTTGGCGTCGCGATCAACAACATCGTGATGTTCGGGCTGATCCTTGCGGTGGGCATGCTGGTCGATGGCGCCATCGTGGTGGTCGAATATGCCGACCGGCGCATCTCCGAGGGATCAGGCCCGATGCACGCCTTTTCCGAGGCTGCCAAGCGGATGTTCTGGCCCATCGTCAGTTCCACCGCCACCACGCTTTGCGCCTTTCTGCCGATGCTGTTCTGGCCCGGCGTCGCGGGCGAGTTCATGGGGATGCTGCCGATCACGCTGATCTTCGTGCTGTCGGCCAGCCTGATGGTGGCGCTGGTCTACCTGCCGGTGGTGGGGGGCGTCGCGGGCCGCTTCTCGCGCATCCTGTGGCGCATCACCACGCGCGTGCGCCCCTGGCCGCTGGCCACGCGCGCCGGGCTGATGGCGCTTGCGCTGGCACTGACCTTCCTTGCCGCGCTCAGGATGCTGAACCCCGCTTTCCCGGCCGCCTCGCCCGGGCCTTCGGGGCTGGCCGACATGCTGCCGGGCGTGCTGCTGTTCATGGCCGGGCTCGTGCTCTGTTCCATCGCGGTCAATGCCCTCAAGACCCCGCGCCGTCCGCCCGTGCGCGCAGGCTATCGACGCACCGCCTTTGGCCATGTGATCCGCGCGATTGCCGGAAATCCCGTCATGCCAGTTGTCACCGTGGCCGCCGTGCTGGCCTTCGTGGTCGGCGTGTTCCTTTATTTCGGAAAGCATAACAACGGGGTAGAGTTCTTCGTCCAGTCCGAACCCGAACAGGCCATCGTCTATGTCCGCGCCCGCGGCAACCTTTCGCTGGACGAAAAGGATGCGCTGGTGCGCCGGGCCGAGGCGGTGGTTCTGGCCGAACGCGGGGTGCGCAATGCCTTTGCCTTTGCCGGCGAAGGCGGGCTGAACTCGAACACAGCAGGCGCCAGCCCGCCGCTCGACACGATCGGCCAGATCCAGATCGAGCTGATCCCCTGGGAGGAACGCGCCGGGATTGTCGAGCTTGGCGGCCATCTGGTGCTCGACCGCATCATGCAAGGGCTGGCGACCATTCCGGGCATCCGCGCCGAGATCCTCGATCTTGCGATGGGGCCCGCCTCGCCCAAGCCGGTGCATCTGCGCGTGATGGGCGAGGATTGGGACAGCCTGACCGTCGCCGCCCGGACCGTGATCGCCCGGTTCGAGGCGACCGAGGGGCTGCGCGACATCGAGGATACGCTGCCCCTGCCCGGCATCGACTGGCAGATCGACGTCGATGTAGAAACCGCAGGCCGTTTCGGCGCCAGTGCAGCCAGTGTCGGCGCCATGGTCCAGCTTGTCACCCGCGGCATCCTGCTCGACACGATGCGGGTGCCCAGTTCCGACGAGGAAATCGAGATCCGCGTCCGCCTGCCTGAACAGGACCGGCTGCTGTCCACCCTCGACACGCTCAAGCTGCGCACCTCCGAGGGGCTGGTGCCGCTTGCGAATTTCATCACGCTGACCCCGGTGGAGAAACTCGGCCGGATCAACCGCGTGGACGGCAAGCGCTATTTCGACGTCAAGGCGGCTGTCGCCAGCGGGCTCGGCAACGAGGCAGGCGTACCGATCAACGCAAATGAACGCATCGCGCATCTGACCGAATGGCTGAACACCAACCCGCTGCCCGCGGGCGTCACTTGGGAATGGACCGGCGATCAGGCCGACCAGCAGGAAAGCTCGGCCTTCCTGTCCAAGGCCTTCGGCGCGGCGCTGGGGCTGATGTTCATCATCCTGCTGGCGCAGTTCAACAGCTTCTACAACGCGGTGCTGGTGCTGCTGGCGGTGGTGCTGTCAACCACGGGCGTCCTGATCGGGATGCTGGTGATGAACCAGCCCTTCTCGATCATCATGACCGGCACCGGCATCGTGGCGCTGGCGGGCATCGTGGTGAACAACAACATCGTGCTGATCGACACCTATCAGGAATACGCCCGCTACATGCCGCGGATCGAGGCCATCGTGCGCACGGTCGAAATACGCCTGCGCCCGGTCCTGCTGACCACGGTGACGACCATGGCGGGGCTCAGTTCGATGATGCTGGGGGTCAGCTTCGACTTCCTGAATGGCGGCTATACCATCGACAGCCCGACCGCGCTGTGGTGGAAGCAGCTTGCGACCGCGGTGGTCTTCGGGCTGGGCATCGCGACGCTGCTGACACTGGTCTTCACGCCCTCGCTGCTGGCGATCCGCGTATGGTTCTGGGCGGGGGTCTACGGCTCGGCCCGCCGCTTCATGGCAGCCATGGCCGGCCCCGACAGCGCCGCCGCCCGCGAGATCGCGCTGGACCAAGCCGCACGCGGCGTCGGCTCACCCCAGTTGCTGTGGTCCGACCTGCCCCCGGACGGCCCCGAGCCCGACAGCGCCAAGCCCCCCGGCACGCTCCGCGCCGCCGAATAGGGCGCAGGGCACATCATCACCGGGCTTCTTCTGGCCACAAATATCCAGATCCCGCGCTCACCACCCACCGCAGCGACCGGCAAGGAAAGCGCGCCATCCGTCTCACGCCGCTTCCACGTCCTCGTCCTCGCCCGCCTGCTGGCGCGCCCACATCGCCGCGTAGCGCCCACCGCGGGCGACCAGTGCCTCGTGGCTGCCGCGCTCGACCACCTGGCCGTCTTCCAGCACCACGATCTCGTCGGCATCGACGATGGTGGACAGCCGGTGCGCGATCGCGATCACCGTGCGCCCCTCGCCCATCGCCTTGAGCTGGGCCTGGATGCCTGCCTCGGTCTCGCTGTCCAGCGCCGAGGTCGCCTCGTCCAGCAACAGGATCGGCGGGTTCTTCAACAGGGTGCGCGCGATCCCCACCCGCTGCTTCTCGCCGCCCGACAGCTTCAACCCGCGCTCGCCCACCATGGTCTCGTAGCCCCTGGGCAGCCCCGCGACGAAATCGTGGATCTGGGCGGCGCGCGCGGCGGCCTCGATCTGCTCCCGCGTGGCGTCGGGGCGGCCATAGGCGATGTTGTAAAGGATCGTGTCGTTGAACAGCACGGTGTCCTGCGGCACCACCCCGATCTGCGCATGCAGGCTGTCCTGCGTGATGTCGCGCACATCCTGACCGTCGATCAGCACCGCGCCACCCGTCACATCATAGAACCGGAACAGAAGCCGCCCGATGGTGGACTTGCCCGCCCCCGACGGCCCGACAATGGCCACCTTGCGCCCCGCGGGCACCTCGATGGTCACGCCCTTCAGGATCGGCCGCTCGGCATCATAGCCGAAGCGGACATCGCGGAACGCAACCGCGCCGCCCGTCACCGCCAGCGCGGGCGCGCCGGGCTTGTCCATCACTTCGGCGGGCTGTTCCAGCAGGGCGAACATCTCGGCCATGTCGACCAGGCTTTGCCGGATCTCGCGATAGACGGTGCCCAGGAAATTCAGGGGCATGGTGATCTGGATCATGTAGGCATTGACCATCACGAAATCGCCCACGGTCAGCTTGCCCGCCTGCACCCCCATCGCCGCCATCACCATCACCGCGACCAGACCGCCGGTGATCAGCAGCGCCTGCCCGAAATTCAGGAAGGCGAGCGAGAGCGAGGTCTTGATCGCGGCATCCTCGTAGCCCTCCATGGCGCGGTCGTAGCGGTCTGCCTCGCGGGCCTCGGCGCCGAAATACTTGACCGTCTCGAAATTCAGCAGGCTGTCGATCGCCTTCTGGTTGGCGTCGGTGTCCTGGTCGTTCATCTTCTTGCGGATCTTCAGCCGCCAGTCGGTCACGACGAAGGTGAACTTGATATAGGCCGCGATGGTGACAGCCACCACGGCCAGATACCAGATGTCGAAGGCGACATAGAGGATCACCCCTACCAGCGCCAGTTCGATCACCAGCGGCCCGATCGAGAACAGCAGGAAGCGCAGCAGGAAATCGACACCCTTCACGCCGCGCTCGATGATGCGCGACAGCCCGCCGGTCTTGCGCGTGATGTGATAGCGCAAGGACAGCCGGTGGATATGGGTGAACGTCTCCAGCGCGATCCGGCGCAGCGCCCGCTGCCCCACCCGGGCAAAGATCGCGTCGCGCAATTGCTGGAAGCCGGTATTCATCAGCTTGGCCATGCCATAGGCAATGGTCAGCCCCACCGCGCCCACCGCCATCAGCATCGCCTCGGGCGCGCCCTCCCCGGTCAGGCTGTCGACGGCGGCCTTGTAGAAGAAGGGGGTGATGACCGCGACCACCTTGGCCAGCACCAGCGCCAGCATCGCCAGCACCACGCGGCGTTTCACCCAGCCCTGCCCCTCGGGCCAGAGATAGGGCGCGACCTTGCGGATCGTGCGCATCCCCTGACTGCGGTCAAGCTGCGAGAGATCGGCAGTGGTGGGGCGGCGTCCGCGGCGCATATGCAGGGTCCGGTTGGGAAAGTTCCCTGAACCTAATGCCCGAAAAGGGGAAAGACCAGTGACGCAGTCACTCGGGCAGGGTGAAGATCTGGCCCGGATAGATCAGGTCGGGGTCGCGGATCTGGGCTCGATTGGCGCTGAAGATCTTCACGTACTGGATCCCGCTGCCATAGGTCCGGTCGGCGATGCCCCACAGCGTGAAGCCCGGCTGCACGGTAATGACCCGCGCCTCGGCACCGCCGGGGGCAGCGGTCGAGGCAAGGGCGGCAATCTCGTCGGGCGGTTCGCGCCGGAACGGGGTCTCGAACCGGGCCGAAACGCTGCCATCTGGGTTCAGCAGGTCGGCGCGCAGCGTGTAAAGCCCCGGCGCCACCGCGTCGAGCCGGTGCGCCCAGCGCCCCGCATCGTCGATCCGGCCCCCGGCAATGGCGGCATTGTCCAGGTAAAGCCGCAGCGCGCCCCCGGCCTGACCGCGCCCCGACAGCGCCACCGCGCCATCCGCATCGTAGGCGATGGCCTCGATCAGCACGCCCGCGATGCCCGGCGGCAGATCGCCCTGGGGCGGCTGCAACACGCGCACCCCGCCCGCATCCGACAACAGGACCTCGGGCGCGCGGGGCGAGGCGGGTTCTGGCGTGGCGGGAGCTTGCGGTTCGGCCAGATCCGCGGCGGGCACCCCCGCCGGGGCGTCCGGTTCGGGCTGGTCGGCCGCGATCCCGACAGCTTGCGGCGCGGGCACGGGCGCCGGCGCCAGGAACACCGTCGCGCCCGACGCGATGGTTAGCCCGTCGGCAAGCTCCATCCGCAATGACAGCGCCCGCGGCACATCGGACGGGGGCAGATCCGCGAACAGGCTGAACGACCCGTCTGATCCCGCCTCGGCCCGTGCGGCCTCGTCGCCCTCGACCAGCAACACCACGATGCTGCCCGGTTCGGCCCGCCCCGCGATCAGCGCATTGCCCGCCGGATCGACGCGCACCACGTCGAAGCCGGGCGGCGCGGGGACCGCCTCTGCCGCATCGTCCGGGGCGGATTGCTCGGTGACCGGGGGTGCGGGCTCGGGCGCCGGGGCGTCCTTGTCCCGGCTGAGAAACCAGTTCAGCACCATGAGCACGATCACGATCTCGCCCACGATCAGGGTCCAGGCCAATGGACCCAGTTTCCGCTTGCCATCCGACATCGCCCGGCCTCCATGGCGGTTCGCCCCGCGCTTGCCGGACCATAGCAACCCCGGTATCACGGGTCCAGAAATCCCATGAAAAGGTTCCCCCGATGCCCCCCCAGCCCCCTTCGATCTGCGTCTTCTGCGGCTCGCGCGACGGGCGCGACCCGGCCCATGCCGCCGCGGCCGAAACCTTCGGGCGTGCCCTGGCCGAAGCGGGCTGGCGGCTGGTCTATGGCGCAGGGGATGTGGGGCTGATGGGGCGGGTGGCGCGCAGCGCGCAGATCGCGGGCGGACAGACCTTTGGCGTGATCCCGGTGCATCTGTTCGACCGCGAGGTGGGCAAGCGCGACCTGACCACCTTCATCGTCACCGAGAACATGCACGAACGCAAGAAGGTCATGTTCATGAACTCGGACGCGATCGTGGTGCTGCCCGGGGGCGCGGGCTCGCTGGACGAGTTCTTCGAGGTGCTGACCTGGCGGCAGCTGGGCCTGCATGCGAAGCCGATCTTCCTGCTCTCGACCGACGGGTTCTGGACGCCGCTGACCGCGCTCATCGACCATTTCATCGACGAAGGTTTCGCCGAGCCCAGCCTGCGCGACTATTTCGGCGTCGTGCCCGACGTGCCCGAATTGCTGGACGCCCTGCGCGCCGCCCTTTCGCCGCGCAGGCTTTCGGCCGAGTAAAGCGCCAGCGCCGCCCAGATCAGCGCAAAGGCCATGGCGTGCCACGGCGTGAACGCCTCGCGGAAAACCAGCGTCGCGACAAGGAATTGCAGCGTGGGATTGATGTACTGCACAAGCCCCACCGTGGCATAGCTGACCCGCCGCGCAGCATAGGAGAACAGGATCAGCGGCGTCGCGGTCAGGGGGCCTGCCAGCATCAGCAGAAGGCTGTCGGACAGGTCATGGCCGAAGGCGCCCAGATGGCGCCCGGTCAGCCCGGTCCAGCCCTGCGCATGCACCCCCCAAAGCCAGACCAGCGCCAGCGGCGCCAGCAGCACCACCTCGGCGGTGACGGACACCACCGGTCCTGCCGCCACGCCGCGCTTGACCAGCCCGTAGATCCCGAACGTGCCCGCCAGCGCCAGCGAGACCCAGGGCGCGACCCCAAGCCCCCAGGTCAGCCCGGCCACCGCGACACAGGCTAGGCCAACCGCCACCCATTTCGGCACGGAATGCCGCTCGCCCAGGAACAGGAAGCCCAGCGCCACCGCGACCAGCGGGAAGATGTAATAGCCAAGCGACGCCTCGACCGCGTGGCCGATCTGGATCGAATAGATGAACAGGAACCAGTTGGCCGAGATCATCAGCGCCGCCAGCGCCACCAGCGCCAGCGCGCGCGGCCGCGCCATCAGCGCCCCGATTTCCGCCAGCCGCCCCTGCCCGGCCAGCACCAGCCCGAAAAAGACCAGCGACCAGAGCGTGCGATGGCCCAGCACCTCCTCGGGGGGGACATGTGCGAGCAGCTTGTAATACATCGAGGACAGGCCCCAGATCACGCAGGCCGCGACCATCGCCAGGATGCCCTTGCGCGCCTCCTCCACTCAGCGCGCCGCCATGAAGCGGGAAAGGCGCGCAAGTCCTTCCTCGATATCCGCGGTCGAGCGCGCATAGGAAAAGCGCAGCGTGCCTGCGCCACGCAGGGGATCGAAATCCAGCCCCGGCGTCACCGCAACCCCGGCCTTTTCCAGGATCTCGGCGGCAAAGGCGCGGCTGTCATCGGTCAGGTCCGAGACATCGGCATAGACATAGAACGCCCCGTCCGGCGGCGCGATCTTCGTGAAGCCCGCCTTGGGCAGCCCCTCCATCATCAGCGCGCGATTCCGCCGGTAGACCGCCATGTTGGCCTGCAACTCGTCGGTGCAGTCCAGCGCGGCCAGCGCCACCACCTGGCTTGCATGGGGGGCGCAGATGAACAGGTTCTGCACCAGCCTTTCGATCCGGCGGATGTGATCCTCGGGCACCACCATCCAACCGACGCGCCAGCCCGTCATCGAGAAATACTTGGAGAACGAGTTGATGACATAGGTCTGATCGGTGATTTCCAGCGCGGTCACGGCTTTGCGGTCATATTCGATGCCGTGATAGATCTCGTCCGAGATGAAGGCCGCGCCGCGATCAGCACAGGCCCCGATCAGCGCGGCCAGCGCATCGCGGTCCAGCATCGTGCCCGTGGGATTCGCGGGCGAGGCCACCAGAAGCCCGTCCAGTTCTGCGGGCAGGTCTTCGGGCACGGGCTGATAGCGGTGCTGGGCCTCGGTGCCGATCATCACGGTTTCCAGCCCCAGCGCCTGAAGGATCGCCTTGTAGGACGGATAGCCCGGCGCCCCGATGCCGACCCGCGCGCCCACATCGAACAGCGCGGTGAAGGCCAGCGTGAAGCCCCCCGACGAGCCCGGCGTGATGACCACCCGCTCGGGGTTCAGATCGACGCCATACCAGTCGCCGTAAAGCCGCGCGATGCGGGCGCGCAGTTCGGGCAGGCCCAGACCCACGGTATAGCCCAGCGCGTTCTCCTCCATCGCGCGCGCCAGCGCCGCGCGCGCCGCGGCGGGGGCGGGCGTGCCGGGCTGGCCGACCTCCATATGGATGATGTGCCGGCCCGCAGCCTCGGCCCGGGCGGCGGCCTGCATCACATCCATCACGATGAAGGGATCGACATCGCCGCGGCTTGAAACCCTCATGCCCGACTCCTTAGGGTGCCTGTCATGCAGGCTTTCTTCCAGCGCGGGGAAACAACGTCAATGGCAGCCATCCGGCATGTCCTGGGGCTCGGACTGGTGCTGATGCTCGCCCTTGCCCCGCTGGCCGCCCGCGCGCAGGGCCTGATCCGGGATGCCGAGATCGAACATGCGCTGCGCCAGCTCGCCCAGCCGCTGGCGGCCGAGGCGGGGATCAGCCCCTCGGCGCTGCGCATCCTTCTGATCGCAGATGACAGGCTGAACGCCTTTGTCGCCGACGGGCAGACGATCCTGATCAATTCGGGGCTGGTGCTGCGGCTGGAAAGCGCCGCGCAGCTTCAGGCGGTAATCGCGCACGAGATCGCGCATATCGCGAACGGCCATATTACGCGCAGGCTGGCGAACATGCGCAGCGCGCAATCGACCGCGGCCCTGGGGCTGATGATGTCGCTGGCCGTGGGTGCCGCCACCGGCAGCGCCGAGGCGGGCGCGGGGCTGGCCATGGGCACGGCCTCGTCGGCGCAGCGGCTGTTCTTTGCCCATACCCGCGCCGAAGAAGCCTCGGCCGATCAGGCCGGTCTGCGCTACATGGCGCGCGCCGGGATCGACCCGCAGGCGATGGTCGAGGTGCTGGACCTGTTCCGCGGCCAGGAGGCGCTGAGCGCCTCGCGCCAGGATCCCTATGCCCGCACCCATCCCCTGTCGGCTGATCGGGTGCGCGCGCTCAAGGGCTACGCGGCGGCCTATGGCGGGCAGACGCAGAAGAACGAGACGGCCGAGTACTGGTTCGCCCGCGCCAAGGGCAAGCTGGGGGCATTCCTTCAAAACCCGCGCTACACGCTCCGGCGGGCCGAACGGGACCAGAGCGCGGTTGGCATGATGCGCCGCGCCGTCGCCCATCACCGCACCCCCGCCCCGGACAAGGCGCTAGCCGAAATGGCCCGGCTGGAGGCAGCGCGGCCGAACGATGCTTATGTGCATGAACTCAAGGGCCAGATCCTGCTGGAATCCCGCCGTGTGGGACCGGCGGTCAATGCCTATGCCCGCGCCGCCGCCCTTGCCCCGAATGAACCCCTGATCCTTGCAGGCCATGGCCGCGCGCTGCTTGCGCTGGAGACCGCCGAGGGCAACCGGCAGGCGCTGGCGGTGCTGGAACGGGCGCGCGGGCGCGATCCACATGACCCGCGGATGCTGCGCGATCTGGCGCTGGCCTATGCGCGGGCGGGCAATAACGGCATGGCCTCGGTCGCGACGGCCGAACGCTATGCGCTGGCCGGACGGATGGATACGGCCGCAACCCATGCCACGCGGGCGTCGGGCCTGTTGCCGCGCGGCTCGCCGGGCTGGCTGCGGGCGCAGGACGTGCTGAGCGCGGCCGAAGGGGCGGGGCGCCGGCGGTGAGGATCGTGCTTGCGCTGGCGCTTGCGGCCCTGCCCCTTGCGGCGGGAGCGTCGGGTCTGGACCCCGAGGCGCGCGCCGCCTTCCGCGCCGAGATCCGCGCCTATCTGCTGGACCATCCCGAACTTATCGACGAGGTTCTGGCCGAGGCCGAGCGGCGGCGCTTTGGCGATGCCGTCTCGGGCGATCTTGCGCTGATCGCGGCGCATCGCGCCGCACTGTTCGACGACCCGGCCGACTGGACCGGCGGCAACCCCGAAGGCGATGTGACGCTGGTGGCCTTCGTCGATTACACCTGCGACCGCTGTGCCCCCGCGCTGGCGGCGGCCCGCGCGCTGGCGGCCAGCGATCCGGGCCTGCGGCTTGTGGTCAAGGATGCGCCCGCCCCTGAGGACGAAACCGCCGCGCGGTTCGCCCGGGCGGTGCTGGCACTGTCCGGCCCTGACGCCTATTTGCGCGCGCAGGACGCGCTGTTCGCGGCGCCGGACATGCAGCAGGGCACGCTGGACGGCATCGCCCGCGCGCTGGGGCTCGACCCCGCGGCGGTCGCCGACCGGATGGCCGATCCCGCGATCGCGGCCGCCCTTGCCGCCAACCGCGCGCTTCTCGATGCGCTCGACCTTGGACCCGCCCCCGCCTATGTGTTCGAACGCAGCCTTGTGCGGGGCGATCTGCCCGAGGTGGCGCTGGCCGCGATCGCGCAGACGATGCGCCGCAAGAATTGACCGCAGCGGGCGAAATTGACCATTGGCCCAGCCCGCGCGATGTGCTGCAACGGGGCAACCCGGAAATGGAGAACGCCACATGACCCGCCTGCCCGCCGCAGCCCTGCTGAGCCTCGGCCTTGCCCTGCCCGCCCAGGCCTTCGACATGGCCGCGATGTCCGAGGCCGAGCGCGAATTGTTCCGTGCCGAGGTCCGCAGCTACCTGCTGGAGAATCCCGAGGTGCTGATGGAAGCGATCAGCGTGCTGGAACAGCGCCAGGCCGAAGCGCAGACAGCCAATGACGAAACGCTGGTTCAAGTCAACGCCTCCGAGATCTTCGAGGACGGCCATTCCTGGGTCGGCGGCAATCCCGAGGGCGACGTCACCCTGGTCGAGTTCGTCGATTACCGCTGCGGCTATTGCCGCAAGGCGCATGACGAGGTCGCCGAACTGGTGGCGAGCGACGGCAATATACGCCTGATTATGAAGGAATTCCCGATCCTTGGCGAACAATCGGTGCTGTCCGCCCGATTCGCCGTGGCGACGCTTCAGATCGCCGGGCCGGACGCCTATGAGAAAGCGCATGACGCGCTGATTACCTTCCGTGGCAATGTCACCGAGGACAGCCTGAAAGACCTTGCCGCCACGCTGGGGATCGACGGTGCCGCGATTCTGGCCCGCATGACCGCGCCCGAGGTCGATGCGGTGCTGGCCTCGAACCAGAGCCTTGCCCAGCGGATGCAGATCTCGGGGACACCGACCTTCATCGTCGGTCCGCAGATGCTGCGCGGCTACATGCCGCTCGACGGCATGCGCCGGATCGTGTCCGAGATTCGCGAGAACTGAGGCGCAACGCCCACCGCGGGGCGGGCAGCGCGCCTTACTCTGCCGCCTCGGCCTCTGACGCCGCGCGCGCGGCGTCGATCTCGGCGGCCTTCTTCTCGACCTCGGCGACGATGCGCTCGATCATTTCCTCGTTGGCGATGCGGTGATCCTGCTTGCCGGCAAGATAGACCATGCCATGCCCGGCCCCGCCGCCGGTAAAGCCCACATCGGTCATCAGCGCCTCGCCCGGGCCGTTCACCACGCAGCCGATGATCGACAGGCTCATCGGCGTCTTGATATGCTCAAGCCGCTTTTCCAGTTCGGCAACCGTCGAGATCACGTCGAAACCCTGCCTTGCACAACTGGGGCAGGAGATGATGTTGACGCCGCGATGGCGCAGGCCCAGTGATTTCAGGATCTCGTAGCCGACCTTGACCTCCTCGACCGGATCGGCCGAAAGTGAGACGCGGATCGTGTCGCCGATCCCCGACCACAGCAGGTTGCCCAACCCGACGGCCGACTTGATCGTGCCCGACACGAAGCCGCCCGCCTCGGTGATGCCCAGATGGATCGGCGCATCCGTCGCCTCGGCGATGCCCTGATAGGCGGCGGCGGCAAGGAAGACGTCGGACGCCTTCACGGAAATCTTGAACTCGAAGAAATCGTTGTCTTCAAGGATGCGGATATGGTCGAGCGCGCTTTCGACCATCGCTTCGGGGCAGGGCTCGCCATATTTGTCGAGCAGGTGCTTTTCCAGCGAGCCCGCATTCACCCCGATCCGCATCGAACAGCCATGATCGCGCGCGGCCTTGATCACCTCGCGCACGCGCTTTTCGTCGCCGATATTGCCCGGGTTGATCCGCAGGCAGGCCGCGCCCGCCTCGGCCGCCTCGATGCCGCGGCGGTAGTGGAAATGGATGTCGGCCACGATCGGCACCGGGCTTTCGGCGACGATTTCCTTCAGCGCCTTCGACGACGCCTCGTCCGGGATCGAGATGCGCACGATATCCGCCCCCGCCTCGGCCGCGCGCTGGACCTGTTCTATCGTCGCCCGGATGTCGGTGGTGACCGTATTGGTCATGGTCTGCACCGAAATCGGCGCATCGCCCCCTACGGCGACGGGGCCCACATGAATCTGGCGGGACTTGCGGCGTTCGATATGGCGCCAGGGGCGCACGGCATGCAGCGACATCGGGGTTTCCTGTCCGGCGAAGAGAGCGATTTCGCCCCATGGATAAAGGATTGGCCGAGTCGCCGCAACGCGCGCTGACGCGCGGGCGTCATTCGGTCCCGTTGCCGTCCCCGTTCATCGCAAGCGCGACCGCCAGATCGGGATCGGCGCCGACATTGGCGATCTGGAACCGTTCGGTCAGCGCCTCGGCAGACAGTTCGACATTCCGGGCGACCTGCGCACCGGGCGCGGCAGGGCCATAGGTCTGGCCGTTGACCGCGAAATAGACCGCGCCCGAATTGCCTGCACGCAGCCGCGCCGGCTGATCGGTATCGGGCAGGACATAACGCTCACCCGCATCGAGGATCTTTTCCAGAAGCACCGATCCATCCGCCGCGGACACCCGCACCCAGGCGGGCCGGACCGCGATGATCGCCACTTCGGGCAGGCGCGACTCGGCCACCACCTGCACCTGTCCGGGAATGGCGGAGTCGGACCGGTCGGTCGTGGCGCCAGAGGCGAAACGCTGCTCGGTCGAGCGCTCGGCGACCAGAACCCCGATCTCGCCCGGATCAAGCGTGGCGATGGGGCCATCGCGCGGAACCAGAACGGGGCGGTCCAGCACCTGCGGACGATAGAGCCGGTCCAGCGCCTCGGTCGTGGGCGGGGTCATCGGCGCCTGGGCCAGGATGGTTTCTTCGGTGGTGGCAAGCGGATCCACATCGGCCAGCAGGCCGGGCTGGTGATCGAGCGGCGCCAGCTTGACCTGCTGGATCTGCTGCAACACCGACCAGCCACCATAGCCCAGCACCCCCATCAGGGCCAGCAGAACCGCCAACGAGCCGATGGCGCCGGGTTCGATTCGCGACAGGAACGCCTCGCCGCGCGGCACGAAGATGGCATTGGGATCGGCCAGCGGATCGCGCACCTCGGACGGCTTGCGGCGTTGCGCGGGTTTCGGCGTGGTGGCGGCGGGGCTCATGCCGTGGACGGTGGCGAAATTGCCTTCGTCGCAGAATCGCCGATACGCCCATTCGGGATCGAGCCCCAGATAGCGGGCATAGGACCGCACATAGCCTGCGATGAAGCCGGGGGTCTCGAAGGCGGTGGGGTCGGCATTCTCGATCGCGGCGATATAGGTCGCGCGAATCTTCAACTCGCGCTGCACATCCAGAAGCGACTTGCCCAGCGTTGCGCGTTCGCCGCGCATGACATCGCCCAGACGCAACTCATAGGCGTCGAATCCCTTGGGTATGTCCTGAGAGCCCTCAGCCGCGATGCGCGACTGCCTGCGCCTGATCATCAGTACCGTCCCGTGCCTGCCTTTGTTGCCTCAGGTCCGGCGGCGATCCAGGGGAATCGCCGCCTTCCGTCCTGAAAACTATCACAAGCTCGGGAGTGCTGCACCCGCAGAACGCTGTCAGGCCGTAAGCTCGGCGCGATTCAGCGCACAATGCGACCAGTACTCGTCCATCGCGCGGACCAGCAGATCCATCTGTTCCTGGGTATGCACCGGCGAGGGCGTGAAGCGCAGCCGCTCGGTGCCGCGGGGTACGGTGGGGAAGTTGATCGGCTGGACATAGATGCCATAAAGCTCCAGCAGCTTGTCCGAGATCAGCTTGGTATGGACCGGGTCGCCCACGATCACCGGCACGATATGGCTGCCATGGTCGATCACCGGCATCCCCAGCCCCTTGAAGCGCGCCTTGAGCACGCGGGCGCGGTCCTGGTGCTTTTCGCGCAGCCGCGTATCACCCTTGAGGAACCGCACCGAAGCGGCGGCACCGGCAGCAACGGCAGGCGGCAGCGAGGTCGAGAAGATGAAGCCCGGCGCATAGGACCGCACCGCGTCGCACATCTTGGCCGAGGCCGCGATATAGCCGCCGAACACGCCATAGGCCTTGGCCAGCGTGCCGTTGATGATGTCGATGCGGTGCATCAGCCCGTCACGCTCGGCCACACCGGCGCCACGCTCGCCATACATGCCGACGGCATGGACCTCGTCGATATAGGTCAGCGCGCCGAACTCGTCGGCAAGGTCGCAGATCTCCTTGATCGGGCCGAAATCGCCATCCATCGAATAGACCGACTCAAAGGCGATCAGGATCGGCCGACCCTTCTCGACCTTCTCGAGGATCTGGCGCAGATGCGCGACGTCGTTGTGGCGGAAGACATGCTTTTCGCAGCGACCGCGCAGGATCCCCTGGATCATCGAGGCGTGGTTCAGCTCGTCCGAGATGATGACCAGATTCGGGAACAGCACCGGCAGCGTCGACAGCGTCGCGTCATTGGCATTGTAGGCCGACGAAAAGACCAGCGCGGCCTCTTTCTGGTGCAGATCCGCCAGTTCGGCCTCGAGTTGCTTGTGATAGACCGTGGTGCCCGAGATGTTGCGCGTGCCGCCCGACCCGGCGCCGGTGGCCTTCAGCGCCTCATGCATCGCGTCCAGAACGACCGGGTGCTGGCCCATCCCCAGATAGTCGTTTCCGCACCAGACCACGATATCCTGTTTCCCACCATCGGGACGGCTCCAGACGGCGTTGGGGAACTGGCCCTTCCGGCGCTCGATGTCGATGAAGGTGCGGTAGCGCCCCTCGTCGTGCAGCCGGTTGATGGCCGTGTCCAGTGCTGCGGAATAATCCACCGGGTCTCTCCTTGCGTTTTCGGACCCCGAAAGGTCTCTGGCTGCCCGGTGATCGTTCCCCGCGGCGCGGGGGCCGTCCGGGTCCTCCGTTTTTGTACGGGCGTCTTTCGGCGCCCCCTCGTGGCCCCGGCCGCACCCCTCTCGGGGACGCGCGGCGGCGCCGCTCCTCTTCTCCCTGCGCGCCCTTCTTATCCGAAAAACGCCGGTTGTCTAAGTGTGTTGCTGTGGATCCCGCCCGTCTTCCGCAATCCTTCGCCGCATTCCGTCTGCCGAGTGGTCCTCGCGGAACCCTTTGCCCCTACGGGCAACCCGGCGGCCGGGATACGACGCGATTCCGTCTGTCGGGTGGCTCGCGCGCTCCACATCTTCCTCACGTTAATGGCAACAAGCATCGCCAGACTTTGACCTCTGTCAAGTGAAACTGACAGAGATGCTGTCAATTGAACTGGACATCCGGAATCAGCGGTCGGCGACGACCACGCGGCAATCGTCGCGGGCCGATTGACGGGCGCAGCTTGCCACAGCGTCGCGCCCGGCCTCGGCGCCCCTTGCGACCGCCCAGATGCCCGTCGCAGGCGATATCGCCAGCGCCTTGGCGCCCCGCGCCGGGCGATAGGTCTTGCGCAGGCCCTCGCTGGCATCTGCGCTCAGGCTGATCTGCCGGGGCGTCCAGCCGATCGGCCGGATCTCGGCGACGATCACGCAGGCCGGCCCGCCCTTGCGCACCGAATCGCACCCTTTCAGCGCCGCGATCCGGGCGGACTCGACATCGTGGTAATTCGCCGCCGCCACCGTCGCCTCGGATCGCAGCCCCTCACCCGGCGCCGCCGCGATGGCGCCGTAATATTTCTGCTGCGTCGCGACGAAGTCCAGCACTGTGCGATCCTTTGCCGACAGGAAATCCAGCGCCATCACCGTGACCTCGACCCCCGAGGGCTCGAAGATCTGGGCCCGCGCGGTCGCGCCGTCCAGGGGCTCGGCCGACGCTGTGCTCGCCGCCAGCGCAGTCACCAGTCCCAGAAGGATCGCCCGCATCGCCGCCTCCGAAGCCTTGTTGTCCGGGCGTCAGACTAGCGCGGCGCCAGGGGGACCGCCAGCCCGCGGTCAAAGCCCTGCCCCCACTGGACAGCGCCCGCGCCCCTGTTACGCTCCGCCCCGACCCTGCGAACCCGGAGCCGCCCCATGACCCTCGAAGCCGTCCTGTCCCGAATCGACGCCGATCTGCCCCACGCGCTCGACCGGCTGATGGCGCTGATGCATATCCCCTCGATCTCGACGGACCCGGCCCATGCCTCCCATTGTGCCGCCGCCGCCGACTGGCTGGCCGAGGATCTGCGCGCCATCGGCTTCGACGCCCGGCCCTGCCCCACGCCCGGCCATCCGATGGTGCTGGGCAAGGGGGGCGAAACGGGGCCGCATCTGCTGTTCTATGGCCATTACGATGTCCAGCCCGTCGATCCGCTGGAATTGTGGCACCGCAACCCGTTCGAGCCCGCGATCGAGGAAACCCCGCGCGGCCGGGTGATCCGCGGCCGCGGCGCGTCCGACGACAAGGGGCAGTTGATGACCTTTGTCGAGGCATGCCGGGCGTGGAAGGCGGTTCACGGCGCCCTGCCCGCCCGGATCACGATGTTCTTCGAAGGCGAGGAGGAATCGGGCTCGCCCTCGCTGGTGCCGTTCCTCGAACAGAATGCCGAGGCCCTGAAGGCCGATATCGCGCTGATCTGCGACACCGGCCTGTTTGCCGAGGGCACGCCCGGCATCGTGACCATGCTGCGCGGACTTGTCGGCGAGGAGGTGACGATCACCGGCCCCGCGATGGACCTGCATTCGGGCATGTATGGCGGGGCGGCGATGAACCCGATCCGCGTTCTGGCCCGCATCATCGCCGCGCTGCATGATGCCGATGGGCGGGTGACGGTGCCCGGCTTCTATGATGGGGTCGAGGAATTGCCCGACGCGCTCGCCCGGCAATGGCAGGGCCTCGGCTTCGACGCGGGCGCGTTCCTGGGCGAGGTCGGGCTGTCGCATCCCGCCGGCGAAAAGGGGCGCACGCCGCTTGAAATGATCTGGTCGCGCCCGACCTGCGAGCTGAACGGCATATCGGGCGGCTATGCGGGCGCGGGTTTCAAGACGGTGCTGCCCTCGAAGGCATCCGCCAAGATCAGCTTCCGCCTTGTCGGCCACCAGGACCCGCTGGCAATCCGCGAGTCGTTCCGCGCGATGGTCCGCGCCATGCTGCCCCCCGATTGTTCGGTCGAATTCCACGGACATGGCGCCTCGCCCGCGGCGCAGATGTCGATCGCCGATCCCGCCTTCGAAAAGGCGCGCGCCGCACTGTCGGCGGAATGGCCGAATCCGGCGGCCTTCATCGGCTCGGGCGGGTCGATCCCGGTGGCGGGCCATTTCAAGGACATGCTGGGGATGGACTCGATGCTGATCGGCTTTGCCCGCGACGATGACGCGATCCATTCGCCGAACGAGAAATACGACGTCGCAAGCTTTCACAAGGGCATCCGAAGCTGGGCGCGCATCCTCGCTGCGCTGGCCGCCTGACGCGCCACCCGGACCGGGCGCAACCGCGCCGCGCCGCTGGCGCGGCGCCACGCCCAACCGGAGGCGACGGCGCCAGCCGCCAACGCAGCGCGGGAGCGCCCGGCTTTCGGTCCTCAGCCCCGCCGCAGCGCCATCCGGCCCAGCTTGGCCAGAGCCACCAGCCAGGGCGCAGCGTGCAGGCCCAGATCGAAGATGTCGATGCCGCGCCGCAACTCGCCCGCCGCCAGCATCCTGAGCTTTTCCCAGACATGCGGCTCGGGCACGAAGGGGGCCAGCCCCACCGTCAGCACCAGAAGCAGCGCCAGCCATAGCGGCAACGCGTCGAGCAGGCGGGCCATGAACGCTCCGAAGCTTGGGAAAGTGGCGCGGTTGACGGGGCTCGAACCCGCGACCCCCGGCGTGACAGGCCGGTACTCTAACCGACTGAGCTACAACCGCGCATCTCGCGGGGCATATCGGACGGGCGATGGCGCGGTTGACGGGGCTCGAACCCGCGACCCCCGGCGTGACAGGCCGGTACTCTAACCAACTGAGCTACAACCGCAGCGCCGTCCGGGCGCGCCCGGCGTGAGGTGCCTTTTAGGCCCCCCCACCGGCGGCGTCAAGCGCCTCGCGACCGGAAAATCGGGTCGCGTTCAACCTTCCCCGCCTCAGCCGAGGATCTCGAAGCGGTCCACATCCACCATCCCGCGATCGGTGATCTTCAGCGCCGGAATCACCGGCAGGCACAGAAAGGCAAGTTGCAGGAACGGCTCTTCCAGCGTCACCCCCAGCGAGCGCGCCGCGGACCGCAGATGGTCAAGCCGCGCCTCGACGATCTCGAAGGGCTCAAGGCTCATCAGCCCCGCCACCGGCAGCGCCAGCTCGGCCAGAATCGTCCCCTGCCCCGCCACGACGAATCCGCCCTCGATCTGGCTCAGCCGCATGACGGCGCGCGCCATGTCATCCTCCGACATGCCGACCACGACGATATTATGGTGGTCATGGCAGACGGTCGAGGCGATGGCGCCCTCGGTCATGCCGAATCCGCGGACGAATCCGACCGCGATATTGCCGTTCTGGCCATGCCGTTCGACCACCGCGATCTTGGCCAGCCCGCGCGCCGGATCGGCGCGTTTCTCACCATCTTCGGGGATGATCTGCTCGACCAGATGCTCGGTCAGGATCTTGCCCTCGATGATGCCGATCACATGGGTCTCGGCCGTGTTCGCCGCGGCGCGAAAGCTTTCGGGCGTCACCACAGGCGCCCGGACAGAACTGCGGCCCACCGGCGCGATCTCGTCGCGCGCGTCGAACGCGGCGTCGTCGACCACACGCCCGCCCGCGATCACCAGGTCCGCCCGGCAGTCCGCCAGATCCGCCAAGGCCACGATATCGGCCCGCCGCCCCGGCGCCACCAGCCCGCGATCCTTCAGCCCGAACGCCTCGGCCGCCGACAGGGACGCCGCGCGATAGACCGCCAGCGGGTCGCTGCCCTGCCCGATCATCCAGCGGATCATGTGGTCGAGATGGCCGTATTCGGCAATGTCCAACGGGTTCCGGTCATCGGTGCACAGGCACATATAAGGCGCGGTGCGTTCGCTCAGCAGCGGGCGCAGCGCCGCCATGTCCTTGCTGACCGAGCCTTCGCGGATCAGCACGCGCAGGCCGCGCTGCAATTTCTCGCGCGCCTCCGCGGCGTTCGTCGCCTCGTGCTCGGTGCGGATGCCGGCGGCGACATAGCCGTTCAGATCGCGCCCCGACAGAAGCGGCGCATGCCCGTCGACATGGCGGCCCCGGAACGCCTCGAGCTTGGCCAGAACCTCCGGATCGCCCGCCAGAACACCCGGATAGTTCATCATCTCGGCCAGCCCGATCACGCGAGGATGATCCATCAGACGCGACAGATCCTCTGCCCCTATCCGCGCGCCTGCGGTCTCCATCGCGGTCGAGGGCACGCAGGACGAGAGGTTCACGCGAATGTCCATCACCGTGCGCGCAGCCGCATCGAGGAAATATTCGATCCCCGGCAATCCGATCACATTGGCGATTTCATGCGGGTCGCAGATCGCGGTGGTCACGCCGCGGGGGCAGACGCAGCGGTCGAATTCGAAGGGCGTGACAAGGCTGCTTTCGATATGCAGATGCGTGTCGATGAAGCCCGGCACCAGCGTCAGGCCGGAAACGTCGATCACCTGCCGCCCCTCATAGGCGGCGCCGATCCCGACAATGGTTTCGCCGCAGATCGCCACATCGCCCGGGATCATGTCGCCGGTCACAAGGTCGAACACGACGCCGCCTTGCAGAACCAGATCGGCGGGGACCAATCCCCGGCCCTGGGCGATCAGATCGGACAGCGGACGGGTCATGGGCGTCTCCTTTCGAGCCTTTTGCCTGACCCTCGCAGGGGATGGCGGCAGGATCAAGACAGGGCGCCATGGTGGGCGATGAGAGACTCGAACTCCCGACATCCTCGGTGTAAACGAGGCGCTCTACCAACTGAGCTAATCGCCCGCCCCGAAGCCTTTAGACCGGGGCGGCCCGCTGCCGCAAGCCCCCGGCAGCAGAAACCGGCAAGCAGACGCCCGGCGTGAACCGCCTGTTAACCAGTTCCGGTGTTTCCTTCCTGTTGCCCGATTTCTGCCCGAAACGCGGGGATTCCTGAGGGCGCAGGAGGTGGCTCACATGGCTGTTGCAATCGTTCTCTTTTCCGTGCTGACCGGCGCGCTGTCCGCAGGCGTTGCCGCCTTCGTGTGGGAGGCTGGCATTCTGGGCATCGCCCTGGCCTATTGGCTGGGCGGAATGGCGGGTGCGATGGCCCTGATGCTGCGCGCAGCCCTGCTGCCGGACGCCGGGGGCGAATGCTGCGGCGACGCCCGGAGCGCGCGCGTCACCGCCTGACCTGCCGGCCGCGCGCGACGCGGCCCGTAGCCCATCAGGATTTTCAGCCAAGGAAACAGGGTGCCCGGCCAAGGCGCCCTTGCTGCGTTTCGGCGGGCGATGCGATACGGCCCGCCTTGCACGCAACGCACGGTTTCGACGGCACGCGCGACCCCCGAAAGCCTCTGCGCGTCGCGTGGCCGACGCCATTAACCCAGCGGGCTAAGGCGTCCGCGGCAGCGGGGGAAGACACGCGGCCGGAACTGCCAGACCCGGAAGACGGAAAAGGCGCGCCGTTTCCAGCGCGCCCTTCAAGACCGGCCCGGTCGGGGTCAGTGTGCGATCTGGCTCGCGGCATCCTCGGCGGCAGCCTTGGCCGCGGCCTGGGCGGCAGCCTCTTCGGCGGCCTCGTCCCAGATGATGGGCACGGGCGACCGGACCAGCGCGTGTTTCAACACGTCACGCACATTGGCCACGGGGATGATCGTCATCCCCTGTTTCACGTTCTCGGGGATCTCGCGCAGATCCTTTTCGTTTTCCTCGGGGATCAGCACGGTCTTGATGCCGCCCCGAAGCGCCGCCAGCAGCTTTTCCTTGAGCCCACCGATGGCCAGCACATTGCCGCGCAGCGTCACCTCGCCGGTCATGGCGATGTCCTTGCGCACCGGGATGCCGGTCAGCACCGAGACGATGGAGGTCACCATCGCGATGCCCGCCGACGGCCCGTCCTTGGGCGTGGCGCCCTCGGGGACGTGGACGTGGATATCCACCTTCTCGAACTGGGGCGGCCTGACGCCGATCTCGGGCGCGATGGAGCGCACGAAGGACGAGGCCGCGTCGATCGATTCCTTCATCACGTCGCCGAGCTTGCCGGTGGTCTTCATCCGGCCCTTGCCGGGCAGCTTGAGCGCCTCGATCGACAGCAGGTCGCCGCCGACGCTGGTCCAGGCCAGCCCCGTGACCACGCCGACCTGGTCTTCCTTCTCGGCCAGGCCATAGCGGAACTTCTTGACGCCGAGGTAATCCTCGAGCTGCTCGGGCGCGATGGTGACCTTGTCGGTCTCCTTCTTGATGAGCCGGGTCACCGACTTGCGCGCCAGCTTGGCAATCTCGCGTTCCAGGTTCCGTACCCCCGCCTCGCGGGTATAGCGGCGGATGATCTCGGTCAGCGCGGGCTCGGTCAGCTCGAATTCCCTGGGCTTCAGCCCGTGGTTCTTCATCTGCTTGGGCACAAGATGACGGGTCGCGATCTCGCGCTTCTCGTCCTCGGTGTAGCCCGCAAGGCTGATGATCTCCATCCGGTCCAGCAGCGGGCCGGGCATGTTGTAGGAATTCGCCGTGGTGATGAACATCACGTTCGAGAGGTCGTATTCCACCTCGAGGTAGTGGTCGACGAAGCTCGCGTTCTGTTCGGGGTCCAGCACCTCCAGCATCGCGCTGGCCGGATCGCCGCGGAAGTCCTGGCCCATCTTGTCGATCTCGTCGAGCAGGATCAGCGGGTTGGTGGACTTGGCCTTCTTCATCGCCTGGATGATCTTGCCCGGCATCGAGCCGATATAGGTGCGCCGGTGGCCGCGGATCTCGGATTCGTCGCGCACACCGCCCAGGCTGATGCGGATGAACTCGCGCCCCGTGGCCCGCGCGACCGACTTGCCGAGCGAGGTCTTGCCCACGCCCGGAGGTCCGACAAGGCACAGGATCGGCCCCTTCAGCTTCTGGCTGCGCTGCTGCACCGCCAGATATTCGACGATACGTTCCTTGACCTTTTCCAGCCCGAAATGATCCTCGTCCAGAACGGCCTCGGCGCGGGTCAGATCCTTCTTGACCCGGGTCTTGACGTTCCAGGGCAGCGACAGCATCCATTCCAGATAGTTGCGCACCACGGTCGCCTCGGCCGACATCGGCGACATCGACTTGAGCTTCTTGATCTCGGCCTCGGCCTTCTCGCGCGCCTCCTTCGAGAGCTTGACGCCCGCTACGCGCTCCTCAAGCTCGGCGATCTCGTTCTGGCCCTCGTCGCCATCGCCAAGCTCGCGCTGGATCGCCTTCATCTGCTCGTTGAGGTAATATTCGCGCTGGGTCCGCTCCATCTGCGACTTGACGCGGGTCTTGATCTTCTTCTCGACCTGAAGGACGCTCATCTCGCCCTGCATCAGGCCATAGACCTTTTCCAGCCGCTCGGCGATCACCAGCGTTTCCAGAAGTTCCTGCTTCTGGGCGACGTCGATACCCAGATGGCCCGCGATCAGGTCGGCCAGCTTGTCGGGCGTGCGCGTCTCGGCAACGGTGGACAGCGCCTCTTCGGGGATGTTCTTCTTGATCTTGGAATAACGCTCGAACTCGGGTCCGACCGAACGCAGCAGCGCCTCGACCGTGGCCTGGTCGCCCAGATCCTCGGCCAGATGCTCGGCCCGAGCCTCGAAGAACGCGGCGTTTTCAAGGAATTCGGTGATGCGCACCCGCGTCTTGCCCTCGACCAGAACCTTCACGGTCCCGTCGGGCAGCTTGAGCAGTTGCAGCACATTCGCCAGAACGCCGGTGCGGTAGATGCCATCGGTCGCGGGCTCGTCCACCGAGGGGTCGATCTGCGCCGACAGCAGGATCTGCTTGTCGTCCTGCATCACCTCTTCCAGCGCGCGAACGGATTTCTCGCGGCCCACGAAGAGCGGCACGATCATGTGGGGAAAGACCACGATGTCGCGCAGCGGCAGAACGGGATAGGATTGGGCGGTAAGGTTAGTCATGCGTGTTCCCTGGTCTGGCAAGAGGACACCGGCCCCGGCTGGCGGCAGCCCATCGGCCCTCTCCGGTCTGGCCCAACATCTGGGGGTTTTCCCCCGGGGATTCAACCAGACGGCTTCGAGTTGCCGTTCAGAATGCCTGCCCGGCCCGCTCGGCGCAAGCGTGCATGTGCGGCGCAGAGGCCCGTCTCCCTCCCCCGAGAGGCAAAAGCCGTCACAATGTCTTCGCAATAGCTTTATGCGAATTTGATCCAACCGTCGCGCATTCCGCCTAATCCGTCGCCAGTGGATGGACTGTTTCCACACTCCCGAATGCGTTCCTCACAGGAGACTGGCATGACTCGCATGATCGCGACCGCCGCGGCCTTGGCCATGGCAATGATCGCCCCGGCCCAGGCGGCCACCGTTTACAATACCCTGTCCGGCGAGGCGCCGCTGGTGATCGCCCATCGCGGCGCAAGCGGCCACCTGCCCGAGCACACGCTGGCGGCCTATGAACTGGCCATCAAGATGGGCGCGCAGGTGGTCGAGCCCGACCTGCAACTGACCGCCGATGGCGTTCTGGTCGCCATCCATGACGCCACGCTGACCCGTACCACGAATGTCGCCGAGCTGTTCGAGCCGCGCAATGGCGGCTACCTTGTGTCCGATTTCACGCTGGCCGAGATCAAGACCCTGACCGCCCTGCCCACGCGCACCGCCAGCACGTCCTATCCGGACTACACCCCCTCGATGGCAGACCCGTTCAAGGTGCCCACCTTCCAGGAGGTGATGGATCTGGTGAACGCCCATAACGCGGCGACCGGCGCGCAGATCGGCATCTATCCGGAATCGAAGGTGCCGAACAATCCGGTGATGAACGTGCAGATCGTCAACGAGATGAAGGCCAACGGCTTTGACGGGTCGGCACCGAACAGCTTCCTTCAGACCTTCAGCCATGAGGGCGCGCGCCATCTGTCCGAATTGCAGGCGGCGCTGGGCATGACCAATGGCGTCGCCGCGCTGGGCTATGTCATCAAGACCGACGATGTCTATGGCGTCTACGACGCCACGACGGCCGCGATCTCGTCGCTGGACGAGCTTGCGGGGTTTGTCACCGGGCTGGGCGTGAACCTCGGCTACGATCTCGATGCCGGCTTCATCGCGGCAGCCCATGCGCTGGGCCTTGTCGTGCATGGCTGGACCTTCCGCCCGACCACGCTCGAGGCGGCCGAGGCGCAATTCCTGCCCTGGATCGCGGCCGGGATGGACGGTTTCTTCACCGACTATCCCGATCTCGCGGTGGCGGTTCTCGACGGGCTGAGCCCGGCGCCGGTGCCGCTGCCGGCCGGTCTGCCGCTGCTGGCCGCAGGGGTTGGCGCGCTTGTCCTCGTCCGCCGTCGCCGCTGAGTGCGGCATGGGCCGGGGGCGTCCCGTCTGCCGGGGCGCCCTGCCGCTTGCGCGGTCACAGCGGCTCGATATCGCCCTCGGCACGCAGCGCATGGAAATCGGCCTGCCAGCCCGCAAAGCGCCCCTCGGCGATGGCCGCGCGCATGCCGGCCATGATCTCCTGATAGTAATGCAGGTTGTGCCAGGTCAGCAGCATCGAGGCGATGATCTCCTGCGACCGGAAGACGTGATGCAGATAGGCGCGCGAATAGCTGCGACAGGCCGGGCAGGTGCAGGTCTCGTCGATGGGGCGCGGGTCGTCCTGATGGCGGGCATTCTTGATGTTCAGCGCCCCGCGCCGGGTAAAGACCTGCCCCGTCCGGCCCGAGCGCGTCGGCAGCACGCAATCCATCATGTCGATGCCGCGCGCGACCGCGCCCACGATATCCTCGGGCTTGCCCACGCCCATCAGGTAACGCGGCTTGTCCGCGGGCAGGAAACCCGGCGCATAATCCAGCACGCCGAACATCGCCGCCTGCCCCTCGCCCACGGCGAGCCCGCCGACCGCGTAGCCGTCAAAGCCGATGGCCTTCAGCGCCTCGGCCGATTCCTCGCGCAGCGCCCGGTTCACGCCACCCTGCATGATCCCGAACAGCGCATGGCCGGGGCGGTCGCCGAACGCCGCCTTCGAGCGTTCCGCCCAGCGCATCGACAGCCGCATCGCGCGCGCCACCTCCTCGTCGCTTGCAGGCAGCGCGGGGCATTCGTCGAAACACATCACGATGTCCGACCCCAGCAGCCGCTGGATCTCCATCGACCGTTCCGGGGTCAGCTCGTGGCGCGAGCCGTCGATATGGCTCTTGAAGGTCACCCCCTGCTCGGTCAGCTTGCGCAGCGCGGCCAGGCTCATCACCTGGAAACCGCCCGAATCCGTCAGGATCGGCCGCTCCCAGTTCATGAAGCGGTGCAGCCCCCCCAGCCGCGCCACCCGCTCGGCACCCGGCCGCAGCATCAGGTGATAGGTGTTGCCCAGCACGATATCGGCGCCGGTCGCCGCCACGCTGTCAGGCAGCATCGCCTTGACCGTGCCCGCCGTGCCCACCGGCATGAAGGCCGGGGTGCGGATCGTGCCGCGGGGTGTGGCGATCACGCCGGTTCGCGCCGCACCATCGGTTGCCGTAAGATCGAAGTTGAACGCCGTCGCCATATCTGGTCTCGCATCGCCGCGCCGAAGATGCGTTCTTAGGCGATTCTGAAAGAATGCCAAGGAGGCGCCCCGCATGAGCACCGGCACAGCCCTTGCCGACCCTCTGTTCCGCCTCGGCTGGGAGGAATGGGTCGCGCTGCCCGGCCTCGGCCTGCCCGCGATGAAGGCCAAGGTCGATACCGGCGCACGCACCTCTGCGCTGCATGCCTTCGACATCGAACCCTTCGGCCCGGCCAGCCGCCCCCGGGTGCGCTTTGCCGTCCACCCCATCCCCGGCCGCGAGGATCTGTCGATCCCCTGCTCGGCCGAGATCGTGGACCGGCGCGAAGTCACCTCGTCGAACGGCGATTCCGAATGGCGCTTTGTCATCCGCTCGGAAATCGAGGTCGGCAACCGCCGCTGGCCCATCGACCTGACGCTGACCCATCGCGGCGGCATGGCCTACCGGATGCTGCTGGGCCGCCAGGCGCTGGGCGAGGATGTCATCGTCAGCCCCGTCGACAGCTTCTGCCAGCCGCGCCTGTCCTACGAGGTCTACCACACCGACGAGGTGCGCCAGGTCGCCCCCGCCCGCGTGCTGCGGATCGCCGTTCTCAGCCGCGAACCGCACACCTATTCCACCACGCGGCTGGTGGCCGAGGGCGAGGCGCGCGGCCATGTGGTCGAGGTGATCGACACCGCGCGCTGCTACATGGCGCTGGATGCGCTGACCCCCGAAGTGCATTACGACGGCACCCGCCTGCCCCGCTATGACGCGATCATCCCGCGCATCGGCGCCTCGGTCACTTCCTATGGCACCGCCGTAATCCGCCAGTTCGAGACCATCGGCACCTATTGCGTGAACGGCTCGGACGGGATCACGGCCAGCCGCGACAAGCTGCACGCCCACCAGATCCTTGCCCGCCACCGCATCGGCATGCCCACCACCGCCTTTGCCGCCTCGCCCAAGGATACCGGCAACCTGATCTCGCTGGTGGGGGGCGCGCCGCTGATCGTCAAGCTGCTGGAATCGACGCAAGGCAAGGGCGTGGTGCTGGCCGAGACCAAAAAGGCCGCCGAATCGGTGATCTCGGCCTTTCGCGGGCTCAAGGCGTCGTTCCTGGTGCAGCATTTCATCAAGGAGGCGGCGGGCGAGGATATCCGCTGCCTCGTCGTCGGTTCGCGCGTGGTCGCGGCGATGAAGCGCACGGGGGCCGAGGGCGATTTCCGCTCGAACCTGCATCAGGGCGGCCACGCGGTCCCGGTGCGCATCACCCGCGACGAACGCGAAATGGCAATCCGCGCCGCCCGCGCATTCCGGCTGAACCTGGCCGGGGTGGACCTGCTGCGCTCGGCGGACGGGCCGAAGGTGCTGGAGGTCAATTCCTCGCCCGGCCTCGAAGGCATCGAAAAGGCCACCGGCAAGAACATCGTCGGCCTGCTCTATGACGAGATCGAAAAGCGCGTCCGCCCGGTCCCGGTGCCCAAGGCAAGGCGACGGAAATGACCCCGGACCGGCGTGCGTGAGGCCGGGGGCGGTGGGTTGGCACCCACCCTACGGGTGCATGCCTAGAAAGAATCTTCAAAGAAATCCAAGTAGGCACGAACCTTCCAACCTTTGGACGTGACTTGTATTGATTTCCGCCGTTTATCAGACTCGTCCACTGCACTTTTCAACAGGCCTACAGCTTCTAAATTACGAATCTGCTGCCTCATTGCGTTCGGAGTCTCATATCCAAAAACCTCACAGTCACTTGGAGAAAAAACTTCAAATTGACACGCAGTCTCAAACACCTCAAGCGCACGCGGTCGCAATTCCGATCTAACGGAATAGAATGCCGTCTCAAGCTCCTCTGCCAACCATGCCTCAAAGAAATCATCTTCAAACTCATCACGCTCCTCGACCCGGTCTGAAACCCACATGCAGAAATCATCGCACTCGCTAAGAACGCTCCTTAGATTTCCGCGCATTATGTCATAGATCTCAATGAATTGAGATCGACTCAAAGGGAGTTTGGAAGAGCGAGAGTCCCGAAAAGCCCTTATTCGATTATCGAATATTTCACCAGCAAACTTCTCATCGAGATCCTCAACAACTACAGGCTTGTGCAATTTTCCGTCGAGTCGAGGTGAAGATGCAACGCCATGAACGATGCCCAAAGCGCCACAAAGCACCCAACGCACGCCACGGACAGAAAATAGAGAATCGCGAAGACGCTCAAGTGCATCGCGAGCATTCTGGCAAGTCTGGAGCAACTCTAGATTATCAATAATGCAAACAACGCCACCAGATGTCGAAGTTGGAAATATTTGCTCCAGCCAGTCTAAAACCGCCTTCTCAAAACCACTCTTCTCAAACCCTGAACCAGTATTAGTTTCCGATGAATAGCCGAGGCCAAACTGAAGCAAACTACCGGAGAAGGACTTTACCTGTGGACTATTCAAAAAACGATCTAAAGCCGTATTATTGGTCGTCCTTGTTCGCCCTGGTGGAGGCGGTATTTCAGCATGACATTCAATTAGTGTTTGCGCAACCTCGCGTAAGACGCTTAACCTAAATTCATCGGCATCAACATCTACCGATAGCTGAAAAGGTTTTCGACACGGGACGTACAGGGGACCGATGCCAGTCCTCAGGGTCTCACTAAAGGCCCTGTAAGCCATAACATTCACAACGCTAGTCTTACCTACGCCGTTCAACCCTTCAACCGTCACGATCTTGGAACTATTGTCCAGACGGCGCTTTATGTTTCGTAGAACTTCATCGCGCCCGACAAGCAGTTTGCTACCATGCTCGGTGGGCGGCAGCGGATCAGTCCCAAAAGGATTGTCCCAAAACCCCCAGTTCCGGTATGCCAATGCATTAACCTCCTAAAACCCCCTCAAACTCCCGCCATTCCCCCGCCGACATGCCGGAATTCTCCTGCGTCACATTCTCCCCCCTCAGCATCCGCCGAACACACTCCATCGCGGTCGCCGAGAGATTCACCCCGCCCATACGATAATCGGCAAAGGCCTTGTAGGCCAGCGGCACCCAGTCGGCGACGATCTCGCACATCACCTGGGCATAGACGCGGATCTCGTATTGCGCGTGGATGTCGGCGCGCAGGCGCAGGAAGTGGAAGAGGTTGTGCAGGTCGGTCTTCCAATACCATTGGGTGTAGATATTGGCGGGCAGGTTCATGCGGGCCAGTTCGCGGGCCAGGCCCTTTTGCCCCTCGGTGGACAGCATCGCCTCGTAATTGTCGTAGGCCCGCGCGGCGTCGGATTTCAGGATGTCCAGGACGCGGGCAGCCTCCTCGCCCTCCAGCAATTCGCCGCGGCCCTGGTTGTTGACCGTCGATTGCGCGGCCAGCGCGTCGGGGGCGGGGATATAGAACTCGCGGTCAAGGATCGAATAGCGGGCCGAGTATTCGTTGACGTTCGCGGTGCGGTGCCGGATCCATTGCCGCGCGACGAAGACCGGCAACTTGACGTGGAATTTCACCTCGCACATCTCGAAGGGGGTCGAGTGCCAATGCCGCATCAGGTAGCGGATCAGCCCCTCGTCATTGCTGACCGCCTTGGTCCCGCGGCCATAGGACACCCGCGCCGCCTGGCAGATCGCCGCGTCGTCGCCCATGTAGTCGATGACCCGGATCAACCCGTGGTCAAGCACCGGATGGGCCGTGTAAAGCCGCTGTTCCATGCCGGGCGAGACGGCGCGCAGCGTCGGGCGGGTCTCGGCGCGCTGGGCCTCGATCTCGGCAAGCTGGTCCTGGGTGAGCATGGCGTGGTCCTTTCACGGAAGACGAGTCGCGTGACACTATATCTATGCGTGCGCCTCGGCGAAACACCCAGATGCAGGGGGTGTGGCATGGGCGCCGCAGCGTGCTAGGCTCAGCCGGGAAAAAGGAGGGCGCGCATGCAAATCCGCTATCTGCACACGATGGTCCGGGTAAAGGATCTGGAGAAGTCCAAGGCGTTCTACGAGTTGCTGGGCCTGAGGGAGGTCCGGCGAATCGACAGCGAACAGGGCCGCTTCACGCTGGTCTTCATGGCGCCGCCGGGACAGCAGGACTGCCCGGTGGAACTGACCTGGAACTGGGACGGGGATGAGGGGCTGCCGTCCGACAGCCGCCATTTCGGCCATCTGGCCTATGCCGTCGAGAATATCTACGAGATCTGCGCCCATCTACAGGCGAACGGCGTCACGATCAACCGCCCGCCCCGGGACGGGCGGATGGCCTTCGTGCGCAGCCCCGACAACATCTCGATCGAACTGTTGCAGATGGACGGGCGGCTCGACCCGCAGGAGCCCTGGGCGAGCATGCCCAATACCGGGCACTGGTAGCACGGACGGCCCCGCACGGGGGCCGGGCCGTCAGTAGATGTAGCGGATCTGGTCGCTCCAGTAGCGTTCCATCCGTTTCAGCGCCTCGGTGATCTCGCTCAGCCCGTCGGCGGTGACCACGCCACGCAGCACCAGCCCCTCGGCATGGCGGGAGAACAGCCCGGCCACGATGTCGCGAATCTCGCGGCCATGCGGGGTCAGGCGGACGCGGACCGAACGGCGGTCGATCTCGCAGCGCTGGTGGTGCATGAAGCCCTTTTCCACCAGCTTCTTGAGGTTGTAGGACACGTTCGAGCCCTGGTAATAGCCGCGGGTCTTCAGCTCGCCCGCGGTCACCTCGTTTTCCCCGATATTGAACAGCAAAAGCGCCTGCACCGCGTTCAGTTCCAGAACGCCCAGCCGCTCGAACTCGTCCTTTATGACATCCAGAAGCAGCCGGTGCAGCCGTTCGACAAGCGAGAGCGCCTCAAGATAGTCGCTCATCACGCCGGTCCTGCCGCCTGCCTGAATGGGGGAATGGATACTCATCTGTTGCTCCGCCGTTCGCTGTGTTCCGGCAGGAATACGGAATCAGTCACAAATATTCGGTTAAAGCATGAGAAAAGCTGTCTAAACGGCTGTTCGAGCGGCCAATTCCCCGACCAGGACCGCCAGGCGGGCGGGTGGCACCGACTGCCCCGTAACCCATTGGTAGAGGTCGTGATCGTCCTCGGCCAGCAGCGCATCGAAGGCGTCGAGCGCCGGGCCGTCCATTGCCGCCAGATGCGCGTCGGCATAGCCGCCCAGAATCAGGTCCATCTCGCGCGTGCCCCGCCGCCAGGCGCGGATGCTCATCCGCTTGCGCCGCGCCTCAATCGTCTCGGACATGCTCATCCCTGCTCCTTCAATACGCTGCGCAGCCGCTTTTCCAGAACCGCCAGCCGGTCGGCGAGCCGCCCCATCTGCGACCGGACCTCGCGGATCTCGGACAGGATCGCGCGCACATCGCCCGGAATCGTCGCCTCGTCGGGCGGGCCGTCCAGCCCGTCGCCCTGCCCGTTCATCAACCACATCATCGAGACGTTCAGCAACCCCGCCAGCATCTGCAGCCGGTTGGCGCGTGGCTCGGCGCGGTCCTCTTCCCAAGCCTTGAGTGTCGAAAGCCGCACCCCCAGCCGCCTGGCAAGCTCGGCCTGGGTCATGCCCAGCGCCTCTCGCGCATCGGCAAGGCGGTCGCCGAAGGTTGCGGTCTCGTCGGAATACCAGCCGCTGGTGCTGTCGGTCATCGCGGGCTCCTTTCGGTGAAGGCGCTTGAACGGCTTCGGGCGAAACCCTATGGGAAAGCGTCCCGATGTTCAAACCGGAGCCCGACCATGCCCTTCCTCTCCGAGACACTTGCCCGCGTCAAACCCTCGCCGACCATCGCAGTCACGACCAAGGCGCGCGAGCTCAAGGCGGCGGGCAAGGACGTGATCGGGCTGGGCGCGGGCGAGCCGGATTTCGACACGCCGCAGAACATCAAGGATGCGGCCAAGGCGGCCATCGACCGGGGCGAGACAAAATATACCGCCGTGGACGGGCTGCCGGAACTCAAGGCGGCGATCTGCGCCAAGTTCAAGGCCGATAACGGGCTGGACTACACGCCCGCGCAGGTCACGGTGGGCACCGGCGGCAAGCAGGTGCTCTACAACGCGCTGATGGCCACCCTGAACCCCGGCGACGAGGTCATCATCCCCGCGCCCTACTGGGTCAGCTACCCGGACATGGTGCTGCTGGCGGGCGGAACGCCGGTGATCGTCGAGGGCGGGGCCGAGACCGGCTATCGCATCACGCCCGAGGCGCTGGAGGCCGCGATCACGCCGAAGACCAAGTGGTTCATCTTCAACTCGCCCTCGAACCCGACGGGTGCGGCCTATACGCGCGAACAGCTCAAGGCGCTGACCGATGTGCTGATGCGCCATCCCCATGTCTGGGTGATGTCGGACGACATGTATGAAAAGCTGGTCTATGGCGATTACGTCTTCTGCACGCCCGCCGAGGTGGAACCGGGCCTTTACGACCGCACGCTGACCTGCAACGGCGTGTCCAAGGCCTATTGCATGACCGGCTGGCGGATCGGCTATGCCGCGGGGCCTGCGCCGCTGATCAAGGCCATCGGCACCTTGCAGTCGCAATCGACCTCGAACCCCTGTTCGATCGCGCAATGGGCGGCGGTCGAGGCGCTGACCGGTCCGCAGGATTTCATCGCCGCGAACAACGCGGTGTTCCAGCGCCGCCGCGACATGGTGGTGGAGATGCTGAACGCCGCCGAAGGTATCGAATGCCCGGTGCCCGAGGGGGCGTTCTATGTCTATCCGTCCATCGCGGGCTGCATCGGCAAGACCTCGGCCGGCGGCGCGAAGATCATGGACGACGAGGCGTTTGCCACGGCGCTGCTGGAGGAAAAGGGCGTCGCGGTGGTGTTCGGCGCGGCCTTCGGCGGCTCGCCCGCCTTCCGCATCAGCTACGCCACATCGGACGCGGCCCTGAAGGAAGCCTGCACCCGCATTCAGGACTTCTGCGCCGGGCTCAGCTGAACGCGGCATCTTGCGCGGGGCGCGCGTGACCCCGCATCCGCGAGAACGGGCGCGGGGGGCGCTGCCCCCCGGTCCTTCGGACTCCCCCCGGGATATTTCGGTCCAGAAGAAGCAGGCGGCGTCAGGTGCCGGGATAGCGGGCGCGGCATGCCTCCAGCGCGCGGGCGGCGCTACGGGCGGATTCGGTGCGTTTGAGCCGCAGTTCGGCCAGTTTGGCGCGTTCGGCGCGCAGGTCGACCGCGACGGGACGATCACGGAACGCGATGTCGGGGCGATTGCACCAGACCATGCCGATCCGGTCGCGGTCGCCGAAGCGGTTAGCGTAGCAAAGCTCAAGACTGGATGTCCGGTAGGGTTCGCGTTCCAGCGCAAAGCCGCGGGCGATGGTCTGCTCGGTCTCGCGGATCACGAGGTCGAGCATCCTGAGGTCATAAAGCGCGTTGCGTTCGCAGGCCTGGCGCGGGCTGGTGCAGGCGGCGAGCGACATCAGGCAGATCAGGACAAGCGCGCGCATGGGGCGATTCCTTTCGGCTGCGCCAATGATACGCCCCGGGCGGCCCGGACCCAAGATGGCGGCGCGGTGGAACGACGGGCGCAAAACTGCTAGGCAGGGCCGAACAGGGAGACGCGAAAATGACCGAGCAATTCGACGAGCACAAGACACGGGCCGCGGCCTGGTTCCGGGCGCTGCGCGACGAGATCGTGACCGCCTTCGAGGCGCTGGAGGACGCGCATGCGACGGGGCCGTTCCACGATGCATCCCCGGGGCGGTTCGAGGTGACCGAGACGCGGCGCCAGTCCGAGGACGGGTCGGATGCGGGCGGCGGGCTGATGAGCGTGATGCGCGGCGGCCGCGTGTTCGAGAAGGTGGGCGTCGCTGTCTCGACCGTGCATGGGCGGCTGAACAAGCGGGCGCAGGCGGCGATGATGGCGCGCAAGGATCTGCCGGGGATGGCGGAGGATCCGCGCTTCTGGGCCAGCGGCATCAGCCTTGTGGCGCATATGCAGAACCCGCACACGCCGGCGGTGCATCTGAACACCCGGATGTTCTGGACCCCGCATGGCTGGTGGTTCGGCGGCGGCACGGATCTGAACCCCTGCCTGCCCCATGACGAGGATACGGCCGATTTCCATGCCGTGTTGCGGGCGGCCTGCGACCGGCACGACCCGGACTATTACCCGCGCTTCAAGGCTTGGGCGGACGAGTATTTCTTTGTCCCGCATCGCGGCCGGGCGCGCGGTGTGGGCGGCATCTTCTATGACGATCTGAACAACGGCGACTGGGCGGCGGATTTCGCCTTTACCCAGGAGGTCGGCCGCGCCTTCCTGCCCGCCTTCCTGCCGCTGGTCGAACGCCGCCGCGACATGCCCTGGACCGAGGCCGACCGCGCCGCGCAGCTTGCCCATCGCGGGCTTTATGCCGAATACAACCTGCTTTACGACCGCGGCACGAAATTCGGGCTGGAAACCGGCCATGACCCGGAGGCCGTTCTGATGACCATGCCGCCGCTGGCGACCTGGCCCTGAACCGGTCTCCGGGCATGAGAACGCCCCGGGCCATGGCCCGGGGCGCTTGTGGTCAGAGAAGCACAGGCGGGATCAGCCGCGCAGCGCCTCGAGCATGACATGCACGTTCTCGGGATCGGCTTCGGGGGTGATGCCATGGCCGAGATTGAAGATATGCGGCCCCTTCGAGAAGGCGGCCTTGATCCGCTTCGTCTCGTCGATCAGGGCCTGTCCGCCGGTCACCATCAGGTTGGGGGCCATGTTGCCCTGCACGCAGCCATCGACCTGCACATGCGCCGCCGCCCAGTCGGCATCCACCGAATTGTCCAGCGCCACGCAATCGGCCCCGGTCGCCTTGGCGAAGCCGATATAGTTCTCGCCCGCCTCGCGCGGGAAGGCGATGCAGGGCAGGCCGGGGTGGCGCGATTTCAACTCGGCGATGATCCGCTTGGCGGGCTCCAGCGCGTAGCGGGTGAAATCCTCGCCCTTGAGCGAACCGGCCCAGCTGTCGAAGATCTTGACCACTTCGGCGCCGGCCTCGACCTGTTGCGACAGGTATTCGATGGTCGAGTCCGTCAGCAGGTCGATCAGCGCCTCGAAGGTGGCGCGATCCTCGGCCTTCAGCGCATGGGCCGGGGCCTGATCGGGCGTGCCGCGACCCGCGATCATGTAGGTCGCCACGGTCCAGGGGGCACCCGCGAATCCGATCAGCGTGGTTTCGCCGGGCAGTTCGCGTGCCAGGATCCGCACGGTTTCATAGACCGGGGCCATGTGGTCGTGGATGTCATCCTTGCCTTTCAGCGCCTTCAGCCCCTCGGCCCCCGTGATGGTCGAGAGCCGCGGGCCTTCGCCGGTCTCGAACCACAGTTCGGCCCCCAGCGCCTGCGGCAGCAGCAGGATGTCGGCGAACAGAATCGCCGCGTCAAAGCCATAACGGCGGATCGGTTGCAGCGTCACCTCTGCGGCAAGGTCCGAGTTGTAGCACAGCGACAGGAAGTCGCCTGCCTCGGCCCGGGTCGCGCGGTATTCGGGCAGGTAGCGGCCCGCCTGGCGCATCAGCCACACGGGCGGCACCTCCTGCACTTCCCCCGCCAGCGACCTCAGAAGTTTTTTGGTTTCCGCCATCGTCTTCCCCGTTTATTGGTGCGGCCTGTCGTCCTCTGCCTGCGTCGGCTTGTCAAGTCGGGCCGAGTTGTCAGGACGACGTGACGCGAATAGAGGTTTGGCGCATGGCTATCACACTTCCCTCCCCCGCTTCACCCCTCAAGATCGGCACCCGCGGTTCTCCGCTGGCGCTGGCTCAGGCCCATGAAACCCGCGCGCGCCTGATGGCGGCCTTCGATCTGCCCGAAGACGCCTTCGAGATCGTGGTGATCCAGACCATCGCCGACCGCGTGCTGGACCGGGCGCTCAAGGAGATCGGGGGCAAGGGGCTTTTCACCAAGGAAATCGAGGAGGCCATGCTCGAGGGCCGCATCGACATCGCGGTACACTCGACCAAGGACATGGGCGTGGAACAGCCCGCGGGGCTGGTGCTTGACACCTTCCTGCCGCGCGAGGATTTCCGCGACGCCTTCATCTCGCACTCGGTCGGCGCGATCCCGGATCTGGCACAGGGCGCGGTGGTCGGCACCTCGTCGCTGCGGCGCAAGGCGCAGCTTCTGAACCGCCGCCCCGATCTTCAGGTGGTCGAGTTCCGCGGCAACGTGCAGACCCGGCTGAAAAAGCTCGAGGATGGCGTGGCGGTGGCCAGCTTCCTGGCCATGGCCGGGCTGAATCGGCTGGGCATGAGCCATGTGGCCCGCTCGGCCATCGAGCCCGAGGAAATGCTGCCCGCCGTCGCCCAGGGCGCCATCGGGATCGAGCGGCGCAAGGACGACGCGCTGTCCGCCCACATGCTCGAGGCGCTGCACCACGCGCCCACCGGGCAGCAGATGGCCGCCGAACGCTTCTTCCTGGCCGCGCTTGACGGCTCCTGCGAGACGCCGATTGCCGGGCTGGCCCAGCACGAAGGCGGCACGATCTGGCTGCGCGGCGAGATCCTGCGCCCCGATGGCAGCGAAAGCATCAAGGGCGAGGCCCGCGCGCCAATCGAGGATGCGTCCGAAATGGGCTGGAAACTGGGCAAGGACCTGCTGGCCCAGGCGGGCGAAGGCTTCTTCGACTGGAAATGACCCCTGCCCCGGGAAAGCCGCCGGTCCGGGGATGCCCGGGCCGGTGGGTGGGGTGGCGAGTGGTGGGTTGGCACCCATGTTACGGTTCCCCGGTGCGGGGCGTGGTTTGGCAGCCGCGATATGGAAACTATTTTCTGGACGAAAAGGATTTCTCGGCCAGGTGGTTTTCAAGGGCCTCCTTTCTAATTGAGCAATAAGCGTCTATCAGAGATGTTAGATTTTCACAGCTCAGCGGCGATCTCTGCATAAGGCGCTTTGGCGTTCCGTCGGGGCGAAAAGATTTTTGCTTCCATATGCCTATTATCAATTTTTGCAAAAGTTTAGTTGGTGCAGTAAGATCCTTTGGCTTCATGCTTGCCAAATAATCTCGCTCGCGTCTTTCAAGCTTGTCTTGGTGAATTCTGTTTCTTGACTTGTCGAGATCGTCAAATATTTCGCGCATTCCTGAATCTGCGCTTAGGGTCAGGACCCATTGATATACTTGAAGCTGTCCGGCCTGCGTGATTCAAGCTCCCGAACTGACGGGGGTGGAGA
>NZ_WJPO01000019.1 GCF_009649175.1 Rhodovulum strictum | reverse complement strand
TCGCGCCGCACGAAATCGGTCAGGTCCAGCGCCGCCGCCTCGCGCGCCAGCGTCTCGCCCGCCCCCAGCGCCTCGGCAAAGGCCGAGACCGACACGCCGTCTAGGCCGGGCGGGCGCTGGAACGCCATGCCGATGCCAAGCCGGGCGCGTGCCTGTAGCGGCAGATCGGTCAGCGCCACGCCGTCAAGGCGGATCGCGCCGCGGGTGATCCTGTAGGGCGGCAGGCCGAGGATGCTGGCCAGAAGGCTCGACTTTCCGGACCCGTTCGGGCCCAGCAGCACATGCAACTCGCCCGGCGGCAGGTGCAGCGTGATGCCGTCGAGAACCGGCTTTCCGGCCACCTCGACGCACAGATCCTCGATCTCAAGCATGGTCCCTCCCCATCGGGGTTGGCGCGGAAGGACCTGGCTTGGAACGGGATTGCTGGGCCGCGTCGGGGGCAGGTTAACACATGTCCGAGCGTTTTCATCAGCTATTCTGTCGCAGGCCGCGCCCGTGTTTTCTGAGCGAAACGATCATCCATCCGCGCCCGACAGAAACGCTCAAGTATTTGACGTTATTGCATTTTTTCTTGACCGCGATGCCCGGTTGCGGCATGGTCCGGCATGGCGCCTCGGCTGGATGGCGCCCACGCAAAGGAGATTTCGATGTCCACGACCATGTGCGCAAGCTGCAGCTTCTTCGAAGACCACGCGGCCAACACCGCCGCGACCCTTGAGGGTGCCGGTCTCTGCCGGTTCAACCCGCCGGTCTCGCAGCCCGAGGCGGATGCCCGCGGCCTTTGGCCGGTGGTGAAGTCCGACGACTGGTGCGGCCATTTCGAAGAGGACACCCAGGCCGCCTGAGGCCCGGTCGCCAGCCCGGTCCGCTCGCTGCCAGCCGCGACTTTCGCAGGCCAGCCACGCGAAGCCCCCAGCCAGCTTCGGTCAGGTCAGACATGACAAGGGGCGGTGCACTGCACCGCCCCTGTTCTTTCGCGGCCCGGTCGACCCGGCGCGAATCGGCAGGACGCCATGGCCAAGATTCTGGGCATCGTTGGTCGTCCGGTTCCGGGACTTCCTGCTTGTCCTCGATGACGGCAAGGCCTGTCGCGCCGTTCAGATCGCCTCCAGAAACGCCACAAGCGCGGCGATCTCGGCCTCATCGAGGTCGAGCCGGTGCAAGAGCGGCGAGGTCGTGCGCGCTGCCTCGGCCAACACGGGCCGCGCCGGATCGGGCGCGGCCGAAGACCCGCCCCCGGCCGCGTAAAGCCGCACCACGCCGACAAGATGCGGGAACAACCCGTTATGCATGTAGGGCCCGGTACGCGAGACATGGCGCAGGCTGGGCGTGCGGAAGGCGCCCACATCGGCCGGATCGCCGCTGACCGCGAACCGGCCCAGATCCTCGAAGCTGCGGTTGAACCAGGACAGGCCCAGATCATGGAATCGCCCGTCGGCCAGCAGCGGGCCGAAATGGCAATTGGCGCAGCGCGCCCGCGTGCGGAACAGGTGGAGCCCCAGGATTTCCTGATCGCTCAGCGCGCGCGGATCGCCCGACAGGAACCGGTCCAGCCGGGTCGGCCGGTCCAGGTGGGTCTGGAACCGGGCCAGTGCGTCGGTCACCTGATCCAGCGTGATCGGGCCGGGGCCATAGGCTTCGGCAAACAGGCGGGGGTAATCGGGCCGCGCCATCAGCCGGGCCGGGATCGCCGCAAGGTCATGGTTGGCCATCTCGACCGGGCTGGTCAGGGGGCCGAGCGCCTGTTCGGGCAGGTTGTCGGCGCGACCATCCCAGAACAGCGGCAGCCCGGCGCCTGCGGTGAACAGCGCGGGCGCATTGCGCGGGCCTTCCTGCCGGTCGTGACCAATCGAGCGAGGCAGGCCGTCGCCCCAGCCAAGCCGGCGGTTGTGGCAGCTTTCGCAGGCGATCTGGCCCGAGTCCGACAGGGCCGGGTCCGAAAACAGCCGCTCGCCCAGCCGGGCGCGGGCCTCGTCGGGGCTGCCCGGGCGGGGGGCGGGCGGCAGGGCGCGCGGCGCCAGTTCGACATAGGTCACGCCCGCATCCAGATGGGGCGGGGGCCAGGTTTCGGGCGGGCCGGAATAGACCGCGCGCAGAGGCGCGGTCCTGTCCACGGCGGCCATCCGCCCCGGCGCGGTGGCGGCCATGGCGGCAAGCCCCGCCGCTGCCGTCCACAGCACGAGAATGCGCATGATCCGCCAGTGCGGGGCCTGCACCGCGGGCCTACCAAGTGTAGCTGGTGCCGACATGGATCGCGCGCCCGGGCATCCAGGGGTTTCTGGTGGTGGCGGTCCGGTTGCCGAGGTCGTTGAACAGGTTCGACACCTTCACGTTCAGGTCGAGATCGCCCCCCTGCAACCGCGCCAGCCTTACCTTGCCCGACAGAAAGGTGGAGACCGCCGCATCGAAGTCGAAATCCGCGTAGATGTCGTGGGGCCGACTGCCGTACTCGGGGTTGACGAAAGTGCCGGTCGTGCCGGTGTCGATCGCCGCGGTATAGCCGAAGGCGATATCCGCCCCGACCCCCAGCCGGAACCTTTCGTCTCGCCAGGAACTGGCCAGTTCGACCGTGGCGCGCACCGGGATATCGCGATTGCCCGTCACCGCATCGAACGCGCCGCGGGTGTAGGAGCGGTCGTCATACCAGATGAAATCATCGGTGCCGTCATCGCCAAGTTCGCCGAAATAACTGTCGTTCGAGGTGCGGCGGCTGGACCAGACCCCCGAGACATAGAGGCTGAGATCATCCAGCGCGCCGCCCTGGCCTGCCGCCCATCTCTTCTGATACTCGAGCGAGACCGAGCGGTATTCGTTCGTGCCGTCATTGGTCAGCCGGTTGACCAGGCTGGTGCTGTCCTGCGAGCGGGCGAACTGGTCCTTGCCCTGCCGGTCGATCACCTTCAGCCGCCAGTTGCCCCCCGTCCAGGGATCGCGATACATCAGCGCCAGCGAGCCCTCGTCGACATGGGGCGTCTTCAGATCGCCCTGGGTGTAGTAATAGGCGTTGAGGCTGATCGGCGCGCCCCAGTCGCCGACCACGCCGGTCGTGGAATTGTGGGTGCGCGACTGGTTCACCCCGCGCGGCAGCGCATCGTGAATCGCATAACTGAGATAGCTGCCGCTGTAATAGCGGTTGGCGCCCAGCGTCAGCGCGAAATCCGGGCTGGGGGTCCAGCTTGCCGACAGGCGCGGCGCAAGATCGGTGTTCTTGAGCACGTCGTTGCGTTCGGTGCGCAACCCGGCGCGCAGCCCGAAATCGCCCCAGCTCTGGTCCAGTTCGAAATAGGCCTCGGCCTTTTTCGCGCTCACCTCGACGTCATAGGGGTTCTGGGTGATCCGGATCCGCAGATACTGGTCGTCAATGCAGGCAGGATCGCCCGGCGGGCAGGTGAAACTGCCGAAGGCGCCGGGATAGGTGCTGGATGTGTAGGACGTGAAGCCCGTCCCGCTGCGCCCGGCGTCGACCCATTCCAGCGCCGCGCCCAGGCTGAAACTGCCGCGCCAGACATCGCCCTGAAGCTGCGCCTCGATGCGGTCGCGTGCGTCCCGGTAGGTCTTGCTGCCATAGCCGCCGCGCAGGCAGGCGACGTAATCCTCGGCCTGGCGCGGGGCGTCGGGGGCATCGCACCAGGCGTCGAACGCATCGGTGGAATAGGCGATCCCGCGCAGCGTGCTGAAATAGGCGCCGTACCAGCTGTAGAATTCGCTCTGGTCGTTCAGGTTTTCCGCACGGTTGTCCTGGTGGATGGCCTTGAGCGTCAGCCTGACATTCGACAGGCCCAGCCCGGCGAACCGGAGCGCGGTCCATTCCCGTTCATATCCGGCATCCAGCGACAGCCCGCGCGTATCGACATCGAGGTGGTAGTCCTCGATATAGTTCGAGTCCCATCCCTGGCTGTAATCGGTCAGCATGCCGCCGAAGCTGATCTTGCCACCGCCCTGCAATTCATGTGCCAGCCGCAGCCGCCAGAAATCGCTTCGGCTGTCGTTCTCGGCCAGGCCCGAGCGGTATTGCGGGTCCATCGCCTTGGACGCTTCGGCCCAGCGGCGGCCGAAGCCCAGGATCATGGCGGTCCGTTCGCCCAGCGGCTGGTTGAACTCGGCGGAGTATTGCAGTGTCGTGAACTCGGGTTTCGGCATGTCCAGGGGGTTGTCCCCGTCCTCGGTGCCGAGCTTGTAATCGACCAGGGCATCGCTGTGGTAATCGAAGACCAGCCTGCCCGACGCGCGCCCGGCCGAGGGCTCGGTCAGCCGGTAATCCACCACGCCACCCTGGAAGCCGCCGAACCTGGCGGGGATGTTGGAATCCCAGACCTCGAAGCTGTCGACCATCGCCGAGGGCACGAACTGGGTCTGCGAATGCAGGCCGTAGAAGGTATAGCTGCCCGGATTGCCGGTCTGACGCGACAGGTCGGAAGAGGTGGTGGGGCTTTCGTTGCCGGTCAGCGAATTGATCCCCACCCCGTCCAGCATGAAATTGTTTTCGGTCACCCGCCCGCCCGAGATCGACAGTTCGAGCGGCTTTAGGTTGAGGAGATCATCGCTGTTCTGGCCGGCGTCGCTGTCGGTGTCGTCGCGATACTGCACGTTCGGCAGGCTGGTCAGCGCCGTGTTGGCATCGCCCGAGCCATCGCTGCGAATCTGCATCGAGTCGCGGCCAAGCACGGTCCGGCTGCCTTCGAGCGTCGTTGTGCGGTTCTCGGCAGGCAGTTGCACCGTGCCGAGCGGATAGCGTTCTTCGGCAAGCGCGGCCGCGGGCAGGATTGCCCACAGCGCCCCCGCCGCCGTTCCCGCCATCAGGGCGGAACGGGCGTCTGGATTGTTCATGTCTTCACCACCCCTGGGCGCCCCCTTGGCCGGGGCGCCGGTCTGAAACCGAAAAGGCTGGCGAAAAGCTGGCTGCGTGCCGTTCGGGCGGAAACGGAGTCGATGCCCGCGGCTGCCGGACCGTATAAAGTCTGAGTAAAAGCGTCAAGATAGACGGATCGCCACGGGCGATGTCACAAGCATGGGGCGGGGCCGGATCCTGGCTGCGGGCGAGGGTGTCGAGGACGACATCGGCGGAATGGACGCCCTGCGCCATGGCCTCGGCGCAGGCGGTATCCACCGCGATCACCAATGGCCATCTTCAAAGCCACATCGGCGACCTGCCGCGGGGGAACTTCAAGCCGTCAGGCTGAAAACCGAGTTGGGCCCGGCTAACCCTTGCGCTCGATCAGACCATCCTGCGCAAGGGCATGCAGCAGCGCGTTCACGTCCGAGACCAGATCGCTTGCGTCCTTGTCGGGGAAGTGCTCGTGCAGCAGCGCGCCGATCTCGCGCGCGCTGCCCGGGATTTCCAGCAGGGTCCAGACCGCCTGCCCAAGCCGGTTCATGTGCCAGATCATCGGCTTGCCCGGCTGCCACAGGAACGCGCTGTCCTGCCTGTGCTGGATCACCACATCGCCGTCGCGCGCCCAGCATATGTCGGGGGACAGATCGGCCTGCGCAAGCCTGTCGGGCAGCGCAGCGGGCAAGGCCGGGCCGATCCCGACGCCCTCGGCCACGGGCGCGGCACCGCCAAAGGCACGGCGGATCAGGGCGATGGCCTCTTCCAGATCGGAATAGACCAGCCGCAGGCAGGTGATCGCGGCCAGCAGGCCCGACAGGCGGGCAAAGGCCGCCTCGGCCGTCTGCAGGTCGGACATGTTCTGCGACAACAGCAGATGCAGCGCCTCGTCCTCGGCCACGTCATGCAGGCGGGCGGGTGCTCCGGCGCGACGATCCAGCACAAGCAGGATGCCGAGCGGCGCGCTTGTGCCATGCGGGGCAACTGTCGGAGCGCAAAGATAGCCGTAGCGATCGTCGCGCGGGCCGAGATGGCGCGCGACATGGGCCCTGAACGCGGCGCTGGCCGTTTCGGGCAGCGGCAGGCGCAGGCGTGGCGCGATGCCCAGGGCAACCGCAAGCCCGTCCTGCGGCATGGGCAGGACATCGTCGCAGAACAGCTCGCAATCGGGCTCTTGCGTCAGCCGCGCGGCCAGCGTGCTCTTGCCCGCGCGCGAAGGGCCGGTCATGGCGATCAGACGGCCATTGAAGCGGAACGCCGCGCAATGCAGCGCCAGGCAACCGGGGCGGGTTTCAAAGTAATCCTGTGCCAGATCGGCGATCACGGCGCAGGCCGCCCCGGCCAGGCCCAGCCCCTCGATGGGCTCGTCAAGATAGACGGACCGCGTCGCATAGCCGCTGCGCGTGCCGGTGACCCGGGTTTCGCGCGCCTCTGGCCGGACAGGGCCGCCCATGGGCCAGCCGCGCACCGCCTGCGCCAGCGCGCGCTGCACCCCGGGGGCGTTGTCCAGCCGGACGACCAGATCCGTACCTGCGAAATGCAGAAGCCTGGCCTGCGAAATGGGGCCGGCAGAGCCAGCCCCTGTCTTGCGGTCCACTCGGGCCATCCTGCGCATCATCAGCCGCTGATCCGGGTGCGGACCAGACGGTTGCGGTCCCGGTCCCAGCGCCATTGCGTATTGCTGCTGCGGCCATTCGCCGGACCCGGCCGCGAGGGACCGGAGCTTCTGCCGCCGCCAGACCGACCCGGCCGCGACGGGCCGGAAGAACGTCCGCTGCCGGAAGAACGCCCGCCACCGCCGTTGCGCCCGCCACCGCCGCTGCCGGTGCTGGCGCGGGCCACATCCAGCCCCGCAACCGTGGGCGCGACATAGACGGCACCGGCCGCCAGCCCCAGTTTCATCAGCAGGTTACGACGAGAGATCGTGGTCCTGTCATCTTGCGCCATCTCAATCTTCCTTTCGATCAACGCGCTGTCAGGTTGCGCATCTTGGGAACGCAACAGCGGCAGGGATCATTCCCCGCTGACCGAAAAAACCTGCCCGGCCCCGTGGCATTGCCCGGGCGCGCCGACCAGCCCATGGCCGAAAACCGGGTCGAAACCGGCCTCGCCCAGATCGCGCGCACAGGCGAAAAGCTGCGCGGTGACCTCTTCGACCGCCAGATCCGGGGCGCGCAGACGCTCTACCGCCAGGGCCGCCGTGACAAAGGGCGCGGCATAGGACGTGCCCGACCGCAACCGCCCGCCGGAAATCGAGGCCGCCGTCCAGACATTCACCCCCGGCGCGGCAAGGGCCACATAGGGGCCCTGGTTCGCCTGCCTGTAGATGCGTTCGCGGTGATCGACGGCGGTAACCGCAATCACATCGGGCCATGCGGCGGGATAGGCGGGTTCCGCCCCCGGCCCGCCATTGCCCGCCGCCGCCACCAGCGCGATGCCGGCCTCCGCGGCCCGCGCGACCATGCGTTCCAGAACCGCATTGGCCGGGCCGGAAAAGGACATGTTGATCGCGTCCACACGCTCGCGCAGCATCAGGTCCAGCGCGCTCGTGACGGAAAACGCGTCCGCCTGCTCGGTCGATCCGCTGCGGTGAAAGGCCTCGACCGCGATCAGGGTGGCATCCGGCAACAGCCCCGGCACGCGCCCCTCGACACTGCCCACAAGCATCGCCGCAATCGCCGTGCCGTGCTGGCGCCCGGCGCTGTCGCGTTCGCCCAGATCGACCTGATGCACGGTCAGGCGCCGCCCCTGCAAGGCCGGGTGATCGGTATTTATCCCGGTGTCGATCATCCCCAGACGCGGGCGCATGGCGCTTGGCCAGCCGGTCCAGCCGATCATCGCATGGGCCCCGCAATCCGCGCCCTCGCACAGGAAATCATCGGGGCGATAAAGATGGTTCTCATCCGCAAGCGTGCCGGGCAGAAGCGTGCCCAGATCAGCAAGCGCATCGGACAGCCCCCGCCCCTGCGGCAGCCCGAACCGCACCAGAACGCCATCGGGCAGGCCAAGATCGTTCTGCGCCAGCGCGGTGAACCCGGCGGCCAGCGCCGGTCCCAGGGGCTGGCCCGCAGGCACCAGCGCGACGATCTCGGGCGGGCGCGGCGCGGGCGGGCGGGCTGGCTGTTGCTGCGTAACGCGCCGCGGTTCGCGCTGGCGGGTGGAATTGCGGGTGCTGCCGCCCGACCCGCGCCCCGGCCGCGAGGGGCCGGACGGCCCGGAACTCCCTCCCCCGCCGCTGCCGCCAGAGGCCCGCGCCACGCTCAGCCCGCTCAGCGCCGGCGCAATATAGGCCAGGCCCGCACCAAGTCCGATCTTGCGCAGCATCCTGCGACGGGCGAGATTGATGTCCGGGTGGTCTGCCATGATCGTCGATCCGGTTGCGATTGCCGTTCCGCCACTGTAACGCGAAGCCGCTGCACATCATTCCAGATTATTTCGTCGGCCACGGAATGGATGACATAGCGCCAGCGTTATCCGTGCAGTCACAGGGAAAGCTGGCCGCGTGTCCGAAGATGCGAAAACCGAGCTGATCCGGCTTCTGCCGCGCCTGCGCAGTTTCGCGCGCAGCCTGACCGGCGCCGCCGATCAGGCCGACGATCTGGTGCAGACCGGGATCGAGAAGGCCTTGCGCAATCTGGACAGCTACACGCCGGGCACCCGGCTGGATGCCTGGATGTTCCGCATCCTGCGCAATGCCTGGATCGACACGCTGCGCGCGCGGCGCAACACCGCCGAACTGGACAGCGAGGCCGCCGAGGCACTGGTCGGCGAGGATGGCCGCATCACCGCCGAGGCCCGCCTGCATCTGGCCGACGTGCGCCGCGCCATGGCCGGACTGCCCGAAGACCAGCGCAGCGTGCTGATGCTCGTCTGCGTGGAAGGCATGCGCTATCGCGACGTGGCGGCAGCGCTCGACATTCCCGAAGGCACGGTGATGAGCCGCCTGTCCCGCGCGCGGCGGGCTCTGGCCGAAAGCCTGAAGGACAGGCCCCAAGGGGCAAATCACCAGGGGATCAAGCGATGACCCGAGCAGAAGCAGTGAGCGACGAAATGCTGATGGCCCTTGCCGATGGCGAGTTGAACGACACCGATGCGCAACGGCTGCACGACCGTATCGACGCAGATCCCGAACTGGCGCGGCGCTACGCCGATTTCGTGGAAACCCGCGCGCTGTTGCGGGCTGCCTTTCCGCCGGAACCCGTGCCCGCGCATCTGATTGCAGCCGTCATGCAGGGGGGCGCGCCGCGGGGCAATGTCGTGGCGTTGCGCAGACGGGGTCTTGCGGCACCTGTCTGGGGCATGACGATTGCGGCCTCGCTGGTGCTGGCGGTGGGCGGGTTCTGGGCCGGGCGCAGCACGGCCCCGACGATGGCAGCGGGCGGCACGATCGGCGCCCTGACCGCCAGCCTGCCGACCGGGGCCGAACTGACGCTGCCCGATGGCAGTACCGCCCGCGTTCTGGCAAGCTATGAAACCGATCTGGGCCTGTGCCGAATGATCGCACAGGACGGCCTGCGCCATGTCACCTGCCGCGACGGGCAAACCGGCGATTGGGCGTTGGCGCTCAGCATCCAGGCCGGCGGGGCGGGCAGTTTCCTTCCGGCCTCCGACATCGCGGTGGGCGTGATCGACCGGCTGCTGGACGAGATCGGCGCAGGCCCGGCCCTGACAGGCGCCGCCGAAAGCCGCGCCCTGTCGCAATAGGCCGCCCCCGGGTGCCGCCCTGTCCGGGCCATCGCGGACCCTGTCCGCAGGGCCGTCACATTCCCCGGAACACGGCGCACGCCCCTCCCGTTTCCCCGCCGCGACCGGATTCAATGATGAATTTTCCGATCCTGCCACAGCCGGGAGGGGTTTCTTGAGACGAGCGTTTTTCACGCGGTGCCGGAACGACCATTCGCAAAGGTCTGATCGCCAACCCTTCAGACTGTCAGGCAACGGGCCGACGGCAGAGACAGCGGCCCGGCGTCCTGATGCCGGTTCGATATTGCCCAGCAAGCCCGCTTCGACGAGGCGGCGCGACAGGCGCGGGGCACGGCCTGCCTGCCATCGCGTCAGCCTTCGAGCAGATGGCCGAGAAACGCATAGGCTGGCGCGGCTTCCAGACAGGCAATCACCACGCCCAGCGACAGCGCCGCGGGGATTTCGCGCTTGATGACGGACCAGATGTCCTTCCAGCGCAGCCGGAGCTGCCCCGGGGCTCACGCAGGACCGGGGTGCCGGACGACTGTTCGACGTCTGGCACCGCATCGGCACGGCCATCGACCCGGCTTGCGGAAATTGCCGTCGAGGATGCAGGGCAGGGATGCCACCTCCTGCGGCGCACCGAGCCGATCCGGCCAGTCCGGCCCGGACCCTCGTCGCGCCCCGGTCCGGGTGATCGGTCCTCAGTTTGCGGACCCCTTGCGTACAAGTCCCTCTTGCGCTCGGATTTGCTCCATCGTCGCCAGCACCACGGCCACGCGTTTCTGGTCGGACGGATGGGTGCCCCAGAACGAGAGCTTGCCCGATTGCGATCGGGCGGGTTCGTCGCGGGCAAAGAACCGGGCACCCTTCACCGGGTCATACCCCGCGGCCGCGGCAATCCGAGTCCCGATCATGTCACTCTCCAGTTCGTAGGTCTGGGAAAATGCAAGCTGTCCGGCCGCCGCACCAATCTGCATGTTCTGCTCGACCGCATGCGGATCGTAATAGGCGCCGACCGAGGCTGCCTGGGCATTGGAATAGGCGGTCAGCGCCCCGAGGATGAGCGCGCCGGCCAGTGCCTGCTGTTGCTGCTTCTGGATATGCTGCCCGATCAGGTGGCCATATTCGTGCCCCAGGATGAAGGCGATCTCGTCATCGTTGCGGGCATCCTGGAGGATGGGCACGGAAAAGCGGATGATCGGGCCGCGATTGCCGCTTTCTGCATAGGTGAAATAGGCGTTTCGCTCCTTCATTTCGCGATCGATCTGGAGTTGGACATTGCAATCCACATTCCGCCCCGCCGCCAGTTCCTTTTCGCAGAATTTCCGCGCGACGGGCTCGACACGGCTGGCAACGCGCCTGAAGCGGGTCATTCCGACGTCAGGGCTTGCCATGGCATGTGGCGGCTCTGCCCTTGCGGCATCGAACATCGCGACTGCCTGGCTTGTGGTTGTCTCGGAAATGTCCGGCATCCTGTAGGTCGTACCGCAAGCGGAGACCCCCGCAAGGCACAGAATGGCAAGACCGGTTCGAAGTGCTTTGCGAACAAACATGTTCTCTCCAAAACTCGTTCAGTGGACACATTGGTGCGTATGGCCTGTTGTTCCTCGCGGCAAGAGGCGCCAGAGCCGCAGGTCCGCAGGATGATCGCGAGTCACCGATTGGTCAGACGAGGGCGCCACGCACGCGGCGCGCCGCCCTTTGCAATGCTCCCGTGGCCATGTCACCGCCCTCAGGTTGCGCGAGGTTCCGTCAGTTCAGGGGCGACATGCGACGGCCCGGGCTGCGCCGGGTGCACCCGGTGCAACACAGGCAGATGCGTCAGCAGATACCGGACCCAGCATGCGGCAAGCTCGGCATGGCGGGCCGCGCTCAGTCGGTGACCTTCTTCACGAATTGCGATTTCAGGCCGATCTGGCCGATGCCCGGAATCCTGCAATCAATGTCATGGTCGCCATCCACCAGGCGGATGCCCCGAACCTTGGTGCCCACCTTGATCACGGTGGAGGAACCCTTGAGCTTGAGGTTCTTGATCACGCTGACCGTGTCGCCATCCGCAAGCAGGTTGCCGACGCTGTCGCGGATCTCGGCGCCCGCTTCGGGCGCTGCCTGGGCCGACCATTCATGCCCGCATTCCGGACAGGTCAGCAGCGACTCCGCCTCATAGGTGTAGACGGAGCGGCATTCAGGGCAGGGCGGCAAAGGGTCGGTCATGGGCAGCGTATAGCGGGACGGATCGGGAAAGCAAAGGGCATGGACCGCGATGCGACGGTTCCGCCCGCAACCCCCCTGCCCCCGCCCGCCATTTCTACCGCCCAGCCGATGCCGCAGGGGGGGCCGGGTTTGCGGGCGCGGGTCATTCGGCGGCCTGTTGTCGGTCGGTTGCGCGGGCGACGTGGTCGCGGGCGACGGACATGGATTTCAGGATGGCGTGGATCGTATCGCCGGGTTTCAGGCCCAGCTGGTCGGCGGCGCGGCAGGTGATGCGGGCAAGGATGCCGTGCTCGCCCACCGCGACATGCACCATCACACCCGAGCCACCGCCGGGCACGATGCGCGCCACCGTGCCGGCAAGGATGTTCTGCGCCGAAAGTCCCTCGGGGCGCGCGCGGGACAGGATCACCTCATGCGCCATGATCCGCACCCGGACGCGCGTGCCGGGCGCGCCCTCGACCATGGGCAGGAACAGCGGCCCGCTGGCGGCGTCGAGGCGGGTCAGGCCGTCGGGCAGATGCTCGGCGATCGTTGCGGGCAGCATCGCCGCCATTTCGCGGATGCCCATGGCGCGCAGCGCGACCGCGTCGGCCATGACCTCGGCGGTGGTTCCTTCACGCAGCACATACCCCTTCTCGATCACCACCATCCGGTCGGCCAGAAGCTGCGCCTCGTTCACGTCATGGGTCACCAGCACAACCGGCATCTTCAGATGGGCACGCAGCGCGATGATCTCGCCATAGAGCTTTTCCCGCGTGGCGCGGTCCACCGCCGAAAAGGGCTCGTCCAGCAGCAGCGCCTGCGGCCGTCGGGCCAGTGCGCGGGCCACCGCCACGCGCTGCTGCTGTCCGCCCGAAAGCTGCGCGGGCTTGCGCGCCCCCAGCCCGTGCAGGTTCACCAGATCGAGGATGCGATCTGCCTCGGCCGGATCGGCCCGGTCCATCGCCGCCATCACGTTCTGCGCCGCACTCATGTGCGGAAACAGCGCATAGTTCTGGAACACAAGCCCCACCCGGCGGCGGTGGGACGGCAGGTTCACCCGTGCGCCCGTGTCCAGCCAGGGCATGCCGTCCACCGCCACACGCGCGTTCGCGGGGGTCCACAGCCCGGCGATGGTGCGCAGCAGCGTCGTCTTGCCCGAGCCCGAATGCCCGACCAGCGCCAGCAATTCGCCGGGCGCCACGCTGAATGCCACCTCAAGGGGGATCGGCGTCGCGGCCCGGGCCATCACCTCCAGCGCCATCAGGAAAGCCTCCGGCCGACGCGGGCCGACAGCGCAAAGGTCACGGCGATGGTAACAAGCGAGATCGCGACCAGCACCGCCGACATGATCGCGGCCGAGTCCGTGTCGAACGCCTGCACCCGGTCATAGATCGCAATCGCGATGGTCTTGGTCTCGCCCGGGATCGAGCCGCCGACCATCAGCACGATGCCGAATTCGCCCAGCGTATGCGCAAAGGTCAGCACCATTGCCGTGACCACGCCGGGCCAGGCCAGCGGCAGGTCGACCTTCCACAGCGCGCGCAGTGGCGACATCCCGCAACAGGCGGCGGCCTCGCGCACCTCGGCCGGGATGGCCTGAAACCCGCGCTGTGCGGGCTGAACCGCGAAGGGCAGGTTGAACAGGACCGAGGCGAGCACCAGCCCCTCGAACGAGAACACAAGCTGCTGGCCAAAGACGCTGGACCAGGCCTGCCCGATGGGCGAGCTGCGCCCGAAGGACACGAGCAGGTAAAAGCCCAGAACCGTCGGCGGCAGCACCAGCGGCAGCATCACCAGCGCCTCGACCAGCGCCTTGCCGCGGAACTGGCGGAACGCCAGGAACCGTCCCAGCAATACCGACACCGGCAACAGGATCGCCACCGTCCAGGCCGCAAGCCGGAGCGAAAGGTCAAGCGCGGTCCAGTCCATGCCTCACTCCCCGGGCAGGACGAAGCCGTACCGCTCCATGATCGCGCGGGCGGCGGGTTGCATCATGTAGTCGTAGAACGCCTCGGCCACGGGGCCTGCATCGTTCAGCAGCACCATGCGTTGACGCAGGGGTTCGTGCCAGTCCTCGGGGATCAGCGCGTAAGTGCCCTGCGGTGCCACCTGCGGGGCCAGCGCCAGCGAATGGGCGATGATCCCGCCCTCGGCATTGCCCGACAGCGCAAAGGCCGCGGCCTGGCTGACATTCTCGCCCAGCACCATGAAGGGTTGCAGATCGTCCCAGATGCCCCGCGTCATCAGCGCCTCGCGCGCACGCTGGCCGTAGGGCGCATGGTCGGGGTTGGCGATGGCGAAGCGGGTGATCCGCCCTGCCGCCAGCATCTCGGCCAGATTGTCCAGCTCCGGGTCCGGCGTCAGCGCCGAACCATGCGGCACCATGATCGCCAGCCGCCCGATGGCATAAAGATCGCCCTCGTCCCGGGTGAAGCCGTCACGGTGCAGGTCGAGGACGAACTGCTCATCGGCGGCCATGAAAATCTGGAACGGCGCGCCTTCGCGGATCTGGCGCGCGAAATTGCCCGTCGAGCCCATCGACAGCCGCACGCGCATCCCTGTCTCGGCCTGGAACGCCGCCGCGATTTCCTCGACCGCGAATTGCAGGTCCGACGCCGCCGCCACGACCGGCGCATCCTGCTGCGCCAGCGCAGGCGATGCCGCAAGGGTCAGGGAGGCCATGGCCGCAAGGACGTACCGACGGGTCAAACTGACCGGCATCTGCGGCTCCCCGGTGATGTGTTTTGCAGAACATATCGCAGGAAGACCAGCCACCGCACAAGCGTTATCCTTCCCTGGCAAACTGTTTCAGGCGGGCTCGCAGGGCATCAAGCTGTGCCGCCCCTGCCGCGGCGGCCTCGCGCTCAAATGCACGATACAATTCGACAATCTCGCGCCCGGCCTCGGTCAGCACCGCCCCGCCGCCGCCCGGCCCGCCCCGCGTGCTTTCGACCAGCGGCGCGCGGAACATCGCGTTCAGCGTGCCCACCAGCTCCCATGCGCGCTTGTAGCTCATCCCCATCTCGCGCCCGGCGGCAGCGATGGACCCGCATCGGTCGATCCGTTCCAGAAGCTCGGCCTTGCCGGGGCCGAACATCTCGTGATCGCCAAAGACGATCCGGATACGCAGGCGCGGGCGACAGGTTTCACTCTCCATATCGAAACAATCATCGCACGGCATGCGATTTGCAAGTCGGCCGTGCTGTCCCGCCTGTCTCATGCCCCTATGTGCCGCGAAATCCGGCCTTGGGTCGCGCCCCGCCTGCGCCGTGATCCGGATCAATCGGGCATGACAGGCCCGACCGGCTGTCATGAAACCTTCACTGGACGCGCGAAAATATTTCCGGCATTCGGGAATTATGGAACCATCATCCGCCTCCCATGCCTTCGCCACGCTCGGCCATCCCGGCCGGTTGGCCGTCTTTCGCCTGCTGATGCGCTTTGCCCCGCAGGGCGTGCGCCCGACCGAGATCGCCGCGGCGCTTGGGCTCAAGCCCAACACGCTGTCGCATCATCTGGCCGACCTGACCGCCTCGGGTCTTGTCGGTGTCCAGCGTCAGGGGCGGTCGCTGTTCTACGCGGTCGATCTGGACATGACCGAGTCCCTGATCGGCTATCTCGCCCTCGATGTGGGCCGTGCCCGGCCCGATCTTCTTGCCCCCCTGCTGTCTGCCCGGAAGGACACCGCCATGCGCGACACCGATTTCAACGTGCTGTTCATCTGTTCGGGCAATTCCGCCCGCTCGATCCTTGCCGAGGCGCTGTTGCGCGATCTGGGCAAGGGCAAGTTCCGGGCGTTTTCCGGCGGAACGCGCCCGAATACCGAGATGAACCCCCTTGCGCTGGATGTGCTGCGGCGCAACGGCCACGACACGTCCGACCTGCGCGCCAAGCATGTCTCGGAGTTTCAGACCCCTGACTCCGTCACCATGGATTTCGTCTTTACCGTCTGCGACACGGCGGCAGCCGAAGAATGCCCGCCCTGGCCCGGCCAGCCGATCACCGGCCATTGGGGCCTGCCCGACCCGGTGAAAGCCACCGGCACGGATGCCGAAAAGGCGCTGGTCTTTGCCCAGACCTATGCCGCGCTGCGCCGCAGGATCCTGGCCTTTGTCGAACTGCCCTTCGACAGCCTCAACCGGCTGTCGCTGCAAGCCCGCGTCGATGCGATCGGCACCGATACCGAAGAACAGGCGTGATCCCATGAGCCCACGTATTGCTCTCAACGGTCTGGGCCGGATCGGAAAACTTGTCCTGCGCGACCTGATCGACACGGGCGCGGGGGGCAGCATCGTGCTCTTGAACGACGCCATGGGCGATGCCGACCAGCACGCGCTGCTGATGGAGTTCGACAGCGTCCATGGCCGCTGGCGCACGCCGGTCGCGGCCGCCGGGGATGCGCTTGTGCTGAACGACCAGACCATCCGCCTGACCCATGAAAGCACCATCGAGGCGCTGCCGCTGGCCGAAATGGGCGTCGATATCGTCATTGACTGCACCGGCGTCTTCAAGACCGAAGCCCGGATCGCGCCCTATTACGCCGCCGGAGTCAGCAAGGTAATTGTCTCGGCCCCGGTCAAGGATGGCGGCGCGCTGAACCTGGTCTATGGGGTGAACCATCACCTTTATGACGGCTCGCAGGCGCTGGTGACGGCGGCCTCCTGCACCACGAACTGCCTCGCGCCGGTGGTCAAGGTGATCCATGAAAACCTTGGCATCCGGCACGGCTCGATCACCACGATCCATGACGTGACCAATACGCAGACCATCGTGGACCGCCCGGCCAGGGACATGCGCCGCGCGCGCTCGGCGCTGATGAACCTGATCCCGACCACCACCGGATCGGCCACCGCGATCACCCTGATCTACCCCGAACTCAAGGGCCGGCTGAACGGCCATGCTGTGCGCGTGCCATTGCTGAACGCCTCGCTGACCGATTGCGTCTTCGAGGTAGAGCGCCCGACCACACCCGAAGAGGTCAACGCGCTCTTCGCAGCCGCCGCCAGCGGCTCGCTGAACGGCATCCTCGGGTTCGAGCCCCGCCCGCTTGTGTCCTGCGATTTCACCAACGATCCGCGCTCGGCCATCGTCGATGGGCCGTCCACGATGGTCGTGAACGGCACGCAGGTCAAAATCTATGCCTGGTATGACAACGAATGGGGCTATGCCTGCCGGCTGGCCGACATCGTGCGGATGGTGGCGGGCGCGCTGTGACGGCACCGAACCCCTTGCGCGCCTATGCGGCCGTCACCGCGGCCTATTGGGCCTTCATGCTGTCGGATGGCGCGCTGCGGATGCTGGTGCTGCTGCACTTCAATTCGCTGGGCTTCACGCCGGTCCAACTGGCCTGGCTGTTCCTGTTATACGAGGTTGCGGGCATCGTGACCAATCTGGCCGCCGGCTGGCTGGCCGCGCGCTTCGGTCTGGCCGCCACGCTTTATGGCGGGCTTGCGCTTCAGATCGGGGCGCTGGTGGCGCTGGCGCAGCTTGATCCGGGCTGGGGCATCGCTGCCTCGGTCGGCTTTGTCATGGCGGTGCAGGGCGTGTCGGGCGTGGCCAAGGATCTGGCCAAGATGTCATCGAAATCCGCGGTCAAGCTGCTTGCGCCGAAAGAGGACGGGGGCCTGTTTCGCTGGGTCGCGGCGCTGACCGGATCGAAGAACGCGGTCAAGGGCCTTGGCTTCTTCCTTGGCGCGGCGCTCCTGGCCCTGGCGGGGTTTCAGGCGGCGGTCTGGGGCATGGCCGGGGTGCTGGCCACGATCCTGATCGCGGTCGTCCTGTTCCTGCCCGCGGGCCTGCCGGGGCGGATGACATCCGAAGACGCCTGGGGCGGCTGGCGCTCCCGGGACGCGCGTGTAAACCGCCTGTCGCTGGCCCGCATGTTCCTGTTCGGTGCCCGCGACGTGTGGTTCGTTGTCGGCATCCCGGTCTATTTCCAGTCCGTCCTGTCCGACGGCACGGCCGAGGGGCGGCGCGAGGCATTCTTCCTGATCGGCGGCTTCCTGGCGCTCTGGATCATCGGCTATGGCGCGGTGCAGGCGCTGGCGCCGCGCCTGTTGGGCGCCAGGGGCCAGCCCGAGGCCGAGACGACGCGCAAGGCGATCCTCTGGGCGGGTCTGCTGGTGCCGATCCCCTTCCTGCTGGCCGCAGCGGCCTGGGCAGCGGGCGGTCCGGCGCCCTGGCTCACCGCCACGCTGATCGGCGGGCTGCTGCTGTTCGGCTTCGTCTTTGCCATCAACTCCTCGGTCCATTCCTACCTGATCCTCGCCTTCGGATCGGCGGACCGGATCACGCGGGATGTGGGCTTCTACTACATGGCCAACGCGGCCGGGCGCCTGATCGGCACGCTGCTTTCGGGCCTGAGCTACCAGATCGGCGGGCTGCCGCTCTGCCTTGCCACCGCGGGGGCCATGGCGGCGGCCAGCTGGCTTGCCGCGCGGCGGCTCGCCAGCGCCTGAACAGAACCGGCCCCGGGCCGGGCCTGCCGGCGATTGCCAGACCGGCGCGCGGCGGCGTAGCATCGTGCGGGGAGGAAAGAGGGTGCCGGCCGCAATCGACAGGCGAAGCGTTCTTGCGGGCCTTGCCGTCTGCGCGCTGCCGCGGGCGGCGCGGTCGGCCGGTGCGACCTTCCGGCTGGGCCTGACGCCCGTCTTTCTCGACAACGACGCCATCGTGATCGAGCAGTTGCGCGAGACCTTTCACGTCGCGATGGGCCGCCCCATCGAACTTGTCCAGCGGCGCACCTATCAGGAGGTGACGGCGCTCCTGCTCGATGGCACGGTCGATGCGGCATGGCTTTGCGGCTATCCCTACCTTCAGCACCGGGACGCGCTGCGCCTTGTCGGGGTGCCGGTCTGGCGCGGGCGGCCGCTTTACCGATCCTACCTGATCGCGGCGCCCGGGGACGCGGCGGCCGACCTTGCCGGTCTCGAAGGTGGCAGCCATGCCTTTTCCGATCCCGACAGCAATTCGGGCTGGCTCGTGACCGCATCGGACCTCGCGCGCATGGGTCGGACGCCCGAGGATTTCTTCGGCCGCACCATCTTTACCTATGGCCACCGCAATGTCGTGCGCGCGGTGGCCAGCGGCCTGACCCGGTCGGGCAGCGTCGATGGCTATGTCTGGGAGGTGCTGGCCGCGGTCGAGCCGGATCTGGCGGGGGCGACGCGGGTGGTGCGGAAATCCGAATGGCTGGGTTTCCCGCCCGTCGCCATCCGCAAGGACAGGGCGGAGGATCCGCTGATCCGCCGCTTTGCCGAGGTGCTGGGCGACCTGCCCGAAACCGATCACGGGCGGGCCACCTTGCGGCTGCTCGACCTCGACGGCTTCATCGCGGGCACGCCCGCGCTGTTCGACGGGATCGCGGCGCGGATGCGCGATGTGGAGCGGCTGCGGTGATCCGCGCGTATCGCCGCCTGCCGCTGGCCGTGCGGGCCCCCGCGCTGGTGGCCGCGCTGATGGTGCTGGCCGGGCTTGTCGCGTCGCAACAGGTGCTTGCCGAACTGGCCCGCGGACAGGAGGCCCGGCTGCGGGAACTTGTCCGTCTGCATGTCGACGGGCTGTCGGTGGCGCTTGGCCCGTCGGTCCTGCGCAAGGATGTCTGGGAGGTCTACGACACGCTGGATCGCGCAGGCCGGGCGGGCGATGCGCAGCGCATGGCGCTGACGGTCGTGGCCGATTCCGATGACCGCATCCTGGCCGCAAGCGATCCGCTGCGCGCGCCGGTTGACGGACATCTCCGCGATCTTGCAGGTGTGGCGGCGGCCTTGCCGGTCGATGCGATCACGCTGGCCTCGGACGCGCCGCGCGTGCGGGTTCTGGCCCCGCTGCAGTATCAGGGCCGCAATGTCGGCTCGATACTGACCGAACTCGACGTGGCCGATCTGGTCGCCGAACGGCGGCGCGCGGTCCGCGCCTTGCTGGCCTTCAACGGGGCGGTCACCCTTGCCCTGGCCTTTGTCGGCTATGTCGCGGTCCGGCGGATGATGCGGCCGGTCTCGGTGCTGGCCCGGCACATGGGCACGGGCGGCGCCGATCCCGTGCCGATCCCGCTTGCACAGCTGCCCGGGGGCGATACCGAAATGGCGCAGCTGTTTCGCACCTATAACGGCATGACCGGCGCGATCCGCGCCCGGGCCGAGGCCGAACGGCGCCTGTCCGAGCGCGAGCGGCTTGTCAGCCTTGGCCGGTTGTCGTCGTCGCTTGCCCACGAGATCAACAACCCGCTGGGTGGGCTTCTGAACGCCGCCGACACGATCCGCACCTATCCCGACCGGCCCGACATCGTGCGCGCCTCGGTCGATCTGCTGTTGCGCGGGCTGAACCACATGCGCGACGTGGCCAAGGCGATCCTCGATCACAACCGGCTCGACCGCGCCGGGCAGGCGCTGACCCCCGAGGATTTCGACGACCTGCGGCTGCTGATCTCGCCCGAGATGCAGCGCCTTGGGCAGCGGCCGGTCTGGTCCGTCGCGGTCTCGCGCGCGGATCTGGCGGGCTTTCCCGCTGCGCCGGTCCGCCAGATCGCGCTGAACCTGATGCTGAACGCCTCTGCCGCAGCGGGGCCGGGCGGGCATGTGGGCCTGTCGGTGACATGCCCTGACGGCAGCCTGACGCTGTCGGTCAGCGATGAAGGGCCGGGCCTGCCCGAGGCGGCGCTTGCGCGCCTTGTGGGGGCCGAGGGCCAGTCCGGCGGCGGCGTGGGGCTTGGGATCGTGCGCGATCTGGTGCGCGATCTCGGCGGACGGATCGAACATGCCCGGCAGGGCCGCAGCACGGAAATCCGCGTCACCCTGCCCGCCGCACCGGCCGGGGCGGCCGCCTGATGTTCGGGGGGGCGCATATCGTGCTGGTCGAGGATGACCCGATCATCGGCGCCTCGATCGTCCAGCGGCTAGAGATCGAGAATGCCAGGGTGTCCTGGCTGCGCAGCGCCGCGCGCGCCGTGCCCGCGATACGGTCGCCCCGCGCGGCCGTGGACGTGGTGATCTGCGACATCCGCCTGCCCGATGGCAGCGGCGAAGAGGTCTTCACCACGCTCTGCCAGACCTCGACCCCGCCGCCCTTCCTGTTCATCACCGGCCAGGGCGAGATCGACCAGGCGGTGCGGCTGATGCGGGCGGGGGCGGCCGACTACATCACCAAGCCCTTCGAGATGGGCGTCTTCCTCGACCGGTTGCGCCTGCTCATCAGCCCCCGCGACGAGCAGGCGCTGCCGCCGCTGCTGGGCATTTCGTCCGCAGCGCGGCAACTGGAGGATCTGATCGCGCGCATGGCTGCCGGATCCGGTCCGGTTCTGGTGCAGGGGCCGCCCGGAACCGGCAAGATCCGGGTTGCGCAGCGCCTGCATGCGCTGTCCGATCGCCGCGCCGCGCCCATGGCCGTGGTCAACCTGGCCCGCGAACCCGACCATGCGGCGGCGCTGTCGGCGGCGGTCGCCGCGACGGGCGAGGGAACCCTTGTCCTCGTCGGGGCCGAACGCCTTGACGCTGCCGCCCAGACGGCCCTTCTGGGCTGGCTGCGCGCCGGGTTTGCCGGACGGCTGGTGGCGACCTGCGGTCCGGGCCTGGCCGGGCTGCGCGATGCGGGCGGCTTCCGGGCCGACCTGCTGGCGGCGCTCTCGGCCGGCACGATCCCGATCCCGCCGCTGCGCGACCGGCCCGGGGATGCGGTCTGGCTGACGCAGGAAATCCTGTCGCGGCAGGCGGCGCCACCCGGCGGGCGGTTGCGGCTTTCGGCGCTGGCCGAGGCGGCGCTGCGGGCGCATGACTGGCCCGATAACGGGCGCGAGCTGCGCGCCCGCGTGGTGCAGGCCTGCGCGCTGGCGCAGGACGGGATGCTTCAGCCCGCCGACCTGTTCCCCGAACGGCGGCTGGGGGCGGCGCTACCCACGCTTGCCGAGGGGCGCGAGGCCGCCGAGCGTGACCTGATCCTTGCCGCGCTGGAACGCACCCGCGGTCAGGTGGGCGAGGCGGCGCGCCAGCTAAACGTCTCGCGCACCACGCTCTGGGAAAAGATGCAGAAGCTGGGCCTGTAATCCGCCGCCCGGATGTTCGGATTTCCGAACATCGCGCGCAGCCCTTCGTTTTCAATGACTTGCCGCGCTGCGGAAAGCGATCCTGGCCGGTCGCGGAGTGCGGGTCATTCCCCCTATGATGGCGCTCAGACAGTAAGGGAGGACTGTTCCATGACATGCAAACGGATGGTCGATGCCGGCCGCCGCCAGTTCCTGCGCGGCAGCCTGATCGGGGCTGCGGCGGCAACGGTGATGCCCGCGAACCAGGCCCGGGCGCGCAGCCTGGCCCGGGTGGAATATCCGTCGAACCGGCTGGCGAACATCGCCGATCTGGCGGTCGATATGCCCCTTGAAATCGCCTATCCCGATGCCGACAGCCCGGGCGTGCTGCTCAAGCTGGGGCGCGCCGTCATGGGCGGTGTGGGGCCGGATGGCGACATCGTCGCGTTCTCGACGCTTTGCCCGCACAAGGGCTGGCAGCTTCAGTACCACGCCGCCGACCGCACCTTGAACTGCCCCGGCCACTACTCACGCTTCGACTGCGAGGCGGGCGGGCAGGAAGTCTGGGGTCACGCCACCCAGAACCTGCCGCAGTTCGAACTTCGCGTGGACGACAAGGGCGACATCCATGCAGAGGGCGTGGACGAGCTGATCTATGGCCGTCTGTCGAACGTGCTGGATGCCTGAGGGGGGATAACAATGGCCTACAAGCGTTTCATCGACCGCCTGCCGATCATCCCGGCGGATGCAAGGGAATTCAACGTCACCTGCCATTACTGCATCGTCGGTTGCGGCTACAAGGCCTACACTTGGCCGCTGAACCGGCAGGGCGGCACCGCACCCGGCGAGAACTGGCTGGGCGTGGATCTCTCTCGTCAGCAGGAAACCGAGACCGAGGCCTGGTATGCGCCCTCGATGTACAATGTCGTCAAGCAGGACGGGCGCGACGTGCATCTGGTCATCAAGCCCGACATGGGCTGTTCGGTGAATTCGGGCCTCGGCTCGGTCCGCGGCGCCCGGATCGCCGAGAACCGCCGCTCCGATGTCACCGGCACCCAGCAGCAGCGCCTGACCGATCCGCTGGTCTGGCGCTATGGCACCTGGCAACCCACCACCTGGGAGGATGCGCTGGATCTGGTGGCGCGGGTGACGGCGCGGGTGACCGACATCGACAACGAGGACGATCTTTTCGTGTCGATGTTCGACCATGGCGGCTCGGCGGGCGGCTACGAGAACACCTGGGGCACCGGCAAGCTCTATTTCGACAGCATGAAGGTCCGGAACTGCCGCATCCACAACCGTCCGGCCTATAATTCCGAGGTCCATTCCACCCGCGACATGGGCGTGGGCGAGTTGAACAACGCCTACGAGGATTACCAGATCACCGACACCCTCGTTCTGGTCGGCACCAACCCGCTGGAATGCCAGACGAACCTGTTCCTGAACCACATGATCCCGGGGATGCGGAACGGGGCGCGGGTGGTCGTGGTCGATCCCCGCCGCACGGTCACCGTGAACGCCTGCGAGGAGGCGGCCGGGGCCGAGAACGTGCTGCACCTTCAGATTGCGCCGGGCACCGATCTTGCGCTGGCCAACGCGATCTTCACGCATATCGCCGATCAGGGCTGGGTGGATGCCGGTTTCATCGCGGCCTCGACCTATCCGGGCGAGGTGGCCCAACCACAGGACGAGGCGCATCCCACGGCGCTCGGCTCGTTCGAGGCCGCGCGCGCGGCCTGCCGGATCTCCGCCGCCGAGGCGGCCGAAATCTGCGGCGTGGCCGAGGCCGATATCGTCAAGGCCGCCGAATGGATCGCCCGGCCCCATGCCGACGGATCGCGCCGGAAATGCGCCATCGCCTACGAAAAGGGGGTGATCTGGGGCAATGACAACTATCCCACCATCGGCGCGCTGGTGAACATCGCGCTTGCCACCGGCAATGTGGGCCGCGAGGGTGGCGGCGTCTGCCGTCTGGGCGGCCATCAGGAGGGGTATTTCCGCCCCTCCGACGCCCATGTGGGCCGCCCGGCCCCCTATCTCGACCAACTGGTGATTGCCGGGCTCGGCAAGGTCCACCATGTCTGGGCCGTGGATCACTACAAGACCACGCTGAACGCGTCCGAGTTCAAGCGCGTCTACAACCGCCGCAGCAACATGGTGAAGGACGCGATGGACGCCCGCGCCGGGGCCACGCGCGAGCAGATGGTGGATGCCATCGTCGGCGCCATCGAGGCCGGCGGCCTTTTCGTCGTCAACATGGACGTGATCCACACCCAGATCGGACAGGCCGCGCATGTGATCCTGCCGGCCGTCGAGTCGGGCGAAATGAACCTGACCTCGATGAACGGCGAAAGGCGGCTCAGGCTGACCGAGAAATACATGGACGGGCCCGGATCGTCCAGGCCCGACTGCCTGATCGCGGCGGGGATTGCCCAACATCTCGAACGGGTGCTGCGCGAACAGGGGCGCGACGCCTATGCCGACCGGTTCAGGGGCTATGACTGGCAGACCGAGGAAGACGCCTTCATGGACGGCTATCACACCGCCAACCCGGACGTGACCTATGACCGGCTGCGCGCCATGGGAAACAACGGCGTGCAGGAACCGGTCACGGGCTTTCAGGACGGCAAGCTGGTAGGCACCAGGCGGCTTTACAGCGACGGCACGTTCGGGTCGGCGGATGGCAAGGCGCGGTTCTGCCTTGCTGCGTGGCGCGGGCTTCAGGCGCCGGGCAAGGCCCAGCAGAAGGCGAATTACCGGTTCCTGATCAACAATGGCCGCTCGAACCTGAACTGGCAGAACTGGTTCCTCGATCAGGACAACGATTTCGTGATCGACCGCTTCCCCCTGCCCTTCATCCAGATCAATCCCGAGGATGCGGCGGAACTGGGCTTGAAGAACGGCGACATGGTCGAGGTCTTCAACGATGTCGGCGCCACCCAGGCGATGGCCTATCTCGAACCGACCGCGCGGCGGGGCGAGACCTTCATGCTGTTCGGCGCGCCCTCGGGCAGCCAGGGCAACGTCATCAATGCCGGGGTGAACGAACTGGTCCTGCCGAACTACAAGCAGACCTGGGCCAACATCCGCAAGATCGCCGATCCGAGCCCCGCAATGGCGAAGGTCAGCTTCAAGTCATGGGAGGTCGAACTCTGAGCCCCGCGCCCGTTCCGGTGTCGGGACGGGCGGCTGACCTGTCGGATGAAGGGATCTTGCGGAGTGAAACTCGCCTACACCATGCTGCCGGGCCGCGGCGATGCCGGTCTTCTGTTCCACCAGCTTGCACAGGAGCTGACGGGCCGGGGCATCAGCGTCGCGGGCCTGGTCCAGACCGAAGCCGCCGGACCGGACCGGCACCCTTGCGACATGTATCTTCGGGTTCTGCCCGGTGGCACGGTCTATCGCATCTCGCAATCCCTCGGGGCGGGTTCGCGTGGCTGCCGTCTGGATGCCGATGCCCTCGAGGCGGCGGCGTTCGAGGTCGGCCGCGCCCTGTCGCGCGGGACCGAACTGCTGATCGTCAACAAGTTCGGCAAGCTCGAGGCACAGGGACGCGGATTCCGCACGGTCATTGCCGAGGCGATCGGCAATGATGTCCCCGTGATCGTCGGCGTGAACGATCTCAACCTCGAGGCGTTTCTCGACTTCACCGACGGGCTCGGCTCTGCGGTGCTGCCACGGCATCAGGCCCTGCTGGACTGGGTTCTGCCCGTGCTGCGCGCGCCCGTCGCCGGCCGGTCGGCATGGCCTCCCGGCCCGATGCTTCGCGCCTTCTGAGGTCACGCACCCTTGAGGGCGGGCTTGCGACGATTTGCACGGCGGCGCGCGGGCGAAACCCGATCCGGGGGCAGCGCTTGCCGATCGAAAAGCCGCACGAAAAGCTGATTTCGCGACATCCCTGCGGGCCGCTATCAAGGGTCGACCGAAGGGAGAAATCGCAATGCACCGCCCGCTCTGGAAGACCTCGACCGCCCTGACGCTTTCGCTGTCGCTGTTGCAGCCGGGTCATCTGGCCGCGCAAGCTAGCCCCGCGCTCGAGGCATGCCGGGCCGATCCCGACGGCGAGGGCTGCGATGCGCTGCTGTTGCAGGCCGGTATCTGCGATGCCGATCCGGGCCTCGAAGGCTGTGCGGAGCTTCTTGGCCTCGATCCCGCGCCCGAAATCATGCCCGAGCTCGTTCCGGAGCCCGACCCTGAACCCGTGCCCGAACCCGAACCCTTGGCTGCCGAGCCAGAGGCCCTGCCGTCCGGGATTGCGGACCCGGCCCCCGAGGCCGCGCCGGTCGAGGATGCCCCGCCCGAGCCTGCGCCGCAGCCCTTGGCCGCGCCCGCACCGGCCCCCGAACCTGATAGCCCGGACCCCGCGCCCGAACCGGCCCCGCCGCCGGAGGCTGCACCGCCCATGCCAGCGCCCGAACCCGTCACCGAGATCGCACCCGAACTTGTGCCAGCCGAGGCGCCCATGGCGTCGGGCACCTTCGCGCCGCCGCCCGAACCCGCGCCCAAGCCCACGGTCGAGGAGGCCGCCGTGCTGGAGGTGCTGACCGCCACGCCCGAAGTGGCCGAGGCGCTTGACACGCTGGACCGTGCACTCGGGTCACAGGCGCGGCCCGCGCTTGTTGCCGCGGACACCGCCGGGGACGATGTCGGCGCCGAGGCGGTTGCCCCGGCGCTGCCCGCGGCGGCGGCCCTGCCCGAGGCCACCGCCCCGGCCACAGAGGTCGAGGTCACGGCGCGTGTCGTCACCGAGGAAACCAGCCGCGGCGCCGACGAGGAGTTCACCAGCACGATCTCGACCAGCGCCCCGCGCGAGGCGCGCCGCGACCGGGGCATGAGCGATCTGGAGCGCGCCGGTCTCGTCGCGCTCGGGACACTGGCGGTGGGAATGATCGTCGCCAACAATCGTGTCGTCGCCAGTTCGGACGACCGCGTGGTGGTGGACCGTGGCGGCGGCGACCTTGCTGTGTGGCGTGACGACGACGCGATCCTGCGCCGGCCGGGCGTGACCGAACGCATCGAGCGCTTTGCCGACGGGTCGACCATCACCACCATCGACCGGCCGGACGGCACCCGGCTGGTCACGATCCGCGATGCCACCGGGCGGACGCTGCGCCGCGAACGGGTCGAGCACGACGGCAGCCGGATGCAGATCTTCGACGACACCCGCCCGTTCGAGCCGGTCGAGGTCAGCATTCTGCCCGCCCCGCAGGTGGCCGAATTGCGGCTGCGGCCGGGGACGGACCCGGCGCTGTTCCGCGCGATCCTGGCCGAGATCGACCGGCAGCCGATCGGGCGCACCTTCAGCCTGGCCCAGGTGCGCGAGATCCGCGAGGTTCGCGATCTGGCGGCCGAGATCACCACGGACCCGATCCTGTTCGAAACCGCCTCGGCCATGGTGCGCCCGACAGAGGCGGCGAAGCTCGTCGATCTCGCCCGGGTGATGACCGCGCTGATCGCCGAGAACCCGCGCGAGCTGTTCCTGGTCGAGGGACATACCGACGCCACCGGCAGCGCCGCCTTCAACCTCGCGCTTTCGGACCGCCGGGCGGAATCGGTGGCGCTGGCGCTGACCCAGTTCTTCGGCGTCCCGCCCGAGAACATGGTGGTGCAGGGCTACGGCAAGCGGTTCCTGAAGGTTCCGACATTGCAGGCCGAACCCCTGAACCGCCGCGTGGCGCTGCGCCGGATCACCCGCCTGATCCACTGAGCCGCCGGGCCGCGCGCGCCCTCTCGGGGACACCGCGCCACAACATACCCCCCTGCCCCCGACTGCGTTGACCTGCGCACGTTTTGCGGGCTATTCCGGGCGCCGATGGTTCCCGCGGTCCACGATCCGCGGGTGAAAAGGGAATGCGGTGCGCCGGGTCTTCGGCAAGTCCGCAACTGCCCCCGCAACTGTAGGCGGCGAGCGTCCCCCGAAGCGACCACTGGGCCAGCGGCCCGGGAAGGATCGGGAAACGCCACGACCCGCAAGTCAGGAGACCTGCCATCGTCACGACCTGTTCAACCCGGGCGGGGTGCCCCGGAAAGGAGAGTCCGATGACCGATCGACCTGCCGGGCGGCGCCCGCTGCCAGAGGACCAGCCCGCCCGGGGGGCGGTGGACCGCCCGATGATGCTTGAACTGGTCCTGTTGCAGATGCAGGCGCGTGACCGCGACCCCGCGTGCGGGCGCGAGACCGGGCAGCTTGGCTTCATGCAATGGCTGGGCGGGCTGCCGGGCGGGTGCGACTACGCGGCCGCGGCGCGCGCCGCGCTGGCGCGTCTGGGCCCCGATGCGCCGTCATCGCCCGCGCTGGCGACATTCCGCGCTCTGCTTGTCGCCTCGCTCGCCGTACCGCCGCGGCCGCTTGGCCTGAGCCTGCCGGTGCCGCGCCGCCGGGGTGGGACCCGCGCGCGCCGGTTGCCGCACTAGAATGGACAAGACGCTTCACACCGGCGTTCTGGTCATCGGCGGCGGCTTCGCGGGGCTTTGCGCCGCGATCGAGGCGCGGCTGGCGGGGGCGCCGGTGCTGCTGCTCGACGCGGCCCCCCATGCGTTGCGCGGCGGAAATGCCCGCCATTGCCGCAACATCCGGCTGGCCCATGGGGCCGAAACGCCGTTCCAGCGCGCGCGCTATCCGGTGGCGGATTTCCTGAACGACCTGACGCGGATCGGCTCACCCGATCCGGCGCTGGCGGCGGTGCTGGCCGAAGGCTCGGCCGATCTTGGCCCCTGGCTGACCGCGCAGGGCGTGGCGTTCGAACCCTGGGCCGAGGGCAACCTGCCCTGGTCGCGGCGCACGGCTTTCCTGCGCGGCGGCGGGCAGGCGCTGGTGAACGCGCTTTGCCGCCGTGCGCAGGGGCTGGGGGTCGATATCCGCCATGGCTGGCGGGTCGAGGCGCTGAACCCGGGCATCTGCGCGGGGAACGGGCCGGGCCGGATCACGGCGCAGACACAAGGGGGCGCGCAGGTCGTGCAGGCCGATGCGGTCGTGCTGGCCGCGGGCGGGTATGGTGCCGACCGCGACAGGCTTGCCGCGCATCTGGGTCCGGGCGCCCGGGCGTTCGCCAATCGCGGCACGCCCTTTCAGCGGGGCGAGCCGCTTCTGTGGCTGCTCGACAATGGCGCCGCGGCGGCAGGGCGGCCGGGCGACGGGCATCTGGTGGCGGTCGATGCGCGCGCCCCGATGGAGGATGCGGGCATCGTCAGCCGGGCGGACGGGATGCCTCTGGGGCTTGTCGTGGGGGCGGACGGGCGGCGGTTCCATGACGAGGGCGCAGTTACCGGCCCCGCGCGCTATTCGCATTGGGGCGATGTTCTGGCCGCGTGCGCCGATCCCCGCGCATGGCTGGTGCTGGGGGCCGAGGCCGCGGCGCGGCTGCCGCCGATGCTGTACCCGCCGATGGCTGCCGACAGCCCCGCCGCGCTGGCCCGACTGTGCGGCATCGACCCCGCCGGGCTGGAGGCGGAGCTGGCCGCGCGTGATCCCGCCCCGCTGGTGGCCATCCCGCTGCGGCCGGGGCTGGCCTTTACCCGCCATGGCGTGGCGGTCGATGCAACGGCGCGGGTGCGTCTGGCCGCGGGCGGCCCGGCGCCGCGCCTGTTCGCGGCCGGGGCGGCGATGTGCGGGGCGGTGCTGGGGCAGGGCTATCTGTCGGGCAGCGCGCTGACCATCGGCGGCGTCTTCGGCCGGATCGCGGGACAACAGGCGGCGGCACTTGCCGGGCGGGCGGCTGTGCAGCGCCCCCCTGCCCGCAGGCCCGCGCCCCTGACGCACCCGGCCGCGCCTCCCCCCGATCCGCTGGCCGAGGCGCGGCGTGCGCTGAACATCTGCAACACCTGCGGCTTCTGCACGGGGCTGTGCGATGTCTTTCCGGCAGCGCAATTGCGCGCCTCCCTCCGCCATGGCGATCTGCGCCACCTGGCGCATCTGTGCCATGATTGCCGGTCCTGCCATGACGATTGCCAATATGCCCCGCCGCATGAACTTGCGGTGAACCTGCCCGCCACGCTGGCCGCCCTGCGGGCCGAGGAGTATCGTGGCGGCCTGCTGCCGCGCGGATCGGCCACCGCATGGCTGGCCGGGGTTTACGCGCTGTGCCTGATCGGCCTGCCGCTGGCGGCGCTGCTGCTGGTGCCGCCCGACCGCCTGTGGATGGCCCATGCCGGTCCGGGCAGCTTTCATGCCGTGATCCCGCGCGGGGCCATGGCGGGGGGCGCGGGGCTGGCCTTTGGCGCGGCGGCCGCGATCACCGGGCTGCGGCTCTGGCGGTTCTGGCGGGCGGGTGCGGGGCCTGCACTGCGGCCCTCGGCGGGCACGGTGCTGGCGGCGCTGCGCGATATCGCCACCTTGCGCAATCTCGACCGGTGCGAAACCCGCGACGGCCCCGTGGCCCCGACCCGCCGCCGGGCGCATCACCTTGTCGCCTATGGCTTCGGGCTGACCTTTCTGGCGACGCTTGCGGGGGCGGCCCAGCATCACATCCTTGGGCAGATCGCGCCCTATCCGCTGGCCAGCCTGCCCGTGATCCTGGGCACGCTGGGCGGTGTCGCGATGCTGGCGGGGCTGGCCGGGCTGTCGCTTCTGCGCCGCCATGCCGATCGCCGCCCGGCCGATCCGGGGATGGAGGCGGCCGACCGTTTCACCCGTGCCAGCCTTGCCATCGTCGCGGCAAGCGGTCTGGTGCTGCTGGCCCTGCGCGAGACGCCCGCGATGGGCCTGTTGCTGGCGCTGCATCTGGGCAGCGTGGTGGGGCTGGCGCTGACCCTGCCCTTTGCCAAGCTGTCGCACGGGTTCTATCGCGCCGCGGCGCTGTTGCGCCACCGCGCCGAACGCGCCGCAAGGCCGCCGCCGCAGATGTGACCACCCGGCTTGACAATCGGGCTGTCACATGGGCATGACACCCGCGCTGGTGCCTGCCTTCGGGCAGGTGAAAAGGGAATGCGATAAGGGCCGCAAGGTCCGAAGCGCAGCCGCCCCCGCGACCGTGACCGGAGAGGTTGCCCCACCGCCACTGGCCGACAGGCTGGGAAGGCAGGGCAACCGCCAGGGACATGAGCCCCTGAAATCCGCAAGCCGGGAGACCTGCCAGCCGAAGACGACGTTGAACCGGACGGGGTGTTCCGGTGTCGGGTCCGGCTGCGGCTTTACCCGTCATCTGCCCTTGTCCCCTGATCGAAGGGGCCAGACATGACACGATTCTTGCGCTTTTGCGGGGCCGAACGGCAATGAACACCGCGCATCCGGGTGCGGTCGATCTGCTGGTCTGCACGACCTGCCGCCGCGCCGACCCCGACGCCCCCCGCCCCGGCGCGCTGCTGCATGATGCGCTGGCGGCCCATGGCCTGCCCGAAGGCGTGCGCCTGATCGCCACCGACTGCCTGTCGAACTGCACCCGCGGCTGCACCGTGGCGCTGCGCGGCCCGGGCCGCTGGAGCTATGTCTACGGCAATCTCGACCCCGCCCAGGCGCCCCTGATCGCCGAGGGCGCTGCGCTTTTCCGCGATGCGCCCGGCGGCCTCGTGCCCTGGCGCGACCGGCCGGAGCATTTCCGCAAGAACTGCATCGCCCGCATTCCCCCCATGGAGGCCCCCGAATGACCGACCTTTCCAAGCTGCCCGTCACCGTCATCACCGGCTTTCTGGGCGCGGGCAAGACGACGCTGATCCGTCACCTGATGCAGAACGCGGACGGGCGGCGGCTGGCCGTGGTGGTCAACGAATTCGGCGATGTGGGCGTGGATGGCGACATCCTGAAATCCTGCGCGCTGCCCGATTGCCCCGAGGAAAACATCGTCGAACTGGCCAATGGCTGCCTGTGCTGCACCGTGGCCGACGAGTTCATCCCCACGATCGAGGCGCTTCTGGCGCTGGATCCGCGCCCCGATCACATCCTGATCGAAACATCGGGGCTGGCCCTGCCCAAGCCGCTGCTCAAGGCGTTCGACTGGCCCGATATCCGCTCGCGCATCACCGTCGACGGGGTGATCGCGGTCGCCGATGCCGAGGCGGTGGCCGCAGGCCGCTTTGCCCCCGACATCGCCGCCATCGACGCACAGCGGGCCGCCGATGACAGCCTGGACCACGAAACGCCGCTGTCCGAGGTGTTCGAGGACCAGATCTCGTGTGCCGATATCGTGCTCCTGACCAAGCCCGATCTTGCCGGCCCCGAAGGCGTCGCGACCGCGCGCGCCGCCATCGCGGCCGAGGCACCGCGCCCGCTGCCGGTGATCGAGGTGGCCGAGGGCGCGGTCGACCCCCGCGTGATCCTGGGGCTTGGCGCCGCGGCCGAGGACGATCTGCATGCCCGGCCCAGCCACCATGACGGCGCGGACGACCACGACCACGAGGATTTCGACAGCGTGGTGATCGAGCTGCCCGAACAGGCCGATCCGGCGATCCTGGCCGGTCGCATCGAAACCCTTGCCCGCAAGCAGAACATCCTGCGCGTCAAGGGCCATGCCGCCGTCGCGGGCAAGCCGATGCGCCTGCTGGTGCAGGCGGTGGGCGCGCGGGTGCGCCACCAGTACGACCGTCCCTGGGCGCCCGACGAGCCGCGCGTCACGCGGCTGGTGATCATTGCAGAGCATGACGATATCGACGAAGGCGCGATCCGCGCCGCGCTGGGGGGCTGAGGCGGAATGCATGTCGTCTTCCGCGAAAGCCACGGGCTGGACGAAACCGGCACGCCGACCGATCTGGGGCAGACGCCCGCCGATCTGGTGGTGTTGTCCTTTTCGGACAGCGATCTGGGGGCATTTGCGGCGGGCTGGCAGCGGGGCGGCGGGGCCGAGGGGCGGATGCCGACGCTGCGGCTGGCGAACCTTGCCGCGCTGAAACATCCGCTGTCCGTCGATACCTATGCCGAGCGGACGCTGGCGGGCGCCAGGGGCATCCTGATCCGGCTGATCGGCGGGCGGGCCTATTGGGAGTATGGCCTGCAACAGGTGCAGGCGCTGGCCCAGGCGCGGGGCATCGCGCTGGCCGTGCTGCCCGCCGATGGCCGCCCCGATCCGCGGCTCGATGCGGCCTCGACGCTGCCGGTTTCTACCCTGCGGCGGCTGGCGCAGCTTTGCGATACCGGCGGCGCGGTGGCGGCGCAGGCGGCACTGGCGCAGATGGCGCTGGCTGCGGGGCTTTATGCCGGGCCGGTGATCGGCGCCAAGGCGGTGCCGCAGGTCGGGGCCTGGACGCCCGAGCATGGCGTCACCTGCCCCGCGCGGCTGACGCCCGAACCCGGGCGGCCGCATATCGCCCTGACCTTTTACCGCGCCTATCTGACCGCGGCCGATCTGGACCCGATCGAGGCGCTTTTCCATGCCTTCCGTGCCCGCGGCTGCGATGTGACCGCGCTGTTCGTGCCCTCGCTCAAGACGCCCGAGGCGGCGGGCTGGCTGGCGCGGCAACTGGCGCATCTGGCCCCCGATGCCATCGTCAACGCCACCGCCTTTTCGGGCCGCGGCGCTTGCGGTGCCTCGCCGCTGGATGCCGCGGGGGTGCCGGTGTTTCAGGTGGCGCTGGCGACCTCGACCCGATCCGCCTGGGACGGGGCCGAGCGGGGGCTGTCGCCCGCCGATCTGGCCATGCATGTCGTCCTGCCCGAGGTGGACGGGCGCATCCTTGCCGGTGTCGCCTCGTTCAAGGAGGCGGGCGCGCGCGATCCCCATCTGCAATTCGCCCGCATCGCCCACCGCGCCGACCCCGAGCGCATCGCCGCCATCGCCGGGCGGGTGCTGGCCTGGCTGCGGCTGTCGCGCAGCCCGGCCGCCGACCGCCGCCCCGCGCTGATCCTGTCGACCTATCCCGGGCGGCCCTGGCAGATGGCGCATGCGGTCGGCCTTGACGCGCTGGCCTCGGCCGAGGCGGCGCTGGCGGACATGGCCGAGGCGGGCATCCCCACCGCACCCGGCGCGCCGCTGGCCGAGGCGCTGGCCCGTGAAACTCTGGACTGGCCGCTTGACGCCTATCGCGTGGCGCTGGCCCGCCTGCCCGTCAGCCTGCGCGACGCGCTGGACAAGGCTTGGGGGCCGCCCGAGGCCGATCCGGCGGTGCGGGACGGCGCCTTTCGCTTTGCCGCCACGCGGCGCGGTTCGGTGCTGGTCGCGCTGCAACCCGAACGCGGCGATGGCCAGACCCGGGACAGCGACTATCACGACCTCGGCCGCACCCCGCGCCATGGCTATGTCGCCTTCTACCTGTGGCTGCGCGAGGCCGTGCATGCCGATGCGCTGATCCATATGGGCGCGCATGGCACGCTTGAATGGCTGCCCGGCAAGGCCGTGGCTCTGTCGCCCACCTGCTGGCCCGAGGCGCTGATCGCCACCTTGCCGGTGATCTATCCCTTCATCGTCAACGACCCCGGCGAGGCCGCGCAGGCCCGCCGCCGGATCGGGGCCGTCACCATCGGCCATATCCCCCCGCCGCAACGCACAAGCGGCACGCCCGACCGCCTTGCCCGGCTGGAATCGCTGCTGGACGAGTTTTCCAATGCCGACGGGCTTGATCCCCGGCGCCGCGACCGGTTGCAGGCCGATATCCGCGCCGAGGCGCAGGCGCTTGGCGTCGAGGACGATCTGGGCCTTGATGCCGCCGCCAGCCCGGCCGAGGCGATCACCCGGATCGATCGCTTCGTGTGCGACATCAAGGAAAGCCAGTTCGGCGACGGGCTGCATGTCTTCGGCCGCCTGCCCGCGGGCGGGTGCGGCTTCGATCCCGCCCCTTCGGTCGCCGCCGAACGCGCCGCGCTGCTATGTGCGCTGGCGGGCGGACGGATCGCGCCGGGGCCTGCGGGCTCGCCCCATCGCGGGCGGCGCGACGTGCTGCCCACGGGGCGCAACCTCTTTGCCACCGATCCCCGCGCCGTGCCCACCCGCGCGGCGCATGCGCAGGGCGTGAAACTGGCCGAGGAACTGGTGCGCCGCCACCTTCAGGACCATGGCGACTGGCCGCGCGGGCTGGTGGTGGACCTGTGGGGCTCGGCCACGATGCGCACCGCAGGCGAGGATTTCGCCATGGCGCTTCATCTTCTGGGCGTGAAACCGCTCTGGGACGAGGGCACCGACCGGGTTTCGGGGATCGAGGTGCTGCCCATCGCGCTGCTCGACCGGCCCCGTCTGGACGTGACGCTGCGCGTCTCGGGGCTGTTTCGCGATGTCTTTCCCACGTTGTCGGCGTTGTTCCAGCAGGCGGTGCGCGCACTTGCGGCCCGGGACGAGGCGCCCGACTGGAACCCCTATGCCGGGCAGGCCCCGGCGCCGCGCGTCTATGGCCCCGCGCCCGCAAGCTACGGGCTGGGCATGGGCGCGGCGCTGGACGAGTATACCGACGCCGCCCGCCACGCCGCGGGCGAGGCATGGCTTGCCGCAAGCGCCTGGGCGCTGGATGGCGAGGGCGCGCGACCCGACGCGCCGGGGCTGCGGGCGCGCGTGGCGGGGGCGGATGCGTTCGTGCATGCGCAGGATCTGCCCGAAACCGACCTGCTTCTGGCAGCCGATTATGCCGCGCACGAGGCCGGGTTTGCCGCCGCGCAGGCCGTCACGGGCGGCGCGGCTGCGCTTTATCACCTTGACAACACCGATCCCGCCCGCCCGCGCGCCCGCCCCCTGACCGAGGAAATCGCCCGCGTCGTGCGCGCCCGCGCCACCCATCCCGGCTGGCTTGCCGGCATGCGCCGCCACGGCTTTCGCGGCGCCGCCGAGATCGCGGCAACGCTCGATCACCTTGCGGGCTTTGCCCATCTGGCGGGCGTCGTGCCGCCGCATCTGTTCGATCTTTACTATGACGCGACGTTGGCCGATGCGGATCTGTGCGCCTTCATGCAGGCCGAAAACCCCGCCGCGCTGGCCGCGCTACGCGCCCGGTTCGAGGCGCTGGTCCAAGCCGGGCTCTGGCAGACCCGCCGCAATTCCATCGCCGCCGCCCTGATGACGGAGACCCAGAATGCCCCATGATTACGAAAAGGACGGCGCCGCGATCTACCGGCAGTCCTTTGCCATCATCCGCGCCGAAACCAACCTCGCCCGCTTCGATGCCGAGGAGGAACCTGTCGCGGTGCGCATGATCCACGCCGCCGGGATGGTGGGGCTCGCGCCGCATATCCGCTTTTCCCCCGGTTTCGTCGCCACCGCCCGCGCCGCGCTGGAGGCGGGCGCGCCGATCCTGTGCGATGCGCGCATGGTGTCCGAGGGCGTGACCCGCGCCCGCCTGCCCGCCGATAACGCGGTGATCTGCACCTTGCAGGCCGACGGCATCGCCGAGCGTGCCGCCGTCATGGGCAACACCCGGTCCGCCGCCGCGCTGGAATTGTGGCGCCCGCAGCTTCAGGGCGCGCTGGTCGCCATCGGCAACGCGCCCACCGCGCTGTTCCATCTGCTGAACATGCTCGAAGACCCCGCCTGCCCGCGCCCCGCCGCGATCATCGGTTGCCCGGTGGGGTTCGTCGGCGCCGCGGAATCCAAGGCAGCGCTGTGGGAGGCCCGCCCCGTGCCCTGCTGCATCGTCGAGGGTCGGCTGGGCGGCAGCGCGATCACCGTCGCCGCCATCAACGCCATCGCGAGCCGCGCGGAATGAGTGCAGGCACCGTCTATGGCCTTGGTCTTGGCCCCGGCGCCGCCGACCTGATGAGCGTGCGCGCCGACCGTCTGCTGCGCGGCGCCGCCCATGTCGCCTTTTTCCGCAAGGCCGGCCACGCCGGACAGGCCCGCCAGATCGTCGAGGGGCTGATCCCCGCGGGCGCGACCGAGCACCCGATGGAATACCCGGTCACGACCGAGATTCCCTTTGACGATCCGCGCTACGCTCAGGCGCTGTCGGGCTTCTATGCCGAGTGTGCCGCGCGCCTTGCCGCGCTGGCCGAGGGCGGCGCCGATGTCGTGGTGCTGTGCGAGGGCGATCCGTTCTTCTACGGCTCGTTCATGCATCTCTATACCCGCCTTGCGGGCCGCGTGCCGGTCGAGGTGGTCCCCGGAATCACCGGCATGTCGGCCGCCTGGACGGCGACGGGCGCGCCGATCACCTGGGGCGACGACATCCTGACCGTGCTGCCCGGCACCTTGCCCGAGGCGGCGTTGATCGACGGAATCCGCGCCGCCGATGCGATCGTGGTGATGAAGATGGGTCGCCACCTGCCCAAGCTGCGCCGCGCTCTGGCGCAGGCGGGCCGGGCCGGGCAGGCATGGCTTGTCGAATACGCCGCGATGCCGGGGCAGAGCGTGACGCGGCTGGATGACTATCCGGGCGAGACCGCCCCCTATTTCTCGATCGCGCTGGTCCACGGTCAGGGGCGCCGGCCATGAGAGGGTGGCTCGCCATCGCCGGGCTGGGCCCCGGATCGGAGGCGCTGGTGACGCCCGAGGTGACGGCGGCGCTGGCCGAGGCGACCGACGTGGTGGGCTACATCCCCTATGTTGCCCGCGTGGCCCGGCGCGAGGGGCTCACGCTGCACGCCTCCGACAACCGGGTGGAACTCGACCGCGCGGCCCATGCGCTGGCAATGGCCGCTGCGGGGCGGCGCGTGGTCGTGGTCTCCTCCGGCGATCCGGGGGTCTTCGCGATGGCCTCGGCGGTGTTCGAGGCGGTGGAGGCAGGTCCCGAGCCCTGGCGCGATCTCGACATCCGCGTGCTGCCCGGCATCAGCGCAATGCTGGCCGCCGCCGCGCGGGCCGGGGCGCCCCTGGGCCACGATTTCTGCGCGATCAACCTGTCCGACAACCTCAAGCCCTGGGCGCTGGTCGAGAAACGCCTGCGCCTGGCGGTCGAGGCCGACTTCGCCATGGCCTTCTACAACCCCCGCTCGAAGGCCCGGCCCGAGGGCTTTGCCCGCGCGCTTGGCGTGCTGCGCGACGCCTGCGGCGATGATCGGCCGGTGATCTTCGCCCGCGCCGTCACCACCCCCGAGGAAGCGATCCGCGTTGTCCCGCTGCCCGAGGCCCGGCCCGAAATGGCCGACATGCGCACATTGGTCATCGTCGGCTCGTCGCTGACCCGGATCATCGCCCGCGATGGCGCGCCCATCGTCTATACCCCGAGGTCCGCCCCGGAATGAGCCAGCCAGTCCAGAACCTCGGCCGGGGTCGAGACCTCTCGCCGCTCGGGCAGCGCCGGACGGTCGATCATCACCACCTTCAGGCCCAGCGCCCGCGCCGCGTCGATCTTGGCCCGCGCGCCCGTGCCGCCCGCGTTCTTCGACACCACGAGGTCGATCCTGTGGTCCTGCATCAGCGCGCGATCGTCTGCCTCTGTGAAGGGGCCGCGCGAGATAATGGCGTGATGATCGGGCAGGGGGATGGCCCCGTCCGGCGGATCGACGAGGCGCAGCAGGTAGAAATGCTGGGGCTGTACGGCGAAGGCATCCAGATGCATGCGCCCGACCGCCAGCATCACGCGCCGCGGGGGGCCGGCCAGAGCCGCGACCGCGCCTGCTATGTTGGGCACGCGCTGCCAGCGGTCCCCCGGCCCCGGTGCCCAGGCGGGCCGGGTCAGCGCAAGCAGCGGCACGCCGGCGGCGGCGCAGGCGGCGACGGCATTCCGGCTCATCTGTGCGGCGAAGGGATGGGTGGCATCGACCACATGGCTGATGCGCTGCGCCGTCAGCCAAGCTGCCAGTCCCTCGGCCCCGCCGAAGCCGCCGATCCGAACCGGGACGGGCTGCGGCTTGGGGCGCTCCACCCGGCCCGCGAAGGACATCGTGGCGGCGATGCCCTGCGCGGCCACGACCTGCGCCAGCGCGGTTGCCTCGGTCGTGCCGCCAAGGATCAGAAGGTTCGGGCGCATGGCTGAACGTCCGTGGTTGAACATCGTGGGTCTGGGAGAGGATGGCCCGGACGGCCTGCCGCCTGCAAGCCGCGCCGCGCTGGAAGCGGCCGAAATCATCATGGGCGCGCCCCGGCATCTGGCGCTGTTGCCCGATCTGACGGCCGAGCGCATCGCATGGCCCGTGCCCTTTGCCGACGGCTTGCCGATCCTTCAGGCCCTGCGCGGCCGCCCGGTTGCCGTTCTGGCCTCGGGCGATCCGTTCTGGTTCGGCGCGGGCGCGGTGATCGCCCGGCATTTCGCCCCCGGCGAATGGCACGCGCTGCCTGCGCCATCTGCCTTTTCGCTGGCCGCCGCCCGGCTTGGCTGGGCGCTGGACATCACAGCCTGCCTTGGCCTGCACGCCGCCCCCCTTGCCCGGCTTCGCCCGCATCTGGCGCCCGGCGCGCGGGTGCTGGTGCTGGTGCGCGACGGGCCGGCGGTGGGCGATCTGGCCGGATGGCTGAGCGCGCAGGGCTTTGGCGAAAGCACGCTCTGGGTGATGGAGGCGTTGGGCGGTCCGCGTGAACGGCTGCGCCGGGCAAGTGCCGGAACGCTCGATCCGGGCGATATCGCGCATCCGGTCTGCGTCGGGCTGGAGGTTGCCGGGACGGGCGCGACGATCCCCGCGGCCAGCGGCTGGCCCGACGCCATGTTCGCGCATGACGGCCAGATCACCAAGCGCCCCGTCCGCGCGCTGGCGCTGTCCGCGCTGGCGCCCCGGCCGGGCGAGCATCTTTGGGATATCGGCGGCGGCTCGGGCTCGGTCTCGATCGAATGGCTGGGCTGTCACCCCGCGATGCAGGCCACCGCCATCGAGGCCGATCCGGCCCGTGCCGCCCGCATCCGCGCCAATGCCGATGCCCTGGGCGCCGACCGGCTGCGCGTGGTCGAAGGCCGCGCGCCCGGGGCGCTGGACGGTCTTGACCCGCCGCAGGCCGTTTTCATCGGCGGCGGACTGTCCGAGGCGCTGTTGTCCGACCTCTGGGCGCGTCTTGTCCCCGGCACCCGGCTTGTCGCCCATGCCGTGACGCTTGAATCCGAGGCGCTGCTGGCCCGCTGGCATGGCGCAGAGGGCGGCAGCCTCCTGCGCATCGAGCTGGCCGAGGCGCAGCCGCTGGGCCGCAAGCGCGGCTGGCGCGCGGCCTATCCGGTCGTGCAATGGAGCGTGACGCGATGAAGGTGGCAGGCTTCGGGTTTCGTGCCGCCGCCGGGGCGCACAGCCTGGCCGATGCGCTGGCCCGCGCAGGCGGGGCACAGGGGCTGAGCGCGCTTGCCGCCCCCGCCGACAAGGCCGCCGCGCCCTGCCTGACCGCGCTGGCTGACCGGCTGGGCCTGCCGATCCGCGCCATCCCCGCCGAGCGTCTTGCCGCCATCGATACCCCCACCCAGGCGCCCCGCGTGCGCGCCACCCGCGGCACCGGATCGGTGGCCGAGGCCGCCGCGCTGGCCGCCGCCGGGCCGGGCGCGCGGCTGACCTGCCCGCGCCGGATTTCCAAAGACCGGATGGCCACCTGCGCCATCGCAACCGGAGACACCCCATGACCGTCCATTTCATCGGCGCCGGCCCCGGCGCGCCCGACCTGCTGACGCTGCGCGGGCGCGACCTGATCGCCGCCTGCCCGGTCTGCCTGTATGCCGGGTCGCTGATCCCCGAGGCGATCCTGGCCCATTGCCCGCCCGGCGCGCGGATCGTGAACACCGCGCCGCTGGATCTGGACGCGATCATCGCCGAATGCCGCGCCGCGCATGAGGCGGGGCTTGGTGTCGCGCGGCTGCATTCGGGCGATCTGTCGATCTGGTCGGCGATGGGGGAACAGATCCGGCGGCTGAAGGCCCTTGCCATCCCGGTCAGCGTCACCCCTGGCGTGCCCTCCTTCGCCGCCGCGGCGGCGGCGCTGGGGGCGGAACTGACCCTGCCGGGGCTTGCGCAATCGGTGGTGCTGACCCGAACGCCCGGCCGCGCCTCGTCGATGCCCGAGACCGAAAGCCTGGCCAATTTCGCCGGTACCGGCGCGACGCTGGCCATTCACCTGTCGATCCACAACCTTGCCCGCGTGGTGGCCGACCTGACGCCCGCCTATGGTGCTGATTGCCCGGTGGCCGTGGTCTATCGCGCAAGCTGGCCCGATCAGCGCATCCTGCGCGCCACGCTTGCCACGATCGAAGCCCTGCTGCCCGAGGACATCGAGCGCACCGCGCTGATCCTGGTCGGCCCCACGCTGGGCGCCGAAGGCTTCGACGAAAGCTGCCTTTACGCCCCGGATTACGACCGGCGCTTTCGTCCGCAGCGGGCCGGGGGCCGGGACCATGTCTGACATCCCCCCCGGGCTGGTGATCGCCGCCCCCGCTTCCGGCACGGGCAAGACGACCGTGACGCTGGGCCTCTTGCGCGCCTTTCGCGATCTGGGGCTGGCCGTCCAGCCCTTCAAGAACGGCCCCGATTATATCGACCCTGCCTTTCACGGTCTGGCGGCGGGGCGGGTATCGTTCAACCTGGACAGCTGGGCGATGGATCCCGGCCTGCTGGACGCGCTGGCGCAGCAGGCTGCGGGCGCCGATCTGGCGATTGCCGAGGGGTCCATGGGCCTGTTCGACGGGACCACGGCGGCGGGTGTCTCGGGGCGCGGCACAAGCGCAGGCATCGCGCGGCGCTTTGGCTGGCCGGTGGTGCTGGTGCTGGATGTCTCGGGACAGGCGCAATCGGCGGCGGCCACCGCGCTGGGATTTGTCCGCCATCCCGACGCGCCGCCCCTGGCCGGTGTGATCCTGAACCGCGTGGCCGGAGCCCGGCACGAGGTGATGATCCGCGAGGAAATGGCCCGGCTCGGGATCGCGGTCTTCGCGGCGCTGCCCCGGCGCAGCGATCTGGAACTGCCCGAACGGCATCTGGGGCTGGTACAGGCCCAGGAACAGGACGGGCTGGAAACGGTGCTGGCCCGGCTGGGCGCCTTTCTGCGCGACCATGCCGATCTGGCGGCCCTGCGCGCGGCGGCGCGCGGCGGGGCCACGGGCGCGCCGGGGCGCTGGCCCACGCCGCCCGCGCAGCGGATCGCGCTGGCCCGCGATGCGGCGTTTTCCTTTGCCTATCCGCACCTGATCGAGGGCTGGCGACGCAAGGGCGCCGAGATCCTGCCGTTTTCGCCGCTGGCCGACCAGCCGCCCGACCCGTCGGCCGATCTGGTCTGGCTGCCGGGCGGCTACCCCGAGCTTCACGCCGGGCGGCTGGCTGCCGCGACCCGCTTCCGCGCCGGACTGCGCAGCCATGCCGAAACCCGCCCGGTGCACGGCGAATGTGGCGGCTACATGGTTCTGGGGCAGGCGCTGATCGACGCCGACGGCACGCGGCACGCGATGGCGGGGCTGCTTGGGCTGGTCACCAGCTATCAGAACCGGCGGCTGCATCTGGGCTATCGCCGGGCGGTGCTGGCCGCACCCATGCCGGGGCATGGTGCGGGGACCAGCCTGCGCGGGCACGAGTTCCATTACTCGACGATCCTGGACCAGCCCGACGCGCCGCTTGCCCGCGTCACCGATGCCGGGGACAACCCCGTGCCGGAAACCGGCTCTGTCCGGGGGCATGTCACCGGCAGTTTCTTTCACCTGATCGCAGAGGATGTCGCGTGAGCGGTTTTGTCAGTTTCGTAAGCTCCGGCCCGGGCGATCCCGAGCTTCTGACGCTGAAGGCCGTGGACCGGCTGAAGCGCGCCGATGCGGTGCTGTTCGACGATCTGTCCTCGGGGCCGATCCTGGCCCATGCGCGGGCGGGGGCCGATCTGGTGGGCGTGGGCAAGCGGGCTGGCCGCGCCTCGCCGAAACAGGATCATGTCAGCCGGTTGCTGGTCGATTACGCCGCCACCGGCGCGCGGGTGGTGCGGCTGAAATCGGGCGATGCGGGGCTGTTCGGACGGCTGGAGGAGGAGATCACGGCGCTGCGCACCGCAGGCATCGGCTACGAGATCGTGCCGGGCGTCACCGCCGCCTGCGCCGCGGCGGCCGCGGCGGGCATTCCGCTGACCCGCCGCCTGACCGCGCGGCGGGTGCAGTTCGTCACCGGCCATGATGTCACCGGCCAGTTGCCCGCCGATCTGGACCTTGCCGCGCTGGCCGATCCCCACGCGACCACGGTGGTCTATATGGGGCGGCGCACCTTTCCGGGGCTTGCCGAGGCGCTGATCGCGCGCGGCCTGCCGGGCGACACCCCCGCCCTTCTGACCGAGGGCGTGACGACACCCGACCAGCGGCTTGAACGCAGCAGCGTCGCGGCACTGGCCGGGGCGCTGGCCGCGGCATCCTCGCCCGCGCCGGTCCTGATCCTGTACGGGCCGCTGGCCGGGGAGGCGGGCAATGGATGAACTGTTCCTGATCGGCATCGGCACCGGCAATCCCGATCACCTGACCGGGCAGGGCATCGCCGCGATCCGGGGCGCCGATCTGGTGCTGATCCCGCGCAAGGGCACGGACAAGGCCGATCTGGCAGACCTGCGCCGCGACATCTGTGCCCGCGTGCTGGGCAAGGATGGCGGGCGGATCGCGGAATTCGATCTGCCGGTGCGCGACGACAGCGGCGATTACCTGTCCGGGGTCGGCGACTGGCATGACGCCATCGCCCGGGTCTGGGCCGCGACGGTGGCCAGCGCCCACCCCGCGCCGCGGCGGGTGGCGCTGCTGGTCTGGGGCGATCCGTCGCTTTATGACAGTTCGCTGCGCATCGCGGCGCGGCTGGTGCCCGAACCGCGCGTGACCGTCGTGCCCGGCATCACCGCGCTTCAGGCGCTTTGCGCCGCCCATCGCATCCCGCTGAACGATCTGGGCGCGCCCTTCCTCGTGACCACCGGGCGGCGGCTGCGCGACGGCGGCTGGCCCGATTGCGCCGATACGCTGGCAGTGATGCTGGATGGCGGCTGCGCCTTTCAGACCCTGGACCCGGCGGGGATCTCGATCTGGTGGGGGGCCTATCTGGGCATGGCGCAGCAGATGACGCTGTCGGGGCCGCTGGCCGAAACCGGCCCGCGCATCCTGGCGGCGCGGGCCGAGGCTCGGGCGCGGCATGGCTGGATCATGGATATCTACCTGATGCGGCGGGGCTAGGGCGTCTCGTCGCGCAGGCACCCCCCGCTCAGCCGCAAGGCCCGTGGCGCCAGTTGCGCACGCAGCGCCGCATCGTGGCTGACCAGCACCATCGCCTGCGGCAACGCTTGCAGGATGGCGATCAGCCGCGCGGCGTTTGCCTCGTCCAGCGCGTTGGTCGGCTCGTCCAGCAGCAGCACCTCGGGTTCCATCGCCAGCACGGTGGCCAGCGTCACCAGCCGCTTTTCCCCGCCCGACAGCTTGTAGGTCACCCGCTCGCGCAGATGGCTCAGGCCCAGCCGGTCCAGCACCGCATCGACGATCGCCAGCGCCTCGGCCCGGTTCTTGCCCAGGTTCATCGGGCCGAAGGCCACATCCTCGGCCACGGTCGGGCAGAAAAGCTGGTCGTCGGGATCCTGGAACACCAGCCCGGCGCGGCGGCGGACCTCGTGGAAATCTGCCTCTTGCCGTCGTTCCTGCCCAAAGGCCAGCACCCGCCCCGATACCGGGCGCAACAGCCCGACCATCAGGTGCAGGAGCGTCGACTTGCCCGAGCCGTTCGCCCCGGTGATCGACAGCCGCTGGCCCGGCTCCAGCCGCAGGCTTGCCCCGCGCAGCACCGGGGCATGGCCCGGATAGCCGAAATGGATATCGTCCAGCTCAAGCAGCGGCATGGGCCGCCTCGGCAAGGCACAGCGCCAGAAGCGCCGCGCCAAGGGTGACGGCAAAGACGGCATCGCGGCGGCCATAGGCCAGCGCATGCAACAGCGGGATGCGTCCTGCGAATCCCCGGCATTTCATCGCGCCCAGCACCCGTTCCGAGCGATCCACCGCGCGCACCAGAACCATGCCCAACAGATAGCCGAAGCTGCGATAACTGTGCCAGCCGGTCGCGGGCCGGAAGCCGCGCGCCCGCATCGCCAGACGCAGCCGCAGGTATTCGCCGCGCAGCACCTCGACATAGCGGATGTTGAACATCATCAGATGCACCAGCCTTTCGGGCGTTCTCAGCCGGTGCAGCGCATGGCCCAGCGTCACCGGCTCCAGGCTGCCGACCAGCGCCAGAAGCGCCAGAACCACCGCGTTCGCCGTCAGCAGGATTTCGGCGGCCAGCACCAGCCCCTCGCGGCTGGCGGGCAGTCCCCACAGCGTGAAGACCGCGGCGCCCGGCGTGGTAAAGGGCAGCGTCAGCACCAGCAGCAGGATGAAACCGTCCATCGCCGCCATGCGCCGAAGCGCGCGCCCCGGCGGCAGGCCCGAGGCCAGCAACAGCCCGAAGGCCAGCGCCAGCGCCGCAGCCAGCACCGCCAGGTGCGTGCAGGCCACCGTCACCACGCCAAAGGCGGCCGCCCCCAGGATGCGGGCGCGCGGATCCAGCCGCTCGAGCGGGCCGTCGGCCCGGCCCGGCCCATGCAGGCCCTCGGTCAGCACATGGCCCATCCGCTAGCCCCGCAACCGCCGCCGCGCGGCGAGATAGAAGCCAAGCCCGAACAGCCCCGCGATATAGCCGATCCCGCCCAGGATCGACTGCATGCCATTCCGTTCCTTCAGCGCGGCAATCTCGCGGCGCAGCGGGCGCAACTCGTCGCGCAGCATCGAGGCAATGGCGGCCCTGTCGGCCTCGGACAGCCCCGCAAGGCTGGCAGCGGGCGCGTCGGCCGGCTGGCCAAGGATGGCGGCAATCTCGTCCGCGCCCAGCTCGAACTCCGCAACATGGCCCGCGCCCAGATCGGCGCGAAAGACATGGCGGCCTTGCCGGTCGGGCCGGTAGCGGAAGACCCCATTGGCATCGGTCATCGCCTCGCCCAGACGGGTGCCGTCATCGCCGAACACCTCGATCAGCTGATGCGCGGCCATGTCGCCATTGGAAAACCCCACCTCGCCCTCGATCATCTCGCCCGCCGGATAGGCCGCGGCGACGACGCGGTGCGCCTGTGCGCTCAGCGGCGCGAGGGCAAGGCACAGCAGCAGAACACCCGTGCGGATCATGCCGATCTTCCTTTCAGCGTGTCGAACAGGTCGGGCTTGACCTGCGCCGCCAGATAGACGGCGGTTGCGGTCAGCACCCCCTCGATCGCCATGACCGGGACATGGGCAACCAGAACCAGTTTCGCGGCCGGAACAAAGCCCGCGCCCGACAGTGCCAGCGCCGCGCCCACCGCGCCCGCGGTCAGGGCGATGGCCAGCGCACCGCCCATCCCCGCCCAGATCGCAGCACTCAGGGGCGCACCCTGCGTCACGCCGCGACGGAAAAGGTAATGCACGATCACCGCCGGCAGGGCGATGGCCACCGTGTTCACCCCCAGAACCGTCAGCCCGCCGAAACCGAAGAACACCGCCTGAAGCAACAGCCCCACGAACAGCGCCGGAAACGCGGCCCAGCCCAGCACCAGCCCGGCCAGACCGTTCAGGATCAGATGTACCGAGGACGGGCCGACCGGCACATGGACCAGCGAGGCCACGAAGAACGCCGCCGACAGCACCCCCGCAGCCGGTATCCGTTCCAGCGGCAGATGCCGCAGCCCCAGCGCGATGCCGCCCGCAGCCAGCACCGCCCCGCCGATCACCACCTCGCCCGCAAGCGCCCCGTCCACGATATGCATGGCGCCGCTCCCTAGTCGAGGTCGTAGGCGCGGATCCAGATCACCGCGTCCTGACTGAGTTCCTTGCCCTCATGTTCGGTGTCCGGTCCCACGCCAAGCGCGGCAAAGCCCCACCAGCCCGCGCGCGGGATGCCGAAGGTGAAATAGCCGTTCCCGTCCGCAATCGCGACCACGGCGCCGCCCGGCATCGGGCTTGCAGTGGGCGGTCCGGCGCGGCCGGTGGCCATGTCGGGCTCTGCCGCCATGAACTCGATCTCGATCTCGGCACCCGGGACGGGCGCGCCGTTCGACATCACCCGCCCGGTAAAGGTCGAGCCCGCAATCACGTTGTAGGGCTTTACCATCGGAACGATCTCGGCCTTCAGGCCCTGCGGCTCGGTCCAGTCCGTGGGCATCTGGCCGCGGTTGAGATAGGTCTTGGTGATCTGCTGGATGTAGATGTCCTCGGAACCTTCGAGATACGGGGCCGGAACCGTCACCAGAACGTAATCGCCCGCGCGTCTGACCGGCAGGCTGCCGTCCCAGGACAGGCCCGTGTTGCCCGCGCCCGCGAAGGTGGTCTGCGTCAGGCTCCCCTTCAGGTCGATCTTCTCGCCCCGATGGATGGCATAGAATTCCAGCGGCTCGGCCATGTCCATGACGTGGCCGTTGTCGAACGGGTGCCAGAAGATCAGCTTGACCGGGACATCGCCCGGCCGGTCGATCTGGGCGTCCCCGGCATGGGACAGCTGGAAATGCGCCGTGGCCAGCCCGGGCACCAGCGTCAGGGCAAGGGCGGCGGTCATCAGATTGCCGTGGAAGATCAAGGGTCGTCTCCTTTCATCGGTAGCGGCAGCGCCGCGATCGGAAAGGACGAACGGGGACAGAGGGCTCGAACGGGCCGACATGGCCGATCCGGGCCAGACGCGCACCCCGGCGTCCGGTGGAAACCGCGCCGGTCAGGCGGCACGGGGGATCGGCAGGTCTCCTGGCTTGCGGGTCGTCGCTTGGCTGGCCTTCCCGGGGGTTGCCCCAGTGGCATAGACAGCCGCGCTCGCCGCTTACAGTTGCGGGGGCAGCCGCGGAATTGCCCGTTGCCGGGCGCACCGCGTTCCCTTTTCACCTCCGGCCACGCAGGCAGCCGAAGGAACCGATCACGCCCCTGTCTTGTCAGCGCGACACCGGGTTGTCAATTGCGCCGGACATTTCCCTGCGCAGCGGTTTGACGCGGGCGCCATCGCGGCCCATCCTGAGCGGCGGAACAGACGCAAGGACAGGACATGACCGGGATCGAGACCGACGAGAACGCGCGCCACGCCGCCAAGATGGCCAAGCGCAAGGCCGCGCAGGAGCGCAAGCTGGAGGGCGCGATCGCCGAAAAGGGGCTGATCATCGTCCATACCGGCGCGGGCAAGGGCAAGTCCTCGGCGGGGTTCGGGATGATCCTGCGCTGCATCGCCCACGGGATGCCCTGCGCGGTCGTGCAATTCGTCAAGGGGGCGTGGGATACCGGCGAGCGGCGGCTTCTGAGCGAGCATTTCGCCGATCTGTGCCAGTTCCACGCGATGGGTGAGGGATTTTCCTGGGAAACCCAGGACCGCGAACGCGACATCGCCGCGGCCGAACGCGGCTGGCAGAAGGCGCAGGAGCAGATCCGCGATCCGGCGATCCGCATGGTCCTGCTGGACGAGATCAACATCGCGCTGCGCTATGGCAATCTCGATGCGGGCAGGGTGCTGGCCTTCCTGCGGGACGAGAAACCGCCCATGACCCATGTCGTGCTGACCGGCCGCAACGCCCCCGAGGCGCTGATCGAGGCGGCGGACCTGGTCACCGAGATGACGCTGGTCCGGCATCCGTTCCGGGCCGGGATCAGGGGCCAGCCGGGGGTCGAGTTCTGAGCGGCTTGACAGGGCCCGGCCCGGGCCGCATCACCCGCGGCCTGACAAGGACTGCGCGATGACCTTTGACCTGCCCCCCGACGACGCCCCGCCACCGATGCCCGAGATCGCGGTGCCGATCCTCGACCCTGCCCCGCCGCGTCTGGGCCGGGCGCTGATGATCCAGGGCACCAGTTCCGATGTGGGCAAGAGCCTGCTGGTCGCGGGGCTCTGCCGTGCCTATGCGCGCCGCGGCCTCAAGGTAGCGCCGTTCAAGGCGCAGAACATGTCGAACAACGCCGCCGTGACGGTGGACAGCGACCTGCCACCCGGCCCGGACGGGGTGCAGCCGCGGGGCGAGATCGGCCGGGCGCAGGCGTTGCAGGCCCGCGCCGCGGGGCTGGCCCCGTCGATCCACATGAACCCCGTGCTTCTGAAACCGCAGGCGATGGTCGGCTCGCAGGTGGTGCTGCGCGGCCGACCGCTGGGCAACTGGCCCGCACGGCATTACCACGGGCTCAAGCCGCTTCTGCTGCCTGCTGTGCTGGACAGCTACCGGCGCATCGCGGCAAGCGCCGATCTGGTGCTGGTCGAGGGCGCGGGCGCCGGGACCGAGACGCATCTGCGCCGGTCCGACATTGCCAACATGCTGTTCGCCGAGGCCGCCGACCTGCCGGTGGTGCTGCTGACCGACAATGACCGCGGCGGCGCGATGGCGGCGCTGGTCGGAAGCTGGCTTCTGCACACGCCCGAGGAACGCGCCCGGATCGCGGGCTATGTCGTCAACAAGTTCCGCGGCTACTTCTCGCTTTACGAACCCGCCTGCCGCACCATCACCGGGATCACGGGCTGGCCGCTTCTGGGCGTGGCGCGCTGGTTCGAGGGCGCGGCGCTGCTGCCGGCCGAGGATGCGCTGGCGCTGGAACGCCCGGCGCGGTCGGCGGGCGGTGCGCTGGTGATCGCGGTGCCACAGATCGACCGGGTGGCGAATTTCGACGATCTGGACCCGCTGTCATCGGAACCCGGCGTCGATCTGCGCTGGGTCCGCCCGGGCCAGCCGATTCCGGCCGAGGCCGATGTGGTGCTGCTGCCGGGCTCCAAGACGACGCGCCAGGCGCTGGATGCGCTGCGCACACAGGGCTGGGATATCGACATCCGCGCCCATCTGCGCCGGGGCGGTCGGGTGCTGGGCATCTGCGCGGGGTTCCAGATGCTGGGCCGCATGGTGCGCGACCCCGACGGCATCGAGGGCCCGCCCGGCGAGACGCCGGGACTGGGTCTGCTGGAGGTCGATACCACCATCACCCGCGAAAAACGGCTGGTCGAGCTGGACGCGACCGACCGGATCAGCGGCGCCCGCGTGACCGGCTACGAGATGCATATGGGCCGCACGACCGGCCCCGGGCTTGCGCGGCCATGGCTGGTCCTTGACGGCCAGCCCGAGGGGGCGGTTTCGGCCGATGGCCTTGTGATGGGCGGCTATGTGCACGGGCTGTTCGGTGCCGATGCCTACCGGACGCACTGGATCGGGGCGATGGGGGGTATCGGCTCGGGACTTGAGCATGGCGCCCAGATCGAGGCGGCGCTCGATGCGCTGGCCGATCAGATCGAAACCGATCTCGATCTGGACGCGCTTCTGGCGCTGGCGCGATGACCGCGCGGCGGCTGATGGTGCTGGGCACCGGCTCGGATGTGGGCAAGAGCCTGCTGGTCGCGGGGCTCTGCCGTGCCTATGCGCGGCGCGGCCTCAAGGTGGCGCCGTTCAAGGCGCAGAACATGTCGAACAACGCCGCCGTCACCGCCGATGGCGGCGAGATCGGCCGGGCGCAGGCGTTGCAGGCGCGCGCGGCGGGCGTTCCGCTGTCTGTCCACATGAACCCCGTCCTGCTCAAGCCCGAAACGGATGTCGATGCGCAGGTGGTGGTGCAGGGCCGCGTGCTGGGGCGGTATTCGGCAAGCGCCTATCAGCGGCTGAAACCCGGGCTCCGGGCCGCGGTGGTCGAAAGCCTGGGGCACCTGTCGGCCGCCCATGATCTGGTGCTGATCGAAGGCGCGGGCAGCGGGGCCGAGCGATACCTGCGGCCGCAGGACATTTCCAACATGGGTCTGGCCGAGGCCGCCGACCTGCCCGCGCTGCTGGTGGGCGACGATTCGCGCGGAGGCGTCACGGCGGCCGTCATCGGGCATCACCGACTCTGGACCGACCCCGAACGCGCCCGCATCGCGGGCGTGATCGTGAACAAGTTCCGCGGCGATCCGGACATCTTCGCCCCCGCAGCCGCGGATATAAGGGCCGAAACCGGCTGGCCCGTGCTGGGCCTTGTGCGCTGGTCCGACGCCGCGCGCGCCCTGCCCGAGGAGGATTCGCTGGGCTTCGGGCGCAAGCGCGGTGCAGCGGGCGGGCTGGTGATCGCGGTGCCGGAACTGCCGCGGATGGCGAATTACGACGATCTCGACCCGCTGGCCGCCGAACCCGGCGTCGATCTGCGCTGGGTCCGCCCCGGCCAGCCCATCCCGGCAGAGGCCGACATCGTCCTGCTTCCCGGCTCCAAGGCGACGCGCACCGCGCTGGAGGCGGTCCGGGCCGAGGGCTGGGACATCGACCTGCGCGCGCATCTGCGCCGCGGCGGACGGATCGTCGGGCTTTGCGCCGGGTTCCAGATGCTGGGACAAGCGGTGCGCGATCCCGAGGGCATCGAGGGGCCGCCCGGCGAAACCGAGGGGCTGGGTCTTTTCGATGTCGTGACCACGCTCACGGCCGACAAGCGGCTGGCCGAGATCGACGCGACGGACGAAATCACCGGCCTGCGCGTCACCGGCTACGAGATGCATATGGGCCGAACCGCCGGCCCGGGGCTCGACCGCCCGTGGCTGCGGATCGGCGGCAGGCCCGAGGGCGCGATTTCGGCCGATGGCCTTGTGATGGGCAGCTACCTGCACGGGCTGTTCGGCGCGGATGGCTTCCGCGGTCACTGGCTGACGGCGATGGGCGGGCGCGCGACGGAAACGCAGCATGCCGCGCGGCTTGACCACGCCCTGAACGCCCTTGCCGACGAGATCGAGGCAGATCTGGACCTGGATGCGCTGCTGCGCCTGGCCCGCCCGCAATCGCGCTAGGACCGACTCCGGTCCGCATTCTGCGCAGCCGCGCGCGGGCGTCAGAAACCGGATTGCGCGGCGTAATGTTATCTTATAACGCTTATGCGGCCCCGCTTCTGGGTGGCCCATCCCGCTCCCGGCCTCGGCACTTCTGCTTCTCGGGGGACTTGGGCTGCTCGGCATCGCGCGGCGCCGATCCTGACCGTCCCCGACCGGTTCGCTCGCGACCTGCGGGCGAGCCAGCACGAGAATACATCCGGGACCGCACCGACGGCGGAAAAACAGGATCGCCAACGATCTCGCCGGTGGAGCGCAGCTTCCGGCGATCACCCGGACCGCGAAGGCGTGCTGCGGCGACATCCCGGCGGATGCGGAACCGGCAAGAATTGCGGCCGTCGCCAGGGTTTCGTCAGCGGGCGGCCAGAACGCGGTAATGCGCCTCGGTCGGCCGACATGCTGCACCGTTGATCGGCAGAATGTCCTGCGGGCAGGCGGACATGGCCACGATGCAGTCCATCTGCGCACGCAGGACAACGTGATCGCCCGGCCTGGACAAGGGTTCGCCCCAGCTCGTGCTGCCGTCGGCCGCAACCGGGATGTTCATCCACAGGTTCAGCGGGCTGGGACATGCGGACAGGTTGATCCCGATCCGACGCAGCGCGGCATGAAGGTTGTCCGTGCAATTGTCGTGATAGTCGGCGCATCCCAGCAGCCCGTAGCGATAATCGTCGCAGGCCGCGATCAGCGTGTCGTGCCGACCGGGCGAGGTGTCCTTTTCCAGAACCATGATCGGCCGGCGGCGGTTGGTGATCAGGGCATCGCCCTCGCCCGGCCACAGCTTGCCCAGCGTGGCGCGCATGTGCTCGTTCGACAGGAACTCGGTCGGATCCTCGGCATTGAACACCCAGGTATCGACGACCTGCGAGCCATGGGTATTGATGATCTCGATGGCTTCCCCCGCCGAAAGCCGCACGGCCCGGCCCTTGCGCGCCGGTATCGTGATGCGCTCAGGATCTTCGGACATCGCCACCCCTCCGGTTGATCCGTGTTGGCCAATCCGATCAGTTTCGCGGGGCCTTGGCAAGCCAGCCTTCGGATATTGCGCATTCGCAGCGCGGTCAGACCCGCGCGAACGTACCGGGCGGGGCATGGCCTGCCGGGGCTCCGGACAGGTCATCCCGCGCGGCAAGGGGCTTCGACCCCTTCGACAGGACCAGATCATTGACGCCGGGTCAGAAACCGTCGATCAGGATATCCAGCGCGCGTTTCAGAGAGTCGCGATGTTCGGCCAAGGAGCCGACCGGTTCGCGCAACTCTGCCCTTGGCACGGCGGCCAGTTCCTGAACCCGGACGATCCACGCCATACCGTCAAAGTCGACAGAGGGTGTGAGGCCCGGGAACGCGGCATAACGACCTGCGTCACGCAACGGGGCCACGATGCGCGACGCATCAATGCCGATGAGATCCGTCTGAAGGTCGACGACAAGCTGTCCGCCTTTCAGACGAAAAAGATCGAACTGCGCCATGGCCCTGACGCCTCAGAAGCTTCGAAACTGCGCAAGGGGCAGTCCCTCTCGGGCAATCTCTTCGGCATAGGCATCAATCGCCGCCCGGTTCTCTTGGCGCCATAGACGATTGCGTTCGACCTTGGCCGCCTCGATGATGGCCGCCTCGGCAAGTCGCGACATGTTCAGGCCAAGAGACCGCGCCGTTTCCGCAACTTGCGCGTCCAGCGTCAGATTCACTTTCACACGCGCCATCTCTGCCTCTCGCAAAAGGCGTATCGAGAAGGAGTATAATCGAGGCGCCGTCCCCGGGCAAGACGCGGCTAAGGCTCTCGCCCCCAAGACGGGATGGTTGTCGCCCTCCCCTGACGGCATCGCAATCTGCCAGGATCGTGGCGTTCAACCCCACGCAAGCGGAGAAGACGGCGCCTGGGACAGGTCAGCCGTCGATATCCAGCCCCAGATCCAGGGCCGGGGCCGAATGGGTCAGCGCACCGGACGAAATGTAGTCGACCCCGGTCGCCGCGACCTCGGCGATGCGGTCCAGCCGCATGTTGCCCGATGCCTCGGTCACCAGCCGCCCGTCCACGCGGCGCACGGCCTCGGCCAGTTGCGCGGTCGTCATGTTGTCCAGCAGCACCACATCGGCGCCACCGATCCGCAGGACGGTATCGAGTTGCTCCAGCGTGTCGACCTCGACCTCGATCTTCATCATGTGCGAGACGGCGGCGCGGGCCGCAGGCAGGACATGCGCAAGCCCGCCCCCGGCGGCGATGTGGTTGTCCTTGATCAGGATCGCGTCGGACAGGTCAAAGCGGTGGTTCGTGCCCCCGCCATGCAGCACGGCCTGTTTCTCGACCATGCGCAGCCCCGGCGTCGTCTTGCGCGAACAGGTGATCCGCGTGCGCGTTCCCCGGGTTTCCGCAACAAAGGCGGCGGTCAATGTGGCGATGCCCGTCAGCCGCCCGGCAAAGTTCAGCGCGACGCGCTCGGCCGACAGGATCGCGGCGGTATCGCCCGAGACGGTCATCAGCGTCTGCCCGGGCGCGCAGGGCGTGCCATCGGCCGCATGGGGCAGGATCGAAAGGCGCGGATCGACCAGCCGGAAGGCCAGCGCCGCCACCGCCAGCCCCGAGACGGTGCCGCCCTGACGGGCGCGCAGATGGGCGGTGCAACTTGCCCCCGCCGGGATCACCGCCCGGCAGGTGACATCGCCCTGGCGGCCCAGGTCTTCCAGCAGCGCGGCACGGACAAGCGGTTCGAGGATCAGGTCGGGCAAGGGCGGGATCATGCGGGAACCTTCAGGGACTGGCGTCGGATGCTGCGCGCCTGATCCAGCGTCAGGCGGCGGATATGGGCCAGACGCGGATCGGGTGCGGGGAAATCGGTGCGGAAATGGCCCCCGCGCGATTCCTCGCGCAGGAGCGCGGCGGCGGCGATCAGCGTGGCCGCGGCGGTCATGTTCAGAAAACGCTCGTCACCGGGACAGGCCGCTTCGAGCGCGGCAATCCCGGCCAGCGCATGGCGCAGCCCCTCGGCATCGCGCAGCACGCCGACATGATCGGTCATGAGCTGGCGCAAGGCGGCCTCGTCCGCGTCTGTGGTGCGTCGGGTCGGGTCGTCTGCCCAGTCCAGCACGACCGGGGGCGCGAAATCCGCCCCGACCGGCCCCGCATGCGCCGCTAGATCGGCCGCAGCCGCGCGGCCCAGCACCAGGGCTTCGAGCAACCCGTTCGAGGCAAGCCGGTTCGCACCATGCAGCCCCGTGGCGGCGGTTTCCCCCGCGACCCAGAGCCCGGGCAGGCTGCTTTGGCCGCTCAGGCAGGACGCCACACCCCCCATGTGGTAATGCGCGGCCGGGGCGACGGGGATGGGCTGGCGCAGCGGGTCGATCCCGGCGCGCAGGCAGGCTGCGTGCACGGCCGGAAACTCGTCCTTCAGGCGCGCGCCCAGGGCATCGCGGGTGTCCAGAACGGGGCGGTTGCCGGCGCGAATCTGCGCAAGGACCGCGCGGGCCACCACGTCGCGCGGGGCAAGTTCCGCATCGGGATGGATCTCGGGCATGAAACGGTGGCCATCGGCGCCACGCAGCACCGCACCCTCGCCCCGCAGGGCTTCGGTGGCCAGCGCCGCGACGGGGCCGCCCGTGTCGATCGCTGTGGGGTGGAACTGCACGAATTCGGCATCCGCCACCACCGCACCCGCACGCGCCGCCATGCCAAGCGCCTCGCCCCGGATTTGCGGCGGGTTGGTGGTCAGGGCAAACAGCCCCGCCGCACCGCCGCCCGCCAGCAGGACCGCCGGACATCGCAGCAGGACCGGCCGGGTCGGGGCCCCATCCGCACGGGCCAGCCAGACCCCGCGAACCCGCCCGGCCACGACGTGCAGCCGCAGGGCGCGCACGCCTTCGACAAGCTGGATCGACGGCGCCGCGCGCACCGCCGCGATCAGCCGGGCCATGATCGCACCGCCCGCTTGGTCGCCCATGACGCGCACGATGCGCGCGGCACTATGCGCGGCCTCCAGACCCAGCCGATAGCCGCCCTCGCCATCGCGGTCGAAGGGCACGCCCAGATCGGTCAGCTCCGCGATCCGCGCGGGTGCGGCGGCGGTCACCTGGCGGGCAATCTCGGCGTCGACCGTTCCGGCGCCTGCGCGCACGGTATCGGCGGCATGCGCCTCGGGACTGTCCCCCGCCCCCATTGCCGCGGCCACGCCCCCCTGCGCCCAGGCCGAGCCCGTCCCCTCGCCCAACGGGGCGGGCGAAACCACCAGCACCGGCCGCGGCGCCAGGGCCAGCGCAGCGGACAGCCCCGCAATGCCAGCGCCGAGGATGACAACCCGCGCCGTCCGGACCCCGTCGCTCACGCGCGCCCGATCTCGATCATCCGCTCGACCGCGCGCCGGGCCGGGGCGATCAGGTCGGGCGCCACGCTGACCTCGCCGGTCATGCCATGCAGGCAGGCAAGGATTTTTTCCAGCGTGATCTTCTGCATGTGCGGACACAGGTTGCAGGGCCGGGTCAGCGACACCTCGGGCAGTTCGGCCGCGATATTGGCCGCCATCGAACATTCCGTGACCAGCAGCGCCGATTGCGGGCGGCGCGCGCGCAGCCAGCCGATCATTGCGGCGGTCGAGCCTGCGAAATCGGCCTCGTCAACCACATCGGGCGGACATTCGGGATGGGCGATCACGGTGGCCCCCGGATTCGCCTCGCGCCAGGCGCGCAGGTCTTCGGGGGCAAAGCGTTCATGCACGATACAGGCCCCGCCCGCGGGGATCACCCGCTTGCCGGTCTCGCGCGCGACATTCGCCGCAAGATGGCGGTCGGGCGTCATGATGACGGTATCGCCCGGCATCGCCTCGACCACCTGCACCGCATTGGCCGAGGTGCAGCACACATCCGAGGCCGCCTTGATCGCCGCGGGCGTGTTCACATAGCACACGACCGCCGCGCCGGGATGGGCGGCGCGCAGCGCCTCGATCTCGGCCAGGCTGGCGGCTTCGGCCAGCGAACAGCCGGCGCTGGCATCGGGGATCAGCACGGTCTTGCCGGGGTTCAGCACCTTCGACGTCTCGGCCATGAAATGAACGCCCGCCTGCACGATCACCTCGGCCTCGACATCCCTGGCCGCCAGCGCCAGTTGCAGACTGTCGCCCACGATGTCCGAGACGCCGTGATAGACCTCGGGCGGCATGTAGCTGTGGCCCAGGATCACCGCATTGCGCTGCACCTTGAGCGCGTCGATCGCCAGGATCAGGGGCGCATGCCGGGCCCAGTCCTCGGGCGGCACGGCATGGGCGACACGGGCATAGCGGTCGCGCGTGGCCTCGAACTTGTCGGCCGAGGGGGTAAGGTCGTAGTGATCGGACAGGGCCAACAGGGCCGTCCCGGCGTCGAACATCGCGCCCTCCGTGGCTGGGGATGTTAGCGCTATCGCGTCTGCCATCCTCCCCGTCCAGCACCCGCACCCGCGGCCCTTTGCCGCAGTCGCCGCGGCGGGTCGGCCGCGCCCCCACGCCCCCGGACATTGCAACCTTCCAAGGGGTCATCCTGCTGTCGGCGGGCAGCCCCGGATGTCCGGTCAACGGGGCCTTGCCGTTGTGCTGCCCCCTGCCCTGCCCACAAGATACAGAAAAGACTTGCCCGAATCCCGCGCCTTGGCCAGTAATATACGGTACAAACGGAACAAAACGCGGGAAACCGTAACAAACGGTTCCGGCTCCGAGGGCAGAAATGGCGCACAGGCAGGAACGCATCGACCTGTTGGTCGGCGAGCACGCTCAGACACTTTCCGAGCGATTGCAAGCACATAGGGCACAGCTTTTCCCGCCGGACGCACGGCGCACGCTGCGCAAGTTCACCAGCGGAGAGGTCGCGCAACTGCTGGGCGTCAAGGATGCCTACCTGCGCAAGCTGCATCTGGACGGCAAGGGTCCAAGCCCCGAGATTCGCGGCAACGGGCGGCGCTATTACACGCCCGAGGACATCCAGGCGCTGCGCAAGTTCCTTGAGGCCGGCGCCAAGAGCCCCGGCACCTACCGGCCCGGACGGCGGGCGGGCGATCATCTTCAGGTCATCACCGTCATCAATTTCAAGGGCGGCTCGGGCAAGACCACGACCGCCGCGCATCTGGCGCAAAAGATGGCGCTGGACGGCTACCGCGTGCTGGCGGTGGATCTTGACCCGCAGGCCAGCCTGTCGGCGCTGCACGGGTTCCAGCCGGAATTCGACCTTCTGGACGGCGGCACGCTTTATGACGCGATCCGCTATGACGACCCCGCGCCGCTGGGCGACATCATCCAGAAGACCTATTTCACCAATCTCGACATCATCCCCGGCAATCTCGACCTGATGGAGTTCGAGCATGAAACGCCGCGGGCGCTGGCCAACCGCTCGGGCAGCCTGTTCTTCACCCGTGTCGGCGACGCGCTGGCCCAGGTCGAGGAAAACTACGATGTCGTCGTGATCGACTGCCCCCCGCAGCTTGGCTTTCTGACCATGTCCGCGCTGTCGGCCGCAACGGCCGTTCTGGTGACGGTCCATCCCCAGATGCTCGACGTGATGTCGATGTGCCAGTTCCTGCTGATGGTCTCGAACCTTCTGGGCGTCGTCTCCGAGGCGGGTGCCGACATGTCCTATGACTGGCTGCGCTACCTGATTACCCGCTACGAACCCGGCGACGGGCCGCAGAACCAGATGGTCAGCTTCATGCGCTCGATGTTCGGCGATCATGTGCTGAACCACCCGATGCTGAAATCCACCGCGATCTCGGATGCCGGGATCACCAAGCAGACGCTTTACGAGGTGGAAAAGACCCAGTTCACCCGCGCAACCTATGAACGCGCGATGGAAAGCCTCAACGCCGTCAATGACGAGATCGAGGCGCTGGTGCAGAAAGCATGGGGGCGCGGCGATGGCACGTAAGGATCTGTTGAAAGGGCTGCTTGAGACGAAATCGGCCGATCCCGGGGCCGCCCCCCCCTCCCCTGCCCCGCCGCAGGCGCGCGTCGATGCCGCGAAGCCGCGCTATTCCAAGGGTGCGATCGGGGCGGTCAGCCAATCCATCGCCGAACTGAAATCCCGCGCAATCTCCGAGGTCGATCCGCGCATGATCGACAGCGGCGGGTTTCGCGACCGGCTGGACGCCGAAGACCCAGATCTGGCGCAACTGATTGAATCCATACGGCTTTACGGCCAACAGGTGCCGGTGCTGCTGCGGCCCAATCCGAATGACGCGGAACGCTATCAGGTGGTCTATGGTCGCCGCCGCGTTGCCGCGCTCAAGGCGCTGCACATGCCGGTCAAGGCGATGGTGCGGGTGCTGGACGACCGCGCGCTGGTGATCGCGCAGGGCCAGGAAAACGCCGCGCGGCGCGATCTCAGCTTTGTCGAACGGGCGAATTTCGCGCGCCAGATGCGCGATGCGGGCTATGACCGCAAGGTGATCTGCGACGCCCTTCATGTCGACAAGACATTGATTTCACGCATGCTTTCCGTGGCCGACCGGGTGCCCGTCGCGCTGATCGAGGCCATCGGCTCGGCCCCGGGGATCGGGCGCGACCGCTGGATGGCGCTGGCCGACAGGCTCAAGGGCCGCGACCTGACCGCCGAGGCCAGGGGCGAAACCTCGGATGCACGGTTCGAGGCGGTGATGGCCGCGCTGGTCCGCCCGCGCCCCCCTGCGCCCCCGCCGCAGACCGTGCTGACCGAAGGCGGCGCCGCATTGGCCCGTGTTGCCCGCAAGCGCGGAACCACCGTTGTCGCCGTCGAGAACCGGACCGCCGAGGGTTTCGAGGATTGGCTCGTCGACAACCTCGCCCGTCTTCACCGCGAATGGGCCACCGCCCGCGGGAAGTGAGAGCAAGAGCAGCGCAACCAAAAAGGAGGCACAGGACAGGCAGGACCAAAGAAGAAGCCCCCCGAGACGTATCCCGAGAGGCCCCAATCGTTGTCTAGCACCTCCGATTCTGGGCCATGAGTTGACAGCTGTCAACAGGCGTCGTTGCGGGCGGCCGAAAAAGTTTTGCCTCGTGATCGACCATGCAGCATCTGACAACGACGCCCTTTGGGCGGCGGCCCGTGACGGCTGCCCTGCTGGAGCGCGCGCGCGAAGCCCGCCGCCCCGCCAGCATCGCCGAACTCGACAAATGGCACCTGTTCCGCGAGCTTTGCACCGCCCGCGCCGCCTTTGGCGTCAGCGACCGCGACCTGACGGTTCTGAACGCCTTGCTCAGCTTTCACCCCGGCACGATGCTGTCCGCCGACACGCCGCTGATCGTCTTCCCCTCGAACACGGCGCTGTCCGAACGCGCGCATGGCATGGCCGAAAGCACGCTGCGCCGCCATCTGGCCGCGCTGGTCGCCGCTGGCCTGATCGCCCGCCATGACAGCCCCAACGGCAAGCGCTATGCCACCCGCGGCCCCGGCGGCACGATCGCCCGCGCCTTCGGCTTCGACCTGCGCCCGCTGCTGGTCCACGCCCGCCAGATCACCCATGCCGCCGCCGAGGCCCGCGCCGCCGCGGCCCGGATGCGCCGCCTGCGCGAAGACCTGACCCTGCTGAAGCGCGACGCCGTCAAGCTGATCGCCTACGCAACCGAGGCCGGCCTGCCCGGCGACTGGGCCACGCCAGGCGCCCGGCTGCACGACATCCACAGCGCGATGCGCCGCAAGCTGCCCCTGCACGAACTGGAAGCCCTGCGGGAAAAGCTGACCGCGCTGCATGACGACATCGCCGCGTTGCTGCTGGAAACAGAAGAAATGGGCGGCAGTGACCGCGAAAATGAGCGGCACTATCAGAATTCAGACTCCAATATCCTTGAATTTGAACCTTGCCGTGAAAAGACGCAGGCAGAAGGCAACCCTGCCCGCCCTGCCCTCCCCTTGGCGCTGGTGCTGAAAGCCTGTCCCGATATCCTGGACTACGCCCCCAGTCCGCCGCGCCACTGGCACGAACTGGTGGCACTTGCCGGGCATGTACGCGGCATGATGGGCGTAACCCCCGATGCCTGGGCCGAAGCGCAGCGGAAAATGGGGCCCGAGGCGGCCGCGGTCACGCTGGCCGCAATCCTGCAACGGGTCTCTGACATCCAGTCGCCCGGCGGCTATCTGCGCAGCCTGTCACGCAAGGCCGCCGATGGGCAGTTTTCGCCCGGCCCGATGGTGATGGCGCTGCTGCGACCAAGGGCGGCGTGAGTTGACAGCTGTCAACTTGGCCGCCCCTGTCACTTGCTGCGCTCTCAGGTGTGACCGCCTCCTGACTGCACGGAGCGCGCTCGCAGGCACGGGCTTCGGATGACGATCCGGACCGGCCCGAAACCCCTGGAGAAACGCGAGCAACAGGAGGGGAGTTGGCTACCCTCCGTCAAATTCCCGCTGCCGAAAAGAAAATAACAATACGAACAACAGGTTGAACGATACTCATGCAGATCTCACGCCCTTCCGGCGTCATCGAACTGTCAGGAAAGCTTCGGCTAGCGGTGCACAAATCGTTAACAATCGCCGCTACGCCCCGGATTGCTTTCGTCAGCGCGAACAACAGGGGTTCTCATGTCCAGCTTGCTGATCACCGGCGTCTTCGACGGCCCGCTAACGGGCGGCCTGCCCAAGGCAGTCGAGCTTTATGTCATTGAGGATATTGCCGATCTGTCGATCTACGGGCTTGGCTCGGCCAATAACGGGGGCGGCACGGACGGGCAGGAATTCACCTTCCCCGCGATTGCGGCCAGCCGGGGCAGTCATATCTACGTCGCGACCGAAAGCACCGGGTTTGCCGCCTATTTCGGCTTCGCGCCCGATTTCACCTCTGCCGCGGCCACGATCAATGGCGATGACGCGATCGAGCTGTTCCGCGCGGGCGTGGTGGTCGATCTGTTCGGCGAGCCGGATGTGGACGGCACCGGAACGGTCTGGGATTACGAGGATGGCTGGGCCTATCGCAAGGCGGGCGCGACCCCCAGCGCCACCTTCGACCCGTCCGAATGGCTGTTCTCAGGCAAGGATGCCAATGACAACCAGACCTCGAATGCCGCTGCGGCGATGCCCTTCCCGCTGGGCTCCTACGGTGCCGCGCAGACGCTGGTGATCAACGCGGTGCTGGGCTCGACCGTCAGCACCGATGTCGAATATGTCGAACTGTTCGGCCAGCCCGGCCAGTCGCTGGCGGGCCTCAGCCTGATCGTGGTCGAGGGCGATGCGGGCAGCGCGATCGGGCAGATCGACGCGCGCTTCGATTTTGCCGACGATCACGCCCTCGGCGAGAACGGCTTTTTCCTTGTGGGCAATGCCCTGGTGGCAGGCGCCTATGGCGCCACGCCGAACGCGGATATTCCGCTGAACTTCATCGAGAACGGCAGCTACACGCTGGCGCTTGTCGAGACCGCCTCGATTGCGGGCGGAACCGTCACCGGGGCCGAGATCGTGCTGGACGCGGTCGGCGTCACCGATGGCGGGGCAGGGGACACGTTCTTCTTCGGCGCGCCGGTGGTCGGGCCGGACGGAACCTTCCTGCCTGCGGGGGCGGCGCGCGTGGTGGACGGGGTCGATACCGATACGGCGGCGGATTTCCGCATCCTCGATTTCAACAACGATCCCGCCGTGAACAATCCCAGGGCGGGGACGTTCGGCATCGACGAGGATGCCTATCAGGACGTCAAGATCCATCAGGTTCAAGGCTCGACCAACCTTGTCGATGGCACGCTGGTCGGGGTGCCGGGCGCGGCGGATGAAAGCCCGCTGCTGGGCCAGTCGGTGCGGGTGCAGGCCATCGTGACCCAGGTCCTGCCGGGGCTGGGCGGGTTCTACATCCAGGAAGAGGATGCCGATGCCGATGACGACCCCTGGTCGTCCGAGGGGATTCTCATTGCCGCAACCGCCGCGGTTGCGGTTGGCGATCTGGTCACCGTCGCGGGCGTGGTGCAGGAACATTTCGGCGAGACGCGGATCGCTGCGGCCTCGGTCAACGTCGAATCGGGCGGCCATGACCTGCCCCAGGCGGTGGTCCTGACCTTTCCCACGGCCACGGTGCTGCGCGATGCGGATGGCGATTACGTCGCCAACCTCGAAGCCTATGAGGGGATGCGCGTCACCATCCCGCAGGAGATGACGGTCAGCGAACTGTTCCAGCTCGACCGCTTCGGCACGATCCGGCTGACCTCGGATGGACGGATCGAGACCTTTACCCAGGTCAACGAGCCCAGCGTCGAGGGCTATCAGGAGCACCTGAAACAGGTCGCCGCGCGCTCTGTGGTGCTCGATGACGGGCTGAACGTGCAGAACCCGGCCGAGTTGCTGGTGCCGTTTCTGGGCGCGGACGGGCGTCTGGACGGGGGCGACGTGTTCCGGATGGGCGATGTCTATACCGGGTTGACCGGGGTGCTCAGCTATTCCGAGGATTCCGCCTCGTCCAGCGAAGAGCCCGAATACCGCATCCACCTGCCCAGCGAAGGCAATCTGATCCAGACCAACCCGCGCGCGGCTGCGCCGCCGGATGTGGGCGGCACGCTGAAGGTCGCGGCCTTCAACGTGCTGAACTATTTCACCACCATCACCGGCACGACCGGCCCCGATGGCACGCTTGCCCCGCGCGGCGCCAATTCGGTGGCCGAGTTCGAGCGGCAGGAGGCAAAACTCGTGGCCGCGATCAAGGCGGTGGCGGCGGATGTGGTCGGCCTGATCGAGATCGAGAACGATCCGATGGGCTCGACCTCGCTGATTGCGCTGGTTTCCGCGCTGAACGCTGCGGGGGGCAGCTATGCACATGTCGACACCGGCCCGATCGAGGGCGCGATGGGTGGCGTGCTGGAGGGCGACGCGATCAAGGTCGCGTTCATCTACGACACCACCACCGTCACGCTGAACGGCGATTTCGCGCTGCTGGACGAAACCGTGGATGTCCGCTTTGCCAGTGTCGGCGTGCAGCGCCCGGCGCTGGCGCAGACCTTCACCGAGATCGCCTCGGGCGAAAGCTTTACCGCCGTGGTCACCCATCTGAAATCCAAGGGCTCGGCCGTGGGCGGCGATATCGACATCGGGGACGGGCAGGGGGCCAGTTCCACCGTGCGCACGCTCGCGGCCGAGGCGCTGGTCGACTGGCTGGCCAGCGATCCGACCGGCACAGGCGAGGATGACATCCTGATCCTGGGCGATCTGAACGCCTACCGGAAGGAAGACCCGATCACGACGATCCTGCGCGGCGCCGATGGTGTCGCGGGCACGGCGGACGATTACACCGATCTGGGCGCGATCCATGACCCCGCGGGCATCAGCTATGTCTTCGACGGCCAGACCGGCACGCTGGATTATGCGCTGGCCTCGCGCGGGCTGGCGGCCAAGGTGACCGGCGCGGCCTATTGGAACATCAATGCCGACGAGCCGGACGCCTTCGACTACAATCTCGATTTCGGCCGCAACCCCGCGCTTTACAGCGATGATGCGTTCCGCTCCTCGGACCATGACCCGATCCTTGTCGGGCTCGATTTCGGCATCGCGCCGATGGTCTACACGCTGGAAATCCTGCACATGGCCGATCAGGAAGGCTCGGGCAGCTCGATCCTTTACGCGCCCAACGCCTCGGCTGTGCTGAACGCGCTGGAGGCGCAGGATCTGGGCAATGACGGGCTTCCCGACAACACGATCCGGCTGGCCTCGGGGGATTCGTTCATTCCGGGGGTGTTCTTCGATGCCTCGGCGGCGGCGTTCGGCTCGGGCGGGATCGCGGATATCCAGATCCTGAACGAGATGGGCTTCCAAGCCGTCGCCTTCGGCAATCACGAATTCGACAAGGGCACCGCGGTTCTGGCCGGGTTGATCAGCGGCGCGGCGCCGGGCAATTTCTCGGCGCTGTCGGGCACGGCGCTGGGGGGGCTGGATTTCGCAGGCACGGCGATGCCCTATCTCGGGGCCAATCTCGACGTCACGACCGACGCGAACCTTGCCCCGCTTGCGGTGGCTGGCGGGCAGGCGCCGCAGGCCAATTCGATCACCTCCTCGACCGTGATCGACGTGAATGGCGAACCGATCGGCGTCGTGGGCGCGGTCACGCCGACGCTGGGCCGCATCTCCAGCCCCGGCAACGTCACCATCGCACCGGTCTGGGCCGGCACCACGCCGACCGAGGCCGAGCTGGACGCGCTGGCCGCGATCATCCAGGCCGAGGTCGATGCGCTGCTGGCCGCAACGCCCGAAATGAACAAGGTCATCCTGCTGGCGCATATGCAGGTGCTGAATATCGAGATCGCGCTGGCCGGCCGCCTGTCGGGCGTCGACGTGATCGTGGCGGGCGGGTCGAACACGCGGCTCTTCGATGAGAATGACCGGGTGATCGACGGCGACAGCGTGCAGGGAACCTATCCGATCTTCGTCGACAATGCCGATGGCGGGGTGACCGCGGTGGTGAACACCGATGGCAGCTACAAATATGTCGGCCGCCTGGTCATCGATTTCGACGCCGAGGGCCGGATCATCCCCGAAAGCTACGATCCCGCCGTTTCGGGGGCCTATGCCACGGATGCTATGGGCGTCGCCGCCCTTGGGGCCGAGGGGATGGTCGATCCCGAGGTGGCCGCCATCGTGTCGGCCATCGAGGCCCAGATCATCGCGACCGAAAGCAATGTCTTCGGGATTTCCTCGGTCTTCCTGAACGGCAACCGTTCGGGCACGGCCTCGGGCAGCGATCCTGACGGGGTGCGGGTGCAGGAAACCAACCTGGGCAACCTGACGGCGGATGCCAACCTTGCCTATGCGCGGCAATATGATGACGCCGTGATGGTCTCGATCAAGAATGGCGGCGGCATCCGCGCCTCGATCGGCGAGACGGTGGTGCCCGCGGGCGGCACCGGCTATGTGCGGCAGGCCAACAGCGAGATCACCGACAGCGCGGGCAATGTCATCAAGCCCGAGGGCGGCATCTCCGAGGCCGACATCAAGGCGGCGCTGGCCTTCAACAACGACCTGACGCTGCTGACCGTCACCCGGGCCGAGCTGGTGGCGCTGCTGGAACATGGCGTTGCCGGTCTGCCGGGCGCGGCGGGCCAGTTCCCGCAGGTCTCGGGCGTGCAGTTCAGCCATGACCCCTCGCAGCCCGCAGGCGCGCGGATCGTCAATGCCGCGATCACCGATGCCGAGGGCAACGATCTGGATGTCCTGATGCGCGACGGCGTGCTGGTGGGCGATGGATCGGCCGGGGTGCGGATCGTGACGCTGGGCTTCCTGGCCGATGGCGGGGACGGCTATCCCTTCCCGACCGGGGCGGCGACGAACCGGGTCAACCTGACCGATCTGGATGGCGACGGGGTGGCCGACGGTCTGCGCGACGGCGTGGCGGTCTTTGCCGACAACGGCACCGAACAGGATGCCTTTGCCGAATATCTGGCGGCCAACCATGCCACGCCCGAAACCGCCTTTGCCATCGAGGATGCGGGCCGCGACAGCGACGCGCGGATCCAGAACCTGCAATGGCGCGCGGATACCGTGATCGACGAGCCCGAGTTCAACTTCGTCTTCGGCAGCGCGGGCCGCGACCGGCTGGTGGGCACCGATGGCGACGATGTGATCGTCAGCGGGGCGGGCAATTTCGACACCCAGACGGGCGGGGCAGGGGCCGATGTCTTCTTCTTCGGCGACGAGGCCCTGAACGGCGTGCGCGAGCGCGACACGATCCTCGATTACGAGGTCGGCGTGGACGCGATCGGGCTGGGTGTGGGGGTCAGCGTGGCCAGCATCCAGAAGGCCGGGTCCAGCGTGGTCGTCTATCTCGACGATCCGCTGGGCATGAACGACGCGATCTATATCCAGGGCGCGGGCGTCGATGTGGACAACATCACCTTCATCGAGAACTTCTCCTGGGCGATGGCCTGAGCGTCGGTTTGAAAAGGTAAAAGGGGACAAGAACATGCGCAACCTGCTTGCTTCGCTCGCGCTCTCGCTGGCGGCCGCCTTTCCGGCGCTGTCCGCGGGCGCCGCGCCGGTTATCGACCTGCCCTATGGCGAGGCCGCGTTCACCGCCTTTGGCGGCGCGGGCGACCTGACGCTGTTCGGCGCCGATGCGCTGGTGAACGGCCCGGGGCTTTCGGCCGGGCTGACCGTCGATCTGGCCCTGTTTTTCGATCAGGCCGACCCCTACCGCACGCTGGGCGGCTTTCTCGATCTCTACCAGGGGGCCGAGCTCTTCCTCGGCGGTCTGCTGACCTCGGTGTCCGCCGAGGAGGATCTGCTGACGCTGGTCTTTGGCATGCTCATCGGCAGCGGCGCCGCGCTGTTTGGCGACGCGCTGCGGGTCGAGCTGTTCTTCATCGACCCTGTGGGCGCCGATCCGCTGGCCGGGCTGCAAGATGGCGCGGTCTATGCGGTCGCGGCCCTGGGCGAGGGCCAGCTTGCGCCGGTGCCGCTGCCCGCGGGGCTGCCGCTGTTGCTGGCGGGGCTGGGGGCGATGCTGGCCCTGCGCCGCGGCGCGCGGGCCTGAGGGACAGGGGGCGGTCACGCGGTCCGGCCGAAGACCAGTTCGGGCAGTATCGCCTCCCATTCCTCACGCCTGATCTGGTCGCGGTATTCCTCGGCATTGTCGGTCTTGCGCCAGCGCAGGACGGCGCCAACCTTGCCGCTGAGAAGCTCCAGCCCCGCGGGGGGCGCATAGGCGCGCGCCATGCGGCCCAACGGGCGCGCGGCGGCGTCGTGCAGCATCCAGCGATCGCTGTGCAAGGCCAGCGTGACGGGATCGCCCACCTGCGCTGCCGTGATCGCCGCAAGGGCCGGGTGGTCGTCGCGCAGTCGCCCGGCATAGGACAGATCGACCAGCTTGGGATCGGGCATCAGGTAGCGATGCGCGGGCACGGGCGGGCCGTCGGGGCAGGGGGTGACATCGCGCGCCAGAACGGCCCCCGCGCCGGGCGTCAGGAAGGGATGCGTGCCCTGCGCGATCACCGAAAGGCTGCGCCGCGCACGGGTCATGGCGACATAGAACAGCCGCCGCGGCGCATCGGCATCCTCGCCGCGCGACGGTGCATGCCAGCCGCCATCGAGGATCGCCACGTCGTCGAATTCCAGCCCCTTGGCCCGATGCGCGGTCAACAGCAACAGCCCGCGCTGTTCGCCGCGTGTATCGCGCGCCCAGTCGGCGAACCAGTCGATCACATCGGGCACCGGCATCGCCTTGTCGGCAAGGTCGCGGGCAAGGGCGGCCACACCCTCGGCGATCAGGTCGGTCCAGCGGTTGCGCGCAATCTCGTCCAGTTCGGCCAGAAGATCGCCGATCCCCATCAGCCGCGACGGGTTGCGGCGCAGGCGGGCGACGAAGGCCTGCATCTCGCGCAGCCGCCAGATGCCCGGCAGGCTTTCATTGGCCAGCTCGACCGGGATGCCGCGGGCCTCGGCATGGGCGCGGACGGGTTCCAGCCTGCGCCAGTCGCGGGCGATGATTGCGGCGCGCGACCAGCGCCAGTCGGGATCGAGCCGGGCAAGGCGCTGCAATTCGTCCAGTGCGGCCATGGCCTGCGCCTCGTCACCCGCGGGACAGCGCAGAAGCTGCACGCGCCCCTGCGCCACCGGATCCAGCGCGGCCAGCGCGCCGCCCGGCAGGTCGCTGGCGCGGCGGCGGTCGATGGTGATCTCGTGCCCGGCCTTCATCCGGTCGGCGGCGGGGCCGATCACCGCATTCGCGGCCTCGATGATGTGGCGGGTCGAGCGGTAATTCTCGACCAGGAATTCGGGTTTCGCGCGATAATCGGCCTCGAACTGGCGGATGAAGCGGATCGAGGCGCCCGCGAAGGCATAGATGTTCTGGTCGTCATCGCCCACGGCGAACAGGCTCAGCCGCAGGTCCGGGTCGTCCAGCGTGCGGCCCGCCACGGCGGCGATCAGGGCGTATTCCTCGGGGCCGATATCCTGGTATTCATCGACCAGAATCCAGCGATACCCCTGGATCAGGGTCTCGCGCTGTGCCTCGGCCTCGGTTCTGGTCAGCCCCTCGCCGGTCAACTGGCGCACGGCCTCCAGCACGATGCCGTCGAAATCGCGGGTCTCGGCGGCGAAACTGGCGCCGACAAGGCGCATCGCCAGCGCATGGCAGGTCGAGACCGTGACGCCATTGGCCTCGTCGCCGATCAGATGGCGCAGGCGTGCCCGGATTTCGGCGGCGGCGTGGCGGTTGTAGCTGAGCACGAGGATGCCGCGCGGGTCTTCGCGGCGCACCCGGATCAGCCAGGCGATGCGATGCACCAGCACCCGCGTCTTGCCCGAGCCCGGCCCGGCCAGAACCAGCACGTTGGTCTGGTCGCGCTCGTCGGTGACGATCTTCTGCTGGACGGGATTGCCCAGTACCTCGACGATCGCCTTCCACGAGGCCGGGGTGGTCTGGCGCCGGATTTCCGCGCCCTTGCCGGGCATCCAGCGGCGCAGGAAGGCATCGCGGTCCAACATGAAATAATCCTCGGATAGCCGCTGGGCCTGATCCATTGCGGCAAGCCCCGTCTGGGCATAGGCGGCCATGACATGGGTTTGCAGCGTCTGTTCGACGTAATGTTCGTCGAGGGGCGTGAAATGCGTCTGGGTAAAGCGTTCGCCGCCGGGTCGCAGGTGGATCGTCATGGCGGGCCGGAAGACCGTCAGCCCCCGGCCCAGCGTCACCGCCTCCTGTTCGTGCATCCACAAGAGCGCGCGATGCATCAGCCGGGTCATGTCCTGCACCGCGCCGCGCAGGAAGGCATCGCCGGTCAGCGCGGCCAGCAGATCGCCCAGCGTCGTCTCGACCTGGATATCCTTGCCGCGCGTGCCGCGCGACACCTTGCCGACCAGATGGCCCAGCAGCAGATCGCCGGCCTGGCGGCGCAGCGCCGCGGTCTGTTCCAGCACCGCCCAGGACCGTTGCAGTGTCACCGCGACCGTGTTGCGGCTTGCCTTGCGCAGCCGGATATTGCCCCGCCCGCCATCCATGTCGCGCCCGTCCTGCGTCATGCCGCGCAAAAGCCGCTCGATCTGGTCCGGGCGCACGGCGCTGTGGCCGCTGTCGCGCAGCGCCTGGCAGGTTTCGGCCAGATGCAGGGGCAGGGCGCCCGCGCCTTCGGCATCGGGTGCGGCCTCGCGCATCAGCGCGATCAGGTCGGCTTCCAGCCGTCCGGCCTGTGCCAGCCGATGGGCCGAGGCACCGTCGCCCCCGACATGGACAAAGACCGTCACGGCCACGTCATTCGTGGCGATCCCCAGGATTTCCAGATCGGCCATCGCCCGTGTCAGCCCGCCGCCCGTCAGCCCGCTGATCCCGGTCAACTCGTCGGTCGAGATGCCCTGATCGGGCGGGGCGTTCATCAGGTGGCGCACGATATCGGCCAGTTGCCGCCGCCGCGTGCCGGTGATCTCGGCCGCCGAAAGGATCCTCTCGGCCTCGGGCAGGCTGCGCACGCGCAGCGACGACGGGAAGACATTGACCCGGTTCTCCTCGCGGCTGAGAAGCGCGGCCTCCTCCAGCCAGGAGACGGCAGTCTTGACGCGGGTGTCATCGGTGGCGCTGTCGCGCTCGAATTCCTGATCGCGCTCGGCGCGCAGGATTTCGCCCGGCGTGGCAACCACCATCCCCGATTGCCTTGTGCGCGCGTCGATCCGTTTCAGCGCCTTGAGGATCGCGCCGATCTCGTGGCGCGCCAGCCGCGAGCGTGCCGACAGCGCGAATTGCCGTTCCACATCGTCCGAGGCGAACAGGAGCACGCAATTCGCAGGCGCACGGTCGCGGCCTGCACGGCCTGCCTCTTGCAGGTAGTTTTCCAGCGAGCCGGGAATGTCGCTATGCACGACCAGCCGGATATCGGGCTTGTCGATGCCCATGCCGAAGGCGTTGGTGGCCGCGATCACGCGCAAGTCGCCGACGCGGAACCGTTCCTGTATCTCGCGTTTTTCCTCGGGCTTCAGGCCGGCATGGAACCGTTCGGCGGCAAGCCCCTGTGCTTTCAGGAACTCGGCCACCCGTTCGGTTCCGCCGCGGGTCGCGCAATAGACCACCGCGCCCGAGGCCCCCTCGGCCGGCAGCTTCTGCCCGATCACGTCAAGGATGTCGGCCAGCTTGGCCTTGGACTCGGTCTCGCGCACCTCGAAGCTGAGATTGGTGCGCACCGTGCCGCCATCGAGATAGAGCAGATCGACCCCCAGCCGGTCGCGGAAATGGGCGCGGATGTCGCGCACCACCTCGGGCTTGGCGGTGGCGGTCAGGCACAGGATCGGGACAGGGGGCTCGTCGCCCGAAAATTCGCGGATGAAGCGGCCGACATAGCGGTAATCGGGCCGGAAATCATGGCCCCATTTCGACAGGCAATGCGCCTCGTCCATGACCCACAGGCCCACCTCGCGCTGCGCCAGCACCGAGCGGACCGAGACGCTGCGCAATTGTTCGGGCGAGATCAGAAGGATCGCCGCATCGCCCATCCGCACCCGGTCCAGCGCCTGCTGGCGTTCGGGCAGCGACAGCATCCCGTTGACCGTCACCGCCGAGGCGATGCCCGCCCGCTCCAGCCCCGCCACCTGATCGGCCATCAGCGCGACCAGCGGCGAGATCACGACCGAAAGCGCCCCGGTCCGGTCGAACAGCGACAGCGCGGGTACTTGGTAACAGACCGATTTCCCGGTGCCGGTGGGCAGGATGCCCAGCACGCTGGCCCCCTGCATCGTCTCGTCCACGATGCGTTCCTGAAGCGGGCGGCCCATCTCGTCGACGGGGTTCGGGCGGAAGGCGTCGAAGCCGAACCAGCGGGCCAGCGCGCGCCGCGGATCGGCCTGTTCGCGGCACCACCGGCAGGCGGGGTCGTCGCAGGCCGTGTCCCGCAACTGCCGCACGATGCGGGCCGCCTCGGGGAATGTCGCGCGTACCCAGGGCGGCATCACCGACTCGCCGCCCGCCACGGAAATCCAGGACAGCGCATAGGCGGTCGGCCAGCCCTGTTGCGGCGCGCCGATCCGGTCCAGCATCTCGGCGATCCGTATCCCGCAGGCCCGGTCCGCCAGAAGCCGTCCGATCGCGGCCGCTGCCTCGGGGGCCGCGGGCTGGGGCTGGCCCCTGAGATGGGCGAACAGCCCATCGAAGCCCGCAAAGGGCTCGGCCCTTGTGGTCAGGTAGTGATAGGCCGTCAGGGCGTCGGGCGTTTCGGCGGCCAGCCGGGAAAAGGCGTCGATCTGGTCCTCCAGCACCTCGAAGACCAGCCGCGCATCCCGTTCGGGATCGTTGACATGACCCGCCTGCAACCGCCCGTCATGGTGATGCTTGACCAACCGGTGATAGGGGTTGCGCGGAAAGGCCAGCGGGTTCAGCCACAGCGTATCCAACGCCCGCCCCGCCAGTGCCGCCAGCCGCGGGCGCGCTGCCGCCAGATGGGGCAGGTCGTGGCGCAGGATGTTGTGGCCGATAAGGTGGTCGGCATCGCCCAGCAACGCCTCCAGCCGATCCAGCGCGTCGTCCAGCCCGGCCCCCCTGGCCAGCACCGGCGGGGCATCATGGCGCACCGCCGCCAGCGCGAAGATGCGTGCGGTGCTCGGGTCCACCTCCAGATCGACGGAAACGCAGCGCGCCGGAAAGGTCGGGGAAGTGTCGGACATTCAGGAATATTTCCGCCGGGCCGCTGTCGCAGGTTCGCGAACGACCTTCGCCGCGAGTTGCGGGCAAGGTCAAGTCGACGAAGCCCGATGCGCCGGAACGTCCCCCTGGCGCGGCAAGGGCGCAATGCGGGGCATTTCCTGGGGGGACGCAAGCCTTGGACATCTTCCGCGGCACGGAAGATTTGCATGCCAATTGAACTCAGCCGAGCAACTCCAGCCGTGCCAGCGCCTGGCCGCGAAAACCACCGGCCGGGGTCTCGAACAAGGCGGCCGTGACACCGTCAGCATGGCGTGCGGGCCGCACGCAGGGCCGGCCTACCAGAAGATTGTCAGAGCGAATGGGCTGCGATGTGGACTGCTTTGGTCACAGGGCCTTCTTCCTGACGGGTGCAAGGTGCCGCTCTCGCGATCTCAGGGCCCGCAGCCCTTCCGCTCCCTCCAGGCTTCGTTCGTGAGACAATGACCAGAGTTCACAGCTGTGAACCTCAAGCTGCGCTTCGCCGACCGATCAGGGCCATGACCATCGGCCCTCAGGAGAACTCACCCGCCGCGGCCCTGGACGTCAGGGTGCGCAGGTATCCGCCGGGGGCTGATGTCGCCATGTTTGCGGGCATGGCGTTTGCAGAGGCTGCTCTGCCGTTGTTCACGTCTCGCGTCTCCAGCGATCGTGAAGCTCTTGAAGGACGTCCTGAGCGCGGGCATCGAGCCACTCTGCGAAGGCCTCGTCCACATCTGTCAGGTCCAGCCGAAGCGCCCGACTTGACTTCTTGATGGCGCCTGCAGTCTTGCCGTCGATCACAAGCGCCTTGGTCTTCGGTCTCGGCCTTGTGCCACCTGCCCGGGCGGCACTCTTTTTCATGTGCCGCGCGACGGCTTCAAAAGCTGATACGGATGGATCGGCTCGGGGCTCTTCGTCTTTCTGTTCGGTGGCTGCTGCCTTGGTGCGAACATCAAGGGCCACTTGGCATAGTTCGTCTTGATCGATCCCTGTGTCGGAAAGCTCCTTCGCCAAAGCCTCCCACCGGGGGCGGCCGACGCCGTGGGCCGGTCCGATTGCATGGGCCAGGGCTGGACCGACGGCCTTGGCGACCGAGATCGACATCGACACCGACGAACGGGTCACGTTCAGCACTTCGGCAATCTGTGCCTGGGAGCCGAAGCCACTATCGAGCAGTTCCTGCGCGAAAAGCGCACGCTCGATGTAGCTGAGTTCACGTCTGCCGGTGTTCTCCGAAACCTGGGCGCGAAGCGCCGCCGTATCATCAAGGTTCGCGATAAGGGCGCGAACCTTGCTCACCCTGTCGGAGGCACGGATTGCCTCCAGCCGCCTGCGTCCATAGACGAGGAGATAACGGTTGGTCTCGGCAGGGTGACGCCGAACGAGGATGGGGACGGTCTGCCCGTTCTGTTCTATCGACGCGCGAAGATCGTGCACATCCCGGGGATCGAGGCGCTCCGAATACCGCTCGTCCTGGATCTCGGCCGGATCGAGTTCCCAGACGTGGTGAGCATCCACAGCATCACGCGCAGAGCGCAGCGCGCGGTTGCTCGACATCATGCTGCCGGCCGCCGGGGGCGTCCCCGCCGTTGCGAGACTGTCGAGCATGGACATCCGCTTCTTCTTGCTGTCGGTCATCAGCGCCCCCAGGTCTTTTGAATGAGTTGGGCGATCTCGTCGTTGACCGCGTTCAGGCTTTCGATGGCCCGGTCATAGGTCGTGCGCGTGAAGGCGCTTCGCTCGACCTCGTAGAGGGTCTGCTTGGTCAGTCCCGCATCGGAAATCGCCGTCGACTTGAGCATGGGAGCGTTCAGGACCTTGTCGCCATACATCATGCGCAAGAACGCGACGATGCGGTTCTGGGGTGCGTCCGTCGGCTCGTAGCGGGTCAAGAGATACCGCATCCAGTCGTGGGACATGTCGGCGCCGCTGTCGGCAATGACGTCCATCAGGTCGGCGGTCATCCTGAGGAACTGGCTCATCGACATCACGTCGAGCATCTCGGGATGGATCGTCACGAGAACGCCGGTCGCGGCCGACAGGGCGGACATGGTCAGAAACCCGAGTTGCGGCGGGCAGTCGATCACGACAACGTCGTAGTGCTCATCGACCTGCGCCAGTGCTTCCTTCACCCGAAAGAAGAACAGGCCAGCGTTGCTCCGGGCGAGTGCCCGAGGGGTTTCGTGCTCGAACTCCATGAGTTCGAGGTTGCCGGGGATCAGGTCGAGGTTCGGGATGTAGGTCTCGCGGATGACCTGAGCGATCGGAACCGGGTCTTCGTAGCGGATTGCGTCGTATAGCGTACCGCCATCCAGAAGGTCGAATTCGGGTTGAACCCCATGCAGGGCCGTCAGCGACGCCTGGGGATCAAGGTCGATTGCCAGCACACGGTAACCCTTGAGGGCCAGCCGCTGTGCGAGATGCGCCGAGGATGTCGTTTTTCCGGAACCGCCCTTGAAGTTCATCACGCCGATGATCTGGAGATGATCGCCCGCGCGACGGCCCGGCAGGTAGTCGCCCGGTTTCCGGGCCGTTTTCTCCAGCAAAACCCGCAGGTTCTGGATATCCTTCGCCGAGTAGTGCCGGCGGTTTCCCGAAGAGATTTCAGGTGAAGGCCCCTTGCCATCGAGGTGGAGCTTTCTGAGGTATGAGTCGTTGACCCCCAGCAGGGCCGCCGCTTCGCCCGAGGTGAACTTGCGCATGGACTTCGATGCGTCAGGCGGGAACAGGCTCTCACGCTGCGAATGCAGTTGCGCCGCCAGCAATTCGGAGTGCTGACGGATAACGGCGTTCAGGTCTTCCTGTGTATCGGCACTGCTCATCTGCCCTCGCGCGCCTGCGGCGTGTTCACGGATTTTGGCGTTTGGCCGTTATTTTCCGTGACTATTGCCGAAGGCCCGGATTCACGCAAGCCCTTTCCAGATTTGGTGCCCAGCCAGGCGCCGCGCCCTGTCGGAACGCTACGGCTTTTCGATCTGCGATGCGATGATCGTTGCCAGCGCCTTGATTGCGGGTTGCACCACGCTGTGGAGCGAGGACATGCAAGATGGCCTGCTCGTTGAAAACCAGTTGCGGATTGTGAACCCGTTTGCATGAGCGGGTCGTTTCCTCCTTGCTCAGCCGAGCAAGCCCAACCGTTCTGCCCGGTCCAGCAGCATCTTGACCGATGACACCTGCCAGCGTGTCCGGCCGCGGGGGGTGCGTTCGCGCATCGCCTCAAGCCGGTCGCAGATGGCTTGCAGGGTGATGTCGGGGTCGGCGCCCTTGATCGCGGCAACGATGGCGGGCAGGCGGTCGTCGGTTTCGCGGCGTCCGGCGCGGCCCAGGACCGTGTCGGGCAGGTAGCCGTCGCGGACATAGGACTTGACCGCGCGCAGCAGGCGGCTCTGGGTCCAGCGCCGGTCCGGGGGCAGGGGGGCGTTGATGATGCGCAGCACATCCTCCCACGCCATGTCGGGGCGCAGGCGGCGGACATGCGGCACCCAGTCCTGCGCGGTCTCGCCCAGACGCTGCATGTAGCCGTCCAGCCGGGCGAGCCGCACCTTGCGCAGCGCCGCCGGATCGCGGGCGCGCAGGCCGGGATTGCCGCCGATCCGGCCCTGGGCGCGGGCGCTGGCCAGCCCGGCCACGGTGCGCTCGCGGATCAGGGCACGCTCGAACTCGGCCGCGGCGCCCAGCACCTGAAGCGTGAACTTGCCCTGCGGCGAGGCCGTGTCGATCGGGTCTTGCAGCGAGCGGAAATGCGCGCCCTTGGCCTCCAGCCGCTCGATCACCTCCAGCAGATGCGACAGCGACCGCGCCAGACGGTCGATGCGCACGACCACCAGCGTGTCGCCCTTGCCGATCCTCTCCATCACGCGGGCCAGCACGGGGCGGGCACGGTTGCCGCCCGAGGCCTGTTCCTCGTGGATCTCGGCGCAGCCCGCTGATTTCAGGGCCTGGGTCTGGGGCAGGGGGGTCTGGTCCTCGGTCGAGACGCGGGCATAGCCGATCAGGGGCATGGGGCAGGGCGCCTTACAATTCGCGATGTCGCCAGTAAACGGCCAGTTGGTATCGCATGCAAGGGTGTTTGCGGGGTGCGCGGGGGCCCGGTTTCCTGCGGTTCGGGCCGGA
>NZ_WJPO01000018.1 GCF_009649175.1 Rhodovulum strictum | reverse complement strand
TCTGGTCTAGCAGCTTGAAACTACAGCGCTTTCAGGCGCACGCAACTTTTCCGGCCGAATTGGACGAATAAGCCGGGGTAAAGCAGGATCACCGGCTGCCCGACCGTCAGCCCCGACAGCGCGGGCGCGAAAAGCGGGTCAAGCTCGACGGTCGCGCCGCGCCCCGTTTCGCGCGCCCGGGGGATGTTCTTCGGGCAGTCCCCGGGCCCCCAGGGGGTGCGGATGCGCCCGATCAGGCGCAGGCGCGGGCCGTCGGGGTCGGGCGCGCCCTCAAGCGCGCCCTCGCCCGGACGCAGCCCGCCCGTCATGGTCAGTTCAGAAGCCCGGCATGGCGCATCGCCGCGTCGATCCGGGCGGCGGTGGCCTCGGTCACGCCCAGAAGCGGCGAGCGGACCTCGTTCTCGCACTTGCCAAGCCGCGACAGCGCGTATTTCGCCCCCGCGACGCCGGGTTCCAGGAATATCGCGACATGCAGCGGCATCAGCCGGTCCTGGATCTCCAGCGCCTTGCCATAATCGCCCGCCAGCGTCGCCGCCTGGAACTCGGCGCAGAGCCGGGGCGCCACATTCGCCGTGACCGAGATGCAGCCCCGCCCGCCATGCGCGTTGAAGCCCAGCGCCGTGGCATCCTCGCCCGACAATTGCAGGAAATCCGGTCCGCAGGTCATCCGCTGCTTCGGCACGCGCGACAGATCGCCGGTGGCATCCTTGACCCCGATGATGCGCGGCAGTTTCGCCAGTTCGCCCATCGTCTCGGGCAGCATGTCGACGGCCGACCGGCCGGGAATGTTGTAGATGATGATCGGCAGCGTGCAGCAGTCGTGCAGCGCGGTGAAATGCGCGATCATGCCCGCCTGGGTCGGCTTGTTGTAATAGGGCGTGACCACCAGCGCGGCGTTCGCGCCCACGCGCTCTGCATGTTGCAGGAAGCGGATCGCCTCGAGCGTGTTGTTCGATCCGGCCCCGGCGATCACCGGCGCGCGGCCATCGACGGCCTGAACCACCGCCTCGATCACCTGTTCATGCTCGGAATGCGACAGCGTCGGGCTTTCGCCGGTGGTGCCGACCGGCACGAATCCATGGCTGCCCTCGTCGAGATGCCATTCGACCAGCCGTTTGAGCGTGTCGAGATCCAGCGCGCCGTTCTTGAACGGCGTCACCAGGGCAGGAAGGGACCCTTTAATCATGACACGCTCCTCTTGTTTTCGTGAATGTCCGTGGTTGGCCTTTGCGGGCGAGTCGTGCCCGGCATGGCGCGGCGGACCCTATAGCGCGACGGAGGGCTTGCCAAGTTTGTGAATTGCAGCTTGAGATCGCGCCGTGACACCTTTCCCCCGAACCCCGAGAAGTCCAGCACCCCGATGCGCCTGACCGCCCTTTGCCTTCTGATCGCCCTTGCCGCCCCGACCGTGACCAGCGCCGCCTCGCCGCTGGCCCGGGCCATGACCGAGGTCCGCGCCGACCGCTGGGAGGCCGCCTGGGCACAGGCCGCACCCGCGGGCCCCGTCGCGCGCGATATCGTCACCTGGCGCTGGCTCAGGGCCGGGCAGGGGGAGTTTGCCGATTACCTCGATTTCATCGCGCGCAATCCCGACTGGCCGGGTCTGGCCCGGCTGCGCGCCGAGGGCGAGGCCAAGATTCCCGCCGATGCCCATCCCGACCGGGTGATCGCCTATTTCCGCGGTGCCGCGCCCACGACCGGCGCGGGCGCGCTGCGGCTGGTGCAGGCGCATGTCGCGCGCGGCGAGATGGCCGAGGCCCGCGCATTGGCGCTGCGCGCCTGGCGCACGCTGCCGCTGTCCGAAGCCGCGCAGGAGGCGCTGCTGGCGCGGTTCCGCGATCATCTGGCCGAACACCATGTCGCGCGGCTGGACGAGATGCTCTGGCAGGGGCATTTCGTCTCGGCCCGGCGGATGCTGCCGCTGGTGCCCGCGGGCTGGCAGGCGCTGGCCGAGGCAAGGATCGCGCTGCGCGAGGATGCGCCCGGGGTCGATACGCTGATCGCGCGGGTGCCCGCGGCGCTGGTCAACGATCCGGGGCTTGCCCATGAACGCTTCGGCTGGCGCCAGCGCAAGGAACGCACTGCCGATGCGATGGCGTTGATCGAGGAGCGCAGCGCCTCGGCCGCGGCGCTGGGAAAGCCCGGGGAATGGGCGGGGGCGCGGCGTGCCTTTGTGCGGCAATTGTTGCGCGAAGGCGATCCGGCGCGCGCCTACCGGATGGCCGCGCGCCATCATCTGGGCGGCGGCGCGGATTTCGCCGATCTGGAATTTCTTGCGGGTTTCATCGCGCTGAGGTTCCTGAACAAGCCCGACGCCGCGCTGGGCCATTTCCGCACCCTTGAAACCGGGGTCGAGTCCCCGATCAGCCTGTCGCGCGCGGGCTACTGGCAGGGCCGCGCGCTCGAGGCGATGGGCCGGCCGCAAGAGGCGAAGGCCGCGTATTCCAAGGCGGGGGCGCACCAGACCACCTATTACGGGCTGCTCGCCGCCGAGCGGGCGGGCCTGGCGATGGACCCGGCGCTGGTCGGCAGCGAGACCTATCCCGACTGGCGCGATGCGCCCTGGGCGAATGGTTCGGTTCTGCGTGCGGCGCTTCTGTTCCACGAGGCGGGCGAGCGCGCGCTGACAGAGATGTTCCTGACCCATCTGGCCGAAACCGCCGGTCCCAAGGGCCAGCGCCAGTTGGCCGGGCTGGCGCTGCGGCTGGGCGAACATCACGTGGCGCTTAGGATCGCCAAGGTGGCGGCGGGGCAGGGCAATGTGATGATGGCGGCCTATTTCCCTGTCACCGATCTGGCGCGGGCACGCCATCCGGTGCCGACCGAACTGGTCAAGGCGATCGCGCGGCGCGAAAGCGAGTTCGACCCGGCTGCCGTCAGCCCGGCCGGGGCGCGCGGGCTGATGCAGGTCATGCCCGGCACCGCCGAGGCGATGGCCGGGCGGCTGGGCATGACCTATTCCAGCCGGGCGCTGACCTCGGATCCGGCCTATAACGCGCGGCTGGGCTCTGCCTATCTGGCCCATCTGGTCGAGACGTTCGGCCCCAACCCGGTGCTGGTCGCGGCGGCCTACAATGCCGGGCCGAACCGCGCCCGGGCCTGGGTCACCGAATATGGTGATCCGCGCTCGGCGGGGGTGGATGTGGTGGACTGGATCGAGCTGATCCCGTTCCGCGAGACGCGCAACTACGTGATGCGGGTCACGGAATCGCTGCCGGTCTACCGCGCGCGGCTGTCGGGCCGGACCGAACCGATCCGGCTGTCGCAGGAGCTGAAGGCGCGCTGACCGGGCGCGGGGCTGTCAGGCGCGCTGGCGTTCGCGCCAGAGCGTGAACAGCCCCGCCGCCACCACGATGGCCGCGCCCAGCACGACATTGGGGGCCAGCGTCTCGTCGAAGACGGTGATGCCCAGCGCGGCGGCAAAGACCAGTTGCAGATAGGCAAAGGGCTGGACCGCGCTGGCCTCGGCCACCTCATAGGCCTTGATCAGCAGGAAATGCGCGCCCGCTCCGGTGACGCAGAGCGCCGCCATGAAGCCCCAGTCGCGTGGGGCCATCGGTTCCCAGAACCAGATACCCACCGCCGTCATCGCGACCGCGCCCATCGTGCCGGTCCAGAAGAAGCTGGTCGCCGCGCTGTCGGTATGCGCGACCAGCCGGGTCAGCAGCCCGTAAAGCGCGAACATGAAGGCCGCGGCCAGCGGGATCAGCGCGGCGGGCGAGAAGACCCGGAAGCCCGGTTGCAGGATCACCAGAACGCCCACGAACCCCACCCCGATGGCCGCCCAGCGCCGCCAACCGACCCGTTCGCCCAGCACCGGCCCCGACAAGGCCGCGACCAGCAGCGGATAGCAGGTAAAGACCGCGTGGCTCTCGACCAGCCCCAGAAGCACGAAGCCCGCCACCATCACGCAGATCTCGGCCGCCAGCAGCAGTCCGCGGAAGGCCTGCACCAGCGGCCGCCGTGTCGCTGCGGCGGCGCGGATGCCGCCGGCCTTGCGCGCGGCGATGGCGATCACGAAGGCGGCGAAGAACCAGTAGCGGATCATCACCACCATCAGCACGTTGTATTCCCCGGCCAGATGGCGCGACAGCCCGTCCTGCATCGCAAAGACAAAGGTCGTCGCGACCATCAGCAGGATCCCGAGGCGGGTGTTCTGCTCGGTCACGCCGGGCGCCTTGCGGCCGTCATGTGGCGCTTGCGGCCAAAGCCCGGGCGGCGGTCCACGGCAAACCCCGCCTCGGCCAGCGCGCGCCGCACCGCGCCTGCCGCGCTGTAGGTCGCCGCCGTGCCCCCCGGTGCGGTATGGGCGGCGACCTCGGTCAGCAATTCGGGCGCCCAAAGCTCGGGGTTCTTCGCGGGCGCAAAGCCGTCGAGAAACCAGGCATCGGCCCGGCCTGCCCAGCGCGGCAGGGTCGCGCGCGCGTCGCCGATCACGATCTCGGCCTCCAGATCGTCGGTGCGGATCGTCCGTGCGCCCTGCGCCCAGGCGCTCAGCAGCGGCCCGGCGACCGCATGGGCCTCGGGGAAGGCCGCCAGCGCGCGGTCAATCTGGGCCGCGCCCATCGGGAATGCCTCGAAACTGGTGAACCTGAGCCGCCCGGCGATCCCGGCCGCCCGCCATGCGATCAGCGCGGCCAGCAGGTTCAGCCCCGTGCCGAAGCCCAGTTCCGCAATGTGAAAGCCGGGCCGGAACCGCGCGGGCAGGTCGTTGCCCGCCAGAAAGACATGGCGCGTCTCGGCCAGCCCGTTGCCCAGCGAGAAATAGGGGTCGTCGAACCGCGCCGAGACCGGCACACCCTCGGCCGTCCACGAGATGTCCGCGTTCTGGTCTTGCTCCATGACTTGCCCTAGACCCCCGGTGATCCGAAGCGCGAGCATGGGGAAGGGCGCGGGCAATGGCAACGGTCGACGTGACGGTGATGGGGGCAGGGGTGTTCGGGCTGGCCTGCGCCTATGCCTGCGCGCAACGTGGCGCCCGTGTGCGGGTCGTGGAATGGTCGCATCCGGGCGCGGGCGCCAGCGGAACGCCGGTGGGGGCGCTGTCGCCCCATGTGCCCGAGGCATGGGACGACAAGAAGGCGTTCCAGTTCGAAAGCCTTGTCATGGCGCCCGCGTTCTGGGCTGGGGTCGAGCAGCTTTCAGGCCGGGCGACGGGCTATGCCCGGCTTGGCCGGTTCCAGCCCATCGCCGATGATGCCGCGCTGGAGCGCGCGCAGGCGCGCGCGGCGCAGGCGCGGGCGCTCTGGCGCGGTCTGGCCGAATGGCGGGTGGTCGCGGCCGAGGCGGCGGGCGCCTTCGCGCCGGTTTCGCCCTCGGGGTTCCTGATCCACGACACGCTGTCGGCTCGGATCGCCCCGCGGGCGGCCTGTGCGGCGCTGGCCGCGGCCATTCAGTCCCTGGGCGGAGAGGTCGCCTGTGGTGCCGAAGGGCCCATCGAGGGGCGGGTGATCTGGGCCACGGGCTATCCGGGCCTTGCGCATCTGTCGGCCGAACTGGGCCATGCCGTCGGCAGCGGGGTCAAGGGGCAGGCGGCGATCCTGGCCCATGACGCGGGCGCGGTGCCGCAGCTTTATGCCGGGGGGCTTCTGATCGTGCCGCACCATGACGGGACGGTGGCGGTCGGCTCGACCACGGAACGCGAGTTCGCCGATCCCTGGTCCACCGATGCGCGGCTCGACGACGTGATCGCGCGGGCGCGCGCGGTCTGCCCGGCGCTGGCACGGGCCGAGGTGATCGAGCGTTGGGCCGGTGTACGCCCCCGCGCGCGCTCCATCGCGCCGATGCTGGGGCCATGGCCCGGGCGGCCGGGGCATTTCGTGGCCAATGGCGGCTTCAAGATCGGCATCGGACTGGCGCCCATGGTCGGCGCGGTCATGGCCGATCTGGTGCTCGGTGGTCGTGCGGACGGCATCCCGCCGGGCTTCGGGGTCGAGGCGAACCTGCCGCCTCAGCGCCGCTGAACGTAAACGCGATAAAGCCAGATCAGCAGCATCGCGCCCAGCACCGCACCGACAAAGCCCGCAGCAAACCCTGTCAGCGCCATCAGCATCCGCAGAACGAACCCGCCCAGAAGCGCGCCGAAGATGCCGATGGCCATGGTTGTCGGAATGTCGGCCTCAAGCCGCATCAGTCGGGTCGCGATGAACCCGGCTGCCGCGCCGATGATGATGAGGAAGACGATGGCCATGGCCCGATCATGCGCGAAGCGGGCGGATTCGCCTAGGATTCGTGTGCGCTGCCGTCGCATGGGCGGGTTTGCCTGCACCGGGGCTGCATGCTAGCGTCGCCCGGTCTTGGACAGCGGAAAGGGACCGGGACCGACATGCCCGAACGGATCGCCGCAGCGACGGCCCGCGGCCAGCGCGCCGCGCTGGGGGCCTTTGCGCTTGCCGGGGTTCTGGTCGTGCTGCTGGCGGGGGTCTTCGTGCATGCCCAGGCGCAGCGCGTCTTTCTGGACGATACTGCGCGGCGGGGCGATACCACGTTGCGGCTGGCGGTCTCGACGCTGGCCGCGCAACTCGACCGGTTCCAGCGGCTGCCCCGGCTGGTCGCGGAACAACCCGTCATCCGGGCGCTGGCGGCCCATCCCGGCGATGCCGCCCGGATCGCGGCCGCCAATCTGACGCTGCGCCATATCGCGGTGACGCTGGGGGCCTCGGACATCTATTTCATGGATCCCGGGGGGATCACGCGCGCGGCGTCGAATTTCGATCAGCCGGCATCCTTCATCGGCGGCAATTTCGCCTTCCGCCCCTATTTCACGCAGGCGCTGGCGGGCGGCGAGGGGCGGTTCTTCGCGCTTGGCACCACATCGGGCAAGCGCGGCTATTATTTCGGCGCGCCGGTGCGGGTGGATGACCGGATCGCGGGGGTGATGGTGGTCAAGATCGACCTTGATGCGATCGAGGATACCTGGCGCGGCGGCGATGACGAGATCGTGGTGACCGATCCCGAGAACATCATCTTCCTGTCCTCGCGGCCCGACTGGCTGTTTCGGCCCTATGTCCAGCCCGATGAGGCGGCGCTGGCCCGAACCCGGGCGACCCGGCGCTATGCAAGCCTTGCGATCACCGGCGAACCGCTGCTGACCGGCCTGCCGGGGCCGGACGGGCTTGCCCCGCTGGCCGATGGCCGCCCGATGCTGGCGCTGGGCGAGCGGATGGAGACAGCAGGTTGGAAGGTGACGGTGCTGCTGGATACCGCGCTGGCCAAGCGGCAGGCGCTGGTGCTGACGCTGGCGGTCATGCTGGCGCTGGGGCTTATGCTGACGCTGGCCGCAGCCCTGTGGGAACGGCGCGCGCGGCTGCGCGAGCGGCTTGCGGTGCAGGCGGCCGTCCGCGCGGAACTGGAACGCCGGGTGGCCGAGCGCACGGCCGAACTGGCCGCCCTGAACGCGCGGCTGGGCGCCGAGGTGGCCGAACGCGCCGCCGCCGAGGCCAGCCTGCGCCAGGCCCAGGCCGATCTGATCCAGGCGGCCAAGCTGGCGGCGCTGGGCCAGATGTCGGCGGCGCTGAGCCACGAGTTCAACCAGCCGCTGGCCGCCGTGCGCAACTATGCCGAGAACCTGCCCGCGCTGGTTGATCGCGGCCGCACCGACGAGGCGCGCGGCAATGCGGTGCGGATCGTGGGGCTGGTCGACCGCATGGCGGCGCTGGGCCGCGACCTGCGCAATTTTGCCCGCACGCCCGAACGCGGCGTGGGCCGGGCCAGCCTGCCCGAGGTGGTGCGCGCCGCGACCGAGGTTGCCGGGCCGCGGCTGCGCGCGGCGGGCGCGGAACTGGCGGTGACGCTCGCCCCGGACCTGCCCGCGGTGGCCGGTGGCCCGCTGCGGCTGGAACAGGTGCTGGTCAATGTCATCACCAATGCCGCGGATGCGGTCGACGGGCGGGCCGACCGCCGCATCGTGCTGACCGCCGAGCCGACAGAGACCGGCGCGCGCATCCGGGTGCGCGATTTCGGCCCCGGCGTGCCCGAGGCGCTGCGCGAACGCATCTTCGATCCGTTCTTCACCACCAAGGGCGTTGGCCGCGGGCTGGGGCTGGGGCTCTCGATTTCCTACAACATCGTCAAGGATTTCGGCGGCGAGCTGACGCTGGTTGATCCCGAAGGCGGCGGCGCCGAGTTCCGCATCGACCTGCGGCATGCCACGGATGAGGGGGTACAGGCCGCGTGACCGGGGCGCGTGTCCTTCTGCTGGATGACGAGCCCGACCTGCGCGCCTCGACCGCGCAGGCGCTGGACCTCGAAGGTTTTGCCGTACAGGATCTGGCCGAGGCGGGCCGGGTTCTGGATCTGGTCAGCTTCGGCTTTCCCGGGGTCGTCGTCACCGATATCCGCATGCCCGGGATGGACGGGCTGACGCTGATGAACCGCATCCACGAGATCGACCGCGACATTCCCGTGATCCTCGTGACCGGCCATGGCGATGTCCAGCTTGCCGTCCGCGCGATGCGCGAGGGGGCCTATGATTTCGTGGAAAAGCCCTTTTCCGCCTCGCAACTGGCCGAGATCGTGGCCCGCGCCGCCGATTACCGGCGGCTGGTGGTCGAAAATCGCGTGCTGCGCGCCGCAGCCGGGCAGGCCGACGATCTGGAGGCCCGGCTGGTCGGCCGCTCGACCGCGATGATCGACCTGCGCCGGCGGATCCGGACCATCGGCCCCTCCGAGGCGGATGTGCTCATCATCGGCGAGACCGGCACCGGCAAGGATCTGGTCGCGCGCGCGCTGCATGACCTGTCGCTGCGCGCGCAACGCCCCTTTGTCGCCATCGACTGCGCCGCGCTGCCGCCCACCCTGATCGAGAGCGAGCTGTTCGGCCATGAGGCGGGCGCCTTTGCCGGGGCGTTGCGGCCGCGGGTGGGCAAGCTGGAACATGCGCGCGGCGGCACGGTTCTGCTGGACGACATCGCCTCGATGCCGATCGAGACGCAAGGCACGCTTCTGCATGTGATCGAGCGGCGCGAGATCACGCGGCTCGGCTCGAACGAGGCGGTGCCGCTCGATCTGCGTTTCATGGCGACCAGTCGGATGGCCCTGGAGGACGAGGTGGCGGCGGGCCGGTTCCGCGCGGATCTGCTCTACCGGCTGAATGTCGTCACGCTGACCGTCCCGCCGCTGGCCGCGCGGCGCGAGGATGTGGCGCCGCTGTTCCTGCGGCTGGTGGCCGAGGCCGCGCAACGCCACCGGGTCGAGCCGCCGCCGCCCCCGCCCGCGCTGGTGGCGGCGGTGGCCGCGCGCGACTGGCCGGGCAATGTGCGCGAACTGAGAAACGCCGCCGACCGCTATGCGCTGGGGCTGGGCATTGCCGAGATGCCGGGCGAGGCCGAGCCGCCCTCGCGGCTGGCCGCCCGCGTCGCGGCGTTTGAAAAGCGCGAGATCGAGGCGGCGCTGGCCGCCCACAAGGGCGCGATCCGGCCGGTCTACGAGGCGCTGGGCCTGTCGCGCAAGACGCTGTGGGAAAAGATGCAGAAGCACGGCATCGACAAGGCCGCCTTTGGCGCGGCCGAGGATGACGAGTAGACCGATGGGGGGAATTCCCCCCATGCAGCGCCGCCCGATGTTACGAAATCCACACATTGCGCTGCCTTCCGGCCCGTTTTCTGCCCGCCGACCCGTGCTGAAAGGTTGCGCATGGCCCGCCCGGTCCTGCTGATGGCGGATGATCCGGCGCGGCGGCTGCCTGCCGTACCGGACATGTCCAACAGGTTCATGGGAGGACCCCAATGTTGATGACCCGTATCGCGGCCCTTGCGGTTGCCGCCACGCTTGCCCTGCCCGCCGCCGCCGAGGATCGCGCGGGCTGGCCGAACAGCCTGACCATCGGCACCGCCAGCCAGGGCGGCACCTATTTCGTCTATGGCAACGGCTTTGCCAGCTTCATCACCGAAAAGCTCGGCGTGAATGCCACCGGCGAAGTGACCGGCGGCCCGGTGCAGAACGTGACGCTGGTGGAAACCGGCGATCACCTGATGGGCCTTGTGACCATGGGCCCGGCCTATGACGCCTGGATGGGCAAGTCGGAACTGGCCCCGGGGCTGGAGCATCGTTCGATCCGCGCGCTGTTCCCGATGTACCAGACGCCGTTCCAGGTCGTGGCGCTGCGGTCTTCGGGCATCACTTCGGTATCCGATCTGGACGGCAAGCGGGTTTCGGTCGGCCCGGCGGGCGGCACGCCCGGCACCTACTGGCCGCTGTTCATGGAAGCGCTGGGCGTCAATGCCCGGATCTCGAATGCCGGGGCGTCCGATGCTGCGGGCCAGCTTCAGGACCGCCTGATCGACGCCTTCGCCTTTGCCGCGGGCGTTCCGATTTCCGCCTTCGCGGAACTGGCCGCCAGCCAGGACGTCGTGATGTTCGGTTTCAACGAGGACGAGATGCCGAAGATCCTCGAGGCCTATCCGGCCATGGCGCCGCTGACCATCGCGGCGGGCACCTATGCGGGCCATGACTACGACCAGCCCACCGTCGCGCTGTGGAACTTTGCCGTCGCGCATGCGGACATGCCCGAGAGCCTGGCCTACGAGATCACCAAGCTCGCGATGGAGAACCACGACCGCATGCTGCAAATCCATGCCGCGGCCAGCGAAACGCTGCTCGAGAACTGGGACAAGAACACCTTCATGCCGTTCCATCCCGGGGCCGTGCGCTATTTCGAGGAAGCGGGGATCGAGATTCCCGACCATCTGAAGTAAGCTGATCCGGGTCTGCGCCCGTCCTGCATGGGCGGGCGCAGGCGTGCGAAACGCGATCCGGCCGGCGCGCGGCGTTGGTCGGCAAAGCCGTTCAACGAATACCAAGGGCGCGGACCACCTGAGCGGATCAGGCGGGCAACCGCTCCGGCCGACCGAGGGGGGAAAGCCATGCAACCCAATCCGAAGACCGCTGTGGCGGACGAGGCGGGTCCAGACATCGCCAAGGGTGTCGACGCCGAAACCTATGCGTCGAACCAGCGCCGCCCGGGATTCATTCTGGGCCGCCTGCTGGCGCTGATCTGTGCGGGCTACACGATCTTTCATGTCGGTGTTCTTTACATTCACCCGCTGGAACCCTGGGTCTATCGTCTGATCCATGTGGGCGGCGGGCTGGCCATCGGGTTCCTGCTGTTCTCGACCGCCACATTCGGCGAGGATCCCGGCCCGCGCGGGCTGAACAGGCTGCGCCTTGCGCTGATCGCGCCGGGGGCCGCGGCGATCGCGGCGGCCTTCCTTCAGGCGATGGGTTTTCAGTTCGGCATCGGCGTCGTCGATCAGGCGGCGGCGCGCGATGCGATGGTGCTGTCCTTCGGCTGGCCGCTGCTGCTGGGGTCGATCTGGCTGGTGGGCCTGGGCTGGTTCATGCCCGACCGCAGCCGCGAGCGGCTTGATCTGGCAGATGTCTTCCTGGCCGTCGCGGCGATCACGGTTGCGCTTTACATCATCCACCACGCGCCCTTCCTGCGGCTGCGCGCGGGCACCGCGCTGGCCAAGGAGGCGGACATGTTCGCCGCGGCGGCGGGGGTGTTGCTGATCCTTGAAATGACGCGGCGGCTGGCCGGGCTGGCGTTGGTGGTGATCGCGGGGCTGTTCGTGGTCTATGCCTTTGTCGGGCCATGGCTGCCCGGCATCCTGGAACATCGCGGCTATTCGGCGACACGCTTCTTCACCTATGTCTATACCGATCAGGGCATCCTGGGCCCGACCACGGCGATTTCCTCGACCTACATCATCCTGTTCGTTACCTTCGCCGCCTTTCTTCAGGCCAGCCGCGTGGGCGAGTATTTCGTCAATTTCGCCTTTGCCGCGGCGGGGCATCTGCGCGGCGGACCGGCCAAGGTGGCGGTATTCGGCTCGGGCCTGATGGGCATGATCAACGGCACCTCGGCGGGCAATGTCGTGGCGACCGGATCGCTGACCATTCCCTTGATGAAGCGCGTGGGCTACACGCCGCGCACCGCCGGCGCGATCGAGGCCGCGGCCTCGTCGGGCGGGCAGATCCTGCCGCCGATCATGGGCGCGGGCGCCTTCATCATGTCCGAGATCACGGGCATTCCCTATACCGAGATCGTGATCGCGGCGATCATCCCCGCGCTGCTCTACTTTGCCTGCGTGCTGTTCAACGTCGATCTGGCGGCGCGGAAATACGGCATGAAGGGCCTGCCGCGCGAGGAATTGCCGCGCTTCGACGTGCTGGCGCGCAAGGCGTTCCTGTTCCTGCCGATCATCATCCTGATCGCCACGCTCTTCGCGGGCTATTCGGTCATCCGCGCGGGCGTTTGGGCGATGGCGGCGGCCACGGTGGTCAGTTGGCTGACGCCCTATCGCATGGGGCCGGTCGCGATCCTGCGCGCCTTTGAACTGGCCGCCAAGATGAGCCTGCAACTGATCGCGGTCTGTGCTGCGGCTGGCATCATCGTGGGCGTGATCGCGCTGACCGGCATCGGCACGCGGTTCTCGGGGCTGTTGCTGGGGATGGCTGGGCAAAGCCAGATCGTCGCGCTGTTCTTTGCCATGATCGTGGCGATCATCCTCGGGATGGGGATGCCGACAACGGCGGCCTATGCCGTGGCGGCCTCGGTCATCGCGCCGGGGCTGGTGCAGATGGGCATCCAGCCGCTGCTGGCGCATTTCTTCATCTTCTACTTCGCGGTGATGTCGGCGATCACGCCGCCCGTGGCGCTGGCCGCCTATGCGGGGGCGGCAATCGCGCAATCCGATCCGATGAAGACCAGCGTCGAGGCGTTCAAGTTCGGGCTGGCGGCCTTTGTCGTGCCGTTCATGATCTTTGCCTCGCCCGCCCTGCTGATGCAGGGGCACTGGACCGAGGTCGTGCATGTGACCGCCTCGGCCGCCTTCGGGGTGTTCCTGCTGTCGGCGGCGGTGCAGGGCTGGTTCATGGGGGCGCTGAACCCGGTGCTGCGGATCTTCGTGGGGGCGGCCGCGCTGGCGATGATCGACGGCGGCTGGCTGACCGATGGCATCGGTCTGGGCGCGGCGGCGGTGGTCTGGCTGCTTCAGCGCCGACAGGTCGCACCTCGGGACATCGCCCGCGGCGCAGACTGAACGGGAAGGGCGCGGGCTGCCGCTTGGCGCGGCCCGCGCCCTCCGCTAGGAAGGTCGTCCAATCGCAGACGAGGATCTTGCCGTGACGACGACCGCCCAGGACCGCATCACCCGCACCATCGCCACCGAGATCGCCGCGGCGCCCGCGCAGGTTCAGGCCGCGGTCGAGTTGCTGGATGGCGGCGCGACCGTGCCCTTCGTCGCGCGCTACCGCAAGGAGGTGACGGGCGGGCTGGACGATACCCAGTTGCGGACGCTCGCCGACCGGCTGGTCTATCTGCGCGAGATGGAGGCCCGGCGCGCGGCGATCCTGAACGCGATCCGCGACCAAGGCAAGCTGACCGACGATCTGGCCCGCGCCATCGCAGGCGCCCAGACCAAGGCCACGCTCGAAGACATCTACCTGCCCTTCAAGCCCAAGCGCCGCACCAAGGCGATGATCGCCCGCGAAAACGGGCTGGAACCGCTGTTGCGCGCGATCATCGACGACCGCGCGGCCCGGCCCGAGGCGCTGGCCGCGGGTTATCTGTCGGACGCCGTGCCCGACACCAAGACCGCGCTGGCGGGCGCGCGCGACATCCTGGCCGAGGAACTGGCCGAGAATGCCGGGCTGCTGGGCCGGCTGCGTGCCTTCATGCAGGAGGAGGCGTTCATCGCCGCCCGTGTCGTGCCCGGCAAGGAGGAGGCGGGCGCCAAGTTCTCGGATTATTTCGACCATCGCGAGAAATGGGCCACGATCCCCGCGCATCGGGCATTGGCGATCCTGCGCGCCTCGAAGGAGGAGGTGGTCACCATCGAGATCGCGCCCGATCCCGAAACCGGGGCCGCCCGCGCCGCGGGTATGGTCGCGGCCGAGATCGGGATTGCGGGCCATGGTCCGGGCGATGCCTGGCTGCGCGAGGCGGCGGGCTGGACCTGGCGGGTCAAGCTGAGCCTGACGATGTACATGGACCTTCTGGCCGAGCTGCGCCGCCGCGCCCATGAAGAGGCCATCGCGGTCTTTTCCCGCAACCTGCGCGACCTGCTGCTGGCCGCGCCTGCGGGTGCGCGCCCGACGCTGGGGCTGGACCCGGGCATCCGCACTGGCGTCAAGGCCGCGGTGGTGGATGCGACCGGCAAGCTGGTCGAGACGGCGACGCTCTATCCCTTTCAGCCCAGGAACGATCTGCGCGGGGCCATGGCGACGGTGCTGGAACTGGTGCGCCGCCATGGTGTCGAGCTGATCGCCATCGGCAACGGCACCGCCAGCCGCGAGACCGAGCGCCTTGTGGCCGAGGCGCTGCGGCTTCTGCCCGAGGGCGGGCCGCGCCCGGTCAAGGTGGTGGTGTCCGAGGCGGGCGCCTCGGTCTATTCCGCCTCGGAACTGGCCGCGCGCGAGTTTCCCGATCTGGACGTCAGCTTGCGCGGCGCCGTGTCCATCGCCCGGCGGCTACAGGATCCGCTGGCCGAGCTGGTCAAGATCGAGCCGAAATCCATCGGCGTCGGCCAGTATCAGCATGACGTGGACCAGCGCCGCCTGGCCCAGACGTTGGAGGCCGTGGTCGAGGACGCGGTGAACGCGGTGGGCGTGGATCTGAACACCGCCTCGGCGCCGCTGCTGGCCCATGTCGCGGGGCTGGGTCCGTCGCTGGCGCAGGCCATCGTCGCGCATCGCGATGCCCATGGCGCCTTTCCCTCGCGCAAGGCGCTCCTCAAGGTCGGCGGGCTGGGGCCGAAGGCGTTCGAACAGGCGGCGGGGTTTTTGCGCATCCGCGACGGGGCCGAACCGCTGGATGCCTCCTCCGTCCACCCCGAAGCCTATGGCGTGGCACGCCGGATCGTTGCCGCCTGCGGCCGCGATCTGCGTCAGATCATGGGCAACGGCGCCGCGCTCAAGGGCCTGAAACCCGAGCAATTCGTGGATGACCGCTTCGGCCTGCCCACGGTGCGCGATATCCTGGCCGAACTGGAAAAGCCCGGCCGCGACCCGCGCCCCGAATTCCGCACCGCCGCCTTTGCCGACGGGGTCGAGGACATCAAGGATCTGAAACCCGGCATGATGCTGGAAGGCACGGTGACCAATGTCGCGGCCTTCGGCGCCTTCGTCGATATCGGCGTGCATCAGGACGGGCTGGTGCATGTCAGCCAATTGGCCGACCGCTTCGTGCGCGACCCGCACGAGGTGGTCAAGGCGGGCGATGTGGTCAAGGTGCGCGTGGTCGAGATCGACATTCCCCGCAAGCGCATCGGCCTGTCGATGCGCAAGGATGCCGCCGCCGACCCGCGCCCCGCCAGCCCCGCGCGCCCCAAGGCCATGGGCAAGCCGCGTGAGGCGCGCGCGCCGGAAAGTTCCGGCCGGGGCGCGCTGGGCGATGCCCTGCGCGCCGCGATGACGCGCAAGGAGTGACTAGCGCAGCATCCCCACCAGCGTCAGCGAAAGGGCGGGCAGGGCGGCAATCACCGCCAGCCCCAGAAGGCTTGCGATCAGGAAGGGCAGGGCGCCGCGTGCGATCCGTTCGATCGACAGGCGCGTGACATTGGCGGCGACGTAGAGGTTGATGCCCACCGGCGGCGTGAACAGCCCGATGGCAAGGTTGACCATCACCACCACCCCGAACCAGACCGGATCCCAGCCCATTTCGCGCATCACGGGCAGGAAGATCGGCAGCGAGATGAACATCACCGTCACCGGGTCCATGAACATCCCCGCCACCAGCAGAACCAGCATGACGACCAGCAGGATCACCCATTCATTGCCGCTGAGACCCAGCAGCGCGCCCGAATAGCTGCCGATCAGATCCTCGACCGTGACCACCCAGCCGAACAGCCCCGCATAGGCCACCACCAGCATCACCACCGCCGACGAGGCCGCGGCATCGGCCAGTGCCTGGTAAAGCCCGCGGATCGTCAGCGAGCGATAGGCCAGCGCGCCGACGCCCAGCGCATAGACGGTCGCGACCAGCGCCGCCTCGGTGGGGGTGAAGATGCCCGAATAGATGCCGCCAAGGATCACCAGCGGCGTCAGAAGGCCCCAGAACGCCTCGCGGAAGGTGCGCCAGAGCCGACGGCCATAGGGCAGCCCGGCATGCGGCATCGGGCTCAGCGCGTCCAGCGCGGGGCTTCCGGCGGGGCCTTCGCGGCGGGCGAAGGGCAGCGTGGCCAGCATCATCAGCCCCATGAACAGGCCGGGGATGATCGCCGCAATGAACAACTGCGAGATCGAGGTTTCCGCGATCACGCCATAGATCACCAGCCCGATCGAGGGCGGGATCACGATGGACAGTGCCGCCCCGGTGCAGACCAGTCCGGCTGCATAGGCGCGGGAATAGCCGTCCTCCTCCATCCCCTTGACGATCATCGGCCCGATGGCCGCGACCGAGGCCGGCCCCGACCCGCTGACCGCGCCCCAGAACAGGCAGACCACCGTGCCGACAACCCCCATGCCGCCGGGGGTCGACCCGATCAGCACGCGGAAGAACCGGATCATGCGTTCGGCGATTCCCGTCGTGCCCATCAGCGTGCCCGCGAGGATGAAGAAGGGGATCGCCAGCAGCGAGAACTTGGTGACGCCCGCGGCGATCAGGTCGCCCACGAGGTCCAGCCCGAAGCCGATCTGCCACATCGCATGGATCGCCGACAGGCCCAGCGCAAAGGCCACGGGCACCCGCAGCGCCATCAGCAGGAACAGCAGGATCACCATTTCGGTGCCCGCGCCAAGGCCGGGGAACAGATCAGGCATCGCGGCCCCCGTCCTGCGCGCCGCGCAGCTCTGTCCAGGCATGTTGCAGATGACGGATCAGGATCAGCGCGAACCCGAAGGGCACCGCCGCCTGGTAATACCACGCAGGCAGACCCAGCGCGTAGGATCGGATCCCGCTGGCCATCTGGTTGGTCAGCGTCTGCCAGGAAAACCAGGCCGACAGCGCAAGCAGCAGCACCGACAGCGCGGCGGCCAGCACGAAAAGCGGCTTGCGCAAGGCACGTGGCAGCAGGTCATGGACCAGCGTTACCGACAGGTGTTCCCCCCGCCGCGCGGCGATGGCGGCGCCAAAGACGGTCAGCAGCAGGAAGCCGTTGGTCAGCAATTCCTCGGTCGCGGCCAGCGAATAATTGGTGCCGTAGCGCACCACCACATTGGCAAAACCGATGGCGGTCATGCCCAGGAACAGGACCGCGCAGACGATCTTTTCCGCCTCGTCGAGAAGGAATCGCATCGGGCTTCCCCGCTGTGACGCATCAGGCGGCAGGCCCGCGCCGGGCGGGCCTGCGCCGTTTCACTGGTTACTGCGCTTCCGCGATGGCCGCGCGGAACGCCTCGACGATCTCGGGGCCGACCTTGGCTGCCCAGGTGTCAAAGGCAGGCTGCGTCGCCTCGCGGAAGGCGGCCAGTTGCTCGGGCGTCAGTTCGGTGACCTCCATGCCCTTCTCGCGCAGGAAGTCGATGCCGCTGGCGGTGCCGTCGCGGGTGATCTGGCGCTGGTATTCCATCGCCTCGGTCGCGGCGGTCCGCAGCTTGTCCTGCATTTCGGCATCGTAGCTGTCCCATTTGGCCTTCGAGATGCCAAGGAAGATCGGGTCATAGGAATAATGCCAGGTTGTGAGGTATTTCTGCATCTCGTAGACCTGCTGCGGGATGATGACCGCGCCGATCGGGTTTTCCTGCCCGTCGACCACGCCCTGTTGCAGCGCGGTCAGCGTTTCCGACCATTGCATCTGCTGCGGATTGGCGCCCAGCGCGTTCATCACGTCGATATACATCGGCCCGGCCACGCGCATGTTCAGACCCTTCATGTCGTCGGGGCTGGTGATCGGGCGGGTGTTGTTTGTGATCTCGCGAAAGCCGTTCTCGCCCCAGGCCAGCACGACGATGCCCTTTTCCAGAAGGATCGCGGCCATCATCTCGCCGGGGGCGCCCTGCGTGGTCGCGTCGACCTCGTCATAGGAGGAATAGAGATAGGGCAGCGAGAACACCGCCATCTCGGGCACCAGCGGCGTGACGTTGATCGCCGAGGTCAGCACCAGGTCCAGCGCGCCGCGGCCGATCATCTCGGCCTGCTTCATCTGGTCGCCGCCCGAAAGCTGGGCATTGGGGAACACGCGCACCGAGATATCGCCGCCGGTGGCCCCAGAGATCAGTTCGCCGAACTTCTCGGCGCCCTTGTGCCAGGTGGTAGTGTCGCCGACATTGTGCGACAGCCGCAGCGTCTCGGCCGAGGCCGTGCCCAGCATCATCGCGCCCGCAACCAGGGCGGCGAACGCACCCCTGCCCAGAATGACCGCTTTCATGGAATTCCTCCGTCTTGTCCGTTCGCCCTTGCCGGGCGGATCATGCGGGGCCTGCCGTCGCGGCCCCGTGGCTGACATCAAGACCAGATGCGCGGCCCGGGTACAAGGCGCGATGCGCCCGGTGCGGTGCCGATGGGGCTTTCCCGCCCGGCCGCGATGACGCATCCTGCCCGCGATGACGGATGCGGGACAACGCTGCCTCGGCCATTCGACCAATCTGGTGGGGCGCCCGCCGGACTGGCTGGCAAGCTGCGCCTTCAACGAGGCGCCCGCTCCCCTGCATATCTGGGGCGTGCGCGAGATGAACCCCAGCCTTTTCGCCATGCTGGACAAGGCCGAAACCCTGGCCGAGGCGGGCGGGGCGTTCCTGGTCTACATGATCGCCATGTTCGGCCTTGATGACGAACAGCGTGACGGGGGGGCGGGCAAGCGGCGGTTCCGGTCCTCGTTCCTGCGGCTGATCCAGGGCTGGAGCTTTGACAGCAACGGCCCCGAGGGCGCGGTTCTGAAAGGCTGGGTCGAAAGCCGCTTCGGCGTCTGCCCGTCCTTTCACAAGGGCATCATCGCGCAATTTTCCGATCCGGCCTGGGCGGGCTATGTCGAGGAAAAGATGGCCAGCGGCTTTCACAACAACGCAATCTGGGTGCAGCTCGACCTGCTGTTCGAGTTCTGCCAATGGGCGATCGCGCGCTTTGCCTTTCCGGGCCAGACCCATCTGACGCTGTTTCGCGGGGTGAACGGCTTTGACGAACACCGGATCGTCGAGCGGATCGACAGGCGCGCGGCGGTGGTCCGGCTGAACAACCTGGTGTCCTTCACCACCGACCGCAGCGTGGCCGACTGTTTCGGCGACCGCATCCTGACCGCCCGGGTGCCGCTGGCCAAGGTGCTGTTCTTCAACGGCCTTCTGCCCGCCACCCTGCCGCGCGGCGAGGCCGAGGTGCTGGCGCTGGGCGGCGAATACCGGGTGAGGGTGGACTATGTCTGAGCGGTCCCGTCCGGACGTCGAGGACCGCGCGCTTGCGGCCTATCTGGGGCTTGCCATCGGCGATGCGCTGGGCGCCACCGTCGAATTCATGACCGCACGCGAGATCGCCGCGCAACATGGCGTTCACCGCGAGATCACGGGCGGCGGCTGGCTGAAGCTGGCGCCGGGGCAGGTGACCGACGACACCGAGATGGCGCTGGCGCTGGGCCGGTCGCTGTTGCGCGCGGGCGGGTTAGACGCGCGCGATCTGTGCGAGGAATTTGCCGCCTGGCTTGCCACCGGCCCCGCCGATGTCGGCAATACCTGCCGCCGCGGTATCCGGCGTTTCCTGCGCGATGGCTCTGTCGCGGGCAGCTATTCCGAGGGCGATGCGGGCAATGGCGCGGCGATGCGCGTGCTGCCCGTGGCGCTGGCGACGCTGGGCAATCCCGGGCGGGCCGAGGACTGGACGCTGGCACAGGCCCGCAGCACGCATCACCATCCGCTGTCAGATGCCGCCTGTCTGGCGCTGGTGCGCATGGTCCATCTGCTACTGGACGGGCAGGGCCGCGATGCCGTGCAGGCCGAGGCCGAGGCGCTTGTCACCGGCCACCGCGTGTTCCGCTTTGCGCCCTATCCCGGCCAATCCTCGCCCTTCATCGTCGATACGGTGCAGACGGTCCTGCATCACTTTCTGAGTGCCGAGGGGTTCGAGGATACCCTGATCGCGACCGTCAATCAGGGGGGCGATGCCGACACCACCGGGGCGATTGCGGGCATGCTTGCGGGTGCTGCCTGGGGCATGGCGGCGATCCCCGCGCGCTGGCTGGCCGCGCTGGACCCGGCCATCGCGGCGGCGATTCGCGGGCAGGTGCCGGGGTTGCTGGCGCTGGCGCGGGGCGGCAGCTAGGGGGCGCGCCGGGCCAGATCCGCCTTGCGTGCGATCAGCCGTTCGGCCAGCGCCGGGCGCCCGCCGCCAATCTCCACGGCCTGCCGGATCGCGGCATCGGGGATCGCAGTCACCACCGCGATGGCATCGGCAATCGCGGCCGCGTCCATGTCGCCGAACAGCCGCAGCGCATGGGGGTTGTCGGGATCGCTGCGCAGCCGGTCGATCTCGTCCACGCTGTCGCCAAAGGCCCGGCCCTTGGGATCGCCCGAGGCGCGGAATTCAAGCGCACCCCCGACATCCAGCGTCAGCACGCGCCCCCCCGCCACGCCCTGATTGTCGCCCTCGAACCCGGCCGCGTCCCAGTTCGCCGTCCAGGAATGAACGCCCAGCCAGCGCTGCGCCTGATTTCGTTCCTCCGGGCTGAACCGGGCAATGTGCCGCTTGTCCAGATCGACAAGGGCGGTCGCGACCTGCACGGGCGATGCGGCGGGCAGATAGTCCAGTATCGGCGCCCCGGCCAGCCGGTAGAGCCGCGCGGCGAGGTATTCGTTGCGCGCCTGCGCAGGCGTTTCCAGTTCCTTGACATAGAACCGCCGCCCCCCGGCATCCTGCCAGATCCCGCCCGGATTGCTGCCCAGCCGCCCGCCGACCCGCTCCATCGTCGTTATGTCGACCAGATCGGTCACGGCCCGCGTGCGCCGGACCAGTGCAAGTTGCGAGGGAGTCTCGATCGCGCCGGGCCGGGCACGGCGCACCGCGCGGATCGCTGCATCGGGCTCTGTCCCCAGTTCCACCAGCAGCCGCGCCGCGATCATCCCCGCCCGGCCCAGCCCGCCCTTGCAATGAACCAGCACATTGCCCCCGGCGCGGATCAGCGCGCGGATGTCCCGGCCATGGTCCTGCCATCCGACCTCGAATTCCGGGCCTGGCACCGAGTAGTCGGCAATCGGCAGATGCCGCCAGTCCAGCCCCCGGCGCCGCACCTCGGCCCCCAGATCGGGCACCTTCAGCGCGGCCAGTTCGGCCGGTTCGACCAGTGTCAGAACCATCCGCGCACCCCAGGCCGCGATCGCGTCAAGGTCCAGATCCAGATCGCGCGCCCAGGCGCCGGTGGCGGCGGCCCTGTCCTGTTTGCCGGGGCAAAAGGTGATTCCGATGCGCCCATGCGCAGGGTCAGTACGGACCTCCGCGATCTGAAGCGGGTGTGTCAGGCTCGTTCTGGCCCCGGCCATGCCGGACCTCTCTTTCAGGAATTCGGCTGCGAAAGCCAAGGCATAGCGCAAAGACCTGCCCTGCACCATGGCCTTCGGCCGTTCACTGTTCCTTCAGGTCTGGCTGCAATACAGGCGGCAAAGCGTATGGAGTCTCGGAGCATGGGCAACCTGTTCGCAACGGTTTCCGGCAAGCTGGTGCTTGCCGCGGGTGCCGCCATCACGGCGATCTTGCTGGCGTTTTCCGTCTATAGCGGCGTGGATGCATCGCGGACCGTCGAACGGCAGGTGATGGAGCTTGCCACGGAAAAGGCCGGCGTTGTCGCGCAGAAGGTTGCCGTCCACATCACCGAGGCGACGGCCGCCGGCGCGGCGCTGGGCGGGTCCATTGCGGGCTATCTCGGGACCGAGGGGGCCAATACGGCGAATGTCATCGAGATGCTCAAGGCCGTTCCCGCGCATAATGACAGCCTCTATTCCGCCTGGATGGCCGGGCTGCCGGACGGCACGACCGACGCCTATCTGGGCGGAACGGAAGGCCGCAATGCCGATGGCGTGTTCACCCCCTACTGGACAAGGTCAGCGGCCGGGCCGCTTGTGTTCCAGACCTTTCCCATCGTCGTCGAGGAGCAATGGTTCGCGCTGCCCATGGAAACCGGCCAAGGCGTGATCACCGAGGCCTATCTGTCGACCGAGGGGCGACTGCTGACCTCGGCCGCAATGCCGATCAGGGTCGAGGGCCGGATCGTCGGCATCGCGGGCGTCGACATCGTGCTGAGCGATCTGACCGCCATGCTGGGCGCGTTCGACGCATTTCCGGGCGGCCGCGTCATGCTGGTCGACGAGGGCGGCAAATGGCTTGCCAATCCCGACAGCGACAAGCTGACCCAGGCCTATGGCGACACGGGCGGCGATTTCGTGCTTGCGGCGCTGAGTGACGGTCAGCCGCGCGCGATCCGCGGCCTGCCCGATGGCAGCACAAGGCTTGTCTATCCCTTCACCGCGCCGGGCATGCACAAGACATGGGCCGCGATCCTTGACGTACCGTCCGCGGTGTTCACCGGCCCGGTGCGCAGCGCCGTGTCCGATTCGGTGCTGAGCGGGGCGCTGATCCTGCTGATGGCGCTGGGCACCATCCTGGTTGCCTCGACCGCGATGGTGCGTCGCCCGCTTGCCCGGATGCTGGCGGCCGTCGACGAACTGGCCTCGGGCATCTACGACAAGCCGGTGCCCGGAGCGGATCGCCGCGACGAGATCGGGGCCATGGCCGCCTCGGTCGAGGCGCTGCGCCAGGGCCTTCTTGAGAAAGAGGCGCTGGAGGCCGGTCAGGACCGGCTGCGGGCCGAACAGGCCAAGGTGGTCGACACGCTTGCCTCCAGCCTCAAGGGGTTGGCCCAGGGCAATCTCGATATCGAGATCCGCGACCGTTTCCCGGGCGGCTATGACCAGCTTCGGGTGGATTTCAACGAGGCGGTCGCGCGTCTGGCGGGGCTGATCCGCTCGATCTCGGACTCGGCCCGGTCCATCGCAGCCAGCGTCCGCGAAATCACCGATTCGTCCACCGATCTGTCGCATCGCACCGAATCCTCGGCCGCGACGCTTGAAGAAACCGCGGCTGCGTTGAACGAAATGACGACCGCCGTCCGCGGTGCGGCCCATGGTGCCCGGCAGGCCGATGCCCTTGTCGCGGATGCCAATCAGAAGGCCCAGACCAGTTCGGGCGTCGTGGACGAAACCGTTTCCGCGATGAGCGCGATCGAGGCGTCCTCGGAAAAGATCACCACGATCATCAATGTCATCGACGACATCGCCTTCCAGACCAACCTGCTGGCACTGAATGCCGGGGTCGAGGCCGCGCGGGCGGGCGAGACTGGGCGCGGCTTCGCCGTCGTCGCCTCCGAGGTGCGCGGGCTGGCGCAGCGCTCGTCCGATGCGGCCCGCGAGATCACGGCGCTGATCTCGCAATCGCGCAGCCAGGTCAGCCATGGCGTCGAACTTGTCGGCCGTGTAGACGAGGCGTTGCAGTCGATCATCGCCTCGATCGGCGACATCGCCCGCCACGTCGGCGACATCGCGACCTCGACCGACGATCAGGCCTCTGGCATCGACGATATCAACGTGTCGGTTGCCCATCTCGACCGGACCCAGCAACAGAACGCAGCGATGTTCGAGGAAACGGTCGCGGCCTGCACCGCGCTTGATCAGGAGGCACGGGGCCTTTCGGACTTGGTCGGCCAGTTCCGCATCGCCAGCGCATTGCAGGAACCGGGCTGGGGCGCCCCCCGATCCAATGCCGCCGCCTGACCGCGTCGGACCCGGCCGCGCCCGCTTGAACCGGACGTTTCGCACGCGCAACTGATGCAGCCGATCGTCTGGACCCGCTGAGGGTCGGCAAGGCCGTCGGGCGAAGCCTGCGCTTCTCGCTTGGCTCGGCCGCTTCGCGATCGCCCGGGGCCAAACGGCTGATCGCCAGACCGCCTCCTTTCCCCGGATCGACAGGCCACGCGCGCGCGGCGTTATTCATGCACCAGAATGGGGCGGCAAGCGCCAGGGAAACAAGGCGCTCACCTCAGGGGCAATCACGGCTGGGCTTGCCCCGGCAAACCCTGTTCCGGTTCGGGGCCGCTTACGCTGCCCCGGCCAGGACCATGAAGCAAATCGCTCAATCCCCGCATGCTCCGGGCGCAGCAGTCCCGTTGCAACCATCGCGCTCCGCAAGCCGGGGTGCAACCCGCGATCACGAAAGCGCTTCCTTGCGCTGGATCAATGCCCCTGCGGCCTGCCCGGGCGAGGCTGGGCACCGGGGGCTGGTTCTGGCGACCGCCGGGAAAGGAGCGCGCCATGACAGACGTGGTTTACGGGGTCTGGGACGGGGTCGTCCATGACCGGCAGGCGGGGCAGGCCACCCTTGAGCCGCGCAATTTCGACGAGTTCGACGAGGGCAACCCGATCCGCGCCTTTTTCGGGGATCGCGGCTTCTTCGTGTTCGATGAAACCGTCAGCCTGGTGGACGCGCTGTTTCACTACATGCGCAAGGCGGCCGAGCAATCCTGCGGCGTCTGCACGCCCTGCCGGATGGGCACGGTTCTGGTGCGCGATGCGCTGGACGCGATGCGGCGCGGGCTGGATGCGCCGCTGGATCTGGATCAGATCGGGATGCTGGGCGAGCAGATGCGGGAAACCTCGCTTTGCGGGCTGGGCCAGACCTGTGCGGTGGCGCTGCTGGATGCGCTGCATCATTTCCGCGACCGGATCGAGGCCGAACTGGCCCCGAAACGCCCGATCCGCGCGCAGCACGGCATGGCCTACATGACCGCGCCCTGCATCGAGGCCTGCCCCTCCAAGGTCAATGTGCCGCGTTACATCGACTATATCCGCGACGGCAAGCCCGAGAACTCTCTGGGGGTGCTCTTGCAGAAATATCCGATGGCGGCGACCTGCGGGCGGGTCTGCGTGCGCTATTGCGAACAGGCCTGCCGGCGCAAGTTCGTGGACGAGGCGGTGGGCATCAAGACCCTGAAACGCTTCGTCGCCGACCAGCAAAGCGGCCCGAACGCGCTGACATTCACCCGCGACATGATCCGCAAGCCGCTGGATCCGGCCATGCGGGTGGCGGTGGTCGGTGCGGGTCCGGCGGGCATTTCCTGTGCCTATCACCTGTTGTTGCGCGGCTATCACGTCGATGTGTTCGACAAGGCAGGCCAGGCGGGCGGCATGGCGCAGATCGGCATTCCCGCCTACCGGCTGCCCAAAGACACGCTGGCGCTGGAAACCGACATCATCGCCGATCTGGGCGGGCGGTTCCTGTTCGGCCAGCAGCTCGGCCGCGATTTCAGCATCGACGATCTGTTCGCGCGCGGCTACCGGGCGGTGTTCCTGGGGCTTGGCTGCCAGGCGGGATCGCGGCTGGGGGTCGAGGGCGAGGACGCGGCGCGGGCGGGCTATTTCAGCGGCATCGACTTCCTGTTGCGCGTTCACGATCATGTTGCGGGTGCTGCGCCGCTGTCCCTGTCGGGCGAGGTGCTGGTGGTGGGCGGCGGCAATGTCGCGATGGATTGCGTGCGCTCGGCGATCCGGCTGGGGGCGGGGCGCGTGCATGTCCTGTATCGCCGCACCCGCGCGGACATGCCCGCCGATCCCGGCGAGATCGCGGATGCCGAGGCCGAGGGCGTCACCTTTCACACGCTTTGCAACCCGGTCCGCGTCGTCACGCAGAATGGCCGGGTCACCGGCGTCGTGGTCGCGCAGATGGAACAGAGCGAGCCCGACGACAGCGGCCGGCGCAAGGTCCGCCCGATCCCGGGCAGCGAGGTCACGCTGCCCTGCGACACGCTGATCGCCGCCATCGGCCAGCAGGTCGAGGATGGCGGCCGGATCGAGGCGGACGGCATCGCGCTGGACCGCTGGCGCTGCGTGGCCGCCGATGACGCGCTCACGACTTCGCGGCCGGGCGTCTTTGCGGGGGGCGATTGCGTGACCGGCCCCTCGACGCTGATCTGGGCGATGGCCGACGGGCTGAAGGCCGCGCGCAATATCGACGACTGGATCCAGCGCGGCTCGGTCAGGTTCTACAAGCGCGCAAGGATGCGCAAGCTGATCGCCGACAACGATTTCCTGGCCAATGACGTGGTCGAAACCCCGGTGCGCAACGCCTATCGCGTGCATAATCCCGAACTAGACCCCGAACTGCGCAAACGCATGTTCGAGGAGGTCGAACAGACGATCAGCGCCAAGGCCGCCTATGCCGAGGCGCAACGCTGCATGCGTTGCTATCGCGTCTACACGGTCCTAACCGGCCATCCCATCCCCGAAGGAGCGGTCTGAGCCATGTATACCTCCGGCCCCGACACACCCGGCCCCGACGCGCCCGAGACCGTGGCGCTGACCCTCAACGGCACGCCCTGCACGGGCCGGGCGAACGAAACCATCCTGTCCTGTGCGCGGCGGCATGACATCTACATCCCGACGCTGTGCGAACTGGACGACATCGACCACACCCCCGGCACCTGCCGGGTCTGCGTGGTCGAGATCGTGCAGGCCGGTCGCGACACGCCGCAGATCGTGACCGCCTGCAACACGCCCATCCGCGACGGGATGGAAGTGCGGACCCGCAGCAAGCGCGCCCGCGACATGCAGCGCTTGCAGGTGGAACTGCTGATGGCCGACCATTTGCAGGATTGCGCGACCTGCATCCGCCACGGCAATTGCGAATTGCAGGATCTGGCGCAGTTCGTCGGGCTCAAGGAAAATCGCTTCTTCGACCGTGCCCGGACCGAGGCGCGTCCCATCGACCTGACCTCGCCCGCGATGGTGCGCGACATGCGCCGCTGCGTGCGCTGCCAGCGCTGCGTCGCGATCTGCCGTCATCACCAGCAGGTCGATGCGCTGGCGATGGAGGGCACCGGGCTTGACCGGCTGGTGGCGCTGCGGGGCGCCGAGGATTACCCCTCCTCGGCCTGCGTGTCCTGCGGGCAATGCGTTCTGGTCTGCCCCACCGGCGCGCTGGGCGAACGCGACGAGACCGACCGGGCCATCGACTATATCTGCGACCCTGATCTGGTGACGGTGGTGCAATTCGCCCCCGCCGTGCGCGTCGCCTTTGGCGAGGAATTCGGCATGCCCCCCGGCACCAATGTCGAGGGGCATATCGCCACCGCCTGCCGCAGGCTGGGCATCGACGTGGTGCTGGACACCAATTTCGCGGCGGATGTCGTCATCATGGAGGAAGGCGCCGAATTGCTGGGCCGGCTCAAGGCCGGTCGCCGGCCCACCTTTACCTCGTGCTGCCCGGCCTGGATCGACTTTGCCGAGATCCATTATCCCGAGATCCTGCCGCTTCTGTCCTCGACCCGGTCGCCGCAACAGGTGCTGTCGGCCGTGGCCAAGACCTGGCTGCCCGAGAAGCTGGGCGTTCCGGCCGAGCGGATCCGGGTGATTTCGATCATGCCCTGCGTCGCCAAGAAAGAGGAGGCGGCGCGCCCGCAACTGGCGCGCGACGGGCGGCCCGATACCGATCTGGTGCTGACCACCCGCGAATTCGCGCGCCTGTTGCGCCGCGAGGGGATCGACCTGAAGGCGCTGGAACCCTCGGGCTTCGACAGCCCCTTGCTGCGTGAATATTCCGGTGCGGGCGCCATCTTCGGCACCACCGGCGGCGTGATGGAGGCCGCGCTGCGCACCGTCTATGCCATCGTCAACGGAAGCGAACTGGAGCAGATCGAACTGACCCAGTTGCGCGGTTTCGAAGGCATCCGCGAGGCCCGCGTCGATCTGGGCGGGCCGGTGGGCGAGGTCAGGGTGGCCATGGTCCACGGGCTTGGCGACACCCGTGCGCTGGTGGAATCGGTGCTGGCAGGCACGGCCGATTACGATTTCATCGAGGTCATGGCCTGCCCCGGCGGCTGCGTCGATGGGGGCGGGTCGCTGCGTTCGAAAAAGGCGTATCTGCCGCTGGCCCAGAAACGGCGCGAAACGATCTATGCGGTCGACCGCGCCGCCCGCGTGCGCCAGTCGCACAACAACCCGCAGGTGCAGGCGCTCTATCGCGATTTCCTGGGCGCGCCGAACTCGGAACTGGCGCACCGGCTGCTGCACACGAGCTATGAGGACCGACGGCGCGAATTGAAGCATACCGTCAAGGAAATCTGGGACGACATCACCATGAGCACGATGGTCTATTGACCCGGGCGCTGTCGTTTGACCGCCGCGCCGTTCTGGCCGGGCTGGCCGCACTGCCCCTTGCGGGCCCGGCGCGGGGGGGCGAGCCCCTGACGCTCTGGGGCATTCCGGGCACGCCTTCGGCGGTCTTTGCCGGGGCGGTGGCGTCCGAACGGTTCCAGAGCGCCGCCCCCGGCGCGCGGTTCGAGATCTGGAAAAGCACCGACCAGTTGCGCGCGGGCATCGCCTCGGGCGCATTCCGGCTGTTTGCCAGTTCCACCTATGCCGCGGCCAATTTCTTCAATCGCGGGGCGGGCACGCGGATGGTGAATGTCGTGACCTGGGGTGTGCTTTACGTCATGGCGCGCGATGACCGCATCCGCTCGATCGCGGATCTGGCGGGTCGAAGGGTGCTGTTGTCGAACAAGAACGAGGCGCCGGATCTGTTGTTTCGTATGGTGCTGGGCTGGGCCGGGCTGGACCCAGACCGCGATCTGCGGCTCGACTATGTCGGTTCGCCGGGCGAGGCGGTGCCGCTGTTCCTGTCCGGGCGGGGCGATGTGGCGCTGCTGCACGAACCGGCCGCTACGGCCGCGCAGATCCGCGCCGAACGCGAAGGCTTGCCCCTGATCCGCGCGCTCGACATCGCCGAGATCTATGGCCAGCATACCGGGCGCGGCCCGCGGATCCCGCAGGTCGGGCTGGCGGTCAGTGCCGAATTTCTGGACCGCGCGCCCGAAATTGTCGCCGCCGCCCATGCCGCCTGTATCGAGGCCGCCGATTGGGCGCAGGCCGACCCGGCGGCGGCGGGCGCGCTGGCCGCGCCGCATCTGGGTCTTGCGCCCGAGATCGTGGCCCGCTCGCTGCCCTTCGTGCGGCTTGACGTGGTGACGGCGCGGCAGGCGCAGCAGGATATCGAGACCTATTTCCAGCACCTCATGGCGCTGGCCCCGGGCATCGTCGCGCACCGCCTGCCCGATGCCGATTTCTACTGGGGCTAGGGAAATGGCGAACAAGCCCCGCCCCTCCCGGCTCTGGAGCCTTGCGGGCCTTGCCCTGCTGGCGATCCTGTGGGAGGCCGGGCATCGCATCTGGGGGCCATTGGTGCTGCCCGGTCTGGCCGAGACGGGCGTCACGCTTTGGCACATGATCGCCGAGGGCCGCGTTGCCCCGGCGCTGGCCCAGACCGCCGGGAATGCCGGGATGGGATGGGTGCTGGGCGCGGCGGCGGGCATGATCGCCGGAACACTGGCGGGCCTGCGTCCCGAGGCGCAGCGGGCATTGCAGCCGGTCGCGGTGGTGCTGCTGGGGATCCCCGCGATTGCCTGGGTGGTGCTGGCGCTGCTGTGGTTCGGTGGGCGCTGGGCGGTCGTGTTCACCGTGGCCGTGGCGACCGGCCCGCTGGTCTTTGCCGCGGCCGTGGCCGGGGTTCACAGCCTCGATGGCGGGCTGATCCGAATGGCGCGGGCGTTTCGGGTGCCGCTTGGCGCACGGCTTGCCCACATGCACCTGCCGCATATGCTGGGCCATGTGTTTCCCGCGCTGGCCACGACGCTGGCGATGTCTTGGAAGGTTTCGGTCATGGCCGAGTTGCTGGCCGGTGCGGGCGGTATCGGCGACGGGCTGGCCACCGCGCGCGCGCATGTCGATACGGTCGCGATTATGGCCTGGGTGCTGGTCGTGGTGGCGGTGCTGGTCGCGGTCGATCTGGCGCTGCTGCAACCGCTTCAGCGCCGGATGGCCCATTGGCGCGATGACGGGCGGGGCGTCGGGGCATGAGCGAACCGCTGCGCCTTGACGGCGTCGATTTCGCCCATGACGGCAGGCCGGTGCTGCGCGGGCTTGACCTGATATTGCCCGCGGGCACGATCACCGCGCTGATGGGGCCATCGGGCTGCGGCAAGAGCACGCTGATCGCGCTGGCCGCCGGGCTTCTGACCCCCGATGCGGGTCGGGTCGCGCGGCGCTGCACGCGACTGGGGATCGTGTTTCAGGATCCGGCGCTGTTGCCGTGGAAGACGGCGCTGGGCAATGTCGGCTTCGCGCTGCGGGGGCTGGACCTTGGCGCGGCAGAGCGGCGCGCGCGTGCCGTGGCGATGCTGGATGCGGTCGGGCTGGGCCCCGGCGATGCCGGGAAATACCCCCGCCAGCTTTCGGGCGGCATGCGTCAGCGGGTGGCGCTGGCCCGTGCGCTGGCGGTCGAGCCGGATTTGCTGCTTTGCGACGAACCCTTTGCGGCGCTCGATGCCGAACCGCGCCGCGCCTTGTGGCAGCTCTTGCGGGACATCCGCGACCGCACCGGCCTGACCATGCTGGTCGTTACCCATGACCGGGACGAGGCGAGGACCGAGGCCGACTGTCTGGCCGTGATGGCCGACGGCCGGATCACGCAATCGGGGCAGCCCGGCGCCTGATGAAAGGCCCGGGCAGGATCGGCAAAAGGCTGCCCCGCACGCCCGATCCCCACTGGACGATCCGGGGGGGCGGTGCCTATCTAGGGCGCATGCCGGGCGGGCCGCAGGCTGCACCCGCCCGGCCCACGCATCCTGTGAGGACATCGCCTTGGCCTGTTGCTGTCTGACCCGCCGCCACTTTCTTGCCTCCACCGCCGCCGGATCGGTGCTGTCGCTCTCGGGCTGCGTCGGGGCGCCGCCTGCGATGGTGTCCTCGTCCGAGGTGGAATCCATGGGGCTGCGCGCCTGGTCGGAACTGCGCGCGCAACAACCGCTGTCGCGCGATGCCGGGTTCCAGTCCTCGGCCACGCAGGTTTCACGGCGGCTGCTGACCCATCTGGGCGAGCCGACCGGCGCGTGGGAGGTGCAGGTCTTCGCCTCGCCCGAGATCAACGCCTTTGCCCTGCCGGGACGCAAGATCGGCGTCTACGAAGGCATGTTCCGCGTCGCCCGCACGCCCGACCAGCTTGCCGCCGTGATCGGTCACGAGATCGGGCATCTTCTGGCCAACCACCCGCAGGAGCGCATCAGCGCCGAGGTCGCGACCGAAACCGGGCTGCGGCTCATCGGCGGGATGCTGGGCGCAAGCAATGTGGGCAATGCCGATGTCATCACCGCCGCGCTGGGGCTGGGGGCGCAGGTCGGGCTGCTGTTGCCCTATTCGCGCAACCAGGAGCTTGAGGCCGACGAATTCGGCGTCCGGGCGATGGTCGGCGCGGGGTACGAGGGGCGGCAGGCGATCACGCTCTGGCAGCAGATGGAACTGGCCGGTGGCGCGCGCTCGCCCGAGTTTCTGGCGACCCATCCGGCGCCGGCCGCCCGCATCGGCGCGATGGAGCGGCTTCTGGCGACTCTGCCGGCCTGAGGCTGCGGCGGATCAGTCCAGCCGCTCGGGCAGGGCAAGGCCGCGCAGGATCTCGGCGGCCTGCATCGGCCGCTTGCCCTCGCGCTGGGCTTCCAGAACCTCGATTGCGCCCGATCCGCAGGCGATGGTCAGCCCGCCCAGCACCTGACCGGGCGTGCCCGTGCCATCGGCCAGCCGCGCGCGCAACAGCTTCAGTCGTTCGCCCCCGACCATGCACCAGGCGCCGGGGAAGGGGGACAAGCCGTTGATCTGACGCACGATCCCGGTAGCGGGGCGGGTCCAGTCCACGCGCGCCTCGGCCTTGTCGATCTTGTCGGCATAGATCACGCCCGCCTCGGGCTGCGGCGCGGGCGGCTGATCGTCCAGCCGGTCCAGCGCCTGCACGATCAGCCGCGCGCCCATGGCGGACAGCCGGTCGTGCAACTCGCCGGTGGTTTCCTCGGCCCCGATCGGCGTTGCCTCGCGCAAGAGCACGGGGCCGGTATCCAGCCCCGCCTCCATCCGCATGATGCAGATGCCGGTTTCCGCGTCGCCCGCCATGATCGCCCGGTGGATCGGCGCCGCGCCGCGCCAGCGCGGCAACAGCGAGGCGTGGATGTTCAGACAGCCCAGCCGCGGCGCGTCCAGCACCGGCTGCGGCAGGATCAGCCCATAGGCGACCACGACCGCCACATCGGCGCCCAAAGCGGCGAACTCGGCCTGCGCCTCGGCGCTGCGCAGCGATACCGGGTGACGAACCGGCAGGCCCAGCGCCTCGGCGCGGGCCTGGACGGGCGAGGGGCGGTCCTTCTTGCCGCGACCGGCGGGGCGGGGGGGCTGGCAATAGACCGCGGCAATCTGGTGGCCCGCATCGACCAGTGCATCGAGCACCGGCACCGAGAAATCGGGCGTGCCCATGAAGACGACGCGCATCAGCCCCGCCCCAGCTTGGCGGCCTTTTTCAAAAGCCGGTCGCGTTTCAGCCGCGACAGGTTGTCGAAATACATCCGGCCCTCCAGATGGTCGATCTGGTGCTGTACCGAGGTCGCCCAGAGCTCGGCAAACTCGCGGTCCTCGACGACGCCATCCTGGTTCAGGAAGCGCACCGTCACCTGCGCGGGGCGCGTGATCTCGGCCCAAACGCCGGGCAGGCAAGGGCTGGCCTCGTCATGGGCGTTCAGCGCGGCCGAGGCGGCGACGATCCGGGGATTGGCCATGCGCACGACCTGACCGCGGCTGTCCGAGCAATCCACGACCGCCAGCCGCAGCATGACCCCGATCTGCGGTGCGGCAAGGCCCACACCCTGCCCCGGCATCGCCTCCATCGTGTCGATCATGTCGGCCCAATGAGCGCGGATCTCGTCGGTGACGGTCTCGACCGGGGCGGCGGCGGTCTTCAGGCGCGGATCGGGCCATTGCAGGATCGGCCGGATCATGCGCGATATGTCCGTTCCAGTTCGGCGCGTGCTTCGGGGCTGACGCGGTCGAAGGTCACGATGCCGTCCAGATGGTCGATCTCGTGCTGGGCGCAGATCGCCGGAAAGCCCACCAGCGTCTCGCGTTGCTCGGTGTCGTCGATGTCGCGCCAGCGCAGGGCGATCTCGACCGGCCGTTCGATCTCGACCACGATGCCGGGGATCGACAGGCAACCCTCGGGGCCGGTGGCGGTGTCCTCTGACCACGCCTCGATCACCGGGTCGAGGAAGATGCGTGGCGCGCGCGGCCCCGCCCGGCCGTTCACATCCATCACGAAGATCCGCCGGGACACGCCCACCTGCGGCGCGGCCAGCCCCCGGCCGGGCGCGTCATACATCGTCTCCAGCATGTCCGCGACCAGCACGCGGATTTCGTCGGTGATCTCGCCCACCGGGGCGCAGGGCGCGGTCAGGCGCGGATCGGGCCAGGTGACGATCGGCAGGATGCTCACGCCCGGGCCCGATCGCGCTTGATCTTCTGCATCTTGCGCGTGATGAGCTGGCGTTTCAGCGGCTTGAGATAGTCGATGAACAGAATGCCATCCAGATGGTCGATCTCGTGCTGGACGCAGGTCGCCCAGAGGCCCGAGAATTTCTCTTCCTTCTGGTCGCCCGCAGGATCGGTCCAGCGCACCACGACCTCGGAGGGGCGCGTCACCTCGGCATAGGTCTCGGGCACCGAAAGGCAGCCTTCCTCGTGGATGTTGCGCTCGTCCGATTTCCAGACCACTTCGGGGTTGAACATGGCAAAGGGCCGGGGCCGCGTGCCCACGTCCTTGGCGCAATCCATCACGATCAGGCGGGTCAGAACCCCCACCTGCGGCGCGGCTAGGCCGATGCCCGGCGCGTCATACATGGTGGCCAGCATGTCCTCGGCCAGGCGCTGCAATTCGCCCGTGATGTCCGACACGGGGTCGGCCACCGTCTTCAGGCGCGGATCGGGATGGATCAGGATCGGTCGGATGCTCATGGCGGATGGATTTAGGCGAATCGAGGCCGCCTTGCAATGCGACGAACGCTTGCGCCTGCGAGGCCAGCCGCTAGCTTGGCGCGGCACGAGCAGGAGGCCCCCATGGATTTCGACGAGATCATCGACCGCCGCGGCACCCATTCGATGAAATGGGACATGATGGAGCCGATCTATGGCGTGCCCGCCGCCGACGGCATTTCGATGTGGGTGGCCGACATGGATTTCCGCCCGCCCGCCTGTGTTGGCGCCGCCGTGCAACGCATGGTCGATCACGGGGTCTATGGCTATTTCGGCGACGAGGGCGCCTATCGTGCCGCCATCGGCTGGTGGATGCACACCCGCCATGGCTGGCAGGTGGAACCGGACTGGATCCTGACCACCCATGGTCTGGTGAACGGCACGGCGCTGTGCGTCGATGCCTTTACCGCGCCGGGCGATGGCGTGGTGCTGTTCACGCCGGTCTATCACGCCTTTGCCCGGGTGATCCGGGCGGCCGGGCGGCGGGTGGTGGAATGTCCGCTGGTGCTGCGCGATGGCCGCTACGAGATGGATTTCGCTGCCTGTGACGCGCTGGCCGAGGGGGCGCGCATGGTCATCCTCTGTTCGCCGCACAATCCCGGCGGGCGGGTCTGGAGCCACGCGGAATTGCAGGGCGTGGCCGATTTCGCCAGACGCCATGACCTGATTCTGGTCTCGGACGAGATCCATCACGATCTTGTCTATCCCGGCCAGCGGCACATCGTCATGGATCTGGTCGATCCGACGATCCGCGAGCGGCTGGTGATGCTGACCGCCACGACCAAGAGCTTCAACATCGCGGGCGCCCATAGCGGCAATGTCATCATCCCCGACAAGGGGTTGCGCGCCCGCTTTGCCGGGCGCATGGCGGCGCTGGGGATTTCGGCCAATTCCTTCGGGATCGAGATGGCAACCGCCGCCTATTCGCCCGAGGGCGCGGAGTGGATCGACGCGCTGATGGTCTATCTCGACGACAACCGGCAATTGTTCGATGCGGGCGTCAATGCCATTCCGGGGCTTCGGTCGATGCCGTTGGAGGCGACCTATCTGGCCTGGGTCGATTTCGCGGACACCGGCATGGCGCCGGCCGAGTTCACCGCCCGGGTCGAGAAGGGCGCGAAGATCGCCGCGAACCACGGGCCGACCTTCGGAACGGGGGGCGACAGTTTCCTGCGGTTCAACATCGCCACGCCCCGCGCCCGCGTGGCGCAGGCGCTCGAGCGGCTGCAAGCGGCCTTTGCCGATCTGCAATGAAACGGCTTGCGGGGCTGTTCAGCCATCTGGCGCTGGCGCTTCTGGCGGCGGGCGCGGTCGTTGCCGCGCTGGGCCTGATCGCGCCGCGCATGCCAGCGCCTCCGCCGCCGCTGACCGGCCCCATAGACCGGATCGAAGTGGTGAAATCGGATCGCCGCATGACGCTGTTTGTCGGCGACCAGCCGGTGCGCAGCTACGCGATCGCCCTGGGCTTTGCGCCCGAGGGCCACAAGCAGGCCCAAGGCGATGGCCGCACGCCCGAGGGGCGGTTTCATATCGACCGGCGCAATCCGCAAAGCAGCTATCACCTGTCGCTGGGCCTGAACTATCCCCGCCCCGAAGACCGCGCCAATGCCGCGCGGGCGGGCGTGAACCCGGGCGGCGACATCTTCATCCACGGCCAGCCGCCCGGCATTCCCCGGGACCGCCGCCTTGGCCATGACTGGACGGCAGGCTGCATCGCGCTGAGCAATGCCGAAATGGACGAGCTTTGGCGCGTCGTCCCGGTCGGCACGCCGGTCGACATCCTGCCCTAGGTGCGCCTGCGCAGGGGTGTTGCGCGCCCAGCGGGGAGGCAGCGCGCCGCCCTGCCCCTATCTTGAGCCCTGAAAAGGAGGGTGAGATGGGCCAACTGATCGACGGAAAATGGCATCCGGGCTGGTATGACACCGCGAAAAGCGGGGGGCGTTTCGTGCGCTCGACCGCCGGGTTCCGCAACTGGATCACGCCGGACGGCACCCCCGGGCCGACGGGCGAGGGCGGGTTTCCGGCCGAAAGCGGGCGCTATCACCTCTACGTCTCGCTCGCCTGTCCTTGGGCGCATCGGACGCTGATCTTCCGTGCGCTCAAGGGGCTGACGGACCATATCTCGGTCTCGGTGGTGCATCCCGACATGCTGGACGATGGCTGGACCTTCGCCACCGATTTCCCCGGAGCGACGGGCGATGGGCTGCACGGCCTGCCATTTCTGCGCGACATCTACACACGCGCGAAACCCGACGTGTCGGGCCGGGTCACGGTGCCCGTCCTGTGGGACAAGGCGCGCGGCACCATCGTCTCGAACGAATCGGCCGAGATCATCCGCATGTTCAACGCGGCCTTCGACGGCATCACCGGCAATCGCGACGATTACTGGCCCGCGCCCCTGCGCGCCGAGATCGAGACGCTGAATGCGCGTATCTATGACAGCGTCAACAATGGGGTCTACAAGGCCGGGTTCGCGACCAGCCAATCCGCCTATGACGAGGCCGTTGCGGCGCTGTTCGACAGCCTCGACTGGCTGGAGGGGCGCCTAGCCACAAGGCGCTACCTGACCGGCGAACGGATCACCGAGGCCGATTGGCGGCTGTTCACGACGCTGGTGCGTTTCGATCCGGTCTATCACGGGCATTTCAAGTGCAACCGCAACCGGCTGGCCGATTTCCCGAACCTCTGGGCCTATACGCGCGAACTGTACCAATGGCCCGGCGTCGCCGCGACCACCGATTTCGTCCATATCGTGCGGCATTACCATTTCAGCCATGACACCATCAATCCGCACCGGATTGTGCCTGTCGGCCCGCAGATCGACTGGATGGCGCCGCATGGCCGGGACCGGCTGAAAGCCGCCTGAGGCCGCTCAGGCGACCAGCGCCTCGGCCCGGCTCAGATCGACCGAGACAAGCTGGCTGACGCCCTGTTCGGCCATGGTCACGCCGAACAGCCGGTTCATCCGGCTCATGGTGATCGCGTGGTGGGTGATGATCAGAAAGCGCGTGTCGGCCCGGCGCGTCATCTCGTCGAGCATGTCGCAGAACCGGGTGACGTTGGCATCGTCCAGCGGCGCGTCCACCTCGTCCAGCACGCAGATCGGGGCCGGGTTCGCAAGGAACACGCCAAAGATCAGCGCCAGCGCCGTCAGCGTCTGTTCGCCCCCCGACAGCAGCGACAGGGTCGACAGCTTCTTGCCCGGCGGCTGGCACATGATCTCCAGCCCGGCCTCCAGCGGATCGTCGGATTCCACCAGCACCAGCCGCGCCTCGCCGCCGCCGAACAGATGCGTGAACAGCATCGCGAAGTTCGAGTTCACCTGCTCGAACGCGGTCAGAAGCCGTTCGCGCCCCTCGCGGTTCAGGCTGGCAATGCCCGAGCGCAGCGCGCGGATCGCGTCCTCAAGATCGCGCTTTTCGGTGGCCAGCGTCTCGTGTTCGGCGCGGACCGTGCGGGCATCTTCCTCGGCGCGCAGGTTGACCGCGCCCAGCGCCTCGCGCTGGCGTTTCAGTCGGGTGACGTCATGCTCGATCTGTTCGGCAGAGGGCATCCGCTCGGGATCGGCGCCCAGCCGGTCCAGAAGTGCCGCGGGCGTCGTCTCCATCTCCTCGGTGATGCGGGCGGCGGCCTGGGCGGCAGTCTCGCGCGCGGCCTCGGCCCGGGCTTCGGTCCCGGCGCGGGCCTCGCGGGCTTCGCCGGCGGTGCGTTCGGCTTCGCGCGCGGCGCGGTCGGCCTCGCGCAGGGCGGTCTCGGCCTCGGCCAGCGCATCGGCCGCGCGCTGCCGCCGGTCCTCGGCCTGCCCGATGGCGGCGTCCAGTTCCTCGCGCTTCGCGGCGATTTCCTCGGGCGCGGCGGCGGCTTCCTCCAGATCGGCCTCTGACGCCGCCTTGCGCTCGGCCAGTTCGGCGATCCGCGTTTCGGCATTGTCCAGCCGCTTGCGCCAGGTCGCCACTTCCCTTGCGATCTCGACCAGACGGCGCTGCCGCGCTTCGGCTTCGCGTTTGAGTTCGTCATGAGCGGCGCGGCGGGCGATCATCGTCATCCGCGCGGCCTCGACCGTGGTGCGGACATCCTCAAGCTCGGCCCGCGCGGCCTCCAGATCGCCCAGCCCGGCCAGCGCCGCCTCGGCCTCGCGCAGGCGCGCGCGGGCGGCAGTGGATTCGTCGTCGTGGCGCGAGACGGCCATCTTCGCGGTTTCCAGGCGGCTGGCGGCAATGTCGCGCTCGGCCTCGGCGCGCGACAGCGCCCGCCCCGCCTCTGCAAGATCGCGGTCGGCGGCGCGGCGGGCCTCGCGCGCGGCGCGGTCGGCTTCGGTCGCGGCGGCCAGCGCCTCGGCCAGATCCTGATGCGCGCGGGCCGCTTCATCGGCCCGGGCCGTGGCCGCGTCCAGATCGCGGCGCAGATCCGCCAGCCGGTTAAGCTGTTGCAAGCGCAGCGCGGCGGCGCTGGGGGCATCGCCTGCGCCTGCGCGGAACCCGTCCCAGCGCCACAGATCGCCCTCGCGGCTGACCAGCCTCTGGCCCGGGCTCAGCGCGGGTTGCAGCCGCATCCCCGTTTCGCGATCCGCCACCAGCCCGATCTGCCCGATCCGGCGCAGCAAGAGCGGCGGCACCGTTACGTGCGCGGCCAGCGGCGCGGCCCCCTCGGGCAGTGGTTGCGGCCGGTCATAGGGGGGCAGGGCGGCCCAGCCCGAAGCCGCCGCGTCGCGCGCCTCGGGGGCGCGCAGATCGTCGGCAAGCGCCGCCCCCAGCGCCTTTTCATAGCCCTTCTCGACAGCCAGAAGGTCCAGCACCTGACCGCCTTCGGTTGCATCGCGCTCGACCAGCCGGGCAAGGGCGGCAACTTCGGCGCGCAGGGCGTTCGCCTCGCCCTCGGCCTGTGCCTTGTCGGCCCGGGCTTCGGCCTCGCGCGCCTGGGCATTGCCGCGCGCCTCGTCGGCGGCGATCAGGGCGGCTTCGGCGGCCTCGGCGGCGTCGGCCGTCTGGTCCTGCCGTTCGCCTGCGGTCTCGACCGCCGCGCGCGCCGATGCCAGCGCGCCCTGCGCCTCGGTCACCGCGGCGCGGGCCCCGGCGGCCTCGGCCTCGTTGCGGGCCAATGTCCGGGCGGCATCCTCGCGCAGGCGCTGGGCCGAATGGTGGCGGGCCGACAGGCGGGCCATGTCCTCGGTCTTCTGGCTCAGCACATCCTCGCGGTCGCGCAGGATGGCGGCCGCCTCATGCGCGGTCTCGGACGCGATTTCCAGCGCGGCCTCGTGCCCGTCATGGGCCGCATCCAGATCGGCGCGTTCCTCGTCCAGCCGCGCCAGCGTCTCGCCCGCATCGCGGTTCAGGCCGGTCTCGCGTTCGATATCGCGGCCAAGCTGCATGATCCGGCCGGTCAGCGTCTCGATCGCGGCGCGGGCGCGGGTTTCCTGCTCGGTCAGCGCATCGCGCTGCACGGCCAGCCGTTGCAGGATCGCGGCGGCGATGGCCTCTTCCTCGCGCAGGGGCGGCAGGGCGGTCTCGGCTGCCTCGCGCGCGGCACCGGCCTTGCGCGCGGCGGCCTCTGCGGCGGCGGCGGCGCGGGTGCGCTCGGTCAGCAGCGCCTCGGTCATGGCGCGGGCGGTGTCGGCCTCCTGCCAGCGGCGGAACAGCAACAGCCCCTCGGCGCGGCGCAATTCCTCGGCGATCTCGCGATAGCGCGCGGCCTGTTTCGCCTGCCGGGCCAGTTGCGCAAGCTGCTGGGCCAACTGGTCCAGCACATCGTCCACCCGGGCAAGGTTCTGCTCGGCCGCGTTCAGCCGCAATTCGGCCTCGTGGCGGCGCTGGTAAAGCCCCGAGATGCCCGCGGCTTCTTCCAGCACGCGGCGGCGGTTGCGGGGCTTGGCGTTGATCAGTTCCGAGATCTGGCCCTGCCGCACCAGCGCCGGAGAGTGTGCGCCGGTCGAGGCATCGGCGAACAGCATCTGCACGTCGCGCGCGCGCACCTCCTTGCCGCCAAGCTTGTAGGCCGACCCCGCGTCGCGGGTGATCCGGCGCACGACCTCAAGGATGTCGCTGTCGTTGAACTCGGCGGGGGCCAGCCGTTCGGAATTGTCGATGAGCAGGCTGACTTCGGCAAAGTTGCGCGCGGGCCGCGTGGCGGCACCGGCAAAGATCACGTCTTCCATGCCGCCGCCGCGCATCGCGGTCGGGCGGTTTTCGCCCATCACCCAGCGCAGCGCCTCAAGCAGGTTCGACTTGCCGCAACCATTCGGCCCGACAACGCCGGTCAGCCCCTCGGCGATCACCAGATCGGTGGGATCGACGAAGCTCTTGAAACCGTTCAGCCGGAGCCGGGTAAAGCGCACCGAGTCGTCCTGTCCTGATTCCCGCGTGGATCTTTCGATCCTTGGCTGGGGCGCTCGCGCTGTCAAGCGCGTGGCCCTGCATGTGGGCGGCTTTGGCGACTTGTCCACAAGATATTGAAGCCTTGCCGCCTGTGCATATCAGCCTCCCGCTACGGTGCTGCGGCGGCTCTTGACGGCGTGCCTGCGCCGGGTGACCGGTGTTAAGATTTTGCGAAAGGGTGTCCCCCCATGCCTGTGACCATCGCAACCGAATCCGCCCTGTCCGACAGCGGACGGGCCCTGATCGAGGCCAGCCAGGCCGCGTTGCTGGCGGTCTATCCGCCCGAGGAATGTTTCAGCTATTCGGCCGAGGAACTGGCCAACAGTTCCACCCAGTTCCTTGTCGCCCGCCGCGCCGGGGCGCCCGTGGGCTGCGTCGCGCTGGTCGATCAGGGCCAATATGGCGAGATCAAGCGGCTCTACGTCGATACCGCCCAGCGCGGGCAGGGCATCGGCCGCGCGCTGATGGAGGATCTGGAAGCCGCCGCCCGCGATATCGGGCTGGGGCTTCTGCGGCTGGAAACCGGAGCGGCGCTGGCGGCGGCGGTGCAGCTATACCGCCGGATGGGCTATCAGGATTGCGCGCCGTTCGGCGGGTATCCCGACATCTCCTCGAACATGTTCATGGAAAAGCGGATCGGGCTGTGCCTGCGCGATGATCAGGGGGCCGCGCAGCTCAGGCGGGCATAGATCACCGCCGGATCGCCGGACAGCGTGCCGGGGCGTATCCGGCAGCCCGTGCCCAGTTCGATCGCCCGTGCGCCGCGTGCCATCGTGCCGGGGCGATGCCCGGCATTCAGCCGGATCGCCTGTGCCGTGCCGTCCTTGCGGCGCACCGCGAAATGCGACCCCTCGACCACGACCCGCGTGCCGGGCAGGGCGCCGAATTCCGGTCCGGGTGAATCGCAGCCCGCCAGGCTCAGGACGATCAGAACGGGCAGCATCCGTACCATTGCGGTATCGGGGCAGAACCGGGTTAAGCGGTGGTTGACGCGGCTCGTCCGCATCTTTCGGCGGAGGCCCGCCGGTTTCGCTTTGTCGCCTTGCGCGTGCATCCGCGCTGTTTCATCACCGGGCTGACATTGGGAAGACAGGCATGAAGACAATCGGCATTCTTGGCGGCATGTCCGCCGCCTCGACCGCGCTTTATTACGACGCGCTGAACCGCGGCGCGCGCGAAAGGCTGGGCGGGCTGCATTCGGCAGAACTTCTGATCCGCTCGCTCGATTTCGCAGGGGTCGAGCGGATGCAGGCCGCAGGCGACTGGGAGGCGGCAGGCCGTCTGCTGAACCGTGAGGCGCGCGCCTTGCAGGCGGGGGGCGCTTCGCTGCTGATCCTGGCCACCAACACCATGCACAAGCTGGCCGGGCCGATGATGGCGGGCGTCACGATCCCGTTCCTGCATATCGCCGACGCGACCGCCGCGGCGATCCGGGCGGCGGGGTTGTCCCGGCCGGGCCTGATGGCCACCGCCTACACGATGGAGCAAAGCTTCTACACCGACCGGCTGCGCGCGGCGGGCCTGTCGCCGATGCTGCCCGGCCCCGAGGACCGCGCGACCACGCACCGGATCATCTATGACGAGCTTTGCCGCGACGTGATCCGAGACGACAGCCGCACCGCCTATGAGGATATCGCGATGCGGCTGGCCAAGCGCGGCGCCGATTGCCTGATCCTGGGCTGCACCGAGGTCGGCATGCTGCTGCACGCAGGCAATGTGCCGATGCCGGTCTTCGACACGGTGCAGGTGCATTGCGCCGCCGCGCTGGACATGGCGCTGGACATGGCCCCGGCGGAATAGCGCCGCCTAACCGGCGCCCGCCTCGCCCATCGCGCGCGCCTCGGACAGGGTAAAGCCGGTGGCCAGCGCCTCGGGGTCAAGCTGCAATTCGACCACGAAGGGCAGGGTCGAGGCCAGTGCCTGCGCCATCGCGGCCGGGAATTCGGCCTGATCCGTCACCACCACCCCGTCGCCCCCATAGGCCCGCGCCAGTGCCGGGTAATCGGGATTGGCCAGATCAGTGCCGCTGACCCGGCCCGGATAGCGGCGCTCCTGATGCATGCGGATCGTGCCGTAGCGGCCGTTATTGGCCACGATCACCACCACCCTTGCCCCGTGCTGAACGGCAGTGGACATCTCGTTCAGCGTCATCTGGAAACACCCGTCGCCCGCCAGACAGATCACCGCCCGGCCGGGATGTTCCAGCGCGGCCGAGATCGCGGCGGGAAAGCCATAGCCCATGGACCCCGAACTGGGCGCAAGCTGGGTGCCATGCCGCTTGAAGGCGAAATAGCGGTGCAGGAAGGCGGCGTAATTCCCCGCGCCATTGGTGACGATCGCATCCTCGGGCAGATGGGCCGAGAGCCAAGCGATCACCGCTTCCATCCGGACCGCGCCGGGGGTCTGCCGGGGCGTTGTCCAGGCCTCGTATTCGGCCCGCGCCTCGGCCCGCCAGGCCCCCCACGGCACCGGCCGACCGTTCAGCCGCGCCAGCGCCGCGACCATCGCAGGGGCGGGCTGCGCGATGCCGGGATCGGGGCGCCAGACCCGGCCCAGCTCGTCCGCATCGGCATGGACATGCACGATCCGCGGCCCCGGCCTTGTGGGGTCGAGCAGGGTGAAGCCGTTGGTCGCCGTGTCGCCCAGCCGCGTGCCCAGTGCCAGAACCAGATCGGCTGCGGCCAGCCGCGCGCCAAGCTTCGGGTTCATCCCCACGCCCAGATCGCCCACATAGCAGGGATGGCGGTTGTCCATATGCCCCTGCCTGCGAAAGCTGACCGCCACCGGCAGGTCGAGGGCCCCGGCAAAGCGCGCCAGATCCGTTGCCGCCTGCGCCGACCAATGCGGCCCGCCCACCACCACCAGCGGACGCTTGGCCTGCGCCAGCGCCTCGGCCACGGCACCGACCTGCGCGGCGCCGGGTTCGGGCGGCAGGCGGGCAGGGGGGGGCAGGTCGGGGATGTCGGCCCGCGCGCTCAGCATGTCCTCGGGCAGCGCCAGCACCACCGGACCGGGGCGGCCCGAGACAGCCACATGAAAGGCGCGCGCGATGTATTCCGCCAGACGCTCGGTCTGGTCGATCTCGGCCACCCATTTGACCAGCGGGCCGAAGAAGCGGCGATAGTCCAGTTCCTGAAACGCCTCGCGGTCCCGGTCGCTGCGCGCGATCTGGCCGACGAACACGACCATCGGTGTCGAATCCTGCCGCGCGACATGCAGCCCGCTGGCCGCATTCGTCGCCCCTGGCCCGCGCGTGACGAACAGCACGCCCGGCGCCCCGGTCATCTTTCCGTACGCCTCGGCCATCATCGCAGCGCCGCCCTCGTGGCGGCAGACGATGTTCGGGATGCCCACATCGTAAAGCCCGTCGAGGGCGGCCAGAAAGCTTTCGCCCGGCACCGAAAACACCCGCCTGACCCCCTGTATCGCCAACTGGTCCGCCAGGATGCGCCCGCCATGCCGTTCCATATGCTGCCCTCCGTCCTGCCTGGGCCGCACCCTGCGCCAAGCGGGCAGAGGGCACAACCCGCCGCTTGCAGCCCGGCGCCCGCGGCTTAGGTTCGTTGGAAACAGGCGGAGAGAGCAACATGGCCCGATACAGGCTTCTGGGGATTTCCGGCTCGCTCAGGGCAGGTTCCTACAACACCATGCTGCTGCGCGAGGCTGCGCGGCTGTTCGATCCCGCCGGGTTCGAGATGGCCGACCTGCGCCTGCCGCTATACGATGGCGATCTCGAAGCGGCCGAGGGCATCCCGGCCCCGGTCCAGCGCCTTGCCGACCAGATCGCGGCGGCCGATGCGGTGGTGATCTCGGGGCCGGAATACAACAAGTCGATCTCGGGTGTGCTGAAGAACGCGCTCGACTGGATCAGCCGGACCAGGGGCCACCCTTGGGCGGACAAGCCGGTTGCGATCGTCTCGGCCGCCGCCGGGATCGCGGGCGGGCCGCGCGCGCAATTCGCGCTGCGCCATTGCCTGGTCGCCTTCCGCCCGCGGCTGTTGGCGGGGCCCGAGGTGATGGTGGGCAATGCCGCCCAGCAATTCGACGCAGAGGGTCGGCTGACCAACGAGACGGGGCAGAAACTGCTGGCAGAACTGATGGCCGCGCTGAAGGCCGAGATCGCCCGCTAGCCGCCCGCTTGCGCGTTCCGCCGCCTGCGGCTAGCGTCCGGCCCATGAACGAGGCGCTGGGCAGAACGCATATCCTCCGCGACGCGATGGACCCGGTCCGGGCCGCGGCGCTGCATGCCACGCTGGGACTGGACGGCCCACCGCCCGGCCATCTGACCGCGCTGCCGCCCTTCTTCCACCAGGTCTATTTCTGGGATCCGCGCCCGCCCGCCGAACTGGGCCGCGACGGCCACCCCCGGCTGGGCGCGTTCCTGCCCGATCTTGGCCTGCCGCGGCGGATGTGGGCGGGTGGCGAATTGACCTTCTTCGGCCCCCTGCGCGCCGGGATCCCGGCCGAACGCACCACCACGATCGAGGGCATCACCCGCAAGCAGGGGCGCAGCGGCCCGCTGGCCTTCGTCATTCTGCGCCATGATATCGTGCAGGCGGGTGTGCTGCGGGTCAGCGAGCGGCAGGACATCGTCTATCGCGAGGATCCTTGCCCCGACGCCTCCCGCCCCGCACCGCCCCCCGCCCCCGAAGCGGCCGAGGACGAGACCGAGGCGCGCTTTTCCCCCACGCTTCTGTTCCGCTACTCGGCGCTCACCTTCAACGGCCACCGCATCCATTACGACCGCGACTATGCCACCGGCACCGAAGGCTATGGCGGGCTCGTCGTCCATGGGCCGCTTCTGGCGCAATTGCTGATGCTGAAGGCCACGGCGCAGGGCCCGCTGCGCCGCTTCAGCTTCCGCGCCCGGTCTGCGCTTTTCGACCACGAAGCCGCCACGCTCTGCCGGGCGGGCGACCGGCTCTGGGTGCGGGGGCCGGACGGGCGGCTCTGCATGTCGGCCGAGGTCGAGCACGGGCAGGACCGTTACTGATCTTCTTCTTGGAAAAAATACCCAAATCCGACCGCGTGGCCGGGCGCTACCGCTTGTAGGGGGCCATGCCGGCCCGGGCCAGTTCGTCCGCGCGCTCGTTCTCGGGATGGCCTGCATGGCCGCGCACCCATTCCCAGCGCACTTCATGGCGGGCCTGCGCCGCGTCCAGCCGCTGCCACAGCTCGACATTCTTCACGGGCTTCCTGTCGGCGGTCTTCCAGCCATTGCGCTTCCAGCCATGGATCCAGCCGGTGACGCCGTTCTTCACATAGGCGCTGTCGGTGACCACCGTGATCTTCGCGGGCCGGGTCAGGCTTTCCAGCGCCGAGATCGCGGCCAGCAATTCCATGCGGTTGTTCGTCGTCGCCGCCTCGCCGCCCGACAATTCCCGCTCGCGCACCACCTGCGCGCCGTCCCTGGCCTGCAACAGCACGCCCCAGCCGCCGGGGCCGGGATTGCCGCTACAGGCGCCGTCGGTATAGGCGAAAAGATCGGGCATGGCGCTTTCCTGAGGGGTCCGGCGCGGGTGTAGGGGGCGGGTCCGGCGCCGTCAACCGCCCAGGGCTCAGAGCAGCGGCACGGCCAGACAGGCCAGAACCACCGCGGTCAGGAGGATCCGCAGCCGCATCCACCAGCGCGGCGTCATGTTCATCATCCAGAACAGCGCATCCAGCAGCAGAAGCCCGGCAAAACCTGCCATCAGCGGCAGGATGGGCTTGCCCGCCGCGCCGCCCAGTACCGCAAAGGCCCAGAGCGCCGGGATCACCGACAGCCCGTAGCCCAGCGCCGCCTTGGCCCCCGTGGCCTTGGCGGCAAACCCCCACAGCACCCCCGACATGAAGGCCAGGATCACCGTGCCATAGAGCGTCAGCACCTCGACCCCGCGAAAGCGCGGGCCGATTTCGGGCGGTGCGTAACGGGCCAGTTCCGGCATGAACACCGTGGCCGCGCCCCACAGGAAGGGGATCGGCCCGGCAAGGCCGAGGATCAGGGCAAGGCGCGGGATCGCGGTCATGGGCGTGCCGGGGGCGCGGCACGGGTCATGCCGGTTCGCGCACGATGCGCGGCAGGCGGAACTCGATCTTCTCGGTGGCGGTGACGACCTGCTCGATTTCCAGATCGTAGCGGTCGCGGAAGGCTTGCAGCACCTCCTCGATCAGCACATCGGGCGCAGAGGCGCCGGCGGTCAGCCCGACCTTGGACATGCCCTCAAGCGCCGCCCAGTCGATATCGGCCGCGCGCTGGACCAGCAGCGCCGTGCCGCAGCCTGCCGCCGCGCCCACCTCGACCAGCCGTTTCGAGTTCGACGAATTCGGCGCACCGATCACCAGAAGCGCCTCGACCTTGGGCGCCACCGCCTTGACCGCGCCCTGCCGGTTCGTCGTGGCGTAGCAGATATCCTCCTTGTGCGGCCCCTCGATAGTCGGGAACCGCGCTTCCAGCGCCTTGACCACCTCGGCGGTGTCGTCGATCGACAGCGTCGTCTGGGTGATGAAGGCCAGGTTGTCGGGGTCGCGCACGCTGATCCCCGCCACATCCTCGGGTGTTTCGACCAGCAGCACCTCGCCCTCGGGCAGTTGCCCCATCGTGCCGATGGTCTCGGGGTGGCCCGCATGGCCGATCATCACGATCTGCTTGCCGTTCTCGTGATGGCGCGCCGCCTCCAGATGCACCTTGGAGACCAGCGGGCAGGTCGCATCGACATAGATCATCTCGCGCCGCGCGGCTTCGGCGGGTACAGATTTCGGCACGCCATGGGCCGAAAAGATCACCGGACGGTCCACCGGGCATTCGTCCAGTTCCTTGACGAAGACCGCGCCCTTGGCGCGCAGCCCGTCCACCACGAACTTGTTGTGCACGATCTCGTGGCGCACATAGACGGGCGGCCCCCATTTCTCCAGCGCCATCTCGACGATCTTGATCGCGCGGTCCACACCGGCGCAGAAGCCGCGGGGCGCGGCCAGATAAAGGGTCAGCTTGGGCTTGGTCATGGGCGTTTCTCCTGTCCGCCCAAGAGGTAACCCCGCAGGCGATTTTCGTCCAGTCCCGGGCCTAGCCGACGGCCGCCGCCGTTGCCCAGGCAAGCGCGGCATATCGCCCGGTCTTGGCAATGGCGACCAGCGCCAGGAACAGCCAGAACGGCGTGCGCATCATGCCCGCCGCCACGGTAAAGGCATCGCCCATCGGCGCCCAGCTGAGCAGAAGTGTCCAGACGCCCCAGCGGTTGAACCAGCGCTGCGCGCGCTCGAGCTGGGGCGCGCTGATCGGAAACCAGCGGCGGTCGCGGAAATGCTCGACCCACATCCCGAGCAGGTAATTTACCACCGAGCCCAGCACGTTGCCGATGCTGGCCACCAGCAACAGCCAGCCAAGGTCAACCTTGCCCGCCAGTAGCAGGCCGGCGAAGACCACCTCGGACTGGAAGGGCAGCAGCGTTGCCGCGCCGAAGGCGGCCGCAAACATCGTTGCAAGCTGGGCGAAGGTGCCAAGGCCGGTCATCGGGGGATCACGTCTGCGATGGTGGCGCTGGCCGCGGGGCGCGGGCCGGGAGTGAACCGGCCCGGCGCCTCTCAGCCGTCTTGCTGCGCTTCGGCGCGCTGGTCGATCCCGCGCGGTTCGCGCGGCGGGCGGCCGATCACCTCTTTCAGTTCGTCAAGCTCGATGAAGTTGTCGGCCTGGCGGCGCAACTCGTCCGCGATCATCGGCGGTGAACTGCGTATGGTGGACACCACCGACACCCGCACACCCTGCCGTTGCAGGCTCTCGACCAGCGGCTTGAAGTCGCCATCGCCCGAGAACAGCACGATATGATCGACCCGCGGCGCAAGCTCCATGGCATCGACCGTCAGCTCGATGTCCATGTTGCCCTTGACCTTCCGCCGCCCCTGGCTGTCGGTGTACTCCTTCGCGGGCTTCGTCACCATGGTGAAGCCGTTGTAGTTGAGCCAGTCGACAAGGGGCCGGATCGGCGAGTAGTCGTCGTTGTCCAGCAGGGCGGTGTAGTAGAATGCGCGTAACAGCTTGCCACGACGCATGAATTCCTGACGCAAGAGCTTGTAATCGATGTCGAACTCCAACGCCCTCGCGGCCGCGTAGAGGTTCGAGCCGTCGATGAAAAGCGCCAGGCGTTCATCTCTGTAAAACATTCGGGCTCCTTACATAATATGCCCGCAAGCAGGGGGACGTGAGTGGTTGGAACAATGCGCACCGAAATACAAAGCGCTGCGGGACATCCCTTGAAATCTAAGGATGGATCAAGATGCCGCAACCGGGAAATTATGCAAAAACTGCTCCAAAAGGACAGGTTGCACTGGGCACCAATGTCGCGGACCCCGGCGAAACCCTGACTGGCACCCTTGCAAAAGCCCTTGTGGCACTGGATTCCGAATCGCTTCGGATTGCCCGAATCAGCAGATTTCATCATACACCATGCTGGCCGCCGGGGGGCGGTCCCGATTTCGTGAATGCGGTTGCCGAGATCGAAACGGCCCTGTCCGCGCCCGAGATTCTGAAGCGGCTGCACAAGATCGAGGCAGAGTTCGGCCGCGTGCGCCGTGAGCGCTGGGGGCCGCGCAGCCTTGATCTGGACCTGATCGCGCTGGGCGACCTGGTGCTGCCCGATGCCGCGACCCAGACCCGCTGGCGCGAGCTGTCCCCCGAGGCGCAGGCAGCAGCGGCGCCCGGCGAGCCGATCCTGCCTCATCCGCGGCTTCAGGATCGCGCCTTCGTGCTGGTGCCCCTGGCCGAGATCGCGCCCGACTGGCGCCATCCGATTCTCGGGCTGACCGTGACCGGGATGCTGGCGGCGCTGCCCGAGGCCGAAAAGGCCGCGATTGTCCCGATTTCGGGGCCTTGGGACAGTCTTTCCGCTCTTGTCAAGTCTTTTGAGACCCAATAGATAGGGGCTTCAATCTCCCAGGGATCGGAGTGCGCCATGGCCCGCGTGACGGTAGAAGATTGCGTTGACAAGGTTCCGAACCGGTTCGAGCTGGTGCTTCTGGCCGCCCATCGGGCGCGCGAGATCGCCGCTGGCGGCGCGCTGACCATCGACCGCGACAACGACAAGAACCCCGTGGTCTCGCTGCGCGAGATCGCCGAGGAAACCCAGTCGGCGGACGAGCTGCGCGAGCGGATGATCGAGGCCCACCAGACCCAGATCGAGGTGGACGAGCCCGAAGAGGATTCCATGGCGCTGCTGATGGGCAGCGGGATGGCGGACCGTCCGGCCGATGACGACATGTCCGAAGAGAAGCTGTTGCGCGCGTTGATGGAAGCGCAGGCGCAACGATGACCCCCGGGCGCGCAGCGTGACGCGCCCCTCTGGATTTGCGACCGCATGATCGACGTCGAAGACCTGATCTCGCTGGTCCGCAACTACAACCCCCGGACCGACGAGGCGCTGATCCGGCGTGCCTATGCCTATGGGCGCGAGATGCATGCCGGTCAGTATCGCCGCTCGGGCGAGGAATATTTCACCCACCCCGCCGCGGTGGCCGCGATCCTGACCGAACAGCGGCTGGATGACGCAACCATCATCACCGCGCTGCTGCACGACACGGTCGAGGACACGAAATCCACCTACAAGGAGGTCGAACGGCTGTTCGGCCACGAGATCGCGGAACTGGTCGATGGCGTGACCAAGCTGACCAACCTTCAGCTTTCCTCGTCCGAGACCAAGCAGGCCGAGAATTTCCGCAAGCTGTTCATGGCGATGTCCAAGGATCTGCGGGTGATCCTGGTCAAGCTGGCCGACCGGCTGCACAACATGCGCACGATCAAGTCGCTGCCGCATGAAAAGCAGGTGCGCAAGAGCCACGAGACGATGGACATCTATGCCCCGCTCGCGGGCCGGATGGGCATGCAGTGGATGCGCGAGGAACTGGAGGATCTGGCCTTTCGCGTGCTGAACCCCGAGGCGCGCAACTCGATCATGCGCCGGTTCATCACGCTGCAACGCGAATCGGGCGATGTGATCCAGAAGATCACCCAGGACATCCGCAAGGAACTGGAACGCGAAGGGGTCGAGGCCGACGTCTTCGGCCGCGCCAAGAAACCCTATTCGATCTGGCGCAAGATGGAGGAGAAGGAACAGGGCTTTTCCCGCCTGTCCGACATCTACGGCTTCCGCGTCATCACCGAGACCGAGGGCGATTGCTACCGCGTGCTGGGTGCGATCCACCGCCGCTGGCGCGCGGTGCCGGGGCGGTTCAAGGATTACATCAGCCAGCCCAAGTCGAACGGTTACCGCTCGATCCAGACCACCGTCTCGGGGCGCGACGGCAAGCGGGTCGAGGTGCAGATCCGCACCCGCCAGATGCATGAGGTGGCGGAATCGGGTGTGGCCGCGCACTGGTCCTATCGCGACGGGGAGCGGGCCGAGAACCCGTTTGCCGTCGATCCCGCGAAATGGCTGGCCTCGCTGACCGAACGCTTCGAGAATGCCGAGGATCACGACGAGTTCCTCGAGCACGTAAAGCTCGAGATGTATACCGATCAGGTGTTCTGCTTCACGCCCAAGGGCGATGTGGTGAAACTGCCCCGGGGGGCGACGCCGCTGGATTATGCCTATGCGATCCATACAAGGATCGGGGATTCCTGTGTCGGCGCCAAGGTCGACGGCATCCGCGTGCCGCTCTGGACCCGTCTCAAGAACGGCCAGTCGGTCGAGATCATCACCGCCGAGGGTCAGCGTCCGCAGGCGACCTGGATCGACATCGTGGTGACTGGCCGTGCCAAGGCCGCGATCCGCAAGTCGCTGCGCGAGGAAGACCGCGAACGCTATATCAAGCTCGGGCGCGAACTGGCGCGGGTGGCCTTTGACCATGTGGGCAAGCGGTCGACCGAAAAGGCGCTGAGGACGGCCGCGCGCAGCTTCGGGCTCAGCGGCGCGAGCGAGCTTCTGGCCCGGCTCGGCTCGGCCGAGTTGCGCGCGCTGGACGTGGTCGAGGCTCTGTATCCCGAGCTTGCCATCGCCGGGGGCGACGAGATCGACGCCTCGCGCGCTGTGGTCGGCCTGTCGCCCGACGAATCCTTTGCCCGCGCGCCCTGCTGCCAGCCCGTGCCGGGCGAGCGGATCGTCGGCATCACCTGGCGCGGCCGCGGCGTCGTGGTTCACGCTATCGACTGTCCCGTGCTCGAGAAGTTCGAGGACCAGCCCGACCGCTGGATCGACCTGCACTGGCATTCGGGCAAGCACCCGGCGGTGCACAGCGTCGGGCTTTACATCACGATCCGCAACGATGCGGGCGTTCTGGGGCGTATCTGCACCTTGATCGGAGAGCAGAAGGCCAACATTTCCGACATGGAGTTCGTCGACAAGAAGCCGGATTTTTACCGTTTGCTGATTCAAGTGGATCTGAGGGATGTCGAGCACCTTCACACCGTGATGACCGCCCTTGAGGCGGAGAACGACGTCGCCGAAATAGAACGGTATCGGAATCCCGAGCGCGCCGAGTGACGGCCGCCCGAAGACAAGGACGACCGGCTTGGTGTTCAAGCGCCGCGACAAGCGAAGGTTCGGCAGGGTCATGCTGGACAGCGTCTATCCGCGCGGCGGATGGGGCCGGGCGATCTACTACGTCACCCACCGGCTGCGGCGGCTGCCCGACTCGCCGCAAAAGATCGCGCGCGGCATCGCGGCCGGGGTCTTTGCCAGCTTCACGCCCCTTTTCGGGCTGCATTTCTTCGTCGCGGCCCTGATCGCGCGGGGGCTGCGCGGCAACATCCTTGCCTCGCTGCTGGCGACGCTGTTCGGCAACCCGCTGACCTTTCTGCCGATCGCGATGGTCTCGCTCAAGACGGGGCATTTCCTGCTGGGCAGCCGCTTCGACGAACCCACCGAAAGCACGCTGATCGCCAAGTTCCGCGGCGCGGCCGAGGATCTGCTGGACAATCTTGTTGCGGTCTTTACCGGGGCCGAGCCGCATTGGCACAAGCTTGGCCAGTTCTACCACGAGCTGTTACTGCCCTATCTGATCGGCGGGATCGCCCCCGGGATTGCCGCGGGGCTGGTGGTCTACTACCTCAGCGTTCCGGTTATCACGGTATATCAGAACCGCCGCCGCGGGCGGCTGAAGGAAAAACTGGCCGAGTTGCGCCAACGGGCGGGCAAGGCCGAGGACCGGCCCTGAGGCCGGGCAGCGCGAACAAGGGCAAGGGGGCAAGGACATGGCGCACGGCACGCATCTTCGGCTGGGAGTGAATATCGACCATGTGGCGACCGTCAGGAACGCCCGCGGCTCGGCCTATCCCGATCCGATCCGGGCGGCGCTGCTGGCCGAAGCCGCGGGGGCGGACGGTATCACCGCCCATCTGCGCGAGGATCGTAGGCATATCTCGGATGCCGATATCGACGGGCTGATGGCGGCGCTGAAGGTGCCGCTGAATCTGGAAATGGCAGCGACCGACGAGATGCAGGCGATCGCCCTGCGCCACCGTCCGCATGCGGTCTGCATCGTCCCCGAGAAGCGCGAGGAGCGCACGACCGAAGGCGGGCTGGATGTCGCGCAGGACGAGGCCCGGCTGGCCCGGTTCATCGCGCCGCTCAGGGACGCGGGCTGCCGGGTGTCGATCTTCATCGCCGCCGATCCGGTGCAGGTCGAGGCCGCGGCGCGGATCGGCGCGGCGGTGGTGGAACTGCATACTGGCGCCTATTGCGACCTGCATGCCGAAACCCGGTTTGCCGAGCGCGACGCCGAACTCGCGCGGCTGCGCGCCATGGCGGCCCATGCCGACAGCCTGGGGCTGGAGGTCCATGCCGGCCACGGTCTGACCTATGACACCGTCGGTCCGGCCGCGGCCCTGCCGCAGGTCAGGGAGCTGAATATCGGCCATTTCCTGATCGGCGAGGCGATCTTCCTCGGCCTTGGCCCCGCCATCGCCGAGATGCGCCGCTGCATGGACGAGGCGCGGCAGTGACCCCGGGAGGGACCAGGACTTTTGCAGAAGTCCTGGCAAAATTCTTCCAAGGATTATGCGCCCAGACCCGGCGGGCGGTTCCATGATCCTCGGCATCGGCACCGATCTGGCCAATATCGAGCGAGTCCAGCAGACGCTGGAGCGCTTCGGCGACCGTTTCCGCAACCGTGTCTTCACCGAGGCCGAACAGCAGAAGGCCGAGCGCCGCGCCGATGTGGCGGGCACCTATGCCAAGCGCTGGGCCGCCAAGGAGGCCTGTTCCAAGGCGCTGGGCACCGGGCTGCGCATGGGCATTGCCTGGAAGGACATGTCGGTGGCCAATCTCGAGACCGGCCAGCCGGTGATGCGGCTGACCGGCTGGGCGGCCGAGCGGCTGGCCGCGATGACGCCCGAGGGCCATGAGGCGGTCGTCCATGTCTCGCTGACCGACGATCACCCCTGGGCGCAGGCCTTCGTGGTGATCGAGGCCCGGCCGCGCGGCTGAGGCCAGCCCGGGTCGGGTGGTCGCCTTGACAGCCCCGGCCCGCCCGCGCATGAAGCGGGGGCTGACAAAAAGGGGCAGGACCGGGCAGATGGCGAAGGCAGGCGAAAAGAAGGATGGCGGTCTGGTCGAGACGATCAAGACCATCTTCTGGGCGCTGGTGATCGCGGGTATCTTCCGCACCCTGTTCTTCCAGCCCTTCTGGATCCCCTCGGGCAGCATGAAGGACACGCTGCTGATCGGCGATTTCCTGTTCGTCAACAAGATGGCCTATGGCTATTCGCGCTATTCCTGCCCGTTCTCGATGTGCCCCTTCGAGGGCCGCATCCTTGAATCAGAGCCCGAGCGCGGCGATGTCGTGGTGTTCCGCCATCCGGTGAACGGCTCGGACTTCATCAAGCGGCTGATCGGCCTGCCGGGCGACACGGTGCAGATGCGCCAGGGTCGTCTCTACCTCAACGGTTCCCCGGTCGAGGTCGAGCCCGATGGCCAGTTCGAGGAAGTCTATGCCCGCCAGGGGCCGATGGGCTATTACCCGCAATGCGAGAACGCACCCGTGGGCGAGGGCGGTGCCTGTCTCAAGTCGCGCTACCGCGAGACGCTGCCCGGCGGGTCGTCGCACAGCATCCTGAACATCCGCGACGGGTTCTTCTCGGACAACACGCCGCTTTTCACTGTCCCCGAGGGGCATTACTTCTTCATGGGCGACAACCGCGACAACAGCCAGGACAGCCGCTATGCCCGCGCCAATGGCGGTGTCGGCTTCGTGCCCGCCGAGAACCTGATCGGTCGGGCAGACCGGGTGATGTTCTCGTCGGCGGGCCGATCGCTGTTCTTCGTCTGGACCTGGCGGCCCGACCGGTTCTTCAAGAAGATCGAGTGACGGCGTGAAGCTGTCCGCCGATCTTGCCGCGTTCAGCGGACGTCTGGGCCACCGTTTCGCCCGGCCCGAACTGCTGCTGCGCGCGTTGACCCATTCCTCGCTGTCCAGCCCGAACCGGCCGGACAACCAGCGGTTGGAATTCCTGGGCGACCGGGTGCTGGGCCTTGTGATGGCCGAGGCGCTCTTGCAGGCCGATACCGGCGCGACCGAGGGTCAGCTTGCGCCGCGCTTCAACGCGCTGGTGCGGCGCGAAACCTGTGCCGATGTCGCCCGCGAGATCGGTCTGGGCGAGGTGCTGAAACTCGGCCGCTCCGAGATGATGTCGGGCGGGCGGCGCAAGGAGGCGCTGCTGGCCGACGCGATGGAGGCGGTGATCGCCGCGGTCTATCGCGATGCGGGCTTCGATGCGGCACGCGACATGATCCTGCGGCTCTGGGGCGCGCGGATCGGCGCGGTCGAGCCCGACGCCCGCGACGCCAAGACAGCGTTGCAGGAATGGGCCCAGGCCCGCGGCCTGCACCCGCCGCATTATGTCGAGATCGCCCGCGAAGGCCCCGACCATGCGCCCGTCTTCACCATCGCGGCGCGCCTTTCGACCGGCGAGGAGGCGCAAGCCACCGCAGGCGCCAAGCGGCAGGCCGAACAGGCCGCTGCCAAGGCGCTGCTGGACCGGATGGGCGGGGACGAAAGCTAGGGCGCGGGCGTCTTCGGGTGCTGCCCCCTGGCTGGGCTGTGTGGGATGTTTCTTGCCTGCGGCTGTCCCGCGATGCGTTGCTTCGTGTGGCCAAGGAACTGCACACGCGCCTTGTCCCGCTGATGGCGCGTGTCGCGCGCGGCGAGCGAAGCCTATGGTCCGTCTGGCCGAAACAGGCTATGGCGAGCGCAACACTCAAGAGGATCCCATGACCCAGCGCGCGGGTTTCGTTGCCCTGATCGGAGAGCCCAATGCGGGCAAGTCGACGCTTCTGAACCGGATGGTGGGGGCGAAGGTCTCGATCGTCACGCACAAGGTACAGACCACCCGCGCCCGCATCCGTGGCGTCGCGCTCGAGGGCGAGGCGCAGATCGTCTTTGTCGACACGCCGGGTCTGTTCCGGCCGCGCCGCAGGCTGGATCGCGCGATGGTAGCTGCCGCTTGGGGGGGCGCTGCGGATGCCGATATCGTGGTGCTTCTGGTCGAGGCGCATCGCGGCCGCACGCCGGGCGTGGACGCGATAATCGAAACGCTGCGCGAGCGGGTGGCCGAGGGGCGGACCGTCGCGCTGGCCATCAACAAGATCGACCGGGTCAAGGCCGAGGCGCTGCTGGCGCTGTCGGCCGACCTGAACGAGGCCTATCCCTTTGCGCGCAGCTTCATGATCTCGGCCGAACGTGGCCATGGTGTGGACGATCTGCGCCGCTGGCTGGCCGAAACCCTGCCCGAAGGCCCGTGGCTTTACCCCGAGGACCAGATCGCCGACCTGCCGATGCGCATGATCGCGGCCGAGATGACGCGCGAAAAGCTGACGCTGCGGCTGCATCAGGAACTGCCCTACGAACTGACCGTCGAGACCGAGAACTGGGAGGATCGCAAGGACGGCTCCACCCGGATCGACCAGATCGTCTATGTCGCCCGCGACGGCCACAAGGGCATCGTGCTGGGCCACAAGGGCGAGACGATCAAATCCGTCAGCCAGGCCGCCCGCGCCGAGATCGCCGAGTTCATCGGCCGCCCGGTGCACCTGTTCCTGACGGTCAAGGTGCGCCCCGGCTGGCTGGACGAGGCCGAGCGTTATTCCGAAATGGGGCTCGATTTCCGCGACGGAGACTGATCCGCGTCCGGCGCCGGTTTCGGGGCAAAGAAATGGCCGAGGATCGCCCAGTAGATCACCAGGCAGACCGCAAGATTGGCCAGCAGCATCAGCACCACCAGCGGAAGGGCGCGCAGGCCCATGGCGAACACCATGATGTCAAGCACGATGGCGGCGGCGATGATCGGTTTCGAGAAGCGCGGCAGGACCAGCATGGGTGGCTTTCGTCTGGAGGCATGTCCCCTGCAAACTAGCGTGCGTGGCGACAGGGACCAGAGGCCAGCATGTCGCCCCGCCTGAGCGCCGAATTCTGGGTCCATGCCTATCTGGCCCGGCTGCGGCTGGCGGGCATCCCGGCTTTCGTCGTGGCCCATGGCGACGACACGGCAGGCGCGGTAATGGTCAAGCTGAACACGCTGGACGGGCAGGCGCGGGTATTTCAGCGGTCCTTCGATCTGGCCAGCGGCGCGCGGGCCTGGATCGTGCTGGCCGAGGGCGAGGAACGCGCCGTGGATGCGGCCCTGGCCCGTCAGCGCGGGGTCGATCCCGATCTGTGGGTGATCGAGGTCGAGGATCGTCAGGGCCGGCATCTGCTGGACGAGCCGGGTTTTTCGTGACGGGCCGCTGGATTTGGGTATTTTTTCCAAGAAGAAGAGGCAAGGGCGCGCGCGCGGATGATCGAGTGGCAGGATGAGGGCGCGGTGCTGGGGGTGCGGCCCCATGGCGAAAGCGCGGCCATCGTCGAGCTGTTCACCGCCCGTCATGGCCGCCATCTGGGCGTGGTGCGGGGCGGCGCGGGGCGGCGGCTGGCGCCGGTGCTGCAACCCGGCACGCAACTGGCCGTGCGCTGGAAGGCGCGGCTTGAGGATCATATCGGCGCCTTCACGGTCGAGCCGGTCCGCAGCCGCGCGGCGCATGTGATGGGGGATGCGCGCGCGCTGGCGGGGCTGAACGCGGTGACGGCGCTGTTGGCGTTCGCCTTGCCCGAACGCGCGCCGCATCCGGGGCTTTATGCGCGGACCGTGACGCTGCTGGATCTGCTTGGCCATGCCGAGGCCTGGCCGCTGGCCTATCTGCGCTGGGAACTGGCGCTTCTGGACGAGATGGGATTCGGGCTGGATCTTTCGCGCTGTGCGGTGACGGGCGAGCGCGACGATCTGGTTCATGTCTCGCCGAAAACGGGGCGCGCGGTTTCTGCGGCGGGGGCGGGGGAATGGGCGGACCGGCTGTTGCCGCTGCCGCCCTGTCTGCTGGGGCAGGGGCCGGTCCGCGCGCATGAGATTGCCGAGGGGCTGCACACGACGGGCCATTTTCTCGAGAAATGGCTGGCGCCCGCGATGGGCGAGAAGCCCCTGCCCGGTGCGCGGGCGCGGCTGGTCGGGATGCTGGGGCGGGACGGCTAGGCCGGAATGCAAAGGCCCCGGCGCGGGCGCCGGGGCCTGTCCTTCGGGGATGGCGGGCTCAGCCCAGCAGGCGGCGCGCGATCACCTGGGCCTGAATCTCGGCGGCCCCTTCAAAGATGTTCAGGATGCGCGCGTCGCACAGGATGCGGCTGATCGTGTATTCCAGCGCGAAGCCGTTGCCGCCATGGATCTGCAGGCCGTTGTCGGCGCAGGCCCATGCCACGCGGGCGCCCAGCAGTTTCGCCATCCCGGCCTCGAGGTCGCAGCGCTGGTCGTGGTCCTTTTCCCAGGCCGCGAAATAGGTCAGCTGGCGGGCCACCATGATCTCGACCGCCATCATCGCCAGCTTGTCGGACACCCGCGGAAACGCGATCAGCGCCTTGCCGAACTGCTTGCGGTCCTGGGCATAGCGCATCGAGACATCCAGCGCCGATTGCGCGACGCCGATGGCGCGGGCGGCAGTCTGGATGCGGGCCGATTCGAAGGTCTGCATCAGCTGCTTGAAGCCCTGCCCCTCGACCCCGCCCAGAAGGTTCTCGCCCTTGACCTTGAAGCGGTCGAAGCCGAGTTCGTATTCCTTCATGCCGCGATAGCCCAGCACCTCGATCTCGCCGCCGGTCATGCCGGGGGTGGGGAAGGGGGCTTCGTCGGTGCCCGGCGTCTTTTCGGCCAGGAACATCGACAAGCCGCGATAATCGCTGGTGGCCGGGTCGGTGCGGGCCAGCAGCGTCATCACATGGGTGCGCGCGGCATGCGTGATCCAGGTCTTGTTGCCGGTGATCTCGTAATCCCCGTCCACCTTGACCGCGCGGGTGCGCAAGGAACCAAGATCCGAGCCGGTATTGGGTTCGGTGAAGACCGCGGTCGGCAGGATCTCGGCGCTGGCGAGTTTCGGCAGCCAGTGCTGTTTCTGTTCCTCGGTGCCGCCGCACAGGATCAGTTCGGCCGCGATTTCCGACCGGGTGCCGAGGCTGCCCACGCCGATATAGCCGCGCGAGAGTTCCTCGGAGACGACGCACATCGACGCCTTGGACAGGCCCAGACCGCCGAATTCCTCGGGGATGGTCAGCCCGAACACGCCCAGTTCGGCCATCTCGTGGATGATCTCGATCGGGATCAGTTCATCCTTGAGGTGCCATTCATGGGCGAAGGGTTCCACCCGGTCGACGGCAAAGCGGCGGAACTGCTCGCGGATCATCTCGAGTTCCTCGTCGAGGCCGGTGGCCCCCACGGTGACGTTCGCCGCCTGTTCCTGCATCAGTTCGACCAGCCGCGCCCGGGCGGCGGGGCTGTTGGCGCCCTCGATCAGCGCCGTGACCTCGGGCGTGTAGAAGGCATGCCGGTCCTCGGCCGAGACGCCGATATCGCCCAGCCGCACGATCTCGCCCTGGCTCATCGGGATGCCGCCGGCGATCTGGGCCAGGTATTCGCCGAATGCGATCTGGAGGATCAGTTGCTCGACCTCGCCGAACCGGCCCTGCTCGGCCAGACGCTCGGCCCAGCCCTGCATCTGTTTCAGCGCCTGCGCATAGGTCGCAAGCCAGGCAAGGCCATGGGCGGCGTGCTGATGCGTCTCGACCAGGCTGCCCGAGATCCGGCCGCCTTCGGTGACGCGGGGCAACAGCGCAGCGCGCGCGGCCTCGGTCACGGCCTCGACCGGGGCCAGTGCGGCGCGGGTCAGCGTGGTCAGATCGGCAAGGATGGCGCTGTCCGACATGGGCATGTCCTGTCCGTCATGGGGCATGAATCTTCTCCTTCAACCGGGCTTGGGGTGACATAGGGCCTTCGCAGTTGCAGCGCAACAAAAATTCAATTTCCAAAGGCTTGGCGAAGGATAATGTCTGCCGGATTTTGCCGCTGCGGCGTCCTGCGATCCACGATATAGGCCGGAGAACAGGCAGGGAAACGCCATGATCTTCGGTCTCGATCCCCTTCTTTTCGCAGCCGCCTTCGGCGTCGCGCTCTTTGCGGGTCTGGTCAAGGGGGCGGTCGGCTTTGCCATGCCGCTGATCCTGATCTCGGGGCTGTCGAGCTTTCTGTCCACCGAACTGGCGCTGGCGGGGCTGATCCTTGCGACCCTCGTGACGAATGTGGCCCAGGCGTTCCGGCAGGGGCTGCGCGCGGCCTGGGGCTCGGTTGTGCAATACCGCCTGCTGATCGGCTGCGTGCTGCTTGCGATCGCGGCCAGCGCACCCCTGGTCAACGTGATCCCCGACCGGGCCATGCTTCTGCTGCTGGGCGTGCCGATTGCGGCCTTTACGATCTCGCAACTGCTTGGGCGGCAACTGATCCTGCCCGCCCGCCACCGGGCGCGGGCCGAGGTGACGATGGGTCTGGCGGGCGGGTTCTTCGGCGGGATCTCGGGGGTCTGGGGGCCGCCGGTGATCGCCTATCTCTTGAGTTTCGACACCGACAAGGCCGAAATGGTGCGCGTGCAGGGGGTGGTCTATCTGCTGGGCGCGGCGATGCTGCTGGCGGCGCATCTGGGCTCGGGCGTGCTGAACGCCACCACCTTGCCCTTCTCGGTCGCGCTGGTGGTTCCGGCGATGCTGGGCACGATGCTGGGGTTCCGCTTGCAGGACCGGCTGAACCCCGACAGGTTCCGCAAGGCGACCCTGGTGGTGCTGACGGTGGCGGCGCTGAACCTGATCCGCAAGGGGCTGATGGGCTGAGGCCGGGCGCAGTAAAAAGGCCCAGTCGCAGGGACCGGGCCTTGGCGTTTAGCGGCGGGAACCGGATCAGCCGATCGCGGCTTCCTTCACGTCCTGGTCGATGAAGGGCAGGTACTTGGCGAAATTCTCCGAAAACATGCCCACCAGCTTCTTCGCCTGCGCATCATAGGCCGCGCCATCGGCCCAGGTGCGGCGCGGGTCCAGAAGCGCGTCGTCCACGCCCGGCACCGACAGCGGCACCTCGAAGCCGAAATTCGGATCCTTTCGGAACTCGGCATCGTTCAGCGTGCCGTCCAGCGCGGCGGCCAGCAGCGCGCGCGTCGCCTTGATCGGCATGCGCGAGCCGGTACCATAGGCGCCGCCGGTCCAGCCGGTATTCACCAGCCAGCAGGTCGCGCCATGGGTCGCGATCTTCTCGCGCAGCAATTGGCCATAAACCTCGGGCCGGCGCGGCATGAACGGGGCGCCGAAGCAGGTCGAGAAGGTGGGCTCGGGCTCGGTCACGCCTTTCTCGGTCCCCGCCACCTTGGAGGTGAAGCCCGACAGGAAGTGATACATCGCCTGCGCCGGGGTCAGCCGGGCGATCGGGGGCAGCACCCCGAAGGCGTCGCAGGTCAGCATGATGATGTTCTTGGGATGCCCGCCCAGCGCCGTTTCCGACGCGTTCGAGATGTAGTGCAGCGGATAGGCGCAGCGCATGTTCGCCGTCAGGCTGTCATCCTCGTAATCCAGCGCCAGCGTGTGCGGGTCGTAGACCATGTTCTCGATCACGGTCGCGAACTTGGTCGTGGTGGCGTAGATTTCGGGTTCTGCCTCGGCGCTCAGGCTGATGGTCTTGGCGTAGCAGCCGCCCTCGAAGTTGAAGGTGCCCTTGTCCGACCAGCCATGCTCGTCATCGCCGATCAGCGTGCGCGAGGGATCGGCCGAAAGCGTGGTCTTGCCGGTGCCCGACAGCCCGAAGAACACCGCCGTATCGACCGGGTTGCCGGTCGCGTGGTTGGCCGAGCAATGCATCGGCATGATACCCTTGGCAGGCAGGATGTAGTTCAGCAGCGTGAAGACCGACTTCTTGATTTCGCCCGCATATTCGGTGTCGGCGATCAGGATCAGCTTCTTGGCGAAGTTCATCGCGACCACGGTCTTGGTGCGGCAACCATGACGCTCGGGATCGGCCTTGAACGAGGGGGCGTTGATGATGGTGAACTCGGGCACGAAGCTGTCAAGCTCGTCCAGCGCGGGGCGGCGCAGCAGGTGGCGCGAGAACAGCCCGTGCCAGGCCATCTCGGTCACGACGCGCACATCCAGACGGTTGGCCGGGTCGGCCCCGGCATAAAGATCCTCGACGAAGACTTCGCGGCCTTTCAGATGCGCCAGCATGTCGGCATGCAGGCGGTCAAAGGCGTCGGGTTCCATCGGGCGGTTGTTGTCCCACCAGATCGTATCCTCGACATCCGCGGTGCGGACCACATGCTTGTCCTTGGGCGAGCGGCCGGTATGTTCGCCGGTGGTCACGAGGAAGGCGCCGCCCTGGCCCAGATGCCCCTCTCCGCGGGTCAGTGCCGCTTCGACAAGCGCCGGTTCCAGCAGGTTGTAATGCACCTTGCCGAGCCCGGTGATGCCTTGATCCTCAAGGCGATGAGCCGGGTTCACCCGTCCGATTTCCATCTCGCACACTCCATGACGCCGCGTTGGTCGGTGGCGCGGCTATATCATGACGTTTCCATGAAGCAACAGGCGGGGAAAGGACGTTAGCGCAATCATATGACATTGGGCGCGGCGTTAGCGCAATCATCCTGCGCGGCGCCCGGATTGTCCCCGGAATGCGCGGCAGGATCGGGGCAGGATCGGACGGATTAGCATTCTGTCAGGGTTTTCCGCGTTCAGTAGTGCCACGAGATCGCCGTGATTCGGAACTAGCCACCGGGTCGCGGCGCCGATCCGGAAAGAACAGCGCCGACAATCAGGCATATCTGACCCTGAGAAGAACAAGGAATACCCCATGTCGAGGATTGCGCTCGTTGACGATGACAGGAACATCCTGACCTCCGTCTCCATGACGCTCGAGGCCGAGGGTTTCGAGGTTGAAACCTATAATGACGGCCAGGCCGCGCTGGATGCGTTCAACAAGCGTCTGCCCGACATGGCGGTGTTCGACATCAAGATGCCCCGCATGGACGGGATGGACCTGTTGCAGCGGGTCCGCCAGAAATCCAACATGCCGGTGATCTTCCTGACGTCCAAGGACGACGAGATCGACGAGGTGCTCGGTCTTCGGATGGGCGCGGACGATTATGTGAAGAAACCGTTTTCCCAGCGTCTTCTGGTCGAACGCATCCGCGCGCTGCTGCGCCGTCAGGAGGTGATCGCCGCGGATGACGGCCCGGCGCCCGAGGAAAGCAAGGTCATGGTGCGCGGCAAGCTCACGATGGACCCGCTGCGCCATGCGGTAACCTGGAAGGGGCAGGGCGTTTCGCTGACGGTGACCGAGTTCCTGCTTTTGCAGGCGCTTGCCCAGCGTCCCGGCTTCGTCAAGAGCCGCGACCAGCTGATGGACGTGGCCTATGACGATCAGGTCTATGTCGACGACCGGACCATCGACAGCCACATCAAGCGGTTGCGCAAGAAGATGCGCCAGGCCGATTCCGACTTCTCGGCGATCGAAACGCTTTACGGGATAGGCTATCGGTACAACGAGGAATGAGTTCTGAAAAAGCGCGCCGGGGGCAGCCGTGCGGGACACCAGGCGAACTTTGGACATGGACGACCCGCCCGGCGAGGACCCGGGGCAGCCGGACGCCGCGCCTGACCGTGAGTCCCGTGCCCCGCGCGAAGGCCGCGGATTCCTGTTGCTGAACCGCTCGCCGCTGGCGCGCAAGATCATCACCTTCAACCTGATCGCCCAGATCGTCCTGATTTCGGGCGTGCTTTACCTGAACCCCGCCCGCGACAGCCTGCTCAGCCAGCGCGAAAGCGGCATGGTTAACGAAGCCTCGCTTCTGGCCGACGTGTTCGAGGTGCAGATGACCCCCGGCGTACCGGTCGATCTTGTCTCGGGTGACGGGGTCGATGTGGGGGCGACGCTTGCCGGGCTCGACCTCGCGCCCGGGGCGGAAGTGTTCGTGTTCGATGCGGCCGCCGGCATCCGCGGCACGGCCAGGGGCGTTTCCAGTCCCGACTGGCCGGTACCGGCCTTCGACGAGAAGCAGCGCATCACCATCATCACCGATTTCCTCAACCTGGTCTGGGAGGGGCTTGCGGGCGTCACCGGTGCGGACCGGACCACGCCCGGCCTTGCCGATCCGCAGGACCGGTTGCGCGCCCAGGTCGAGCGGACCCTGAACATGGGCGTCCAGGTCGAGACCGGGGTGGATGAACGCGGGCGCACCACCTTTACCGTCACGACGCCCGTCATCCATGACGGCCGGACCGTCGGCGTCGTCGCGCTGACCTCGGCCAGCGGCGAGGTCGACAAGCTGGTTCGGATCGAACGCGAACAGGTGCTTCAGGTCTTCGTGATCGCGATCGTGGTTTCGATCGGTCTCAGCCTTGTGCTGGCCTCGACCATTGCGACACCGCTGGCCGATCTTGCCGCTGCGGCCGAGATGGGTCGTGACCGCAGTGCCCGCCACATGAACCCGGTGCGCGTGCGCATCCCCGACCTGACCGCACGGCCCGACGAGATCGGCCGCCTGTCGGGCGCGCTGCGCGGCATGATCACCGCGCTATATGACCGGGTCGATGCGAACGAACAGTTCGCCGCCGATGTCGCGCATGAGATCAAGAACCCGCTGGCGTCGCTGCGCTCGGCCACCGGCACGCTGCGGCTGGCCAAGCGCGACGACCAGCGCGCCAAGCTCTTGGACGTGATCGAGCATGACGTGCGGCGCCTGGACCGGCTGGTCAGCGACATCTCGAACGCCTCGCGGCTGGACAGCGAACTCGTCAAGGAGGAGGAGCGCCCCTTCGACCTGGTGCGGCTGCTCAGAAACCTGACGAACCATCTGGGCAAGGAGCCGCGCGAGAAGGGCGTCGATTTCATCGCCGACCTGCCGCCCGATCCGATCACGATCAACGGGCTCGAAGGGCGGCTGGCGCAGGTTTTCGTCAACCTCATCACCAACGCGATCTCGTTCTGCGAGGCAGGCGATGCGGTGCGGATCTGGGCGCGCACCCGCGACAACCGCGTGCTTGTCGTGGTCGAGGATACCGGCCCCGGCATTCCCGATCAGGCGCTGACCAAGGTCTTCAACCGGTTCTATTCCGAACGTCCGCCGGGTCAGTTCGGCAACCATTCCGGCCTTGGCCTTGCGATATCGAAGCAGATCGTCGAGTCGCATGGCGGGGTGATCTGGGCCGAGAACATCCGCCCCACCGCTGCCGATCTGACCTCCGAGCCGCTCGGCGCCCGCTTCGTCGTCGGCCTGCCGCTTTAGGGGGCGCCGATGGACAGCCCGCCTTCCACCGTCATCCTGCATGCAAGCTGCGTTGCCGCCGGGGGGGGCGCGGTGCTGATCCTCGGCCGCTCGGGCGCGGGCAAGTCGGCGCTGGCGCTGCAACTCATGGCACTGGGCGCCCGCCTTGTCGCCGATGACCGCACGATCCTGACCGCCACGCCCGACGCGCTGATCGCCACCGCGCCCGAGCCGATCCGCGGCCTGATCGAGGCGCGCTTCGTCGGCCTGTTGCGCGCGGATCCGCTGGCCGCCGCGCCGGTCGCGCTGGCCGTCGATCTTGACCGGGACGAGACCGAACGCCTGCCGCCACGGCGCGAGACGCGGTTTCTTGAACGCCCTGTGCCCTTGCTTCACCGGGTCGATCAGCCATATTTCGCAGCAGCGATCCTGTTGCACCTGACCCATGGCCGCGCCGACTGATGCCCGATGCCCTCCACAAAGACCAAGGCCCGGCCGTGCAGCGCGTGGTACTGGTGACGGGCGCATCCGGGGCGGGCCGGTCCACGGCGCTGAACGTGCTTGAGGATCTGGGCTTCGAGGCGATCGACAATCTGCCGCTGTCGCTGGCCCCCCGGCTGATGGAGGGGCCGCCGCCGCGCCCGCCGCTGGCGCTGGGCGTGGATACCCGCACGCGCGACTTCTCGGCACGCGCGCTGGCCGAACTGATCGGCCATCTTGCAGCCGCGCCCGCGATCGAGGCCGATGTGGTCTATCTCGACTGCCGCCCCGAAGTGCTCTTGCGCCGGTTTTCGGAAACCCGCCGCCGCCACCCGATGGCCCCCGCCGAAAGCCCGGCCGAGGGGGTGACGCGCGAGCTTGACCTGCTGGGGCCGATCCGCGAGCTTGCCTCGATCCTGATCGACACCTCGGATCTGACCATCCACGAATTCCGCGCCGAGATGGCCGCACGCTTTGCCGCGGGGGGCGCGGCCCCGCTGGCGGTGTCGCTGCATTCGTTTTCCTACAAGCGGGGAATGCCGCACGGGCTGGATATGGCCTTTGATTGCCGCTTCCTGAGAAACCCCTATTGGGAGGCCGCGCTGCGCGCGTTCGACGGGCGCGATCCGGGCGTTCGCGCCTATATCGAGGCCGATCCGCGGCATGGCCCGTTCATCGACCGGCTGGCCGAGCTTGCCGGGTTCGTGCTGCCCGCCCATCGCGACGAGGGGCGCAGCCATATCTCGATCGGGTTCGGCTGCACAGGGGGGCAACACCGGTCGGTCGCCGTGGCGGAAGCCGTGGCAAAGAGGCTTGCGGCGACCGGATGGCAAGTGTCTATAAGGCATAGAGAGTTGGAACGGCGGGTGCAGGGCGCGTCCGCCAAGGCAACGGGAAGGGGCGCGTGATCGGAATCGTCATCGTCGCGCATGGCGGGCTGGCGCGGGAATATCTGGCGGCGGTCGAGCATGTGGTCGGCCACCAGCCGGGCATTCGCGCGATCTCGATCGAGCCCGATGACGACCGTGCCGCCAAGCAGGACGAGATCTGCCGCGCCGCCGACGAGGTCGATACCGGCGGCGGCGTGGTGGTGGTGACCGACATGTTCGGCGGCTCGCCCTCGAACCTGTCGATCCGCGCCTGTGTGCCCTCGGACCGGCGCATCCTCTACGGGGCCAATCTGCCGATGCTGATCAAGCTTGCGAAATCGCGGCGGCTGAGCGTGGGCGAGGCGACCGCCTCGGCGCTGGCGGCGGGGCGGAAATATATCGACAGTTTCGACGCGGGCGGGTTCTAGGGGATGCGGATGGGTGCAGGCACGGGTGTCAGCCGGCGGCTTGAGATCGTCAACGAAAAGGGCCTGCATGCACGGGCGTCGGCCCGGTTTGTCGAATGTGTCGAAGCGCACGATGCCCAGGCCGAGGTCTGCCGCGACGGGATGAGTGCGGCAGGCGACTCGATCATGGGCCTCTTGATGCTTGCAGCCTCCAAGGGGACGACGATCGAGGTCACGACCAGCGGACCCGAGGCGGAACGGCTGGCCGATGCGCTGGAACGGCTGGTTGCAGAGCGTTTTGGCGAAGACATGTGACCCAGCCGCAAGGGGACAGGCCGTCGTGATCAGGCGACCGGGACCGACAAACCGCCCGGCCGGGACCGCCTCGCGCGGCATCGGCCAGGGCGACGGGCGGCGGATAGCGGATCAGCCCTACGAGGCGCAGCGCCTGTCCTATGCCAATTCCTTCACCAACCCGCTTCAGGCCGGGACGATCCGGGCGATGGAACTCGCGACCGGCAAGCTGCGGCTCTTGCGCCTGATCCGCCGGTTCGAGGCGATGGGCGTGCCCGATGGCCAGGCGTTCTGGAAGCAGGCGCTGGACGTGATGGGGATCGAGCTGCGCACGCCGCCCGGACAGATCGCCAACATTCCGCCCGAGGGGCCCCTGGTCGTCGTGGCCAATCATCCGCACGGGCTGGTCGACGGCATGGTGCTGGCCGAGCTGATCGGGCGGGTGCGGACCGATTACAAGATCCTGACCCGTTCGCTGCTGACCGGGGTGGGCGAGATCGAGCGCTTCATGATCCCGGTGCCGTTCCCGCATCATCCCGATGCGCTGGCGCAGAACCTGGATATGCGCCGCCGGGCGATGGCGCATCTGGCCGGGGGCGGGGTGGTCGCGCTGTTTCCCTCGGGCGTGGTCGCCGCGTCGTGGACGATGTTCGGCCCCGCGATCGAGGCCGAGTGGAATCCGTTCACCGCCAAGATGATCCTGCGCTCGGGCGCGCGGGTGGTGCCGATCCGCTTTCCCGGTGCGAATTCGCGCTGGTACCAGATGGCCAACCGGATCTCGGCGACGGCGCGGCAGGGGCTCTTGCTGCACGAGGTCTGCCATGCGCTGAACCGGCCGCAGGCGCCTGTTGTCGGCCCTGCGATCGGGCGCGACGAGATCGAGCGCTGGGCGGACAATCCGCGCGGTTTCGTGGCCTGGCTCAGGGAGCACACGCTGGCGCTGGGTTGAGAGGTGATCCGGTTGAGCGCCTGCGGCGCACGCCTTCTGGCACTTCGTGCGGTTCCGGGTATTTTTTCCAAGAAGAAGATGCGGTGCGGCGGTCAGCGGGTCGGCACCGGGGTTTCCCCGCGATAATCGTAGAAGCCGCGCTGGGTCTTGCGGCCGAGCCATCCGGCCTCGACATATTTGGTCAGGAGCGGGCAGGGGCGGTACTTGGTATCCGCCAGCCCGTCATGCAGCACGTTCATGATCGCAAGGCAGGTGTCGAGCCCGATGAAATCGGCCAGTTCAAGCGGCCCCATCGGGTGGTTCGCCCCCAGCCGCATCGACTGGTCGATCGACCGCACCGAGCCCACGCCCTCGTACAGCGTATAGACCGCCTCGTTGATCATCGGCATCAGGATGCGGTTGACGATGAAGGCGGGGAAATCCTCGGCCGGGGCGGCGGTCTTGCCCAGCCGTTCGACCACGGTCAGAAGCGTGGTATAGGTCGCTTCGTCGGTGGCGATGCCGCGGATCAGTTCGACCAGTTGCATCACCGGCACCGGGTTCATGAAATGCAGGCCCATGAACCGTTCCGGCCGGTCGGTGCGGCTGGCCAGCCGCGTGATCGAGATCGAGGAGGTGTTCGAGGTCAGGATCGTCTCGGGCCGCAGATGCGGCAGCAGATCCTCGAAGATCGCGGTCTTGACGGTTTCGCGTTCGGTCGCGGCCTCGATGATCAGGTCCAGCCGGCCCAGATCGGCAAGGGTCGTCGTGGTCGCGATCCGGGCCAGTGCCGCGGTCTTGTCCGGCTCGGCGATGCGGCCGCGGGCGATCTGGCGGTCGAGATTGCGCCCGATCGTCCCGAGCGCCCGGGCCAGCGCATCCTGCGAGATGTCGTGCAGCGTGACCTCGAAGCCCGCGAGGGCGAAGACATGGGCGATGCCGCTGCCCATCTGCCCTGCACCGACAACCCCGACCGTCCTGACATCCATGGAAGACCCCCGCGCTGCTGGCGCGACCTTACGGTGCGGCAGCCTCTGCGCGCAAGGTCGGGGGATGTGTAAAATTCAGGATTTAGCGACTTCGAAACCCGGGGCGGTCAGTCTGAAGGCGGTGAGTCGGAAAGGTGAGCGGGACTGACATGAGTTTCGAGAAGGCTGGCAGCGGGGCGATGTCCTACGAGACATGCCGATACGGCAGTTCGAAGCTGCTGTTCCGGGGCCCCCGGCGTGATCTGGACCGGCCCTACTGCACGGCGATCGGCGGCACGGAAACCTATGGCAAGTTCATTCACACGCCCTATGCGGTCTTGCTGGAGGGCGCGCTGGGCCTGCCGGTGGTCAATCTGGGCTGCGTGAATGCCGGGATCGACGTCTTCGTGAACGATTCCGCGGTGATGGAGGTGGCGGCGGGGGCGCGGGTGACGGTGATCCAGGCGCTTGGCGCGCATAACATGTCGAACCGCTTCTATGTCGTCCATCCGCGCCGCAATGACAGGTTCCTGCGCGCCTCGGCCATGCTCAAGGCGCTTTATCCCGGCATCGACTTCACCGAGTTCCATTTTACCCGCCACCTGCTGAACACGCTGAAGGACAGCTCTGCCACCGCCTTCGAGATCGTGGTGGCCGAGTTGCAGATGGCCTGGCAGGCACGGATGCGGATGCTGGCGACACGGCTGCAAGGCGCCAAGGTGCTGTTGTGGCTGTCCACTCGCGCGCCCGAGGACGAGCAGCATGTCACGGGGCTGGGCGACGATCCGCTTTTCGTCACCCGGCACATGCTGGATACGGTGCGGCCCTATTTCAATCAGGTGATCGAGGTCACGGCCGGCGCCGAGCTGCGCACCCCGGGCAGCGAGGGCATGCTGGTCGGCGAGCTTGACGAGCCGGCGGCCGCTGCCCTGCCGGGTCCGGCCGCGCATCGCGAGGTCGCCGAGGCGCTGGAGCAGGTGCTGCGCGAGCTTCTGGCAAGCTGATCCCCGGACAGCGAAAAGGCCCGCCGGGGGCGGGCCTCTCGCGCCGGGAGGGCGGGATCAGAGTTTCTTGATCAGTTCCGGCACCGCGTCGAACAGATCGGCGACAAGGCCGTAATCGGCGACCTGGAAGATCGGCGCCTCCTCGTCCTTGTTGATCGCGACGATCACCTTGCTGTCCTTCATGCCCGCAAGGTGCTGGATTGCGCCGGAGATGCCGACCGCGATGTAAAGCTCGGGCGCCACGACCTTGCCGGTCTGGCCCACCTGCCAGTCGTTGGGCGCATAGCCCGAATCGACCGCTGCGCGCGAGGCGCCGACCGCGGCGCCCAGCTTGTCGGCCAGGCTTTCGATCATGCGGAAATTGTCTTCCGACCCGACGCCGCGCCCGCCCGACACGATCACGCCTGCCGAGGTCAGTTCCGGCCGGTCGCTGGCCGCCGCGCTGTCGGCAACCCAGGACGAGAGCCCCGGATCGGCCGCCGCGGCCACTGCCTCGACCGAGGCGGCGGCGCCGTCGCCTGCGGCCTCGAAGGTCGAGGTGCGGATCGTCATCACCTTCTTGGCATCCGCCGTGCGCACGGTCTGGATCGCGTTGCCCGCATAGATCGGCCGCTCGAAGGTGGCGGCATCGATCACGCCCACGACATCGGTGATCACCATCGCGTCCAGCAGCGCGGCCACCCGCGGCATGACGTTCTTGGCATCCGTTGTCGCGGGTGCCGCGATATGCTCGTAGCCATCCGCCAGCGACACGATCAGCGCCGCGGTGGGTTCCGCCAGCCGATGGCTGTAGCGCGGATCCTCGGCGCAAAGCACCTTGGCCACGCCCTCGATCGTTGCGGCGGCTTCGGCGGCGGCCTTGGCATGGGCGCCGACGCAAAGCGCGGTCACCTCGCCCAGGCCCTTCACGGCGGTCACGGCCTTGGCGGTCGCGTCGCGCTGCAACTCGCCATTGGTCACTTCGGCAAGAAGAAGAACGGCCATGTCAGAGCACCCCCGCTTCGTCTTTCAGTTTCGCGATCAGCTCATCGACCGAGCCCACCTTGATGCCCGCCTGCCGCTCGCGCGGCTCGACGGTCTTGACCACGCTCAGGCGCGGCGTGATGTCGACGCCGTAATCGGCGGGCGTCTTTTCATCCAGCTGCTTCTTCTTGGCCTTCATGATGTTGGGAAGGCTGGCATAGCGCGGCTCGTTCAGGCGCAGATCGACGGTGACGATGGCGGGCATCTTCACCTTGATCGTCTGCAACCCGCCATCCACCTCGCGCGTCACGACCGCATGATCGCCCTCGATGTCGAGCTTCGAGGCAAAGGTGCCCTGCGCCCAGCCCAGAAGCGCGGCCAGCATCTGGCCCGTCGCGTTCATGTCATTGTCGATCGCCTGCTTGCCGGCCAGCACGAGGCCCGGTTGTTCCTCGTCGATCACGGCTTTCAGCAGCTTCGCGACGGCCAGCGGCTCGATGTCCTGATGGATGTCGTCGGAGGCGACGATCAGGATCGCCCGGTCGGCGCCCATCGCCAGCGCGGTGCGCAGCGTTTCCTGCGCCTGCTTGACGCCGATCGAGACCGCGACGATCTCTTCGGCCTGGCCCTTTTCCTTGAGCCGGATCGCCTCTTCGACGGCGATTTCGTCGAAGGGGTTCATCGACATCTTGACATTGGCGAGATCGACGCCCGTGCCGTCCGCCTTGACGCGGACCTTCACGTTGTAGTCGATCACCCGCTTGACAGGCACGAGTACCTTCATCGGCGTGTGTCTCCTTGGCTATCGCAGGCCCCGGGGCCGGGGCGGATCAGTCATTCGGCCACCTGTTAGCGAGTCTGCAACCGGGACAACAGACCAAAATCGACGCGACATGATGTTTCGACGTCGCGTTCTGCAGCTTTTCGATTGTTGCCCGGGTCAGCATTGCTGCCCTGTCACCCCCTGGCCACGATCCAGTCCAGCGCCGCGGTGGGCAGTGCGCGGCGCAGCGTGGCCATGATCCAGGTGGGCGTGGTGACGAAATAGCGGGCGCGGGGCCGGGGGTCTTCCAGCGCGTGGATCAGCCGGGCGCTGACCGCCGCGGGCGGCAGTTCGAACCGGTCCGGGGGGCGCTTTTCATAGAGCCGTTTCAGCAGGGTTGCGCGATACTGCCCGGCGCGGGCGCTGGCCTGCCAGTCCACCCAGCGTTCGAAATGCGGGATCGAATTGGCGCGGATGCGCGTCGTGATCGGCCCCGGCTCGATCAGGATCACCTTGATCGCGGTATCCCGCATCTCCAGCCGCAGCGTGTCGGTCAGCCCTTCCAGCGCGTATTTCGTCGCCACATAGGCGCCGCGCCATTTCATCGGCACGAAGCCCAGCACCGAGGAACAGTTCACGATCCGCCCCGCCCCCTGTGCCCGCATCGCGGGAATCACCCGCCGGGTCAGGTCATGCACGCCGAACAGGTTCACCTCGAAGATCTCGCGCAGCGCGCCGCGCGGCAGATCCTCTACCGCGCCGGGGCAGGCAAAGGCGCCGTTGTTGAACAGCGCGTCCAGCCGCCCGCCGGTCCGCCCCAGCGCCTCGTCCACGGTCGCCGCGATGCTGTCCTCGTCGGAATAGTCCAGCCGGAAGCTTTCAAGCCCCTCGGCCCGCAGCCTTTCGCAATCGGCCTCGGCCCGGCAGGTGGCAAAGACCCGCCAGCCGCGCGCGGCCAGCGCATGCGCCGCGTCATGGCCGATGCCCGAGGAACACCCGGTAATCAGGACCGATCTCTGCCCCATGCGTTTACCACTCGCCTCTGGACCGCGCCTGATGCCCGCTTTACACAACATCCATGACGGATGCCACCGACGACCCCAAGATGGACGTGCCGCCCTTGGCCGAACCGCTGCGCCGCGCGATCGGCGAGCGCTATCTGACCTATGCGCTGTCCACGATCATGGACCGGGCGCTGCCCGATGCCCGCGACGGGCTGAAACCGGTGCATCGGCGCATCCTGTATGCGATGCGCGAACTCAGGCTGTCCTCGACCGGCGGATTCCGCAAGTCGGCCAAGATATCGGGCGACGTGATGGGGAACTATCACCCGCATGGCGATGCCGCGATCTATGACGCGATGGCGCGGCTTGCGCAGGATTTCAACGTCCGCTACCCGCTGGTCGATGGGCAGGGGAATTTCGGCAATATCGACGGCGACAACCCCGCCGCCAGCCGCTACACCGAGGCCCGTCTGACCGCCGCCGCCGAGGCGCTGATGGAGGGGCTGGCCGAGAACGCGGTCGATTTCCGCCCCAACTATGACGGCACGCTCGAAGAACCCGTGGTCCTGCCCGCGGCCTTTCCGAACCTGCTGGCGAATGGCTCGTCGGGCATCGCGGTCGGCATGGCCACGAACATCCCGCCGCACAATATCGACGAGCTGGTGGGGGCCTGCCTGCATCTGATCCGGACGCCGGATGCGCGCGACGAAACGCTGCTCACCTATATCCCCGGCCCCGATTTCCCCACCGGCGGCGTGATCGTCGAGCCGAAGGAGAACATCGCCCAGGCCTATCTGACCGGGCGCGGCAGTTTCCGCCTGCGCGCGCATTGGCAGGTCGAGGATCTGGGCCGCGGCACCTGGCAGATCGTGGTCACCGAGATCCCCTATCAGGTGCAGAAATCCCGCCTGATCGAACGCATCGCCGACCTGATCCAGACCAAGAAACTGCCGATCCTGGCCGATATTCGCGACGAAAGCGCCGAGGATGTGCGCCTGATCCTGGAACCGCGGTCGCGCAATGTGGACCCCGAGGTTCTGATGGGGATGCTGTTCCGCAACTCGGACCTGGAAATCCGCTTCAGCCTGAACATGAACGTGCTGATCGACGGGCGCACGCCCAAGGTCTGTTCGCTCAAGGAAGTGCTGCGCGCCTTCCTCGATCATCGCCGCGACGTGCTGATCCGGCGCAGCCAGCACCGGCTGGAAAAGATCGACCACCGGCTTGAGGTGCTGGAAGGGCTGCTGATCGCCTTCCTCAATCTTGACCGGGTGATCGACATCATCCGCTATGACGACGACCCCAAACCCGCGCTGATGGCCGAGGACTGGTCGCTGCGGCGTCCGCGCGCCACCAATGAGCGCGATTATGTCTCGCCGCTTCCGGCGGCGGGGGCGGGACAACTGACCGAGGTGCAGGCCGAGGCGATCCTGAACATGCGCCTGCGCAGCCTCCGGCGGCTGGAGGAAATGGAACTGAACGCCGAGCGCGACGCGCTGATGGCCGAACGTGCCGGGCTTCAGGATCTGCTGGCCAACGAGTCCGTTCAATGGGCGAAGATCGCCGATGAACTGCGCGAGGTGCGCGAGAAATTTGGCCGCAAATCCCCCGGCGGTGCGCGCCGCACCCGGTTGTCCGAGGCCGCCGAGGCCCCCGAGATGCCCATCGAGGCGATGATCGAGCGCGAGCCGGTGACGGTCGTCTGCTCGAAAATGGGCTGGATCCGCGCGATGAAGGGGCATCTGGCGGATGGCGGCGCGGCGTTGAAATTCAAGGACGGCGACGAAGGCCGCTTCCTGATCGCGGCCGAGACCACCGACAAGCTGATCCTGTTCGGCGCGAACGGGCGGTTCTACACGCTGCCCGTCGCGCAACTGCCCGGTGGGCGCGGCATGGGCGAGCCGGTGCGCCTGATGGTCGATCTGCCCAACGATTCCGAGATCGTCGCGCTGATGATCCACCGCCCCGGCGAACGTCTGCTGGTCGCCTCCAGCGCGGGCGACGGGTTCCTTGTGCCCGCTGACGAGGTGCTGGCCCAGACCCGCGCGGGCAAACAGGTGCTGAACGTCAAGGCGCCCGATCTCGCCCGCATCTGCCGCGTCGTCACCGGCGATCACGTCGCCTGCGTGGGCGAGAACCGCAAGGTGCTGGTCTTTGCGCTGGACGAACTGCCCGAAATGGCCCGCGGCAAGGGCGTGCGGCTGCAGAAGTTCAAGGATGGCGGCCTGTCCGATGCCATCACCTTCACGCTGGCCGACGGCCTGTCCTGGCGCGACCCCGCCGGGCGCACCCGCACCGAGCCTGACCTGTCGGAATGGCTGGGCAAACGCGCCGGTGCGGGCCGCATGGCCCCCCGCGGCTTCCCGCGCGACAACCGCTTCACCTAAGCGCGCTCAGCCAAGCAGCATCCGGGCAAGCTGACCCTCCGCCCTGAGCCGGTCCAGAGCCGCGAGCCGCCCGAGTGGCCGAACGAAAAGATCGTTCGGGATTGTAACAAGGCGGAAGCGAAGGATGCAGGGCGTGTCGAGCCCCGCCGACTGAAGATCGGAAATCTCGATATCCGAGGGCCAGACCGTCGCTTTCGCGGTGGTGATCATCGCCACCAGGGTCGCACCGCTTTCGGCATTGAACGATGCGGCGGACAACACGGTGACGGGTCGCCGTTTCAGGATCGGGATCTCGGCGAAGGGGAATGGAACGACGGCCGTGTCGAACCGCTCAAAGACCGGCAAAGGCGGCCTCGTCCTCTGGGCTGGTCCACTCGACCATCAGCGCCGATGCGCTGGCTGCCACGTCGTCCGCCATCGTAACCGGCCGAACGGTAACAACCTTGCCTTTCTCCTCATGGAACCAGCGCATCCAGACATCCCTCATCGGGCCGATAGGCCTAAGGCCGTCGCTCTTGCGACCGTCTCTTCCGGTCTTCATGCGGCACCATCGCCCAATAATGTCGTCCACTTCGAGCGAGATTTCTTCCTCGCTTTCGAGAGCCTCGAGACGGGCCCGAACCCTCGGGCTGTCGATGTGGCTGAACCACATGTTCACATCTTCGACCTTGGCATGCGCGACGGGGGTCATATTGGGGTCCTGAGAGTGGCTGGTAGACCCTATATAGACCCCTGCTCCATCGAAAGTCAATGTTAGCGTGAATCGGCCAGCTTCCCGCGCGACAACCGCTTCACCTGAGCCGGGCGTTGCGCGCCGCGGTCCCCTGCGCTATCCGGGGCGGGGTTTGCGACATTGGGGGGGCCATGTTCCGCGCCGTTTCCGTTCTTCGTGCCACCTTGCTGATCGGCGCGCTTGCGGTTCTGGCCGCCTGCGCCGCCAAGGATCCGCTGGACAGTGCGCCCGAACCGCTGGGCGATTTCCGGCTCGGCTACACGATCGTTGTCGCGGACAATGCCAAGCTTGTCCCGCCCAGCCGCAGCGCCACCGCCGAGGAATGGCAGGCCGCACTGAAACAGGCGCTGGAGCGGCGCTTCTCGCGCTACGAGGGCGACAGGCTTTATCATTTCGGTATCAATGTGGACGGCTACGCGCTGGCCGTGCCCGGCGTGCCGGTGGTCGCTGCGCCGAAATCTGCGCTGGTGCTCTCGGCCAATCTCTGGGACGACGCCGCCAAGAAGAAGCTGAACGCCGAAGCCGAGCAATTGACGATCTTCGAGGGCATGTCGGGCGAGACGGTTGTCGGCTCGGGGCTGACACGCACCAAGGAACAGCAGATGCAGGTTCTGGCCGCCAATGCCGCCTGGCGGATCGAGCGCTGGCTGGTCGAGAACCGCGAGGCGTGGTTCGGCTATGACCCGGCCGCCGAGGTGCCCACCGAAGCCGCCGCGCCGGTCGGAGAGGTCACCGCCACGGCCCTGGATTGACCGTTCCGGGGCCGGGGCGTCGGTCAACTGGCGCTTGATTTCCGGCCGGTCAGGGACTAGAGAGCGCGCGATGTTGAATCGGGCCAGTGGCGGCCCCCTAATCAATGAGGCGCCCGACCATGGGTAAGGCAAAGTTCGAACGTACGAAACCGCATGTGAACATCGGGACGATTGGTCACGTTGACCACGGCAAG
>NZ_WJPO01000017.1 GCF_009649175.1 Rhodovulum strictum | reverse complement strand
CGCGTCGGTCAGCCAGAAAAGGTTGCTCATCTCCACCCCCGTCAGTTCGGGAGCTTGAATCACGCAGGCCGGACAGCCTCAAGTATATCAATGGGTCCTGACCCTAGTAGCCCAGCGCGCAGCCGTCCTTGCGCGGGTCAGAGGCGCCTTGCAGCACGCCTGTCGCGTCGTCGATCAGGATTGCCTGGGCGCCGCCGATCGGCACATCGGGGATCACGACCTCGTGCCCCAGTGCGGCCAGATCCGCCCGCACCGCGTCGCAATAGCCGCGCTCGACCTGCATCTGGCCTGCATCGGTGAAACTGCGCGGCGCGTCGATGGCCTGTTGCGGGTGCATGCCGTAATCGACCACATTGGTCAGGAACCGCGCATGCCCGTTTGCCTGATAGGCCCCGCCCATCACGCCGAAGGGCATCATCAGCTTGCCGTTCTTCCGCAGCATCGCGGGGATGATCGTGTGCATCGGCCGCTTGCCGCCCGCGGCCTCGTTCGGGTGTCCTTCGGCCAGCGTGAAGCCCGCGCCGCGGTTCTGGAAGTTGATGCCGAACCGGGCCGAGGCCAGCCCCGAGCCGAAGGCATGGAACACCGAATAGATCAGCGAGACCGCCATCCGGTCGCGGTCGACCGCGGTCAGGTAGATCGTGTCCTTGTGGACCGATTCGGCCAGCGCCGCGGGGCTTTGCATCGCCCGGCCGGGGTCGATCAGCGCGGCCAGACGCGCGGCCGTGTCGGGCGCCAGCATGTGATCCAGCCGGGTCATGTGCGCGGGATCGGCGATGAAGCGGTTGCGCGCGTCATAGGCCAGTTTCGCCGCCTCGGCCTCGATATGGGCGCGTTCGGCGCCCAGCGGGTCCATCGCGGCCAGGTCGAAATGCGACAGGATGTTCGCCATCAGGATCGCGGTCGCGCCCTGCCCGTTCGGCGGATGCTCGACCAGTTCGACGCCCTTGTAGGTGCCGCTGACCGGCTCGACCCAGTCGCAGGCGGTGGCGGCGAAATCGTCCAGCGTGTGGGTTCCGCCCAGCGCGCGCAGCGAGGCCACCATGTCCTCGGCCACCTCGCCCTCGTAATAGCCCGCGCGGCCATGTTCGGCGATGCGGCGCAGCACTTCGGCCTGCATCGGCGCGCGAAAGACCTGGCCGGGGCGCGGCGCAGCGCCGTCGATCAGGTAGAAGCGGCGCGCATCGCCCTGAAGGTTGCTTTCGGTGCAGCCCCAGTCCCAGGCCGTGCGCGGGCCGACGGGAACGCCCGCCTCGGCATAGTGGATCGCGGGGGCAAGGCTGGCGGCCAGCCCGGCGCGACCCCAATCCGCGGACAGACGGCAGAAGGCGTCGATGGCGCCCGGCACGGTGACCGCATCGGCGGTGTTGGTGGGCATCGCGGCCAGCCCGCGGTCGCGCAGCGTCGCCGCGTCCAGCGCCGCAGGCGCCCGGCCCGAGCCGTTCAGCGCAAGGATCCGATCCTCGCCCGCCGGTTTCAGCAGCACGAAACAATCGCCGCCGATCCCGGTCATGTGCGGTTCGCAGAGGCCCAGCAGCACGGCCGCGGCGATGGCGGCATCCACGGCGTTGCCGCCCGATTCCAGCATCTGCACCGCCACCCGCGCCGCCAGCGGGTGCGACGTGGCGCAGATCCCGTTCGTGGCAAAGACGGCCGACCGGCCCGGAAGCTGGAAATCGCGCATGCTTTCCTCCCTCGCGTTTGCGGGACGTTAGGACGGGCTTGGGGCGAAGCCAATGCGATTTTCCGGGCGGACGCGATGCCCGAGTCGGCGCTGCGCCATTGCGCCGGATGTTCGCGCCCACCCGTCGCTTGGCGCGCGCGACTCGGGGCGCAGAACACGGGCGCCCGGCGGGCGAAGGTGGCTTTCAGGTCGGTCTGGTCGATCCGGTGCCGGGGTGCGACAACCTGCCGCATAAAGGGCAAATCGGCAGGCCGGAGCGCGGGTGAAGGCGCTTCAACCACTTAGAACGGGTCTAAGCGCGCTCCGGGCGCCCTGATGCCGTCACCGCACCTGTCGCGATGCGAAACGAATTGTTCCGGGCCGCGCCATCCGCTGACAGGTATTTGCTTTGACCTTGAAAAAACCGCACTCCATGGTATGCAGCGACCATCCGAGTCAGGGAGAGACTAATGAAGAACCAGTTCGCTCTTGTCGCGGCCGCTGCCCTGTTCGCGGGCCCGGTGATCGCCCAGGAAGCTTCGGGCGATGCCGCCGCCGGCGAGACGGCGTTCCGCCAGTGCATCACCTGCCACGTCGTCGTGAACGACGAAGGCGAGACGTTGGCCGGACGTAACGCCAAGGTGGGCCCGAACCTCTACAAGGTGCCCGGACGCCATGCGGGCGCAGTCGAGGACTTCAAGTATTCCCCGTCGATGACGGCTGCGGGAGAGAAGGGCCTTGTCTGGACCGAAGAGCAATTCGTGAAGTACGCGATGGATCCGACTGGCTACCTGCGTGAATATCTGGGCGACACCGGCGCGCGCGGCGCGATGACCCACAAGGTCCGCAAGGAAGACGAGGCGATCGACATCTACGCCTACCTTGTCAGCATGGGCGTGCACGAGTAATCCGCGATTTCGCGCAGTGACATAGGGGCCGCCGGATCAACCCGGCGGCTCTTGTCTTTGGGCGGCAGGCTTACAGATGCGCGGCCAGGAACGACGCGATCCGCGCCGTCACATCCTCGGGCGCTTCCTCATGGGCAAGGTGGCCCAGCCCCGGCAACCGGACGATTTCAGCCAGCGGCAGACGCGCCGCGGCCCGGACCGAAGTCGAGGGCGGCACCGCCCGGTCGGTCTCGCCCACGATCAGCAGGGTGGGCACCGCGATGTTCGGCAGGTCATGCCAAAGCCCGTCCAGCGTCCATTGCGCGACCATGGCCAGCGTCGCATCGGTATGGTTGCGGTCGGCCACAAGCCGACGGTAAAGCGCCAGCCCTTCGGGTGAGATATGGCTGCCGATCCCGGCAATCATGTATTCGACACCCGTGGCATTCCCCAGCCAGCGCGAGATTTCCGAGGCCGAGAACGGATTGATCGCCATCATCCGCGCCATCATCGGAAACAGCCACCCGGCCATGCCCTTGAAATTTTCCAGCGCGGCATTGATCCCGACAATGGCCTTCGGCGGGCGTTTCAGATCGCGCACCAGCCGCAGCGCCAGCGCCGCGCCTGCGGAATGGCCCACGATCGCGTCGGGTAACAGCCCCTCGCCATCCAGCAGCGCCGCGATGTCCTGGCTCATCGCATCGAGCCCGCAGCGCTGCCGCGCGCCCATCCGGGTAAAGCCCTGACCGGGCAGGTCCAGTGCGACGACGTGATAGCCCTGGGCCAGAATCGGGAAGACGTCGCGCCAGCTATGGGTGGCGCCACCCGTACCATGCAGCAGCAGAACCACAGGGCCAGTCCCCGCCTCCTGGATATGCCAGTAATGCGGGCGATGGCGGACGAACCGGGAATGGTCCCGGTTCGGCCAGTCGCTTCCGTCCCGGCTCCAGTCCATCAGGCACCTCTAGGCGTCGAGGGCGGCCGACACGGCAGAGGACAGCCGGTTCGCATCGGCCCTTGGCAACGGAATGTAGGGGGCGCCCAGCGTGTCGGCCAGCGCCTTGAGCGCGCGTTCGGGCCGCTGGCCCATGTCGATCACCATCGAGGGGAAGCCCTGCAACCGGATCGCGGTGGCCATGCGGTCGGCATCCTCGGCCGCCAGCGTGCGGTTGGCCGAACCGTCCAGCGCGATATTCGCCCGTCCGTCGGTCAAGAGCGCGACGGTCGGCGTCATGCCCCGCCCCTTGGACTGGATCGCGACCTCAAGCGCCACCTTGAGCCCTGCGGCCAGCGGCGTGCCGCCCCCGCCGGGCAGCGCAGCCAGCCGCCGCTTGGTCTGCACCAGCGACCGCGTGGGCGGCAGCAGCAGTTCCGCCCCCTCGCCGCGAAACGCCACCAGCGCAACATGGTCGCGCCGCGCATAGGCTTCGGCCAGCAACAGTTCCACCGCGCCCTTGGCCTCGGCCAGCCGGGTCATCGCGGCCGAGCCCGAGGCATCGACGACGAAGATCAGCAGCCGGTCGGATTTCTCCTCGAACCGCTTGATGCGGAAATCGTCCGAGCGGATGTGCAAGGACCGCTCGAACCGGCTTTCCTGCTTGCGGATGGTCTGCCACGGCGCGGCGGCGCGCAGGGTCGAGATCACGTCAAGCCGCGCGCCGGTTTCCAGCCGCCCGCGTCGCGACGGAATCGGCCGGCCGCGCCGGTTGCCCTTGCGCTTGGCGCCCGCGCCGGAATTGCCGCCGCCGCCGCGATTGGCCCGTTTCGCCGCCAGCATCGCCAGCAAATCGGCAGGCAGCGTCGCCTTGGCGGCCTCCAGCAGGATGTCCTGCAAGGGCAGATCGTCCAGCGACTGGCCCTCGCCCTCGTCCTGCTCGCCCTTTTCGGGTTCCGGCTCGGGCGGGGGCTGGTCGGGCGGTTGTTCGGGGGGCTGGTCCTGTTCCGCCTCGGGGAACTGGGTTGCGCGCGGGGCCAGAACCAGTTCCACCGCCGCTTTCAGGTCGTCCACGCCCACCTCGTCATTACCCGCGATGGCGGCCAGGGCGCGCGCGGTGCGCAGCGTCAGCATCGGCGCGCGCAGGCTGTGAACGCCCAGCCGGACGGCCAGCAGCGTCAGGTCTTCGAGCACCTTGCCCGAGGCGCGGATACCGGGCAGGCGGGCGCGCGCCTCGGCCAGCGCGGGTTCGTCCAGCACGATCCGGTCGGTTTCGCCCCAGGGCAGCGCGTCAAGGTCGACATGCAGCGCCAGCCGGTCGGTCAGCGCCTCGGGCAGCGTTTCGCCGGGCTCGGCGCCCTCGTCCAGCGCGATCAGGCAATGCCCGGTCCCCTGGTCCAGCGCGCCCGCCAGCCGTGCGGCAAGGCCCGGCTGGGTGCGTTCGGCCATCGGCAGGACCAGAACGGCGGGCTGGGCCAGGATGCCCGCCCGTTCCACCAGCTTGCCCGAGGACAGCGTGGCGGTCAGGTCGATGCTGCCGAAAAGCTGATCGTCGCCGATGGACGGATGCAGCCGTTTCAGCGGCAGCGGCAGGGCGCCCAGCGCCTCGGTCACGCGGTCGCGCACGGGGCCGGACCGCGCGCGCAGCCACAGGCCCCCCAGCCCCACCGGATCGACGGCCAGCGCGTTCAGGCCGACCTCGACCCGGGTCCAGACGGAATTGTCAGGCAGGCTCACCCAGCACCTCGTCGACGACACGGGCAACGCGCGTGGTAGAGCCCGCCTCGTCCAGCGGATCGCGCCGCAGCCGGTGGCGTAGCGCCGACGGCGCGACCTTGCGCACATGCTCGCGGTTGACCTTGTCGGCCCCCTCGAAGGCAGCCAGCGCGCGCGCGGCCTTGAGCAGCGTCAACTCGCCCCGCAGCCCGTCCGAGCCCAGCGCAAGGCACAGTTCGGCACAGTCGCGCAGCACGTCGTCCGAGCTTTCCATGGTCTTCAGATGCGCCCGCGCGGCAAGGATCCGGTCGCGCAGTTCGGCATCGGCCGGGCGCCACTTCTCCATGAAGGCATCGAAATCGGTCTCGTAGGTATCGCGCCGCCGGATCACCTCGATCCGGGTATCGACATCCTTGGGCGAGACCACCTCGACCGACAGGCCGAAGCGGTCCAGCAATTGCGGGCGCAACTCGCCCTCTTCGGGGTTGCCGGACCCGACGAGCACGAAGCGCGCCGGGTGCCGGATCGACAGCCCTTCCCTTTCCACCACGTTCTCGCCCGACTGGGCGACATCGAGCAGCAGGTCGACGATGTGATCCTCCAGCAGGTTCACCTCGTCGATATAGAGGTAGCCCCTGTTGGCCCGCGCCAGAAGGCCCGGCTCGAACGCCTTGACGCCCGAGGACAGCGCCTTCTCGATGTCGAGCGCCCCCACCACCCGATCCTCGGTCACGCCCAGCGGCAGGTCCACGACGGGCGTGGGTCGCGTGACGATCGCGGTCGAGGTCAGGTGCGCCCATTCCGGGCACAGATCGCGCGAGGGCGAATTCACCGGACAGCTTTCCACCGCCTGGATCGGCGGCAGAAGCGCTGCCAGCGCGCGGACGGCGGTCGATTTGCCGGTACCGCGGTCGCCGAAGACAAGAACGCCACCGATCCCCGGGTCGATTGCCGTGAGGATCATCGCCTGCTTCATCTCCTCCTGCCCGACGATGGCGGAGAAGGGAAAGGGTTGTCTCATGCAGTCTCTTTCGATTTCTTGGGCGCCTTGGGCTTGCCCGGCGCCGTCTTGTCCGTCGATGCCTCGGCCTTGGGTTCGGCCTTGGTTTCGGGGGCCGGTTTCGGCGCATCCAGCCGCTTCAGCGGGCTCCCGCCTTCCCAACTACCCTCTTCTTCAAGGATGTTGAAGCGGGCATAGAGCTCTTCCTTGAACCAGTTGCCTTCGCGGACATGCTGTATCGCGCGGCCGTGCGGGCAATCGCCATGGGCAAAGGTGGTCATCTCGCGCTTGTCGTTCCACAGCGAGAAGGTCACCTGCTGCACCCAAGGCACCTCGGCCATGCCGATATGGAAGGCGCAGTTGGGATGTTCGGCCACCAGCGTCTGGATCTGCGGCACCTCGGCCCAGAATTTCAGCGCGATGGGCAGCTTGACGGTGGCGCGCGTCAGCACCGCCATCTTGCCGCTTGCGTCGGGCTTTTCGGTCACCCGCAGCGGCTCGACCCCCGACCACAGCCCCTTGGCCGAGATCGGCGTCAGGTAGATCGTGTAGGTCTCGCAGGAATGGCTGCGCAGCATGCGATGGGTGATGCTTTCCTTCAGCCCCTTCTTGGCGGTCGCCATGTCCGGCCAGACGCACAGGATCGCGTTGACATCGACATTGGGCTTGGGGTTGAAGCCCGCATCCGACCCGGTGCCGAGCATCTTGAAAAATTCCAGACCCGGCACATCCTTCAGCGCGAACCGGCCGCGTGCCATCTGGCTGAGGGCCTCGAGGCGCGATGCCCAGTTGTCGTAACGGAAGAAGCTGATGGTGACGACTTGCATTGGCGATTCTCCTTCGCAGCTGTCGTTCGTCTATGGCAATTCGAGGTGCGACCGAAAGGGACATGACGCACCCGGCGCGCATCCGGTAGAAGCATTGTAAACTAAACTAGACAGGTTTAACCTAGCGACATGATGACACGAGTTGATCCCGCCCTGGCGGAGCAAGCGGTTCGGGCCGGCGGCCCGCATGCGGTGGTGATCGGCGCCGGGCTGGGCGGCCTGGCGGCCGCGATGCGGCTTGGTGCCAAGGGCTATCGCGTCACGGTGATCGACAAGCTGGATGTGCCCGGCGGGCGCGGTTCGGCGATCTGGCAGGATGGCCACCGCTTTGATCTGGGCCCCACCATCGTCACCGTGCCCTGGGTGTTCCGCGAGCTTTGGGCGGCCTGCGGGCGCGATTTCGACAAGGACGTGAAGCTGGTCCCGATGGACCCGTTCTACGAGATTGTCTTCCCCGATGGCGAACGCTTCCGCGCCTGTCAGGACACCGAGAAGATGCGTGCCGAGGTGGCCCGCCTGTCGCCCTCGGACCTTGCGGGATATGATCTTTTCCTGAAGGACAGCGAAAAACGCTACTGGTTCGGCTTCGAGAATCTTGGCCGCCGCCCGATGCATGAATGGGGCGAACTGGCCAAGGTGCTGCACATCTTCGGGGTGCTGCGCGCCGACCGCTCGGTCTATGCCCATGCCGCCAGCCGGGTAAAGGACGAACGCCTGCGCATGGCGCTGTCCTTCCATCCGCTGTTCATCGGCGGCGATCCGTTCAACGTCACCTCGATGTATATCCTGGTCAGCTATCTCGAAAAGGAATTCGGGGTTCACTACGCAATGGGCGGCGTCGCCGCGATCGCCAAGGCCATGGCCGGTGTGGTCGAGGGGCAGGGCGGGTTGTTGCGGATGGGCACCGAGGTTGACGAGATCCTCGTCGAACGGCAGCCCCATGCGCACAAGGTCACCGGCGTCCGGCTGGCCTCGGGCGAGGTGGTCAAGGCCGATGTCGTGGTCTCGAACGCCGATTCGGGGTTCACCTACAACACGCTGCTGCGCAATCACCGCCGCTGGCGCTGGACCGACGAATCGCTGGCGAAGAAACGCTGGTCGATGGGCCTGTTCGTCTGGTATTTCGGCACCAGGGGGACGCGCGGCATGTGGAAGGATGTGGGCCATCACACGGTTCTGAACGGCCCGCGCTACAAGGGCATCGTCAAGGACATCTTCTTCCATCAGGAAAAGCTGTGCGACGACATGAGCCTTTACATCCACCGGCCCAGCGTCACCGACCCCAGCGCCGCGCCGGAAGGCGACGATACCTTCTATGCGCTGTCGCCGGTGCCGAACCTGCACAGCGATACCCCCATCGACTGGCAGGCGAATGGCGAACGCTACCGCCAGGCGGTGCAGGATTTCATGGAAGAAAAGCTGATGCCCGGGCTGGGCAAGCATGTCTCGACCAGCCTGTTCTTCACGCCGGAAACCTTCCGCGACCGCTATCTGTCGCCCTATGGCGCGGGTTTCTCGCTGGAGCCGCGCATCTTCCAGAGCGCGAATTTCCGGCCGCACAACATCTCGGAAGAGGTGCAGGGACTTTACATGGTCGGCGCAGGCACCCATCCCGGCGCGGGCCTGCCCTCTGTCGTCACCTCGGCCGAGGTCGTGGCGAAACTGGTGCCCGACGCGCCCAGCCTGGCGGTCTGAGATGATCGCGCCCGCGGATCTTGCGCATTGCGAAGCCTCGATCCGGACGGGCTCGTATTCCTTTCATGCCGCCTCCCGGCTCCTGCCCGACCGCGTGCGCAACCCTGCGCTCGCGCTTTACGCCTTTTGCCGGATGACCGACGATTCGGTGGACCTGACCCATGACAAGGCCGCCGCGGTTCTGGTTCTGGGCGAACGGCTGGACCTGATCTATCGCGGCACGCCGCGCGATGCGCCCGCCGACCGCGCCTTTGCCGCCGTGGTCGAGGAATTCCAGATGCCCCGCACCCTGCCCGAGGCGCTGCTGGAGGGCATGGCCTGGGATGCGATCGGCAAGCGCTATGCCACGCTGTCGGGCGTCTATGCCTATTCCGCGCGGGTGGCTGCCGCGGTGGGCGTGATGATGGCGGTGCTGATGCGGGTGCGCTGCCCGCATGCGCTGGCGCGCGCCTGCGATCTGGGCGTCGCGATGCAATTGTCGAACATCTCGCGCGATGTCGGCGAGGATGCGCGCGAGGGGCGGTTCTACCTGCCGACCGACTGGATGGACCAGGCAGGCATCGACATCGAGGCCTTCCTTGCCGATCCGCAACCCACCAAGCCGATCCGGCGCATGGTCCGCCACCTGCTGTCCGACGCGACCCGGCTTTATTTCCGGTCCGAACCGGGCGTGGGCGAACTGCCCTTCGATTGCCGCCCCGGCATCTATGCCGCGCGCCACATCTATTGCGGCATCGGGCGCGAGATCGCCCGGGCGGATTACGACAGCATCACCCGCCGCGCCTTTACCACCAAGGGGCAAAAGATCGGCTGGCTGATCCTGTCCACGATGCAGACGCTGGCCGCCTCGGCCATGCCGCGCTCGGCGGTTCTGTACGGCAAACCCCTGCCCGAATGCGCCTATCTGGTCGAGGCCGCGGCCGAACGCCTGCCCGCCGGCAACCCCTGGGGCGAAGGCCGCGCGGGCGAGCTGATCGCGGTGCTGGCCCAGCTCAAGGCGCGCGAAGCAGCAAGGCACCGTGCCGCATTGGCCGAGGACCGCAAGCGCGCTATCTAGGCTCCATGATGATCGACTGGCCGCTCCTCGCCGTGTTCCTCGTCACCGCCTTCGCGGCGGGTTCGACAGGCGCGTTCTTCTCACCCGGCAGCTGGTACGCGAAGCTGTCCAAGCCTAGCTGGACGCCGCCCAACTGGTTGTTCCCGCTGGCCTGGTTCGTGCTCTACATCTCGATGGCCTTCGCCGCGATGCGGGTGGCGGTTTCGGGCCATCCGGAAATGGCGATCGCGCTGGCGATCTGGGGGCTTCAGATCGTGTTCAACACGCTCTGGTCGCCGATCTTCTTCGGCCTGCACCGCCTGTTCCCCGCCCTGATCGTGCTGTTCGGCATGTGGGCCTCGGTGCTGGCGATGGTGGTGGCGTTCTGGCGGGTCGATCTGTTCGCCGGGCTTCTGGTCGCGCCCTATCTGGTCTGGACCAGCGTCGCCTTCGCGCTGAACTTCTCGATCTGGCGGCGGAACCCGGATGCCGCGCAACTGGCCGGATCCTGACGGCGCAGGGCAGGCATCGCGAATGCGCATCGACTATGCCGACATGGCCAAAGGGCTTGCCGCGCTGACCGAGGGCGAAACCGATACCGTCGCCCTGATGGCCACCATGGCCTGCGAATTGCACCATTCCGACGACCGATTCGACTGGACGGGCTTTTACCGCCATGTCGGGAACGAGATGCTGAAGATCGGCCCCTATCAGGGCGGCCATGGCTGCCTGACGATCCCCTTCTCGCGCGGGGTCTGCGGCGCGGCGGCGCGCACGGGCCAGGTGCAACTGGTGCCCGATGTGCATGCCTTCCCGGGCCATATCGCCTGTTCATCCACCACGCAGTCGGAAATCGTGCTGCCCGTCCGGAATGCGCGCGGCGATCTTATCGGCGTGCTCGACATCGACAGCGACCAGCCCGCCGCATTCGACGAGGACGACGCCAGGGGTCTGGCCGCGCTCCTTTCCCAGACCTTCGCGCGCTGAGCGCGGTTGCACAGCGGTCCCGAACCCGCTACCGCCCGGCAGATGACCGAACCCTACGCGCCCCCCGACACCCCGCTCGAGGTGATCCACCTCGATCACGCGCTGCTTGTCGTGAACAAGCCGCATGGCCTGCTGTCGGTGCCGGGCAAGGGCGCGCATCTGGCCGATTGCCTGATCGCGCGGGTCCAGGCAGCCTTTCCCGAGGCGCTTCTGGTGCATCGGCTGGACCGCGACACCTCGGGCGTGATGATCTTTGCCCTGACCCCCCAGGCCCAGCGCCATCTCGGCCTGCAATTCGAAAGGCGCCAGACGAAAAAGACCTATGTCGCAAGGCTCTGGGGCCGGCTCGACCCCAGGACCGGCACGGTCGACCTGCCGCTGATCGTCGACTGGCCGAACCGCCCTCTGCAAATGGTCGACCACGAAAACGGCAAGCAGGCGATCACCGACTGGCGCGTGCTGCGCCACGAGGGCGAGACGACCCGCGTGCGCCTGTTTCCCAGAACCGGGCGCAGCCACCAGCTTCGCGTCCACATGCGCGAGATCGGCCACCCGATCCTCGGCGATCCCTTCTATGCCGACGGCCCCGCGCGCGCGGCGCCAAGGATGATGCTGCATGCCGAGGAACTGCGCCTGCGCCATCCCGAGGGCGGACAGGGCATGGCCTTCCGCGCCGAGTGCCCGTTCTGACCGGACCGGCCCTGCGGGCCGGTGCGCCTGCGGCGGGCGGGTATTTCTGCCAAGAAGAAAACCCATGGGCTTCTTCTTGGTCCAAATACCCAAACCGCGCCCGCAAGGGCGCCAGAAAAAAGGCGTGCGCCGCAGGCGCTCGAGTCAGCAGCAATCACAGCCGCCATGCCCGTGGGTATGGCAAGCCGCTTCCTCGTGCCAGCCGCTGACGGCCTTGACCTCGCAGAACTCCTCCAGCCCCCAGATGCCGCCCTCGCGCCCGTTGCCCGAGCGCCGGATGCCGCCGAACGGGCTGCCCGCGCCGCGCGAGGCGCCGTTCATCTCGACCATGCCCGCGCGCAACCGCCGGGCCAGCCGGTTGCAGCGCGCGCCGTCCTGGGACTGCACATAGTTGGTCAGCCCGTAGTCGGTGTCATTGGCGATCGCCACGGCCTCGTCCTCGCTGTCGAAGGGGATGATCGACAGCACGGGGCCGAATATCTCCTCGCGCGCGATGGTCATGGTATTGGTGACATCGGCAAAGACGGTCGGGCGCACGAAGAACCCGCGATTCATCCCCTCGGGCCGTCCCGTCCCGCCCGCGACCAGCCGCGCGCCCTCGTCGATGCCGGTCTGGATCAGCGCCTGTACCTTGTCGAACTGCACCGCGCTGACCAGCGGGCCGATATGGCGGCCTGCGCGGTCGGCGGAGCCGACCTCCATCGCTTCGGCGACGGCGCGGGCGGTTTCCACGGCCGCGTCATAGACCGGCCGTTCGACCAGCATCCGCGTCGGCGCGTTGCAGGATTGCCCGGTATTCTGAAAGCAATGCAGAACGCCGCGCTTCACCGCCTTGTCGTCGGCATCGGCAAAGATCAGGTTCGCGCCCTTGCCGCCCAGTTCCAGATGCACCCGCTTCAGCGTGTCGGCGGCGTTCTTCGAGATCGCGATGCCTGCACGGGTCGAGCCGGTGAACGAGATCATGTCGATATCGGGATGGCCCGAAAGCTGCGTGCCCACGCCCGGCCCGTCGCCGTTCACCAGGTTGAAGACCCCCGGCGGCACGCCCGCCTCGTGCAGGATCTCGGCAAAGACCATCGCCGAAAGCGGCGCGATTTCCGACGGTTTCAGGACCATCGTGCAGCCCGTGGCAAGCGCGGGGATCACCTTGAGCGTGATCTGGTTCATCGGCCAGTTCCAGGGCGTGATCATGCCCACGACGCCCACCGGATCCATCAGGATGCGGTCGTCCGGCGCGTGCGATCCCAGCGGGCGGTCGAATTCGAACATGTCCAGCGCGTGGATGAAGTTCTTGATATGCCATGCGCCCGCCCCGACCTGGCTGGTGCGGGCAAAGTCGATGGGCGCGCCCATCTCGCGGCTCATCGCCTGGGCCAGATCCTCGGCGCGGGCCTTGTAGAGTTTCAGGATGCGGGCCAGAAGCTCGACCCGCTCGGCTTTGGGTGTTTCCGCCCAGCCCGGCTGCGCAGCGCGGGCGGCGGCCACGGCGGCGTCGGTATCGGCCTGCCCGCCCAGCGAGATCACCGCAAAGGGCTCTTCGGTCGAGGGGTCGATCACGTCGCAAGCGGCGCCAGACTGCGGCGCGACCCACGCGCCGCCGATGTAGAAATCCCTGCGTTCGATCATGTCTCCCCCTTTGGTCCTGGTGTTTTCCGGACCTTCTCCGGCGCCCGGCCGGATGGCAAGGGCCATTCCCCGCTGCCCCGCGGCATCAACGAAAAAGGCCCCGGAAAACCGGGGCCTTTCGATGCCGTGCAGAAGCCTGCGTTATTCGCTGACTTCTTCCTGCTCTTTCTTCAGTTCCTCGCCGGTGGCCTGATCGACCATCCGCATCGACAGCCGCACCTTGCCGCGATCGTCGAAGCCCAGAAGCTTGACCCAGACTTCCTGACCTTCCTTCAGCTCGTCGGACGGATGGTTCAGCCGCTTGCCGCAGATCTGGCTGACATGCACCAGACCGTCGCGCTTGCCGAAGAAGTTCACGAAGGCGCCGAAATCGACCAGCTTGACGACCTTGCCCTTGTAGATCTTGCCTTCCTCGGGCTCGGCCACGATCGAGTAGATCATGTCATAGGCCTTCTTGATCGCTTCGCCATTGGCCGAGGCGATCTTGATCGTGCCGTCGTCGTTGATGTCGACCTTGGCGCCCGAGACCTCGACGATCTCGCGGATCACCTTGCCGCCCGAGCCGATCACTTCGCGGATCTTGTCGGTGGGGATGGTCATGGTCTCGATCCGCGGCGCGTGGACCGAGAATTCGCCCGCCGAGGTCAGCGCCTTGGCCATTTCGCCAAGGATGTGCAGCCGGCCCTCTTTCGCCTGGGCCAGCGCCTTTTCCATGATCGCGGGCGTGATGCCCGCCACCTTGATGTCCATCTGCAAGGACGTGATGCCCTTTTCGGTGCCGGCCACCTTGAAGTCCATGTCGCCCAGGTGATCCTCGTCGCCGAGAATGTCGGTCAGGATCGCGAACGACCCGTCATCCTCCAGCACCAGGCCCATGGCGACACCCGCGACCGGCGCCTTGAGCGGCACGCCCGCATCCATCATCGACAGCGAACCGCCACAGACGGATGCCATCGAGGAGGAACCGTTCGATTCGGTGATCTCGGAGACCACGCGGATCGTGTAGGGGAAGTCGGTCGGCGCAGGCAGCACCGCCTGCAACGCCCGCCAGGCCAGCTTGCCATGGCCGATCTCGCGGCGGCCGGGACTGCCCACGCGGCCAACCTCGCCGACCGAATAGGGCGGGAAGTTGTAATGCAGCAGGAAGTTCGAGCGGAAATTGCCGTGCAGCGCGTCGATGATCTGTTCGTCATCGCCGGTGCCCAGCGTGGTGACGACCAGGCCCTGCGTCTCGCCACGGGTGAACAGCGCCGAGCCATGGGTCCGCGGCAGCAGGCCCACCTCGCAGACGATCGGGCGCACCTTGTCCAGCGCGCGCCCGTCGATGCGGCGGCCGTGTTTCACGACGTCGCTGCGCAGCACCGTCGATTCCAGCTTCTTGATCGCGGAATCCAGCGCCGGATCGGCCAGTTGCTCGTCGCTGAGCGTGCCCTTGATCGCCTCTTTCGCGGCGGCCACGGCGGCGACGCGGGCCTGCTTGTCGAGGATGCCATAGGCGGCACGCATCTGCGTCTCGCCCGCGGCCTTGACCACCTCGTAAAGCGCCGAATAATCGGGCGGGGTGAAGTCGAAGGGCTCTTTCGCGGCATCCTCGGCCAGCGCCACGATCAGGTCGATCACCGGCTTGATCTGCTCATGCGCGAAATTGACCGCGCCCAGCATCTCGGCCTCGGTCAGTTCATAGGCTTCGGATTCGACCATCATCACCGCGTCGCGGGTGCCGGCAACAACCAGGTCCAGCCGCTGATCGGGATTGTTGCGCAGGTTCTGCATGTCCTCGACATCGGGGTTGAGGACATATTCGCCATTGGCAAAGCCCACGCGGCAGCCCGCGATCGGCCCCATGAAGGGCACGCCGGAAATCGTCAGCGCGGCCGAGGCGGCGATCATCGCCACCACATCGGGATCGTTGACCAGATCGTGCGACAGCACCGTGCACATCACCAGCGTCTCGTTCCGGAAGCCCGGCGCGAAAAGCGGCCGGATCGGCCGGTCGATAAGCCGCGCGGTCAGCGTTTCCTTTTCGGTCGGACGCGCCTCGCGCTTGAAGAAACCGCCGGGCACCTTGCCCGCGGCATAGTATTTTTCCTGGTAATGGACCGTGAGCGGGAAGAAATCCTGGCCCGGCTTCGCCTCCTTGGCGAAGGTCACGTTGGCCATCACGCTGGTCTCGCCCAGCGTGGCGATGACCGAACCATCGGCCTGACGGGCAACCTTGCCCGTTTCGAGGGTGAGGGTCTCTTGCCCCCACTGCATGCTTTTCGTCGTTACGTTGAACATACGTCTATCCTGTGTGGGAGCACTCCCGGGCGTATCCCGGGTCTCCCGTTGAAATGGCGGCCCCATTGCCGCCGACCCCGTCCATCCATCCCGAGCGCCGGGGTCCGGGCGCAACGTCTCAGATGCACGCCACATAGGGAAAAACCGCGCATTTGGAAAGGACGAAGTCGTTAACGGCCTTTTAACGGCCTTTTTGGCGGCCGGTCCTGTTCACCAGACCCACGATTCCTGCAAGCCGGGTATGCGGGCAAAGATCTGGGGTCAGGGTTAACACTTCGTTACAGCTTTTGCGTTAGCTGCGGTGCAGCATCCGTGTTTTCCATGAACCCGAGGAGATATCCCGATGGAAACGAGAGCGTTTGGAACCATCCGTCTCGAAGACGGGCAGGCGACCTTGCCGGTGGGGCCGGGCCTGTTGCGGCCCGCGGGCCTGGACATGCTGGCGACGCTCGGCGACCGGGTGGCGATGGCAGCGGCGGCAGAGTTTCTCGACGCATTGCCCAAGCACCTGGCCACCGTGCGCCAGCATCTGATGGACGGGCTCGACACCGCGCCCGAGCGCTTTGCCAGCCTGTTTCCCGAACTTGCCACCAGCTCGGCGACCCCGGCCGACCGGCTGTGGACCTCGCTCGACCTGCGGTCGGTCTGGACCGACAATGACGCGACGGTGACGCTTGAATTCGCCCGCGACGGCGCCGAGGACGGGCCGGTTCTGGCGGCCGCCTTCGCGCTGGATGGCACGCTCAGGGATCTTGCCGTCACTGCCTGACAGGGGCACAGAAAGCAAAACCGCGCCCCAGGGGGCGCGGTTCATGATCCCGGCGTTGCAGGGCGCGCCTAGCGGCGGATGCCGAGCCGCTGGATCAGGTTCTGATAACGGGCCTCGTCCTTGCCCTTGACATAGTCCAGCAGCTTGCGGCGCTGGGCGACCATCATCAGAAGGCCACGGCGCGAGTGGTTGTCCTTCTTGTGGGTCTTGAAATGCTCGGTGAGCGTCGCGATCCGGCTGGTCAGGATGGCGACCTGCACTTCGGGCGAACCGGTGTCGCCTTCCTTGGTGGCATATTCCTTGACCAGACGGGTCTTCTCTTCGGCAGTGATCGACATCGGGATCTCCTTTGACAGGGGTTGACGGCGCAAGCCGGGATGTCGTCCAGCAGGGCCCTTTGGATAATTCCGGACCGCGGGCGGGCCGGATGGGCGCGTATAGGGGATTCGCCGTTGCGTTGTAAAGGGCCGGGTGTCAGGGGCCGGCGCTTTCCTGAATCTCGCGGGCGATCTGGCTGGCCCATTCGCCGATCACCGGGATGAAGTTGATCTGGCTGAGCGAATAGGCGATGACCGAGACCAGCGCGGTCGCGCCGACCACCGTGCCAAGACCCATGGCCAGCCCGCGCAGGAATTGCACCGCAACGATGCGCCAGACCGAGCCGTTGATCGCAAAGAAGCGCTGCGCGTTCAGCGCCTTCACCTCGCGGCGCAGGGCGGCGACCTCGCTGGCAAGGTCGCTGTCGCTTCGGGCATCGGGAACGGGGTCCGGCATCGGGGCTCGCCGCGGCTTGGGTGCTGGGAGGCCAGCCTAGCCAAGCGGACCGGCCGCGCCAAGCCCCGCGAGGTCAGTACCCGGCGGCAAGGGCCATGGGAAACTGCGATTCCGGAACCAGACTGACCATGGACAGATCAAGTCCCGCGCCACCGCTGACGATGGCAAGCGGCATCCCGTCAAGCAGGATCGTCGCATCCGCTGCGCTGGTGTCCGCAGGCCCGACCGACAGCACCGGATCGGGATGCGCCTCGGCGTCATAGACGACGAACAGCGCATCCTCGGCCTCGTCATATTCGTCGATCAGGGTGGGGGCGCCGCCGGTCAGCGCCAGCCAGTCATCCAGACTGGACCCGGCAAAATGCCCGCCCTCCTGCGCGTCCTCGGCCATCGCGTCGATCGCCGCCTCGTCCGCAAGATAGCGCGCAAGATCGGCCTCGGTCCGGGCGAATGCCTCGGCCGGGGTGGCGCCTGTCAGCAAATCCTCGAAACCGAAGCCGAAGGCCGGGGTTTCCGCGCGCAGCCCTTCGGCCTCGTCATCGCCGGACTCGTCATCCCCCGCGCCCGTCTGATCGTCGAGCACGCCGCTGAAGTCGATGCTGGAGCCGGCCATCATGATGCCCAGCAAGGCTGCAACCGTAATCATCATCCCATCCTTCGCAAACGCGTTCGCACCGACCGCAGAGGACGTCATCCAGAGACAGCTTATCCGAGGCACCGTGGCGGGAATAAGGCAGGGCGGTTAACTGGTAAACGCACCGGCGGCCATTTCCGACCTGTTGCGGCTCTGCGGCGGCATCGCGGCGCATGGGCGATTTGCAGCCAATTGAAATAAAACGGTTTTTGACCGATCAACTTTCGCGCGTCATGGTTAACGCAGTCGCCCCGGATCAGCCGCGGGCCGGGGCGGCAAAGAAGGGCAGGAAGGCGTCCAGCACCGCCTGGGGGTTTTCCTCCATTGCAAAATGCCCCGACCGGCAGGCGGCGTCGCGCACATCCCCCGCCCATGCGCGCCAGATCGCCGCGGGCCGCCCGGTGCGTGCGGGAAAGCCGGTCTCGGCCCAGAGAAACATCAGGGGCGCCGCGATGCGCGCGCCCGCCGCGCGGTCGGCCTCGTCGATGCGGCGGTCGGTTGTCGCGCCCGCGCGGTAATCGGCGCACATCGCGGCGATCCGGGCGGGATCGGCGGCCTGCCTGCGATAGGCGGTCAGCGCGGCGGGCGGGAACACGTCCAGCGATTTCGCCAGCGTCCAGCTTGCCAGCGTGTGCTCGACATAGCCCACGGGATCGGCGCCGATCATCCGCTCGGGCCAGGGCGCGGGCTGGGCAAGGAAGGTCCAGTGATAGGCGCCGAGCGCCAGATCGGCATTCCACACGGCCCAGAAATCGCCCGTCGGCACGATCTCGATGATGCCCAGCCGGTCCACGCGATCCGGCGCGTCCAGTGCCAGCCGATAGGCCACCCGCGCGCCGCGGTCATGGCCCAGCAGATGCGCGCGCGGCAGGCCCAGCGAATCCATCAGCCCGGTGATGTCGCGCGCCATCTCGCGCTTGGAATAGACGGTATGGGCGTCGTCATCGGGCGGCGCCTCGCTGTCGCCATAGCCGCGCAGGTCGGGAACGATCACATGGAACCGCTCGGCCAGCGCGGGCGCCACGTTCAGCCAGCACATGTGGTTCTGCGGATAGCCATGCAGCAGGATCAGGGGCGCGCCCCGCCCGGCCCGATGCACCGACAGCGCGATGCCGTTGGTGGCGATCATTTCGCTTGCGAAACCCGGCAGGCCCGATGTCATGGCGTTCCCCCCGGCCGAAGCCTAAGGCCGGAACGCCCGTCAGGTCCAGCGTTCGGGCTGTTGGGCGTAGCCGATGTAAAGCGGGTGCTTGGGCTGGCCGTCCCTGGTCAGGCCCAGATGGAACAGCGGATGCCCCGTCGCCCGCAAAAGCGCCTCGACCGCCCGGCCGCGATCCAGATGCGCGCCATGACTGCCCCAGGCGCAAACGATCCGGTCGGCCCAGGGCGCGCTGTCGCGGATCGCGGCATCGTTTGCCGGGCCGATGGGGTCGGCGGCGACGCGCATCACCCTTGGATCGGTGGCGCGGAACGCAAAGATGTTGGTCACCCGGAACGCGCCGAAGCCCAGCGCCCGGGCGCGGCGTTCGCAGCGTTCCACGGTGGGATCGTTCTGAACCTCGGTCGCGGTCGAGGGGTTCAGCATCACGAACAGCGCCCGCGGCCCGGCCGGATCCCAGATGCGGGTCAAGAGGTAGCGATAGGATTCGCAGGGGGAATAGACCGCCTCGGACGCGGCATCGCCCTTCTGATGCGTGCGGATGATCACGCCGCGCCCTTTGGCGTCACCGGCTCGCGGCCTTCGGGGGTCAGCAGGAAAACCTCGCGCCCCTCGATCACCACGGCCGAGACCGGCCCGCCATAGCCCGCGCCGGTGTCCAGATCGACACGGTTGCCGTAATGCGTGACGCGGGCAACGGGTGTGTGGCCATGCACGACCAGCACGCCATGGTCGCGCGGATCGTCCAGAAACTCGCCCCTTATCCAGATCAGATCGTCCTCGACCTGATCCGCAAGCGGCACGCCGGGGCGGATCCCCGCATGGCAGAAGAACACATCGCCTCGCCGGTAGCAGGGCAGAAGCGCGTCCAGCAACGCCTTGTGGCTGTCGGGGACCGCGCGCATCGCGGCCGCGTGCAGGGCGGCGCGGTCGGGATACATGCCCGTCTCGACCCCGTAGGAGGTCAACGTCTCGCGCCCGCCGACGCTGGGCGCGAGCCAGTCCAGATCGGGCCGCGCCGGTTCGGGCGGACAGCCGGGGCGCAGGTAATACTGCATGAAACGGTCGTGATTGCCCCGCAACAGGATCCACGGCTGACCCGCCGCAAGCCCCTGCACCAGATGGTCCAGCACGCCGCGGCAATTGGGGCCGCGATCGACATAATCGCCCAGATGCACCACCGGCGCCGCATCGTCCCCCACCCGCGCCCGGTCGGCCGCGATCAGCGCATGGGCTGCCCGCAGCCGGGCAAGCTGGCCGTGAATGTCGCCGATGGCATAGCTGCGCAGCATGTCGGGGCCTTTGGGGAAAGGAAAAAGGGCCCGTCGCATATCCCGCGGCGGGCCCCCTTTGTCAAACCGGCTGCGCTCAGCCGACGTCGAATTCCAGCGGGCGGACCTGCTGGAACAGGCCGGTGGCCTTCAGCTCGTCGATCACCGCATGCGGGATCGGGTGGTCGAGGTACAGGATCGCGATGGCGTTCTCGCCCGGGCCGGTGCGGCCAAGGGTGAAGTTCGCGATGTTCACGCCATGCGCGCCCATCGTGGCCCCCAGCGCGCCGATGATGCCGGGCACGTCCTTGTTGGTGGTGTAAAGCATGTGCTCGCCGATCTCGGCGTCGATATTGATGCCCTTGATCTGGATGAAGCGCGGCTTGCCGTCCGAGAACACGGTGCCCGCGATGGAGCGTTCGCGTTTCTCGGTCACAACGGTCAGCTTGATATAGCCGTCAAAGGCGCCCGACTTGCCCTGCGTCGTGGTCGACATCGCGATGCCGCGTTCCTTGGCGACGAGGGGCGCCGAGACCATGTTGATCGCGGGGTTCGCCTCTTTCAGCACACCGGCAATGGCGGCGCAGTTCAATGCCTCGGTCTTCATGCCCGCGGAAACGCCGTCATAAAGGATGTTGATCGCCTTGATCGGCTCGTCCGTCATCTGCCCCGCGAACGATCCCAGATGGCCCGCAAGCGCGATCCACGGACCCATCACCTTGGCCTCTTCGGCGGTGATGGACGGCATGTTGATCGCGTTGGTGACGGCACCGGTCAGCAGGTAATCGGCCATCTGCTCGGCCACCTGCAACGCCACGTTTTCCTGTGCCTCGGTGGTCGAGGCGCCCAGATGCGGGGTGCAGACCACGTTGGGCAGGTTGAACAGCACGTTTTCCTTGGCCGGTTCCTCGGCGAACACGTCAAAGGCCGCACCGGCGACATGGCCCGATTTCAGCATCTCGGCCAGCGCCGCCTCGTCGACCAGCCCGCCGCGGGCGCAGTTGACGATGCGCACGCCCTTCTTGGTCTTGGCAAGGTTCTCGCGCGACAGGATATTCGCCGTCTTCTCGGTCATCGGCACATGCAGCGTGATGAAATCGGCCCGGTGCAGCAGCTCGTCCAGCTCGACCTTGGTCACGCCCAGCTTGTCGGCGCGTTCCTCGGACAGGAACGGGTCATAGGCCAGCACCTTCATCTTCAGCCCGATGGCGCGGTCCGCCACGATCGAGCCGATATTGCCGCAGCCGATCAGACCCAGCGTCTTGGCGGTCAGTTCCACGCCCATGAAGCGGGATTTTTCCCATTTCCCGGCATGGGTCGAGGCATTGGCCTCGGGGATCTGGCGGGCGACCGCCATCATCATGGAAATCGCGTGCTCGGCGGTGGTGATCGAGTTGCCGAACGGCGTGTTCATCACGATCACGCCCTTCTTGGACGCGGCGTGAATGTCGACATTGTCCACCCCGATCCCGGCGCGGCCGACGACCTTGAGATTGGTCGCGGCCTCCAGCACCTTTTCGGTGACCTTGGTGGCAGAGCGGATGGCCAGCCCGTCATACTGGCCGATGGCCGCGATCAGCGCGTCCTTGTCCTTGCCCAGCTCGGGGCGGAAATCGACCTCGATCCCGTGGTCGCGGAAGATCTGGACAGCGGTTTCAGACAGGGCGTCGGAAACGAGAACCTTGGGAGCCATTTTCGTGGTCCTTTGCAGAATGTCTGGGGAAAGAGGGTGGGGGGTGCCCCCACCCTTCAATGCGGTCTGTAGGGTGGGTGAAACCCACCATTCCGTCTCAGGCAGCGGCGGCCTGCGCGGCGATCTCGGCTTCGAAGGCCCATTCGATCCAGGGCATCAGGGCAGCGACATCCGCCGTTTCCACGGTGGCACCGCACCAGATGCGCAGGCCCGCGGGCGCGTCGCGATAGGCGCCGATATCCAGTGCAACACCCTCTTTTTCCAGCCGCTTGGCGATGGCCTTGGCAAAGGCCGCGCCGTCCTTGATGCGCGGATCGGTGAATTTCAGGCAGACGCTGGTGTTCGACCGCGTCGCCGGGTCCACCGCCAGATTCTCGATCCAGGGCTTGCTGTCGACAAAGGACTGCACGGCGGCGAAATTCGCGTTCGACCGCGCGATCAGCGCGGGCAGCCCGCCGATGGATTTGCCCCAGGCCAGCGCCACCAGGTAATCCTCGACCGCCAGCATCGAGGGCGTGTTGATCGTCTCGCCCTCGAAAATGCCCTCGATCAGCTTGCCGCCCTTGGTCATGCGAAAGATCTTCGGCAGCGGCCAGGCGGGCTTGTAGGTTTCCAGCCGCTCGACCGCGCGCGGGGACAGGATCAGCATGCCATGCGCACCCTCGCCGCCCATCACCTTCTGCCAGCTGAAGGTCGTCACATCCAGCTTGTCCCAGGGCAGGTCCATCGCAAAGGCGGCGCTGGTCGCGTCGCAGATCGTCAGGCCCTGACGGTCTGCCGGGATCGCATCGCCATTCGGCACGCGCACGCCCGAGGTGGTGCCGTTCCAGGTAAAGACCACGTCCTTGTCGAAATCGACCTCGGCGAAATCCACGATCTCGCCATAGGGCGCCTCGCGCACGGTGGCGTCCAGTTTCAGTTGCTTGACGACATCCGTCACCCAGCCCGCGCCGAAGCTTTCCCAGGCCAGCATCTCGACGCCGCGCGCACCCAGCAGCGACCACATCGCCATTTCAACGGCGCCGGTGTCCGAGCCGGGCACGATCCCGATGCGGTACTCGGCGGGGATCCCGAGGATCGCGCGGGTCTCCTCGATCGCGGCCTTCAGCCTGGCCTTGCCGATGGCGGCACGGTGCGACCGCCCCAGGGGCGCGTCTGCCAGCATGTCGAGGGAAAAACCGGGGAGTTTGGCGCAGGGGCCAGAGGAGAAACGCGGGTTTGCCGGCCGCGCAGCCGGAGTCTCGATGACCATTGATGCTATCCTTCCAGATAAGCGCCCCTCGTTGGGGAGGGGTGTCCCACCGCCGCCATTACGCCTGTTCCCTCACTGGCGCAAGGGGGAAAACCGCGCGCAAGCGCCGCTTTCGCCGCCGTTTGCGACATCAGCGTAGCGGATCGGAAACCGGCGGGATCACGGCGGTCGCGGCGCCCGTCCGGGTGAACATCGCGCGCGCGTCCAAGGCCACGACCAGCGCCGCCAGCGCCACGAAGAACACCGTGTCGTTCGGCTGGGCGTCGGGCCAGAGGGGGCTGTTCAGCTGGGCATGGGCCAGCACCGGCAGCAACAGGCTGCCGCGGGCGGCGTTGACCATCCCGGTAACGATGACGCCCACCGCGACCGAGCCCGCCAGAAACGGCAGGAACCCCCAGGCACTTTGCGGCGTGCCCGACAGGAAGAAGGCCGGCAGGTGCCAGACGCCCCAGACCGTGCCCACGGCAAGCCCGGCCCAGAGCGGCGCCATGTGCCGTTGCAGCAGGGGTTGCAGAACCCCGCGCCAGCCGAGTTCCTCGACGGGGCCGGTCAGGCTGCGCAGCGCGACAAGGCCCAGCAGTGGCCCCCACCCGACCGCCAGCGGCTCGGTCAGGGACGCACCCTTGACCAGCGCCCCCGCCACGAAGGCGGCCGGCATGCCGACCAGCAGCACAAGGTACCAGCCCGGGGCGCATCGCCACAGCAGCAGCCGGCCGAGGAATCGCGCCAGGCCAGCGCGGCCACCCCGCGCCAGCACCAGCACCAGGGCGGCGATGGCCGGGGCGTAGACCGCCAGCAGGAAGCTGGGGTTGGAACCCGAGATCTCGCCGAAGAGGGCGGCCATCGGCCCCGGCGCGGCCATCCACAGCCCCAGGATGCCCCAGGACAAGCCGAAGGTGATGGCAAGGAAGGGCAGGATGGCACCGGTGCCCAGGTCGGCCGGTGCCGGGCTTTCGGATCGTGGCGTCGCCATCGAGGCTCTCCGGTTGCGGCGCGTTCCGGGGAGAGCCTGCGCAACCGGGCCGCCGCCGTCCTTGATCGGGGACAAACCGCCGTCCGCTGCTCTGGCCCTTGCCGCGCGGGCGTGCTTAAAGACGCCCGATCCCTGTGAGGCCGGAGCCCGCCCATGCATGTCGTCACCCTGCTGACCAATCCCGCCCGCCCGGTGCTTGACCCTGCGGCGGTCGAGGCGTTGCGCAATGCCTGGGGCGGGGGCGATCTGCGCTGGCTGGCGCCGGGCATCGCGGCCGAGTTCGGGGTGCCCGCCCTGCCCGCCAACCTGTGGGAGGTGTGGACCGAAATGCAGGCCCTCGGCATCGACCTGATCGCCCAACCGGCCGAGGGGCGCAGGAAACGCATGCTGATCGCCGACATGGATTCGACCATGATCGGGCAGGAATGCATCGACGAACTGGCCGACGAGGCCGGCGTCGGCGCCCGCGTGGCCGAGATCACCGCCCGCGCGATGAACGGCGAGCTGGACTTCGAGGGCGCGCTCCGCGAACGCGTGGGCCTGCTGGCCGGCCTGCCCGCCGAGGTGATCGGCAAGGTGCTGGCCACCCGCATCACCCACACCCCCGGCGGGCGCGAACTGATCGCCACGATGAAGGCCAGCGGCGCCTATTGCGTGCTGGTCTCGGGCGGCTTCACCAGCTTCGCCGCGCGCGTCGCCGCCGATCTGGGCTTCGACGAATACCGCGCGAACACGCTGCTGGTCGCGGACGGCAAGCTGACCGGAAAGGTGGCCGAGCCGATCCTGGGGCGCGAGGCCAAGGTGGCCGCGCTGACCGAGATCTCCGCCCGGCTGGGCATCGCGCCCGACCAGGTGATGGCGGTGGGCGACGGCGCGAACGATCTCGGCATGCTGGGCCTTGCCGGGGCGGGTGTCGCGCTGCATGCCAAGCCCGCGGTCGCCGCCCAATGCGATATTCGCATCAATCACGGCGACCTGACGGCGCTTCTGTTCGTCCAGGGCTACACACAGGCCGAATTCATCGCCTGACCCGCCAGCCGCGTTGCGGCCACGTCACCCGCAGGGCCGCACCCTGCCCTTCTTCTTGGCCGAAATACCCCGGGGGTCCGGGGGCAGCGCCCCCGGCATGGGTCGCCCGGGCGTTAGCCCGGGCGAAAACTCTCAAATGCAGAGGACGACAACCCTAGCGCCGGTTGCCCATCCGGTCGGCGGTTTCCTGCACGATGTTGAACATCCGCGACGACAGTTGCACGCCGGTCCGCATCTTGCCCAGGATCACGGTGGTTGCCTGCCCGGTATCGTCGGTGATGACCCATTGGCGCAGTTCCACCGGGTTGCCGGTAAAGACCAGCGCGATGGTGCCGTATTCGGGATGCTCGGGATCCTGCGCGATCACCCGTGTCGTGGTCGCGTCGCCGTCATGGCCCACCACCATCCGCGCCCGCGACAGATCCACGTTGCGTTCCAGGATGATGTTCAGCGGGGTACGGCGCAGCGGGTATTGTTCGGGCGGCTGGTTCGACTTGGTGTCGAAGATCGCCACCTGCCCGCCGCCCGCGATCACCAGCCCGCCATTGGGCGGATCGTATTCGAAGCGCGCCCGGCCGGGCCGCTGAAGCAGCATCCGCCCGGTCGAGATCGAGCCGTCGGCGTTGACCTGCGTGAACTCGGCCCGCGCGGTCGAGAAGCTGTTGAGATAACCCGAGAGTGCCGACAGGGGAATCTTGTCGGCAAGTCCGGGGGCGGCGGTGGCCGCCCAGAGGGCAAGGCCAAGGGCAAGGCGTCTGATCATGGCGGCAATCTAGTCGCTTGCATGCGCCTTTGCATCAGCCAAAGCGTCACGAATTGGCGAGGGCGCCCGGCCCCCGCCCGCGCGCCCGTTCAGCCCTGTTCGGGCACCAGGATCTCGCGCTTGCCGACATGGTTGGCCGGGGTGACCACGCCCTGTTCCTCCATCTGCTCGACCAGCCGCGCGGCCTTGTTGTAGCCGATGGCCAACTTGCGCTGGATGTAGGAGGTGGAGCATTTGCGATCCTTCAGCACGATCGCCACCGCCTGATCGTAAAGCGCGTCGTCGCCATCGGCAGTGCCGCCCAGCCCAAGGACCATGTCGATCTCGCCCTCGCGATCCTCGTCCGGCCCCTCGACCACGCTGCCGACATAGGAGGGCGGGCCGAACCCTTTCAGGTAGGTGACGATCTCCTCGACTTCCTCATCCGACACGAACGGCCCGTGAACCCGGCTGATTCGTCCGCCGCCTGCCATGTAAAGCATGTCGCCCATGCCCAGCAGCTGTTCGGCCCCCTGTTCGCCCAGGATCGTGCGGCTGTCGATCTTGCCGGTCACCTGGAAACTGATCCTTGTGGGGAAGTTCGCCTTGATCGTGCCGGTGATGACATCGACCGAGGGCCGCTGGGTGGCCATGATCAGGTGAATCCCGGACGCGCGCGCCATCTGCGCCAGCCGCTGGATGCAGGCTTCGATCTCCTTGCCCGCCACCATCATCAGGTCGGCCATCTCGTCGACGATCACCACGATATAGGGCAGCGTCTCGGGCAGGAATTCCTGGGTCTCGAAGACCGGTTCGCCGGTCTCGTCATCGAATCCGGTCTGGATGGTGCGCTTGAACAGCTCGCCCTTGGTCTGCGCATCGCTGACGCGGCCATTATAGCCCTCGATGTTGCGCACGCCCATCTTGGACATCTTGCGATAGCGTTCCTCCATCTCGCCCACGACCCATTTCAGCGCGACGACGGCCTTTTTCGGGTCGGTGACGACGGGCGAAAGCAGATGCGGGATGCCGTCATAGACCGACAGTTCCAGCATCTTGGGGTCGATCATGATCAATCGGCATTCGTCGGGCGTCAGCTTGTAGAGCAGCGACAGGATCATGGTGTTGATCGCCACCGACTTGCCCGAGCCGGTGGTCCCCGCGATCAGCAGGTGGGGCATCTTGGCCAGGTTCGCCACCACGGGCTCGCCGCCGATATCCTTGCCCAGCGCCAGCGGCAGCCGCATCGTGCTGTCGCCAAAGGCGCGCGCCGACAGGATCTCGCGCAGGACCACCTTTTCGCGCTGGGCGTTGGGCAGTTCGATCCCGATCACGCTGCGCCCGGGCACGGTCGAGACCCGCGCCGACAGCGCCGACATGCTGCGCGCGATGTCATCGGCCAGCCCGATCACGCGGCTGGCCTTCAGCCCCGGCGCGGGTTCCAGTTCGTACATGGTCACGACCGGGCCGGGCCGGACGCTGACGATCTCGCCCTTGACGCCGTAATCGTCCAGCACGTTTTCCAGCATCCGGGCGTTTTCCTCCAGCGCCTCGTCGGACAGGACATGGCGCGTCACCGCGTCGGGGCTGGCCAGCAGCGACAGCGGAGGGTGTTCATAGCCGCTGCCGGGTTCGTCGAATTGCAGCGCCGGTTGCGCCTCCTCAATGGCGCGGCGCGAGGGCGGCGCGGGCTTGCGGACAGGGTGCTGCACCACGCGGCGCGGCTCGTCGATCAGTTCGTCGTAATCGGGCAGGGCCGCATCCATGACCGGCGCGCTCAGCGGCGGTTCGACCGGCAGTGCATCCAGCGCCGCCTGATCGCGCCGCACGGGCGGTTCGGCACGAAAGGCCGGGCGGGCGGTCTGGCGGCTGCGGTTGCGGATCACATCGGCGATGCGCGCTTTGATCCGGTCCTCGGAAATCGGGCCGATCCCGTCCGCCGTGTCGGGCAGGTCGCGCTCGATCAGCTCCAGCTCGGGATCGGCCATCCGCCGTCCCAGAACCGGCACCCGCGCCAGAAGCCCGCCAAGACCCCCGGGCCGCGCAGGTTCGGCGGCCGCCGGGGCCCGGGTGGCGACAAGCCGCGCGCCGCCCTGGACGCGGGCGGGCTGGGCCGCCTCGGCGCGGCGATTCTGGACGCTTTCGCCCAGCCGCAGCCCGGCGGTCAGCGCGCCGCGCGCGGATTTCCCGGCCAGCCGGCGCAGCCCCTCATAGCTCAGGATCAGGCCGAACAGCAGGAACCGGCCAAAATTGCGCAGCTCGTTCCGGTCCACGCCCGCCACGAACAGCCCCATGCCGATGGCCGCCATCCAGACCAGCGCCGCCACCACACGCAGCCCCGCGACCGTGTCCACCGGCGCCACGCCCAGGATCGCGCCCAGTACCGTATCGCCAAAGAGCCCACCCATGCCGAAGGCGTGGGTCCAGCTTGCGGGCGGCACATGGGTCGAGGCATAGACCGCTGCCAGCGCCACCGCGACGGGGGCAAAGATCAGCCGTGACAGCGCGCGTTCCTCGCCCCAATGGCCCGCAAAGCGCAGCCCCCAGACCGCCGGAATCGCCACCAGCCCCCAGGATCCCCAGCCCACGATGATATGCAGCGGCGCCGCGATCGAGGCGCCGAACCGGCCCAGCATGTTTTCCGCCGGGGCGTCCGTTGCCGACAGCCAGCTTGGGTCGTCGGGGACGTAGGAGCCCAGGATCAGCGCCATGACCAGCGCGGCGCCGATCAGCGAGAAGCCCAGCAATTCCTTGCCGCGCCGCTCGATCGCGGCCTGGACATTGGAATCGAGCAGAGGTTCACGCCGTTTCATCTGATACGAAGCCATAGCCTTGCCGTCCTTACCCGTAGAGGCAGTCACGCAGCCGCATCAGCCCGTGCCGCATTTCTTGTTCTGGGGCGACCATCGCGACCCGGACATATCCCGCACCCGGGTTTTCACCGTTCACCGCGCGCGACAGATACGCACCGGGCAGCACCCGAACCCCCGTCTCGCGCCAGAGCTTCAGCGCCGCCGCCTCGCCATCGCCGACCGGCAGCCACAGGAAGAACCCGCCTTCGGGCGGGCGATAGCCCGGCACCGGCCCGAGGATTTCGTCCGCGATGGCATATTTGCGCCAGTACTGCGCAAGGCTTTCGGCCACATGCGCCTCGTCCGCCCAGGCCCGTTCCGCCACCCGTTGCAAGGGCAGGGGCAGGGGCGCCCCGGCATAGGCGCGCAGCCGCTTGATATGGGCCAGGCTCTCGGCCCCGCCCGCGCAGAATCCAGACCGCAACCCCGGCAGGTTCGAGCGTTTCGAGAGCGAGTGAAACACCAGCACCCGTTCGGGATCGGCGCCGATCTCGCGGGCCACGTCCAGCGCGCCGGGGGGCGGGTTGCCCCGGTAGATCTCGGAATAGCATTCATCGGCGAAGATGCGGAAATCATGCTTTTCGGCCAGCCGGATCAGATCCGCCCAATAGCCCCGATCCGCCACCGCGCCCTGCGGATTCGCGGGCGAACAGAGAAAGGCGATCGACACCCGGTCCAGCAATTCACCCGGCAGCGCGGCGTAATCGGGCAGGAACCCGGTTTCGGCCGTGGCGGGCACATAGACAGGCTCCGCCCCCACCGCCAGCGCGGCCACCGCATAGACCTGATAGAACGGGTTCGGCGTCAGGATCGCGGGCCTTTGATTGCGCTTTTCCTCTGGGCAGAGCGCCAGCACCGCGTTGAACAATCCCTCGCGCGTGCCGTTCAGCGTGCTGATCTGCGTTGCCGGATCGACCGTCACGCCATAGCGCCGCGCCAGCCAGTCCGAAATCGCGCCCAGCAATTCCGGCGTGCCCTCGTTCGGCGGGTATTTCCCGAATTCCTGCGCATGGTCTGCGATGATGCCCGTCACCCAGTCGGGAAAGGCATGCTGCGGCTCGCCGATGGTCATGTGCAGGGGCGCGCCGCCGGGGGCGTGGCCGTCCAGCAGACGCCGCAACCTCGGAAACGCGTAATCTGGCAGGTTCGAAAACCGCTCGGGAAAGGTCATGGACCCCTGTCTGCCTGTGCTGCCTCTGATCGGGGCATCTGACGCACCCCGTTTCGACAAGCATACCGGCTGGAACGCCTCCGGTCCAGAAAAGCCCCCCGGCCCCGCGGCTTGCGGGGCGAGGTTGTGGCATTTAGGCCAGCGCCGCCTCGGCCGCTGCGCCCAGCCGCAACAGCCGCTCCTCGGACATCGGCGGCCCCATCAGCGAAAGCCCCGTGGCAGGAACCCCGCTGGGCAGCGTCAGCACCGCCAGTCCCATCAGATTGCCGATCCGCGTATTGCGCAGCGTCATCAGGTTCTCGGCGACAAAGAACTCCGGGTCGGCCATCAGCGCCGCCACATCGGGCGGCAGGATCGGGCAGGTCGGCACCAGTACCGCGTCGAATCCGGCGGTCGCGGCGGCATAGGCGGCGCGCAGCCGGTCCAGCTTGTGCCAGGCGGCGACATAGTCGGCGCCCGAATAATCGCGCCCGCCGCGAAAGCGGTTCAGGATCGCGGGATACATCTTCTCTGGCGCGGCCTCGATGGTCGCGCCCCAGGTGCCATAGGCTTCGGTCGCAAACAGCACCCCCGACAGCGCCAGCGCCTCGGCGACCTCGGGCACCGCGCCCCGCGTGATCGCCGCCCCGGCCCGCGCCAGCCGTTCCACCGCCTGCTCGAACCCCGCAAGGGGGGCATCTCGGATCCCGTCGAAGGCGGCGGTCTCCAGCACCATCAGCCGCGCGCCCGCCAGCGTCGCGCCGCGCAGATCCGCGGGTCTGCCGCCCTCCAGCGCCGCCAGCAGCAGCGCCGCATCCTCGACAGTGCGCGTCAGCGGCCCCACCGTGTCGAAACGCGGGCAAAGCGGCACGACCCCTGTCAGCGACACCCGCCCCGCCCCGGTCTTGAGCCCCACCAGATCGTTCCACACCGCCGGCACCCGGACCGAGCCGCCGGTATCCGACCCGATCCCGGCAGCCGCCAGCCCGAACGCCACCGACGCCGCCGCCCCCGAGGACGAGCCCCCCGGCGCGGCGCCCGCATCATGCACGTTCGGCGGCGTCGCCGTCACCGGGTTCAGCCCCAGCCCCGAAAAGGCCAGTTCCGTCATATGCGTCTTGCCCAGACAGACCAGCCCCGCGGCACTCGCATTGGCCAGCACCTCGGCATCGCGCCCCGGCACCCGGCCCGCCAGCAGCGCCGATCCCGCCTCGGTCGCCACGCCCGCCGTATCGAACAGATCCTTCCACGAGACCGGCACGCCGTCGAGCAGCCCCAGCCTGTGCCCCGTCTTTGCCCGGTGCCGCGCGGCCCGCGCCTCGGCCCGCGCGCGGGTTTCGGTCGTCCGGGCATAGATGCGGCCCGCCTCGGGATGCGCCGCGATGGCCTCCAGATAGGCTTCGGTCAATTCCACCGGGTCGATCCGGCCCGCCCCGATCCCGCGCCCCAGATCGCCCGCGCTCATCCCCCGCCAGTTGCCCGTCATCGCCCGCCTCCCTGTCATCTGCGAAAGGCTAGCGGGCGCGGCTCTTATGGACAATCCCGCCCGCGCCGCCATATTGCGGGACATGGAACGCGACTCCGATATCCTGATCGTCGGCGGCGGGCTGAACGGCCCCGCGCTGGCGCTTGCACTGGCCCAGGGCGGGCTGTTCGTCACCGTGATCGACAGCCTGCCCAAGGCCGCCCGGGCCGAGGATCGTTTCGACGGCCGCGCCTATGCGCTGGCGCTGGGCTCGACCCGGCTGCTGCGCGCCATCGGGATCTGGGACAAGGTGCAGGCGCGAAGCCAGCCGATCCTCGAAATCGTTGCCTCGGACGGGCGCGCGGGCGAAGGCCCGGCGCCCTTCTTCCTCGATTTCCACCATGGCGAGATCGAGGAAGGCCCGATGGGCTACATGCTCGAAGACCGCTACCTGCGCCGCGCCTTCCTTGACGCGATGGCAGCCGATCCGCGCATCACCACGATTTCCGGCGAGACGGTGATCGCCCAGACCCCCGACGCGACCGGCGTTACCGTCACGCTGGCCTCGGGCCGCAGCCTGCGCGGGCTTGTGCTGGTCGGCTGCGACGGGCGGCGGTCGGGCACCGCGGAACGGGCAGGCATCCGGCGCACCGGTTGGGATTACGGCCAGACCGCGCTGGTCTGCGCCATCGCGCATGAATTGCCCCATAACGGGGCCGCGCATCAGTTCTTCATGCCCTCCGGCCCGCTGGCGATCCTGCCCTTGCCCGGCAACCGCTGTTCCATCGTCTGGAGCGAGACGCATGCCAACGCCGCCGCGATCCAGGCGCTGGACGATGCGGGCTATCTGGCCGCGCTGCGCCCCGCATTCGGCGATTTCCTGGGCCAGATCACGCTCGCGGGCGAGCGTTTCAGCTATCCGCTGAACCTGACGCTGGCCAATGCCTATGTCGCGCCGCGCATCGCGCTGCTGGGCGATGCCGCGCATGGCGTGCATCCGATCGCGGGGCAGGGTCTGAACCTTGGCCTGCGCGACGTGGGCGCGCTGGCCCAGGTGCTGGTCGAGGCCAAACGGCGCGGCGAGGAGATCGGCGCCATCGACGTTCTGGAACGCTACCAGACCTGGCGGCGCTTCGACACGACCCTGATGGCGGTCGGCACGGATGCGGTGAACAAGCTGTTTTCCAACGACAACCCGATCCTGCGGCTGGGCCGCGATCTGGGCATGGGCGCGGTCAATGCGCTGCCCGCCCTGCGCCGCCGCTTCATCCGCGAGGCCGCCGGGCTGACCGGCGACCTGCCCCGGCTGATGACCGGCCGGCCGATCTAGGCCGCCCGGCTCAGTCCAGAAAGACCCGGTGCGGGTGCAATTCCCCCGCCTTGTAGATCCCGACCGCAACCGCCTGCCCGTCGAGCGAGGCCCAGGCCTCGTCGCCATACTCCGCCTCGGAGGTCAGCACGATCCCGGGATTGCCGTTGCGCAGCCGCGCAGCCCCCTCGGCCGTGGTGCGCAGTTCGGGCAGGTCGGCCAGCCCGTCCTCCAGCGGGCGCAAATGCTCGTCCAGCGCGGGGGTCTTCGCCAGCGATTCGATCAGCTCCATGCTGATCCCGTCCTCGGCGTCGAAGGGTCCAGACCAGACCCGCCGCAACGCGGTCACATGACCCAGGCAGCCCAGCAACTGCCCCAGATCGCGCGCGATGGACCGGACATAGCCGCCCTTGCCGCAGATCATTTCCAGAACGACATGATCGGCATCGGGCCGCTCGACCATGTCCAGGCTTTCGACATAAAGCGGGCGGGGCGCGATCTCGACCTCCTCGCCCGCGCGGGCCAGCGCATAGGCGCGCTCGCCGTCGATCTTGACGGCCGAGAATTGCGGCGGCACCTGCGCGATATCGCCGACAAAGCCCGTCAGGGCCGAGCGGATCTCGGCATCCGTGGGCCGCTCGTCCGAGGTTGCGATCACCTCGCCCTCGGCATCGTCGGTATTGGTCGCGATCCCGAACCGCACGGTGAAGCGATAGGCTTTCAGCGCATCGGTTATATAGGGCACCGTCTTGGTCGCCTCGCCCAGCGCCACGGCCAGAACGCCGGTTGCCGCCGGGTCCAGCGTGCCCGCATGACCCGCCTTCTTGGCGCCGAAGGCCCAGCGCACCTTGTTCACCACCGCGTTCGAGGTGATCCCGGCAGGCTTGTCCACCACCAGCCAGCCCGAAATGTCGCGTCCCTTGCGGCTGCGTCCCAAGCCCGTCGCTCCCGAAATGTTGCAAGACCCGCCTGCTAGCGAAGCCCGCGCGCGCCGTCAACGCGCCGCGTCAGCGGTTGGCATCCACCACGGCGCCGATGATCGGCCCCATCGGCAGGCCGATATCCGCCCGCCCCAGCCCCGGCGCATGCAGCCGCGAGATCTTGCCGTCGAGATACAGCGCATTCGGCGTGCCCAGCACATCGCGAAACAGCCGCCCGAATTCATGGAACGTCACCGGCCGGTCGGAAATCGCAAAGACCGCCAGCCCGTCCTGCGTGACGCCGACCCCGTTGCGCACGAAGCGCGAGTCGCTGTCGACCAGAAACCGCGGATGCAGCTTGCCCCCGATCACCAGCATCGGCCCCGATTGCGTGGCAAAGCGGCACTCGGGCGGATCGGCCAGATAGGCGCGCGTCTCGATCACCCGCGCGACACCATCGCCCAGACACAGGATCCCGTTCGGCAGCATCCCGAAATTGCCCGGCCCCGCGCTGGCCACCGCAGGCGCCAGTTCCTCGCCATTCTCGACATAGAGGCCGACGGGGCTCCGGTCGGGGTGATACATCCCCCCGTTCATCGCAAAACCCAGCGTCTTGCCCTCGGTCGCCAGCAACCGCTCGACCCGGACGAAACTGCCCAGAACCGCCCCATCCGGCCCCAGCCGGAACAGCCGCAACTCGGTCTCGGCCGGATCGGCGGTGCAGACGACGTAGCCGCGACTTTCATGGCTGATGCGTTCGCAAAACGCCTGCGCCATCCCGGGCAGCAGCAGGGCCAGCAGGACAGCGGCCGCCCTAATCCTCATCGGATTCGGGCGCGGCGGTATCGCGGCGCACGATGTCCTGCGCCAGCAGCCGCCGCGTCTCGTCCATCCGGTCAAAGGTCTCGTCCAGGGCAAAGCGAAGTTCGGGGGCGAATTTCAGCTCCAGCCTGCGCGCCACCAGCCGCCGCAACTCGCTGCGGTTGCGCCGCAGGGCGGCCAGCGCCAGCTCGGCACCGCGCCCGCCCAGCGGCAGCACGAAGGCGGTGGCAACCTTCAGATCGGGCGAGGTGCGCACCTCGCCCACCGTGATCGACATGGCGTTCAGTTCGGGATCGTGCACGTCGCCGCGCGCCAGAACTTCGGACAGCGTGCGGCGGATCAGTTCGCCGACGCGAAGCTGCCGTTGCGAGGGGGCGGAGGATCGTGACATGGCACCGATCTAGGCGATGGCAGGCACTTTGCCAAGCGGGCGCGAACCGGCTAAACCGGCGCAAAGACGCATGGAGGGCGAAATGGCGGACCTGCCGGGCATCGTGATCATGGGCGCGTCGGGCCGGATGGGCCAGATGCTGGCCCAGACCGTTCTGCAAAGCGACAAGGCCCGCCTCGTCGGCTGCGTCGAACGGCCCGGCCACCCCTGGATCGGTCGCGACATGGGCGAGGCGATGGGCAGCGCGCCGCTCGGCCTGTGCTTGACCGACGACGCCATCGCCGCGATTGCGCGCGCCCAGGCCGTGATCGACTTCACCACGCCCGAGGCGACGGTCGCCACCGCCACCCTGACCGCCCAGGCCCGCGCCGTGCATGTGATCGGCACCACCGGCTTCGGACCGGACCACCTGCAACGGATCAAGGCCGCCGCGCGCCATGCCGTGATCGTGCGGGCCGGCAACATGAGCCTCGGCGTCAACCTGCTGGTGCAACTGACCCGCAAGGTTGCCGCCGCGCTCGATGCCGATTTCGACATCGAGGTGGTCGAGGCGCATCACCGCCACAAGGTCGACGCCCCCTCGGGCACCGCGCTCATGCTGGGCCAGGCCGCGGCCGAGGGGCGCGGCGTCGCGTTGTCCGAGATGTCCGAACGCGGCCGCGATGGCATCACCGGCGAACGCGCGCGCGGCGCCATCGGGTTTTCCGCGATCCGGGGCGGCGACATCGTGGGCGAACATGACGTGATCTTTGCGGGGATGGGCGAACGGATCGTGCTGCGCCATGTCGCGACCGACCGCGCGATCTTTGCCCGCGGCGCGCTGCGCGCAGCCCTCTGGGGGCAGGATCGCAAGCCCGGCGAATACGACATGCTGGACGTGCTGGGGCTATAGGCCGGGCGCGCCCTGCCCCCTGGTCTTCTTCTGGCTCCAAATATCCCGGGGGAGACGCCGCGACAGCGGCGGCGGGGGCAGCGCCCCCTTTTGCCCGCCCGGCGAAAGCGGTTCCGAACCCGGCCCTCGACGATTCATCCGATGGCAACAGTTCTGCGTAACAGTCACGGCACCGAGCCAGTCAGAACGACACCGGAGAAACGCGATGAAACGCGCAACCTTGCTCGCCTCAGCGGCGCTGGCCATGCTGGCCGCCGCACCCGCCTCCGCCGAGGGGTTTCGCCCGGTCGAAAGCCGGTCGGGATTCGTCAGTCTCGTGGATGGCAAGACCCTCAAACGCCTTGGAATCAACCTTGCAGTGACGCCCGGCGGTGAAATCCGCGGTCAGGCCTTCGGGCAGCGCGTCACCGGGGCCTGGCGTTGGGATGGCAGGTATTTCTGCCGCGATCTCAAGTTCGGAGCGCGTGATCTGGGCCCGAATTGCCAACTTGTCCTGGTCAATGGCCGGACGGTGCGATTCATTGCCGACAAGGGCAGGGGCGATCACGCGGATCTGAGGATCGAATAGCGGCGCAAAACACGCGCCCGGCACATGCGCCCCGCCTGCCCGAACGGTCGGCGGGGCGTTTCCATGTAGGCCGCCCGCTCAAAAATCGACCGCGATTCCCTTTCTTTCCCAATCCCCATAACGCACCGGTTCCGGACCGTCGCGGCCACCCAGTTCGCGCGGCATGTCCTGCGCGCGGGCCGCCTTGCGCCGCTCTTCGGCCTCTTGCAGGGCGCGGATCGCGGCGGGCGGCAGGTCTTTCGGGGCTGTGTCGGTCATTGCGGGGCCTCCTTGCCGGGTCGCGTCCCGTGATATACCCCGGCCCCGGCAGGGAACAAGCAGGACCAGGGCGATGGGCGATACCGGAGACAGCGCGCGGCGCGCGGCCTTGCAGCTTCTGGCCGGGGTTCTGGACGAGCACCGCACCCTGGCCGAACTGGCCGGGCCCGAGGGGCCGCTTGGCGCGCTGGGTCCGTCGGACCGGGCGCGCGCGCAGCGGCTTGCAAGCGCCACGCTGCGCCATCTGGAGCGTGCCGACAGCTTGCTGAAACCGCATCTGCGCAAGCCGCCGCCCCCCGCGCTGCGTGCGATCCTGCGGCTGGCCATTGTCGAGATGCTGGAGGAGGGCGCCGCCCCGCATGGCGCGGTCAATGCCGCGGTGACGCTTGCGCGGTCCGGGCAGCGCACGCAGGCGATGGCGGGGCTGGTCAATGCGGTGCTGCGCAAGCTGGCCGATACCCCGCGTGCCGAATGGCAGGCGCTGCCGCCGCAACGCCTGCCCGGCTGGCTGCGCGGGCGTCTGGACAGTGCCTGGGGCCGCGCCGCCGTCACCGGGATCGAGGCGGCGCATACCGCGGGTGCGCCGCTCGATCTGACGCCGAAGGATGGCGATGCGGCCGCGCTGGCCGGGCTGACGGGGGGCGTCGCGCTGCCCACCGGGTCGGTGCGGCTGGCCACGCCGGGGCAGGTTTCGGCCCTGCCCGGTTACGCGACCGGCGCATGGTGGGTGCAGGATGCTGCCGCGGCGCTGCCTGCCAGGATCCTCGCCCCGCGTCCCGGGGAACGGGTCTTCGACCTGTGCGCCGCGCCGGGGGGCAAGACGCTGCAACTGGCCGCTGCGGGGGCCCAGGTGACGGCGGTGGACGTTTCCGCGGCGCGGATGGCGCGGGTGGCCGAGAACCTGGCACGCACCGGGCTGGCGGCCGAGCTTGTGACCGCCGATCTGCTGGACTGGACCCCGCCCGCCCCCGCCCAGGCGATCCTGCTGGATGCGCCCTGTTCGGCCACCGGCACGATCCGCCGCCACCCCGACCTGCCCTTTGCCAAGGATGCCGCCGCGATCAAGCCGTTGTTCGCGATGCAGGCACAGATGATCGACCGGGCGCTGTCCATGCTTGCACCGGGCGGGCGGCTGGTCTTCTGCACCTGCTCGCTTCTGCCCGAGGAAGGCGAGGCGCAGATCGAGGCCGCGCTGGCGCGTCACCCCGCGATCGCCGCCCGCGCGCCCGAGGCGCCCTGGATCGAGCCCAACTGGCGCACCGCCCATGGCGCGCTGCGATTGCGCCCCGATTTCTGGGCCGAGCGCGGCGGGATGGACGGGTTCTATATCGCCTGTCTTGTCCGGACCGGCTGAGAGGGTTTTCGCCGGTGACAGCGCAGGCGCCCGCCGGTATTGTCCCGCCGCAGGCCCAAGGCCCAAGAGCAGACCCCAACCGATGGCAGACGCCCTGAAAAGCGATCCCCCGCCCCGGCGGCGCGGCGCGACGATGAACCACCTTCAGGCGCGGCTGTGTGCGCTGTCGCGCGCGGCGGCGGGTATCGCGTTGCAACCCGAGCCGCGCTCGATCGGCAGTTTCGCGCGCGGGCGGCAGCTTTGCGCGGGCACGTTCCTGTTCGCGGGCGGTCTGGTCGAGGCGCCCGACACCCCGATCTGGGATATTGCCATGCCCTCGGCGCGCTTTGCCGAGGATGTGCATGGCTTTGCCTGGCTTGACGATCTGGCCGCCGCGGGCGACGGGACGGCGCGCAGGCGGGCGCAGGACTGGACGCTTGCCTGGATCGACCGGTTCGGGCGCGGGCGTGGGCCGGGCTGGGCGCCCGATCTGGCCGGGCGGCGGCTGATCCGCTGGCTGCACCACGCGCTGATGCTGCTGAACGGGCTGGACCCGGCCCGGTCAGGGGCCGTGTTCCGGTCCCTTGCCCAGCAGACGCGGTTCGTTGCCCGCCGCTGGAAAAGCGCCGATCCCGGCCTGCCGCGGTTCGAGGCGCTGACCGGGCTGGTCTATGCCGGTCTATCGCTGAAGGGGATGGAGGGGCAGCTTGCCCCGGCGCTGAAGGCGCTGGAACGGGAATGCGACCGCGAGATCGGCGAGGGCGGGGGGCTTGCCTCGCGCAATCCCGAGGAATTGCTCGAGGTCTTTACGCTGCTGACCTGGGCCGCGGCCGCGCTGACCGCTGCCGGGCGCGAACCTCTGCCCGGCCATCGCGGCGCGATCGCCCGCATTGCGCCGACGCTTCGGGCGCTGCGCCATGCCGATGGCGGGCTGGCGCGGTTTCATGGTGGCGGGCGCGGGGCCGAGGGGCGGCTTGACCAGGCGCTGGCCGAGGCAGGCGTCAAGCCGCGCCCGGTGCGCGGGCTGGCGATGGGCTATGCACGGCTGTCCGCGGGACGGACCACGGTGATCGTGGACGCCGCCCCGCCGCCCGTCACGGCAGGGGCGCATGCCTCGACGCTGGGGTTCGAACTGACCTCGGGCCGTCGGCCGGTGATCGTCAATTGCGGTTCGGGCGCCGATCTGGGGGCCGAGTGGCGCCGGGCCGGGCGGGCGACGGCCTCGCATTCGACGCTGGGGGTCCGGGGCTTTTCGTCCTCGCGCCTTGCGCCGGGGGTCCGGGGCGGCAGCCCGGCCCCCCTGGCCGAGATACCCAGGACCGTCGAGTTCCGCGCCGAAAGCGGGACCACCGTTCACAACCTGACCGTCTGGCATGACGGCTACGGGCCGACCCACGGGCTGACCCATGTGCGCCAGCTGATGCTGGCCTATGACGGGCGGGCGCTGTCGGGCGAGGATACGCTGGCGGCCTTTACCGATGCCGAGCGCGCGGCCTTCGACCGCATGATGGGCCGCAGCGGCGGCGAGGGCATCGCCTTCGATATCCGGTTCCACATCCATCCCGATGTCGATGTCGAGATCGACATGGGCGGCGCGGCGGTGTCGCTGGCCCCGAAAAGCGGCGAGATCTGGGTGTTCCGCCATGATGGGGCGGCCGAGTTGCAGCTTGTGCCCAGCGTCTATCTGGAAAAGGGCCGCGCCGGGCCGCGCGCGACGAAACAAATCGTTCTCTCTGCCCGCGTGATGGATTATGCGAGCCTCATCACATGGACCCTGGCCAAGGCCCAGGATGGCAGCACCGCGCCCGCTCCGCGCGACCTCGGGCAAGAGGACGAGGCAGAGCAGGACTGGGTGCTGCCATGGGCGCGGCGGGACCGACCTGACCACGAAGGATAGACCATGACCGATCTGGTGCCCCTGCGCCGCGCGCTGATTTCCGTTTCCGACAAGGCGGGCCTTGTCGAGCTTGGCCGGGCGCTGGCCGCGCGGGGGGTGGAACTGCTGTCCACCGGCGGCACGGCGCGCAGCCTGCGCGAGGCGGGGCTGGGGGTGATCGACGTTGCCGACGTGACCGGTTTCCCCGAGATGATGGATGGCCGGGTCAAGACGCTGCACCCGATGGTGCATGGCGGGCTTCTGGCGCTGCGCGACAACCCTGCCCATGTCGCCGCGATGGAAAGCCACGGGATCGGCGCGATCGACCTTCTGGTGGTCAATCTCTACCCGTTCGAGGAAACCGTGGCCGCGGGCGGCGATTATGCCGAGTGTATCGAGAATATCGACATCGGCGGCCCGGCGATGATCCGGGCGGCGGCAAAGAACCATGCCTTTGTCAACGTGGTCGTGGATACCGAGGATTACGCCCCCCTGCTGGCCGAGCTTGAGGCCAATGGCGGGGCGACGACGCTGGCCTTTCGGCAGGCGCTGGCGCAGCGGGCCTATGCGCGGACGGCGGCCTATGATGCGGCGGTGTCCGGCTGGATGGCGGGCGCGCTGGGCAAGACGGCGCCGCGGCGCCGCGCCTTTGCCGGGACGCTGGCCCAGACGCTGCGCTACGGCGAGAACCCGCATCAGCGCGCGGCCTTCTATGTCGACGGCTCGGACCGGCCGGGCGTGGCCACAGCGACCCAGTGGCAGGGCAAGGAACTGAGCTACAACAACATCAACGACACCGATGCGGCGTTCGAACTGGTCAGCGAGTTCCTGCCCGCCGATGGCCCGGCCTGCGCGATCATCAAGCACGCCAACCCGTGCGGCGTGGCCCGTGGCGCGACGCTGGAAGACGCCTATCGCCGCGCCTTTGACTGCGACCGGACCTCGGCCTTTGGCGGGATCGTGGCGCTGAACAGCCGCCTTGATGCGGTGACCGCACAGGCGATCTGCGAGATCTTCACCGAGGTCGTGATCGCGCCTGCCGCCGACGATGCGGCCAAGGAGATATTTGCCGCCAGGAAGAACCTGCGCCTGCTGACCACCGGGGGTCTTGCGAACCCGGCCGCGCCGGGGCTGGCATTCCGGCAGGTTTCGGGCGGGTTTCTGGTGCAGGACCGCGACAATGGCCGGCTTTCCCGCGCGGATCTGAAGGTGGTGACGAAACGCCCGCCGTCCGAGGCCGAGATCGCCGACATGCTGTTCGCCTGGACGGTCGCCAAGCATGTGAAGTCGAACGCCATCGTCTATGTAAGGGACGGCGCGACCGTGGGCGTCGGTGCGGGCCAGATGAGCCGGGTGGACAGCACCCGCATCGCCGCGCGCAAGGCGCAGGACATGGCCGAGGTGCTTGGCCTTGCCGCCCCGCTGACGCACGGATCGGTTGTCGCGTCGGACGCCTTCTTCCCCTTCGCCGACGGTCTGTTGACCGCGGCCGAGGCGGGGGCGACGGCCGTGATCCAGCCCGGCGGGTCGATGCGCGATGACGAGGTGATCGCAGCCGCGGACGAGGCAGGGCTGGCGATGGTCTTTACCGGCATGCGCCACTTCCTGCACTGACGCGATGCGCCTGCTTGCCATCATCACGGCGCTGGTCTTCGCGCTGGACCAGGCGACCAAACTCTATGTCGTGCAGGTTCTGGGCCTGGCCGAGCGGCTGCGCATCGACGTGGTTCCGCCCTATCTGAACCTTCGGATGGCGTGGAATCGCGGGATGAATTTCGGGCTTCTGTCGAATGACGGCGATCTTGGCCGCTGGCTGCTGATCGGCGTGGCGCTGGCGATCTCGGCGGGGGTGACACTTTGGCTGGCGCGCGGGCCGCAGCGGCCCGTCGCGCTGGTTTCGGGCGGGTTGCTGGTGGGCGGCGCGCTGGGCAATGTGGTCGACAGGCTGGTCTATGGCGCGGTCGCGGACTTCCTGAACATGTCCTGCTGCGGGATCGAAAATCCCTATGCATTCAACGTCGCCGATATCGCGATCTTCGCGGGGGCCCTGGGACTTGTGGTCTTTACTGGCCGCGACAAGACCCCGTGACGCCGCCCGAGCCTTGCGCTAAAGAGGGCGGGACCGGACGGAGGGACAGGCGTATGCGATCCGCGCGCATGGTGGTTCTTGGGGTGCTGATGGCCGCAACGCTTGCGGCGTGCAGCCGTGACAAGACGCCCGAACTGATGAACCTGCGCAAGCCGAACCGCGGCCCGGACGAATTCGCGATCCTGCCCGGCAAGCCCTTGGAAATGCCGCAGGACTTTGCCCAGCTTCCGCTGCCGACCCCGGGCGGGCCGTCGCGCACCGATCCCACGCCCGAGGCCGACGCGATCGCGGCGCTGGGCGGCAACGCGGCGCGCGCCGTGCCGGGCGATGCGGGTCTGATGGCGCATGCCACGCGCTTTGGCGTCAGCCCCACGATCCGCCAGACGCTGGCCGCCGAGGATCTGGAATACCGCCGCCAGAATGACGGGCGGCTTCTGGAGCGCTGGTTCAACGTCAACGTCTATTACAAGGCGTATCGCAAGCAATCGCTTGACCAGCATGCCGAACTGGAACGCTGGCGGGCCGCAGGCGCGCGCAACGTGGGCGCCCCGCCCGAAGGCGTGACGCCCTAGCGGCTCACAACTCCGTGCCGCGTGCTTGAAAAAGCCGGCGCTCCGCGTAGCTTGAGCGGAACCTTTCGCGCAAGGACTGGACCCGATGCACGCGATCCGACTGGCGTTTGTGGCGCTTCTGCTGACGGCCCTGCCGCTGCGGGCCGAGACTGTGGCATCCTTTACCCTGGACAATGGCCTTGAGGTCGTGGTGATCGAGGATCATCGCGCCCCGGTGGTCGTGCAGATGGTCTGGTATCGCGTTGGTGCCGCCGACGAACCGCCCGGCAAGTCCGGCATCGCGCATTTTCTGGAACACCTGATGTTCAAGGGCACCGAGACGCTGGCCCCCGGCGAATTCTCGGCCATCGTGCAGGCCAATGGCGGGTCCGACAACGCCTTTACCTCGTGGGATTACACCGCCTATTTCCAGCGCGTCGCGGCCGACCGGCTGGGCCTGATGATGCAGATCGAGTCCGACCGCATGGCCAATCTGCGCCTTGCCGCAGAGGATGTGCTGACCGAGCGCGACGTGATCCTTGAGGAACGCAACCAGCGCACCGAGAACGACCCCGGCGCACTGTTTTCCGAACAGCGCCGCGCCGCGCAGTTCCAGAACCACCCCTATGGCATCCCCATCATCGGCTGGCGCCACGAGATCGAGGGGCTGACCAAGGCCGATGCGCTGGACTTCTACGAAACCTACTACGCGCCGAACAACGCGATCCTCGTGGTGGCGGGCGATGTGACGGTGGACGCGGTGCGCGCGCTGGCCGAGGAACATTACGGCACGCTCGCCCCTTCCGAGGCCCTGCCCGAGCGCATCCGCCCGCAGGAACCGCCGCAACGGGCCGAGCGGCGCCTGACCTTTGCCGATCCGCGCGTGGGCCAGCCCTATGTTCTGCGTACCTATCTGGCGCCCGAACGCGACCCCGGCGCACAGGAAACCGCCGCTGCCCTGACCTATCTGGCCGAGATACTGGGCGGCGAGGGGGCGAATTCGGTTCTGGGCGACAAGCTGCAATTCGACACGCAGACCGCGATCCACAGTTCGGCCTTCTATGACGGGCTGTCGCTGGACGCGACGACCTTCGGTCTGGTCGTGGTGCCCGCGCCGGGTGTCACGCTGGCCGAGGCCGAGGCGGCATTGGATGCCGCGCTGGCCGAGTTCCTGGAGGAAGGCATCGATCCCACCCTGTTCGAAACGCTCAAGATGCGCACGCGGGCGGCCGAGATCTATGCGCTGGACAGCGTTCAGGGCCGCGCGCGGCGCTATGGGGCGGCGCTGGCCTCGGGGCTGACGGTGCAGGATGTGCAGGACTGGCCTGCGATCCTTCAGGCGGTGACGCCCGAGGATGTGATGGCCGCCGCCCGCGCGGTCCTGAACCGCGACAATGCGGTGACCGGCTGGCTGGAACGCCCGGCCGAAAGCCGCAGCGAGGTAAGCCAATGAGCATGATCCGTCTTTTCGCGCTTGCCGGTCTGGTGCTGTGGCTGGCGCTGCCTGCCCGCGCCGCCATCGAGATCCGCGAAGTCACCTCGCCCGGCGGGATCGGCGCATGGCTGGTCGAAAGCCACGATATCCCCTTCGTCGCGCTGGAAATCCGGTTCCGCGGCGGCACCAGTCTGGATGCGCCGGGCAAGCGCGGGGCGGTCAACCTGATGACCGCACTGCTTGAGGAGGGCGCGGGCGAGATGGATGCGCGTGCCTTCGTGCGGGCCCGCGACGCGCTTGCGGCCTCGTTCCGGTTCAGCGCGGGCAGCGACTCGCTGTCGGTCTCGGCCCGGATGCTGACAGAGACCCGCGACCATGCTGTTGCGCTGCTGCGTCAGGCGCTGCACGCCCCGAGATTCGATGCCGACGCGGTAGAGCGGGTGCGGGGGCAGGTGCTCGCCTCGATCCGTTCCGATGCGCAGGATCCGGCGACCATCGCTTCGCGCACCTTTGACCGGCTGGCCTTTGGCGATCATCCCTATGGCAGTTCGATCGACGGGACCGAGGAAAGCGTTGCAGCCCTGACCCGCGAAGATCTGATCGAGGCGTATTCCCGCAGCATCGCGCGCGACCGCATCTATGTTGCCGCCGCCGGCGATATCACCGCAGAGGAACTGGGCGTTCTCCTTGACGCGCTGTTCGACGGGTTGCCCGAGACCGGCGCACCGATGCCCGAAACGGCGGAATACCTGCTTTCTGGCGGGCTGACCGTCGTACCATTCGACACGCCGCAATCGGTCGCGGTATTCGGGCATGAGGGGATGGAACGCGACCATCCAGATTTTTTTGCCGCCTTCGTAATGAACGAAGTTCTGGGTGCGGGCGGCTTCGAATCGCGCCTGATGAAGGAGGTTCGCGGCAAGCGCGGGCTGACCTATGGCGTATATTCCTATCTCTACCCGATGGATTCCGCCGCGCTCGTGCTGGGGCAGGTGGCATCCGCCAACGACAGAATTGCCGAGGCGATTTCGGTGATCCGGGACGAGTGGGCGAAGATGGCCACGGACGGCCTGACCGAGCAGGAGCTTGATGACATCAAGACCTATCTCACCGGGGCCTATCCGCTGCGCTTTGACGGCAATGCGCCCATCGCGCGCATTCTTGTCGGCATGCAGATGGAGGGGCTGGGCATCGACTATGTCAACAGCCGCAACGACAGGATCATGGCGTTGACGCTGGAGGATGTGCGGCGTGTGGCGGGCGAGTTGCTGCAACCGGACAGGCTGCATTTCGTTGTGGCGGGACAGCCCGAGGGGCTTGAGACGACCAACTGATCCCTGTGGCAGAATCGGGGTGGTCGTGCTAACCCTTGTGGGATGAACTCGCCCAACCCCAATATAAGCGCCAACCTGCCGCGGATACGCCAGCTTGACGAGGCCGCGGTCAACCGTATCGCGGCGGGCGAGGTGGTCGAACGCCCGGCCTCGGCGGTCAAGGAACTGCTCGAGAACGCGCTGGACGCGGGCGCGCGGCGGATCGAGGTGGCGGTTGCCCATGGCGGCAAGAGCCTGATCCGCGTCACCGATGACGGCCACGGCATCCGCGCGGGCGATCTGCCGCTGGCGCTGGCCCGGCATGCGACCTCCAAGATCGACGGCTCGGACCTGCTGAACATCGCAAGCTTCGGCTTTCGCGGCGAGGCGCTGCCCTCGCTGGGGGCGGTCGGGCGGCTGACCATCACCAGCCGCGCGCCGGGCGAGGCGGCCGCGCGGATCGCCGTTTCGGGCGGACGGATGGGGCCGGTCACGCCCGCCGCCCTGACCCGCGGCACGGTGGTCGAGTTGCACGACCTGTTCTTTGCCACCCCTGCCCGGCTGAAATTCCTGCGTTCCGACCGCGCCGAGGGGCAGGCGATTGCCGATGTGATCCGGCGGCTGGCCATGGCCGAACCCTTTGTGGCGTTCACCCTGCGCGATGTCTCGGACGGGGGCGAGGGGCGCGTGATCTTTCGCGCCGATGCCGAGACGGGCGATCTGTTCGACGCGATGCGCGGGCGGCTGGCGCGTGTGCTGGGGGCCGATTTCGCCGAGAACGCGCTGCGCATTGACGCCCGGCGCGAGGGCGTATCGCTGCTGGGCTATGCCGCGCTGCCGACCTATTCGCGTGGGGCGGCCGTGGCGCAATACCTGTTCGTCAATGGCCGCCCGGTGCGGGACAAGCTGCTGATCGGCGCGCTGCGGGCCGCCTATGCCGATTTCCTGTCGCGTGATCGTCACCCCGCGGCGGCGCTGTTCGTCGAATGCGATCCGACCTTCGTCGATGTGAACGTCCACCCCGCCAAGGCCGAGGTACGTTTTCGCGAGCCGGGGCTGGTGCGGGGGTTGATCGTGTCCGCCCTGCGCCATGCGCTGGCCGAGGCCGGGCACCGCGCCTCCAGCACGGTTGCGGGGGCAACGCTGGGCGCGCTGCGGCCCGAACCGGTGGCCCCGCGCCCCTATCAGATGGACCGCCCCGGCCCCCGCGCGATTGCTGCGGCCTTTGCCGCACAGGCGCCCGCGCCGCTCTCGCCCGGTCTGGCCGAACCCTCGGCCCGGTTCGAGGCGACCGAGCCTGCGCCCGAAGCCGAAGCCCTGCCGCTGGGGGCTGCGCGGGCACAGCTCCACGAGAATTACATCATCGCCCAGACCGAAACCGGGTTTGTCATCGTCGATCAGCATGCCGCGCATGAACGGCTGGTCTATGAGCGGCTGAAACGCCAGATGGCCGAGACCGGCATCGCGGCACAGGCGCTGCTGATCCCCGAGATCGTCCAATTGTCCGAAGACGATGCCGCGCGGCTGATCGACCATGCCGCCACGCTGGCCCGGCTTGGCCTGAGCGTCGAGCCCTTCGGCCCCGGCGCGGTGGCGGTGCGCGAAACCCCGGCCCTGCTGGGCGAGGTGAATGCGGGCGCGCTGATCCGCGACATCCTGGACGAACTGGCCGATCTGGGCGACAGCCAGACCCTGCAAGCCCGGATCGAGGCGATCCTCAGCCGCGTCGCCTGTCATGGCTCGATCCGCTCGGGGCGGCGGATGCGGGTGGACGAGATGAACGCGCTCCTGCGCGAGATGGAGGCGACGCCCCATTCCGGGCAATGCAACCACGGCCGGCCGACCTATGTGGAATTGCGGCTGGCCGATATCGAAAGGCTGTTCGGGCGGCGATGATCCAGATCGGCAAGGATATCGTGATCGGCGGGCGGACCTATGGCTGGGACGATCCGGCGGTGATCGGCGCGGGGGGCATTGCGGCGCTGGTGATCCTGGTCGTCACGCTTCTGATCCTTGCTGTGCGCCGGGCCGGGCAGTCGGCGGCGCTGGCGGAACCCCTGATCTATCAGATGGACCAGTTGACCCGCCGGGTGGAGGCATTGGGCGAAGGCCAGCACCGGCTGGCGGGCGGTCTGACCCATGTCTCGGAGGCGCAGGCGGCGAGCCAGGCCAACATGCTGCGGCTGATGGAGGCGCGGCTGTCGCAGGTCACCGAGCAGATGAACCAGAACCTCGAAGGCGCCTCGCGGCGGACGGCGCATTCCCTGGGGGAATTGCAGCAGCGGCTGGTGACGATCGACAAGGCGCAGGCCAATATCGAAAAGCTGTCCGGCGATGTGCTGTCCTTGCAGGACATCCTGTCGAACAAGCAGACCCGCGGCGCATTCGGCGAGATCCAGTTGCACGACATCGTCGGCAAGGCGCTGCCGAAGGACAGTTACGGGATGCAGGTCACGCTGTCGAACGGCAAGCGGGCGGATTGCCTGATCCACCTGCCCAACCCGCCCGGTCCCATCGTGATCGATTCGAAATTCCCGCTGGAAGCCTATGAGGCGCTGCGGCGGGCGGAAACCCAGTGGGAACTGAACGAAGCGGCGAAGCAATTGCGCGTCTCGGTCCGGGCGCATATCCGGGCGATTTCCGAGAAATACATCCTAGAGGGCGAAACCGCCGATGGCGCGCTGATGTTCCTGCCCTCCGAGGCGGTCTATGCCGAACTGCACGCCAATTTTCCCGAACTTGTCCGCGAGGGGTTCGAGGCGCGGGTCTGGATCGTTTCGCCCACCACCTGCATGGCGACGCTGAACACGATGCGCGCGATCCTCAAGGATGCGCGGATGCGCGAACAGGCGGGCGCGATCCGCAAGACGCTGAAGCAGTTGCACCGCGATGTGGAACTGGTGGTCGAGCGGGTGGGAAAGCTGAACACCCATTTCGGGCAGGCGCGGGCCGATCTGGAAAGCATCGGAACCGCCGCCGAACGGGCGGGCAAGCGCGCCGCCCGGCTGGACAATTTCGACTTCGAGGATCTCGAAACCGATGCGCCCCGCGTCGTCGCGCTGGGCAAGCCTGCCGAGTGACGCCTAGATCCCGATGAAGGGCTGGGCGATCCGCGGCAGCAGGCCCGAGAATTTCAGCGGCGCATCGGTGGCCACAAGGCAGATGCAGTCGGGGCCGGGTGCTGCGACCGGGGTGTGCTTGAGATCCTCGTTCGCCACCTCGACATCGCCCGGGCCGTAATAGCCGTCCTCGTCATGGAACGCGCCTTGCAGGACCATCGTCAGTTCCATCCCCGCATGGCCATGGTCGGGCATCGCCGCCCCGGCGGGGATATAGAGAAGCCGCACGCTTGCATCCCGTGCGGTCGGCAGTACCGCCTGCCGCAGCTTGCCGCCGAGCGAGCGCCATTGCACGGCATCGACATCGCCACCCACATAGTCGCGCAGGGGTTTCGGGAACAGGCCCCGGGTTTCGGGGGCGGCCTCGATCCGCGCCTCGGCGGGCATTCCGGCGATCAGGCGCATCGTGGCGGCGAAACTGTCCTCGGACATCGCGCATTCGGGCGCGTCCTCCAGCACCGCGCCGCCGACCGCCTCGAAGCTGGCCAGACGCGCGCGGCACTCGTCGCACATCGAGATGTGGGTCGCCACGACCAGACTGAACGCCTCGGGCAGGTTGCCCGCGGCATAGGACATCAGAAGCGCATCGGTCAGGTGGTGGGTGATCGTGGTGCTCATGGGTACTGTCTTCTCACTGCATCTCTTGGCGCAGACGCTCCAGCGCCAGGCGTATCCTCGACTTGATCGTGCCAAGGGGCAGGCCCGTCTCGGCGGCGATCTCGCTGTGCGAAAGTTCCCCGAAATAGGCCCTTTCGATCAGCACTCTCTGGTTCTCGGGCAGCGCGGCAAGCGCGCGGCCCAGCAATTCGCTTTCCTGTTGCAGGGCGATGGTTTCGGACTGGTCGGGCTCGTGCTCCGGTCCCCAGGTCAGATCCTCGGGCTCCGGGCGGCGCTGCTTTCTCAGCGCGTCGATCCGTCGGTTCCGGGCGATGGTAAAGACCCAGGTCGCCACGCTCGCCCGTTCCGGGTCGAACAGTTGCGCCTTGTGCCAGACCGTCGCCATCACCTCCTGCGCACACTCCTCGGCAAGGGACGAATCCGCCCCGGATTTCATCAGGAACGCCTTCACGCGCGGGGCGAAATGGGCGAACAATTCGGCAAAGGCTGCCTGATCCTTGTCGGATCGCACCCGCTCCACCAGCCGCACCCAGCGCGCATCGGACGTCTGTCTTTGGTTCACGACCCTCGCCTCGATCAATCGCAACGCACCCTTCGATGCGGCAGGATAGGCCCTGTCCGAAGGGGCTGCATCCGATTTTTCGAAGGCACAAGCGCCGTTCAACATGACTTGAGTACGCGCCGGAACGGCAAGCGGATCACTTGACTGCCGAAAAAAGCGTCGGAACGCCCATTCCGGCCGCCGCGTTGCGGCAGACGCAACTGGACACGGGCGGGGCCGGGACCATATGCAACCGACGGACAGTGCAGGAGCAGATCATATGCCATTCGAAACCGCCGCGGGCGCCCCCCGCCGCATTGCCGTGATCGGTGCCGGGATCTCGGGTCTTGGCGCGGCGCATTTGCTGGCTGCGGATCACCGCGTCATCCTGTTCGAGGCCGAGCCGCGGCTGGGCGGGCATGCGCGCACGGTGCTGGCGGGCAAGCGGGGCGATCAGCCGGTCGATACCGGCTTCATCGTGTTCAACTATGTCAACTACCCGATGATGACGCGGCTGTTCGACGAGCTTCAGGTGCCGGTGGCGAAATCCGACATGAGTTTTGGCGCCTCGCTCGATGGTGGGACGTTCGAATACGGGTTGCGCGATCTCAAGGCGGTCTTCGCCCAGCCCTCGAACGCGCTGAACCCGAAATTCCTGGGCATGCTGCGCGACGTGATGAAGTTCAACGCCAACGCGCTGAAGGTCGCACGCGCCCATCCCGACGCCACGATCGGCGAGTTCCTGTCGGCGCTGGGCACCGGCGAGTGGTTCCGCGACCGCTACCTGCTGCCGCTGTCGGGCGCGATCTGGTCGACGCCGGTGCAGGGCATCCTGGATTTCCCGGCGCATGCGATGATCCGCTTCTTCGAGAACCACGCGCTGCTCAGCCACAAGGGCCAGCACCAGTGGTACACGGTGCGCGGCGGGTCCATCGAATATGTCCGCAGGCTGGAAGCCGCGCTAGCGGGCCAGGGCGTCGAGATTCGCACCGGAACCCCGGTCGAGGCGGTGCGCCGGATCGAGGGCGGGGTCGAGATCCGCGCCAGGGGGGCCGAATGGGCGGTGTTCGACGAGGTCGTGTTCGCCACCCATTCCGACGACACGCTGGCGATGCTGGCCGATCCCAGCCCCGAGGAACGCGCCGCCCTTGGCGCGGTGCGCTACCAGCCGAACGATGCGGTGCTGCATTCCGATACCGGCCTGATGCCGAAGCGGCGCGGGGCCTGGGCAAGCTGGGTCTATACCGAGGATCGCGGCCAGCGCGCCGACCGGATCGACCTGACCTACTGGATGAACTCTTTGCAGCCGATCCCCGAAAGCGATCCGCTGTTCGTCACGCTGAACACCCGCCGGACGATCCGCGAGGAACTTATCCACGATCAGGTCACTTTCCGCCATCCGGTCTATGATCTGGCCGCGCTTGCGGCGCAGGCCCGCATCCGCGAGATGAACGGGGCGAACCGTACCTGGTTCTGCGGCGCCTGGATGCGCAATGGATTCCACGAGGACGGGCTGGCCAGTGCGCATGCCGTCGTCGAGGCGATGAAGCGGCGCGAACACGAGACGGTGGCGCCATGACCGCTGTTGTCGAACATGTCCGCGGCACGACCTTTCACCAGCGGCGCGGCAAGGTGGATCACAAGCTGCGCCATTCGGTCGATTACGTCCTTTACGATGCCGAGGCCCCTGCGCCGAAACGCCCGCGCCTGTTCTCGCTCAATCGGCGCAACATCATGTCGGTCTGGGACCGCGACCATGGCGGGCCGTGGGGACAGGGGCGCGGCGCGGAATGGGTGCGCGAGGTGCTCAAGGCGCATGACCTGTTCTCGGCCAAGGGGCGGCTCGAACTGCTGACCCTGCCGCGCGTGCTGGGGGCCGAGTTCAACCCGGTCAGCTTCTGGCTGTGCTACGGCAAGGACGAGACGCTGCGCGCGGTGATCGCCGAGGTGAACAACCCCTGGCGTGACCGCCATTCCTATCTGTGCCGCCATGCCGACCAGCGCCCGATCGAGCCATCGGACATCCTGACGGCGGTCAAGCTGTTCCATGTCTCGCCCTTCCTGCCGATCGAGGGGGGCTATCGCTTCCGCTTCGACATCCGGCCCGACAAGGTCGGGATCTGGATCGATTATTCCGCGAATGGCGAAGAAGGGCTTTACGCCACGCTGACGGGGCCGCGCCGACCGCTGAGAAACCGGCATATCCTGACGGGCCTGGTCCGGCGGCCCTTTGGCTCGATCCGGGTGCTGAGCCTGATCTACTGGCACGCCCTGCGGCTGAAGCTGAAGGGCGCGCGCTACCGCACCCGCCCCGAGCCCCCGGCCAAAGAGGTCAGCTGATGGCCGGGGCCGCGCCGCTTTCGGGCTATGCGGTGTTTGCCGCGCTTCTGGCCTCGGCGGGGCTGCCGATCTACATTCACGCGCCGAAATTCTATGTCGACGAATACGGCGTCAGCCTTGCGGCGCTGGGCGCGGTGCTGTTCGGACTGCGGCTGTTCGACGTGGTGCAGGATCCGGCGCTGGGCTGGCTGTCGGAACGGCTGCGCCGGGCGCGGGGGCTGGCGGTGGCGGGCGCCGTGGCGCTGCTGGCGGGCTCGATGTGGGCGCTGTTTGCCGTGACGCCGCCCGTGGCGCCGCTGCTGTGGTTCGGGCTGACGCTGACCGGGCTGTTCACCGCCTTCAGCTTTCTGACCATCACCTTCTACGCGCAGGGCGTATCGCGGGCCGGGCAACTGGGCGCGGGCGGGCATGTCCGCATCGCGGCCTGGCGCGAGACCGGCGCGCTGCTGGGGGTCAGCGCGGCGGCGGTCGCGCCTACGCTGCTGATCGGGACCGGCGCGCCCTTTGCGGCCTTTGCCGCAGGGTTCGCCGGGCTTGCGCTGGTTGCCGCACTGGCGATGCGCCGCGAATGGCGCCTGCCCGCCGCCGCGCAGGAGGGCGGTTTCCGCGAGGTTCTGGCCGATCCCGTGGCGCGGCGGCTGCTGGTCGTGGCGCTGGTCAATGCCACACCCGTTGCCGTGACCTCGACGCTGTTTCTGTTTTTCGTCGAAAGCCGGCTGGCCGCCCCGGGATGGGAGGGGCCGCTTCTGCTGCTTTTCTTTCTGTCGGCGGCGGCCTCGGCGCCGGTCTGGGGCCGGGTCGCGCGCATCTGGGGCGCGAAGCGCACGCTGATCGGGGGCATGATGCTGTCGATCCTTGCCTTCGCCTATGCCGCCTTTCTGGGCGCGGGCGACATCCTGCCCTTTGCGCTGATCTGCATCGCCTCGGGCGCGGCGCTGGGGGCCGACATGACACTGTTGCCCGCGATCTTTGCCGGGCGCATGGTCCATGTGGCGCCGAATGCGGGCCGGGCCTTCGGGCTGTGGACCTTCGTTTCGAAATTCACCCTGGCCTTTGCGGCGGTGACGCTCTTGCCGCTGTTGCAGCGTGCGGGCTTTGCCGCCGGGGCCGACAACCCGCCGGGCGCATTGGTGACGCTGAGCGTGCTTTATGCCCTTGTGCCCTGCGCCCTGAAACTGTTGGCGATCGCGCTTCTGGCTGCGACGCCCCTGACCCGGGAGACGGACCGATGAGTTTTTTCCTGGCCTTCGTTCTTGGTGCGCTGGCAGTCCTCGCGCTGGCTATCCTGCGCGGGCGGATGCTGGCCTTTCCGGCCCAGAAAGCCGGGGATTATGCCGCCAAGACCCCCGAATTCGACATCCGCCGCCATATCAACGGCCCGATCCTGTGCGAGGGCGTGATCTATGGGCCGACGGGCCGCGTCGCCTCGCGTTTCGTGGCCGATTTCGAGGCGCGGTGGGAGGGCAATGCCGGTACCATGACCGAGGAATTCCGCTATGACAGCGGCGCGACGCAAAGTCGGCGCTGGGCCTTCACGCTGGGCAATGACGGGCATATCCGCGCACAAGCGCCCGATGTGGTCGGCTATGGCGAGGGCTGGCAAAGGGGATCGGCAGTGCATCTGCGCTATCGCATCCGCCTGCCCGAGGATGCGGGCGGCCATGTGCTGGACGTGATCGACTGGATGTATCTGATGGAGAACGGCACGATCATGAACCGCAGCCAGTTCCGCAAGTTCGGCATTCCCGTTGGCGAACTGGTCGCGACCATGCGTCCCAAAGGTGCCGCATGAGCGACTGGGCCGGCAGGCGCTACTGGATCGTCGGCGCAAGCGAGGGGCTGGGCCGTGCGCTTGCCGAACAACTGAGCGCGCTAGGGGTGGAACTGGTGCTCAGCGCCCGGACTGCGGGGCGGCTGGACGCGCTGGCCGCATCGCTGCCCGCCCGCGCCCAGGTGGTGACGATGGATGTCTCCGACAGCCAGTCCGTGCGCGATGCCTTTGCACAGGTCGGCGATATCGACGGCATGGTGTTTCTGGCCGGTGTCTACTGGCCGCAGCCCGCCCAGGCCTGGAATGCCGACGAGGTCGAGGCGATGTGCGACATCAACTTCACCGGCGCGGCGCGGGTGCTGGGGCAGGTCGTGCCGCATTTCGTCGCGCGCGGGCGCGGCCATATCGTTCTGACCGGCAGCCTGTCCGGCTTTCGCGGCCTGCCCGGCGCCATCGGCTATTGCGCGTCCAAGGCGGGGCTGATGTCGCTGGCCGAAAGCATGTATGCCGATCTGCGCGGCAGCGGCATCAAGGTGCAACTGGTCAATCCGGGCTTCATCCGCACGCGGCTGACCGACAAGAACGATTTCGCGATGCCCTTCATCATGGACCCGGACCCGGCGGCGCGGATCATGGTCGAACACATGATGACCGACAGGTTCTCGCGCAGCTTTCCCACACTATTCTCGTGGCTGTTCCGGCTGTCGCAATTCCTGCCCGAGGGGCTTTATTACCGGATTTTCGCGCCCAGACGCTGAGCAAGGCTTGTGCATCGGGCGGGGGCGGGCGAAACTGGCGGGAAGTTCGGAGGAAACAGCCCGTGATCAACGACCTGCTTGAGATAAGCCCGCGCAAGGTGGTGCAGGTAATCTTCTATGCCCGCGAAAAACGCATGGCCGAGGCCGAATTGCGCGCCTTCATCGGGGCGATGAACGAGGACGAAAAGGCCAGCCTGGTCGCGCTGACCTGGATCGGGCGGGAGACCTTCGATCCCGAGGATCTGGCCGAGGCGGTCGAGACCGCCAAGGCCGAGGCGACGACGCCGACCGAGGATTATCTGGTCAACATGCCGCTCTTCGCCGATTACCTCGAGGCCGGGCTGGACGCGCTGGGCATCAATCCCACCGACCTTGAGGAAGATTTCTTCGACCGCTGAGCGCGGGCTTCAGCCCGTGCGGTGATCGACGACTTGCAGATGCTGGGCCAGCCCGGCGACCTCGTCCATCCAGCGGGCCAGAAGCGGCGGTTCATGCGGCGCGGCGCTGATGCCTGCGGGGATCTCGCGGCTCAGCACCGCCTCGACCGCCAGCGCCACCGGCACCGAGACCAGCCGCGCCATCGCGCTGCCGCGCGCATCGCCCCAGGCATCCATCGCATAGGTCTTGTGATAGACCGTCTCGCCCGCCCGGGTGACATGCAGCGTGACGCAAAGCACCACGCGGTCGGGCTCGTCCGGGGCATAGGCGTTCTGGGCCCAGAGCCGTTCCGACAGCGCGACCAGCGCCGCCTCGCCCTCTGGCCCTTGGGCGGCGGCTATGGTGTCGAAGACATCCGCCCAGGCGTCGGCCCAGCCGTCCAGCCGCAGCGTGCCGCGCACGAAATCGCGTATCTGCCAGTCCGGCTCGAAGCCGTATTGCGCCATGAAGGGCAGCGAATCGCGGTTCGGATAGACCTCGAATGTCTCGGGCCGGGGCAACGGCGCCTCGTAGCGGCCGAGCGCATCCCAGGGCCGCAGGGCCGAGAATTCCGCGCCGTCGCGGATCGAGCGCGAGGGCGAGCGCAGCGCGCGCAGCACGCCCAGCGGCGACCAGCTGAACTTGTAGCGAAAGGCATTCGGCTGTTTCGGGATGCCGCCGCAATAGGACAGGAAGCCGAAGATGTTGTCCGGCGCATGGGCGCCCGAGGCGCGGTAATCGGCCATCAGCCAATGCGCCATCAGATGGTCGATGCCGGGATCAAGCCCGACCTCGTTGACCAGCGCCACCCCGGCGGCGCGCGCCGCATCGTCAAGCGCGCGCATCTCGGGCGAGATGTAGCTTGACGTCACCAGATGCGCGCCATGGCGGATCGCCAGTTCGGCCAGCGGCACATGCCGGTCGGCGGGCAGCATCGAGACCACGACATCGCCCGGCCGCAGCACCGCGGCCAGCGCGCCCATGTCGAAGGCGCGGATGTTGTCGGTCAGATCGCCCACCGCGTCGCGCGCCTTGTCCGTGGTCCGGTTCCAGACCGTCACCGGATGGCCCGCCGCGATCAGCCTCCTCAGCCCCGGAATCGCCGAAAGCCCCGTTCCGCACCAGTGAATCGTCATGCCCGTTCGTTCCTTATCCCGCTGATGTGACTTTGGAAAACCGCATGCGCGCGGCCCCAGACCCCGGCTTGCAGATCATGCAGCCCCAGCAGCGAGGGCAGCAATTGCGCAGCATAATCCTGCGAGGATTCGACCGGCAGCATCGAGGGCAGGTTGTCGATTGCGGTCACATCGAGCGGCGGCGCGTCATGGACCCGGATCGCGGGTTCCTGCCAGTCGGTCGCGCGGTCATAGACCTTGATCGGCGAGAAATCCGAACCGGGATCGCAGGCAATGTCGCCGATCACGGACAGGCGGCGGGGGGCCTGTGGCGCGTGTTCGGGCACGAAGACCGGCGTGCCGGGCATCGCGAGGATGCAGTTGAGAAGGATCTCGTGATTGAGGATTTCGGGGAAGGGGCCGCCATGGGCGGTTTCGGCCATGTCCCAGGGCGTGACCTCGACACCCATCGCGCGGCAGAGGTCGCTGGCGCCTGTCCCGACCCGGCCCAGCGCGCCGATCACGATGGCGCGCGGGCGGCCAAGACCCGCAAGCGCCGCGCCCAGTGCCGCGCGCAGGTCTTGGGAACCGGCATGCTTGCCGACGGGCCCGGCGATGCCGCCGCGTTGCTGCGCGGCCCAGCAGATCAGGCTGACCGCCGCCCCCGCATAGCCCGCCCAGTAGCCAAAGGCCGCCACCCGCCGCCCGCCCTCGTCCACCAGATATTCCAGGTCGTATAGCATGCCGCCCCCCGCCGCGAAGCGGTCGAGCAGCACGCGGCCCGCCGCCTGGCCCTTGAAGGCATGGCCGAACATGATGTGGCGGTGGGGCAGGGGCGTGCCGTCCTCGGGCAATTCCTTGAGGCCGAAGATGATGGCGTCGTCCGGCGCGTCGGGCCAGGAATGGGCGGCGACGATCTGACAGCCCGCCGCCTCGTAGCCCTCGATGGGGATCGCGCGGACGGGGCTTTGCTCGATGCTGACGCGGGCGCCGGCTTCGACCAGCGCCCGCGCGCCCTCGGGCATCAGCCCCACCCGTTCCTCGTTCGGCCGCTGCTCGGCCCTGACCCACAGATGCGTCATCGGTCCCCCGTTCGGTTCGCCGCCGGTCTAGGCCATGGCGCGGGCCGGGCCAAGGGGCCGTGCCGTTACGGCAGGCTTGCGCAATCTGTCGCGGCGGCGTGCATCCTGCGCAATTTCCTAACCTTTTGCTTGACCGGAATCCGACCTTGGGCAAATGTGCCCTCGACCCCGGTGCGGAGAGGGCTGGTGCGGCCAGGTGAGCCGGGGTCAAGCGAGGAAATTCGGGCGGTTCAGGCCGCCTCAGGGGCCGGAAGACCGGCCACGCCCGGGGGGATGGGGGATCCGCGATGCAAGCGGGTTAACCCGATTTCCGGGTGAAGGGGAGGAGACATTCTTGGCACCACATGGCACGTCTGCGGACGAGCTCTGTTCTGTTCCCGCGTTGCTTGCGCGGAACGTGCAGCTTTATGGCGACAAGCCCGCCTATCGCGAAAAGGAATTCGGCATCTGGCAATGCTGGACTTGGGCGCAGGCGAACGAGGAAATCCGGTCCATCGCGTTGGGCCTGCTCGCGCTCGGGATCGAGCGGGGCGAGTATGTGGCGATCATCGGCCGCAACCGCCCGGCGCATTATTGGTCGATGGTGGCCGCACAGATGTGCGGCGCGATCCCGGTGCCGCTGTATCAGGACGCCGTGGCCGAGGAGATGGCCTATGTGCTGGACCATTGCGGCGCGCGTTTCGTGGTCTGCGGCGACCAGGAACAGGTCGACAAGGTCATCGAGGTCCAGGACCGCATCCACCATATCGAGCATGTCCTTTACAACGACAAGCGGGGCATGCGGAAATACGACCACACGCATCTGAACTGGCTGGCCGATATCGAGGCCGAGGGCCGCGCGGCCCGCACCCGGCTGGAGCCCGAGCTTGAGGCGCGCATCGCCGAGCTGACCTGGGATTCGACCTGCGTCATGCTCTATACCTCGGGCACGACCGGCAAGCCCAAGGGCGTGGTGCTGTCGAACCGCAACATCATCGAGACCGCCAAGGCATCGGTTGCCTTTGACCATCTGGGCCAGGACGAGGAAGTGCTGGCCTATCTGCCGATGGCCTGGGTGGGCGATTTCATCTTCTCCATCGGTCAGGCGATGGTGGCAGGCTTCTGCGTGAACTGCCCCGAAAGCCCCGAGACGATGATGACCGACCTGCGCGAGATCGGGCCGACCTATTTCTTTGCGCCACCGCGCATCTTCGAGACGATGCTGACCAATGTCATGATCCGGATGGAGGATGCGGGCGATCTGAAACATGCGATGTTCAAGCATTTCATGGAGTTCGCCAAGACCACCGGCGAGACCTACGGGATGCCGCGCTATCGCAACAAGCAGTCCAAGCCGACGCTGCGCCGCCGGGTGCGCTGGGCCTATCGCTATGCAATGGGGATCGGCTTCGCCGTCGAGACCATCGTCGAGAACGCGGTGCGGGGCTTCTTCGTGCGGCTGCGCCACCCGATCGAGGCGCGCAAGTACTTCAAGGCGCGCGGGCCGCTTCTGAACCTCTATCCGCAGCCGCTGCGCGATTACTTCAACTATCGCACGGGCGATGTGCTGATCTACGGGCCGCTCAAGAACACGCTGGGGCTGTCGCGCATCCGCGTCGCCTATACCGCGGGAGAGGCGATCGGCCCCGAGATCTTCGATTTCTACCGCTCGCTGGGGATCAACCTCAAACAGCTCTATGGCCAGACCGAAGCATCGGTCTTCATCACGCAGCAGCCCGACGGGCAGGTGCGCTCGGATACGGTGGGCGTGCCCTCGCCCGGTGTCGAGGTCAGGATCGCCGAGAATGGCGAGGTGTTCTATCGAAGCCCCGGCACATTTGTCGAATACTACAAGAATGCCGAGTCGACCGCCTCGACCAAGGATCCCGAGGGCTGGGTGGCGACGGGGGATGCCGGCTTCTTCGAGGAAGGCACCGGGCATCTGCGGATCATCGACCGGGCCAAGGATGTGGGCAAGATGGCCGATGGCCGGCTGTTCGCGCCGAAATACGTGGAAAACAAGCTGAAATTCTATCCCGACATCCTCGAAGCCGTGGTGTTCGGCGCGGGCCGCGACCGCTGCACCGCCTTCATCAACATCGACCTGACTGCGGTCGGCAACTGGGCAGAGCGCAACAACATCGCCTATGCCAGCTATCAGGAACTTGCCGGGCATCCGCGCGTGCTGGACACGATCCAGGCCCATGTCGAGGAGGTGAACCGCTCGGTTGCGGCGGACCCGATGCTGTCGGGCTGCCAGATCCACCGCTTCCTGATCCTGCACAAGGAACTGGATGCCGACGATGGCGAACTGACCCGTACCCGCAAGGTGCGCCGCAACATTATCGCCGAGAAGTTCGGCGATCTGGTGACCGCGCTCTATGACGGGTCGGACAGCATCTACACCGAGACCGAAGTCACCTACGAGGACGGCCGCAAGGGCAGCATCCGGGCGACGCTGCAAATCCGGGACGCCAAGGTGGTCGAGACGCGGCAGGCCGGGCAGGTGGCGGCATGAGCATGGCCAGCGTCGAATCCTATGTCACCGAGGACGGCCGCACCATCGGCGGCGTGGTGATGGAACTGAAGAACATCACGCTGCGCTTTGGCGGCGTGGTGGCGATCAAGGATATCAGCTTCGACATCCGCGAGGGCGAGATCCGCGCGATCATCGGCCCGAACGGGGCGGGCAAGTCGTCGATGCTGAACGTCATCTCGGGCTTTTACACGCCGACCGAGGGCGAGGTGTGGTTCGAGGGCAAGCGCCGCCCGCAGATGCGCCCCTATCAGGTGGCGCAGCAGGGCATCGCGCGGACGTTCCAGAACATCGCGCTGTTCGCGGGCATGTCGACGCTGGACAACATCATGACCGGCCGCATCACCCGGATGAAGTCGGGCCTGTTCAGCCAGGCGCTGTGGATGGGCAAGGCCGAGCGCGAGGAGACCGAGCATCGCGAGGCGGTCGAGAAGATCATCGACTTCCTGGAAATCCAGCACATCCGCAAGACGCCGGTGGGCCGCCTGCCCTATGGCTTGCAGAAGCGGGTGGAACTTGGGCGCGCGCTGGCGGCCGAGCCGCGGCTTCTGCTGCTGGACGAGCCGATGGCGGGCATGAATGTCGAGGAGAAGGAGGACATGTCCCGCTTCATCCTGGACGTGAACGACGAATTCGGCACCACCATCGTCCTGATCGAGCATGACATGGGCGTGGTGATGGACCTGTCCGACCGGGTCGTGGTCATGGATTACGGCAAGAAGATCGGGGATGGCCCGCCCGCCGAGGTCCGCAACAACAAGGAAGTGATCGACGCATATCTGGGGGTGTCCCATGACTGAGCGCATGACCCTCGCGCCCTGCCGAAAGGAGACCCGCTGATGCCGGATCAGTTTCTTTTTGCCGTCGAGGTGATGATCAACGGCCTGATGGCCGGCGTGCTTTATGCGCTGGTGGCGCTGGGCTTCGTGCTGATCTTCAAGGCCTCTGGCATCTTCAACTATGCCCAGGGGGTGCTGGCGCTGTTCGCGGCACTGACGCTGGTGGGCCTGCAAAACGGGCAGATACCCTTTGCGCATCTGATCAACGCGGCGTTCGGCACGAAGGTTCATTACTTCGGCTGGACGATGCCGACATTCCTGGCGATCGCCCTGACGATCGTCGTGATGGTCTTGCTGGCCATCGCGATCGAGCGGTTCATCCTCAAGCATCTGGTCAACCAGGAGCCGATCATCCTGTTCATGGCGACCATCGGTCTGGCCTATTTCCTTGAGGGGCTGGGCGATGTGATGTGGGGCGCCGACGTCAAGACGCTGGATGTGGGCCTGCCGCAGGGGGCCAGCGAATGGATCGAGGACCGATCCGCGGTGCTGGGGGGCGATGGCTTCTACGGCTTCTTCATCGACAAGCTGGACATCGTGGCCGCGCTGGTGGCGGCGGTGCTGGTGATCTCGCTGACGCTGTTCTCGCAATACTCGAAACAGGGCCGGGCGCTGCGCGCAGTGGCCGACGATCACCAGGCGGCGCTGTCGGTCGGCATCTCGCTGCGGTTCATCTGGGTGCTGGTGTGGTCCATCGCGGGCATCGTCGCGCTGGTCGCGGGCATCATGTGGGGCGCCAAGTCGGGGGTGCAGTTCTCGCTGTCGCTGATCGCGCTCAAGGCGCTGCCGGTGCTGATGCTGGGTGGCTTCACCTCGATCCCGGGCGCCATCGTTGGCGGGCTGATCATCGGGGTGGGCGAAAAGCTGTTCGAGTTCACCATCGGCCAGATGATCGGCGGCGCGACCGAGAACTGGTTCGCCTATGTCCTTGCCCTGGTCTTCCTCGTGTTCAGGCCGCAGGGCCTGTTCGGCGAGAAGATCATCGAGAGGGTCTGACCATGCAGAAGTTCCATGCCATTGCCTGCGTCATCGGCTGGGCGTTCTTCTACGTCTTTTCGTTCCTTGCCGTCAGTTCGCTGAACGATGCGGCCTGGATGCCGGCAACCTATGCGCTGCTTGCCTTTGGCGGCTTCCTGACCGGGATGCTGTGCTGGGTGCGCATCGTCGGCCTGCGCCGCGATGCGGTGCGTCCGGTGGCGCTGCGCGCGCCGCGCCGCGTTCAATTCACGAGGGAGATCGCCTGACATGTTCTATCGCGAGGCCGGCGATTTCAAGACATCCTACCGGGAGGACAGCCAGACCTTCCCGATCAAGTTCGACCGCTACCGGTATTACGCGGTCCTTCTGGTCGCGCTGGCGGTCGTGCCCTTCTTCATCGACAGCTACTGGGCCAACGCCCTTCTGGTGCCGTTCCTGATCTATGCCATCGCGGCAATCGGGCTGAACATCCTGACCGGCTATTGCGGGCAGGTGAGCCTGGGCACCGGCGGGTTCATGGCGGTGGGGGCCTATGCCTGCTACAAGTTGATGACCGCCTTTCCCGACGTGAACATCCTGCTTCACATCATCGCCGCGGGCGGGATCACGGCGGCCGTAGGGGTGCTGTTCGGGTTGCCCTCGCTCAGGATCAAGGGGTTCTATCTGGCGGTGGCGACGCTGGCGGCACAGTTCTTCCTGATCTGGCTGTTCAACAAGGTGCCGTGGTTCTACAACTACTCGGCCTCGGGCCAGATCTCGGCGCCCGAGCGCACCGTCTTCGGCATCGCGGTCACCGGTCCCCATACCGAAGCCTGGGCGAAATACCTGGTCTGCCTGCTGTTCGTTGCGGTGCTGGCCTGGGTGGCCCGCAACCTGACGCGCGGTTCGATCGGCCGGTCGTGGATGGCGATCCGCGACATGGATATCGCCGCCGAGATCATCGGGGTGAACCCGCTCAAGGCCAAGCTGACCGCCTTTGCGGTGTCGTCCTTCTATATCGGCATCGCCGGGGCGCTGTTCTTCGCGGTCTATCTGGGCGCGGTCGAGGTCGGCGAGGCGTTCGGCATTCAGAAATCGTTCCTGATCCTGTTCATGATCATCATCGGCGGGCTGGGGTCGATCTTTGGCAGCTTCGCGGGTGCGGCGTTCCTGGTGCTGCTGCCGGTCCTGCTGAAGAACGTGCTGGTCGGCACGCTGGGCTGGCCCACGGATCTGGCGGCCCATATCGAGCTGATGATCGTGGGGGCGCTGATCATCGTGTTCCTGATTGCCGAGCCGCACGGGCTGGCCCAGCTCTGGCGGATCGCCAAGGAAAAACTCAGGCTTTGGCCGTTCCCGCACTAGCGCGGGAACGGGGAGACGCGCGAAGGCCGGGCCAACCCGGCAACCGACTGAACCAATGGGAGGAGACAACATGAAACTGAAACTGGCATCCGTCGCCATCGGCGCGCTGCTGGCCGCAAGCCCGGCGCTGGCCGATCTGGTATTCCCCGATCTCAGCTACCGCACCGGGCCTTTTGCTGCGGGCGGCATCCCGTTCTCGGACGGCTATCAGGACTACTTTACCCTCGTGAACGAGCGCGACGGCGGCATCGGCGGGGTCAAGGCGCGCGTCATCGAGTGCGAAACCGCCTACAACACCGAAAAGGGCGTGGAGTGCTACGAGGCCACCAAGGGCCAGGGCGCGCTGCTGTACCAGCCGCTGTCGACCGGCATCACCTATCAGCTGATCCCGAAGGTCTCGGCCGACAAGATCCCGCTGCATACCATGGGTTATGGCCGTACCTCTGCTGCGAATGGCAGGGTGTTCGAGTGGGTGTTCAACTACCCGGCCAATTACTGGGACGCCGCCTCGGTGACGATCAACTACCTGCTGGACGAGAATGGCGGCAGCCTCGAAGGCAAGAAGATCGCGCTGCTTTACCACAACTCGGCCTATGGCAAGGAGCCGATCCCGACGCTCGAGGCGCTGGCCCAGAAACATGGCTATACCCTGACGCTGATCCCCGTGGACAGCCCCGGCCAGGAGCAGAAAAGCCAGTGGCTGCAAATCCGGCGCGAACGGCCCGATTTCGTGGTGATGTGGGGCTGGGGCGTGATGAACCAGGTCGCCGTGCAGGAGGCCGCCAACATCCGCTTCCCGATGGAGAATTTCATCGGCAACTGGTGGTCGGGCGCCGAGCATGACGTGACCCCGGCCGGCATGGCAGCCAATGGCTACAAGTCGCTGAACATGAACCGCGTGGCCGATTACCCGGTGTTCGAGGATATCCGGACCCATGTGGTCGCCAAGGGCAAGGCGGCGGGCGACGGCTCGAACGTGGGCAAGGTGCTGTACACCCGGGGCATGTATGCCGCGATGCTGGCGGTCGAGGCAGCCAAGAAGGCGCAGGAAATCCACGGCACGGCCGACATCAACGCCGCGATGATGCGCGACGGGATGGAAGCGCTGGAGATGACCGACGAGTTGATGGCGTCGCTGGGCGCCCCCGGCATCGGCCCGGAATTCGGCGTGACCTGTGAAGATCACGGCGGATCGGGCATGGGCATCGTCCAGCAATGGAACGCGGCCGAGGGCAAGTGGGTCGCGCTGACCGACTATATCGCGCCCGACCGCGATGTGATCGCCCCGCTGATCGAAGGGGACTCGATGGCCTTCGCCGCCGAGAACAACCTGTCGCTGCGCTGCGATTGACGTGACACTTTCCCGGCGCGGGCCAAGCCGCCCGCGCCGGGGCTTTCCGGAATATCAGGGGACCGCCCGGGGATGCTCGACGCAGGCCGCACGCAAGAGACGCTTCTTGAAGTCAACAATATCGAGGTGATCTACAACCACGTGATCCTCGTCCTGAAGGGCGTGTCGCTCACGGTGCCCAAGGGCGGCATCACCGCGCTTCTGGGGGGCAACGGGGCGGGCAAGACCACCACGCTCAAGGCGATCTCGAACCTGCTGCGTTCTGAACGCGGCGAGGTGACGAAGGGCACGATCCTCTATCGCGGCGAGCGGGTACAGGATCTCAGCCCCTCGGATCTGGTCAAGAAGGGCGTGATCCAGGTGATGGAGGGTCGCCACTGCTTCGAGCACCTGACGGTCGAGGAAAACCTGATGACCGGCGCCTATACCCGCACCGACGGCAAGGCCGCCATCGCCGCCGATCTGGAGATGGTCTACAATTATTTCCCCCGGCTCAAGGAGCGGCGGAAATCCCAGGCGGGCTACACGTCGGGCGGCGAACAGCAGATGACGGCCATCGGCCGCGCGCTGATGTCCCGGCCCGAAACCATCCTGCTGGACGAACCCTCGATGGGGCTGGCGCCGCAGCTTGTCGAACAGATCTTCGAGATCGTGAAGGCGGTGAACGAGGGCGAGGGGGTGACCTTCCTTCTGGCCGAGCAGAACACCAACGTCGCGCTCAGATATGCCCATTACGGCTATATCCTTGAATCGGGCCGTATCGTGATGGACGGCCCGGCGGCGGATCTGCGCGAGAATCCCGACGTCAAGGAATTCTACCTCGGCATGTCCGATCAGGGCCGCAAGAGCTTCCGCGACGTGCGGTCCTACCGGCGGCGCAAGCGCTGGCTGAGTTGACCCCGCCTCCGGCCCGGCGCAGTCTGGTGCCGTCCGTCCTATGCGACCGTCAGGAATACCCATGAGCGCCCATTTCGACGATCTCGAAACCCGTTCCGCGGACGCCCGCGCCGCCTCGCTGGCCGAATGCCTGCCCGCGCAGATCGCCGCGGCCCGGAACCTGCCCGGCTATGCCGCGACGCTGGCCGATGTGGACCCCGACAGCATCCGCGACCGCGCCGCACTGGCCGCGCTGCCGCTTCTGCGCAAGTCCGCGCTGACCGGCGCCCAGGCCGCGCATCCGCCCCTTGGCGGTTATACGGTGTGGCCCGCCTCGGGTTTCGACCATATCTTCCAGTCGCCCGGACCGATCTATGAACCGGGCTGCGTGTCCACCAACTGGTGGCGTCTGGGCCGCTTCGTCCATGCGGTCGGCATCGGCCAGGGCGACATCGTGCAGAACTGTTTCGGCTATCACCTGACGCCTGCGGGCATGATGTTCGAGAACGCCGCCCGCGCTGTCGGTGCCGCCGTCCTGCCCGCCGGTACCGGCCAGACCGAGTTGCAGGCGCGCGCCGCCCATGACGTGGGCGTGACCGCCTATGCCGGCACACCGGATTACCTGAAGGTGATCCTCGACAAGGCCGACGAGATGGGGCTGAACCTCTCGCGCATCCGCCGCGCTGCGGTTTCGGGCGGAGCGCTGTTCCCGTCGCTGCGCAAGGAATATGCCGATCGGGGCATCACCTGCCTGCAATGCTATGCCACCGCCGATCTGGGCAATGTCGCCTATGAAAGCCCCGCGATGGAGGGGATGATCGTCGACGAGGGCGTGATCGTGGAAATCGTCCGCCCCGGCACCGGCGACCCGGTTCCCGATGGCGAGGTGGGCGAGGTGGTCGTGACCTCGCTCAACCCCGATTACCCGCTGATCCGCTTTGCCACTGGCGATCTTTCGGCCGTGCTGCCGGGCGTCTCGCCCTGCGGGCGCACCAACATGCGCATCAAGGGCTGGATGGGCCGGGCCGACCAGACCACCAAGATCAAGGGCATGTTCGTCCGCCCCGAACAGGTCGCCGACCTTGTCGCGCGCCACCCCGAGATTGCGCGCGCCCGCGTCATCGCCGGGCGCGAGGGCGAGATGGACACAATGACCGTGCAGATCGAGACCACCGCCACCGACCCCGCCCCCTATGAGGCCAGCGTCGCCGAGCTTCTCAAGCTCAAGGGCAGGGTCGAGCTCGTTGCGCCGGGCAGCCTGCCCAATGACGGCAAGGTGATCGACGACCAGCGCAGTTATGGCTGAGCCTGTCCTTCTTCTGGCCTCAAATATCCTCGGGGGTCCGGGGGTGAAACCCCCGGCTATTTCCTGAAGACATAGGTTCCCGGCGCCGGACCCAGCGGCGGCAGACCGGCCTCGGGCGCGCCCATCGCGGGCGGCGGCACCTGTTCGGGCCCGCTCTTGGCGGCCAGCCAGGCCACCCATTCCGGCCACCACGACCCCTCCTGCGGGGGATGGCGCTGGAACCAGGTGTCGGGGTCCATGTAGTTCTTGTCCAGCGTGCGGTGTCCGATCCGGTAGCGCCGCCCCTTGTGGCCCGGCTCGGACAGGATGCCGCCATTATGGCCGCCACCGGTCAGCACGAAGGTCAATTCGTTCTCGGTGAACAGCGTCGCCTTGTAGACCGAATGCCAGGGCGCGATATGGTCCTTTTCGGTGCCCAGAACGAACATCGGTGCGTCGATATCCTTGAGCGCGATCACCCGCCCCTCGACCGCGAAGCGCCCGGCGGTCAGGCGGTTCTGCATGAACAGGGCCCGCAGGTATTCCGAATGCATCCGCGCGGGCATCCGTGTCGCATCCGCGTTCCATACGGAAATGTCGAATTGCGGCTCGTCCTCGCCCAGAAGGTAGCGGCGCACCGAATGCGACCAGATCAGTTCCTCGGACCGAAGCGCGCGGAAGGCGCCGGCCATCTGGCTCTGGTCCAGATAGCCCTGATCCCACATCATGTCCTCGAGATAGGCGACCTGGCTTTCGTCGAGGAACAGCATGATCTCGCCGGGTTCGGTGAAATCGGTCTGCGCCGCCAGCAGCGTGATCGAGGCCAGCCGGTCATCGGCCTCGCGCGCCATGGTCGCGGCGGCAATGGCAAGGATCGTGCCGCCTAGGCAATAGCCGCAGGCATGCAGGCGGGTCTGCGGCACGATTCGGCCGACCGCCTCGATCGCGGCCATGACGCCGAGACGCCGGTAATCGTCGAGCGAGACATTGCGATGCGCCGCGGTCGGGTTGACCCATGAAATCGCGAAGACGGTGAAACCCTGGCCGACAAGATAGCGGATCAGCGAATTCTCGGGCGACAGGTCGAGGATGTAGTATTTCATGATCCAGGCGGGCACGATCAGCACCGGCTCGGGATGCACGCTGCCGGTCTGGGGCGTGTACTGGATCAGTTCGAACAGATCGTTGCGATAGACCACCTCGCCGGGCGTGCAGGCAAGGTTGCGCCCCACCTCGTAGCCGCTTTCGGGCACCGGGATCTCGCCCGTCATCATTGCCGCGGCATCCCCGGCAAGACGGGCCGCCCCAAGCGCCAGATTCGTGCCACCGCTTTCCAGGGTCTTCTGAAGGATCTCGGGATTGGTCAGAACCCCGTTCGAGGGCGAGAACAGATCCAGCATCTGCCGCGCCATGAAGGCCACGCGCGCCGAATTGTGTTCCGTCGTGCCGCGTGCGGGTTCGGCCGCATGCTCCCACCAGTCCTGCCAGGCCAGAAAGCCCTGTTTCCACAGGCTGAAGGGGGCCGTCTCCCAGCCCGGATGCTCGAACCGGCGATCCCCGGGGCGGGGGGCGAAGGGGGCCGGGCCCTGGCCAAGCCCTGCGGCGTGAACGGCAAGCTTCGCGGCTGCCCGCACCCCATGTTCGGCCAGTTCCAGTTGCCGCCCCGGGGCGCGGGCCAGATGGATCGCCCAGTCCGCCCAGGCGGTCAGCGCCGCGGTCGGCGATGATCCGCCCGTCAGCCGCGCCGACAGCGCACGATTGGCCCGGTCGAGCGTTTCATAGGGGTGTTGGCGTTCGCCATGCCCGTTCGGTGCCTTCATCGCCAGCCTCCGCCTTGGATCGTACCGGTCCGGTGTCCCAGACCGACATGACAGTTTTGCGATAGCAGCCGGGGCGGCCGGGGTAAATGTGACGCACAAAGAAAACCGCCCCGGCGCTGGCCGGGGCGGTTCTGAAAAATCCGAAGCTCTCGCCGATCAGCCCTGACGGGCCTTGTAGCGGCGCTGGGTCTTGTTGATGACGTAGACCCGGCCCTTGCGGCGCACAACGCGGCAGTCGCGGTGACGCTCTTTCAGCGAGCGGAGCGAGTTGCGAACCTTCATCGGTCGTCTCCTCATGTCGCGGCGCGTCCTTGCGCCTCTGGGTTTCAACGGCTGCCCCTGTGGGGCAGCGATTTCTATGGTGGGCGGTACTGGGATCGAACCAGTGACCCCTACGATGTCAACGTAGTGCTCTACCGCTGAGCTAACCGCCCTTGCCGTCCCGATCCCGCGCGCCCAAACAAAACGGACGCGGGCGGGTCCGCGTCGGTTCGCAGGTCTATAAAAGGAGTCGGATCGCGGTTCAAGGGCTTTCGGTGCGCGCGGAATCGCCGCTATATTTGCTGCGAAGGAGGACGCGGAAATTGTGCGCCTACAGGTTGTTCCGGCCCGACCGTCTATCAACGAGCGTGGTGTTTTCCTCGCCCCATAGCGGGCGCGACTATCCCTGGAGCTTTCTGCGCCAGACGGTTCTGGACGAGCGCGCGATCCGTTCGTCCGAGGATGCCTTTGTCGACATGCTCTTTGCCGATGCGCCCGCCCATGGCGCGCCGCTGATCGCGGCGGATGCCCCGCGCGCCTATGTCGATCTGAACCGCGCCGCCGAGGAACTGGACCCGGCCGTGATCGATGGGGCGCGGCTGGCCGGGCATAATCCGCGGATCAGTTCGGGGCTGGGCGTGATTCCGCGCGTGGTGGCGAACGGCCGGGCGATCTATCACGGCAAGATCGGTCTGGCCGAGGCCGAGGCCCGCATCGCCAGCTACTGGCGGCCCTATCACGACTGCCTTCAGGCGCTGATGAACGAGGCGCAGGTCCGGTTCGGCGAGGCGATCCTGATCGATTGCCACTCGATGCCGCGCGAGGCGATCGAGAGTATCTCGCCTGCGGGCAGGCGCCGCCCCGATGTGGTGCTGGGCGACCGGTTCGGGGCCTCGGCGGCTGCCGATGTGGTCGACCGGATCGAGGGGGCCTTTGCCGCGGCGGGGCTGCGGGTGGGGCGGAACGCTCCCTTTGCCGGGGCCTATATCACCCAGCGTTATGGCCGTCCGGCGCGGCGCATGCATGCCGTCCAGGTCGAGATCGACCGCTCGCTTTACATGGACGAGACCGAAGTCAGCCCGAGCCAGGGATTCGAGGCGTTCCGCCGCCTGATGGCTTCGGTGGTGGCCGATCTGGCCGAGATCGGCCGGGCCGGCGAGGTGCCGCTGGCCGCCGAGTGAGCAGCGTCATCAGCGCAGCGCCCTGCCCTTGAGAATCGCGTCATGCCCGAACCGGGCGCGGATGCGGTCGCTGGCCCGCTCGGCGCCGGCCCGCAGCGCCGCCTGCGGATCGAACAGATCGCCCGACAGATCCGCCCCCGTGGCCGGAACGATGTCGGAAAGCCCCACGCCGACCAGTCGGAACGGCCCCGCCGCGCCCGCCTGATCGAACAGCGCGCGCGCCTCGCGATAGAGGCGGTCGGCGATCTGGGTGGGCTCGGCCAGGGCATGGCGCCGGGTCAGCAGCCGGTGATCCGCGCGTTTCAGCTTCAGCGTCACGACGCGGCCCGCGCGCCCCCTGGCCTTGGCGCGGCCGGCGACCTTTTCGGCAAGGCGCCAGATATGGCCGTCCAGCAGGTCCGGATCGGATATGTCCTCGGCAAAGGTCGTCTCGTTCGAGATGCTTTTCACCGGCGCATTGGGCGAGATGCGGCGGTGATCCTGCCCGCGCGCCAGATGCCACAGCCGGTCGCCCATCGACCCGAAGCGGGCGGCAAGGTCGGGTTTGTCCCAGCGCCGCAGATCGGCAAAGCTGCGCACGCCCGCCCGTTCCAGCGCCGCCTGCCCCGCCGCGCCCACGCCCCAGATCAGCCCCACGGGGCGGTCGGCCAGGAAATCCAGCGTTTCGGCCCGGCCGATCACGGCAAAGCCGCGCGGCTTGTCCAGATCGGAGGCAAGCTTGGCAAGGAACTTGTTGTGCGACAGCCCGATCGAGCCCGACAGGCCCAGCTCGTCCTCCATCCGTTTCACCAGCCGCGCCAGCAGCAGCGCAGGCGGGGCGCCATGCAGCCGCGCCGTGCCCGTAAGGTCCAGAAACGCCTCGTCCAGCGAGAGCGGTTCGACCGCGGGGGTCAACGCCTCCATCATCGCGCGGATGGCGCGCGACGCCTCGGCATAGGCGGCGCCGCGGGGTTTGACCACCACCGCCTCGGGGCAAAGCTCCAGCGCCTTGAACATCGGCATGGCCGAGCGCACGCCGCGGATGCGGGCGAGATAGCAGGCGGTGGATACCACGCCGCGCCGCCCGCCGCCGACGATCACCGGTCGGTCGCGCAGCGCGGGATTGTCGCGCTTTTCGACGGCCGCATAGAAGGCGTCGCAATCCATATGCGCGATGGACAGGTCGAACAGTTCGGGATGCGCGATCACGCGCGGCCGTCCGCAGGCGGGACAGCGGGTGCCGGTCTGGAAGGGTGTCAGGCAGTCGCGGCAGAGGGCGGGCATCGCTCTGGTCCCATGGATGACACGGGTGTTGCACATTTCCGGCAAGGTTGCGGGGCATGATGCGCCCGGTCGCATGGGCGGGGCAAGGGCTTCCGCATCGCATCCGTGCGGCGCATAGTGACAAGGAAAACATACGAGGACGGGCAGACCATCATGGACGATTCCCTTGACGCGCTGATCGGCGGCAATCTTGTCGTCCTGCTGTTCGCGGCCTTCGTCATCCTGTGCATCGTGCTGGGGGTGCGGATCGTGCCGCAATCCGAAAAGCATGTGATCGAACGGTTCGGGCGGTTGCGCGCGGTGCTGGGGCCGGGGATCAACTTCATCGTGCCCTTCCTTGACAAGGTGGCGCACAGGATCTCGATCCTGGAGCGGCAATTGCCCAATGCCAGCCAGGATGCGATCACCGCCGACAACGTGCTGGTGCAGGTGGAAACCAGCGTGTTCTACCGCATCATCGAGCCGGAAAAGACGGTCTACCGCATTCGGGACGTGGATGCCGCCATCGCGACCACTGTCACCGGCATCGTCCGGGCCGAGATCGGCAAGATGGAACTTGACGAGGTGCAGTCGAACCGCGCGCAACTGATCTCGACGATCAAGGCCAGCGTGGCCGACGCGGTGGACGACTGGGGGATCGAGGTGACGCGGGCCGAAATCCTGGACGTCAACCTGGACGCCGCCACGCGCGAGGCGATGTTGCAGCAGTTGAACGCCGAACGCGCGCGGCGCGCGCAGGTGACCGAGGCCGAGGGCAAGAAGCGTGCCGTGGAACTGGCGGCGGATGCCGATCTTTATGCCGCCGAGCAACAGGCCAAGGCCCGCCGCGTTACCGCCGAGGCGGAGGCTTACGCGACCCAGATCGTTGCCAAGGCGCTGGCCGATAACGGGATCGAGGCGGCGCAGTATCAGGTGGCGCTGAAACAGGTCGAGGCGCTGACCGCTGTCGGGCAGGGGCCGGGCAAGCAGACGATCATCCTGCCCGCGCAGGCGATGGATGTCTTTGCCGATGCCTTCAAGTTGCTCAAGGGGCGGGGCTGATGCTGGCGACGACCTGGTGGGTCTGGCTCACGGCCGCGGTTCTGCTGGCGATCCTCGAGGTGCTGGCGCCGGGCTACGTGTTTGTCGGTTTCGCCATCGGGGCGGCGGCGGTGGGGCTTGGCCTGTGGCTGGGGCTGTCGGCGGGCTGGCCCTGGCTGGTGCTGATCTTTGCGCTGGTCTCGCTGGCTGCATGGCTGGGGCTGCGGGCCGTGCTTGGTGTGCGCAAGGGGCAGGTCAAGGTCTGGGACCGCGACATCAACGAGGATTGAGCGCTCAGGGCAGCTCTGCCTGAACCGCCAGCGCGGTGGCGCGGGGATCGGCGGCCTGCCAGATCGGGCGGCCGACCACGATATGATCCGCGCCATCGGCAATGGCCCGGGCCGGGGTCGCCACCCGCTTCTGATCGCCCGGATCGGCGCCGGCGGGCCGCACGCCCGGCGTCACGATCAGCCGCCCCGCCGCACCCGGCAGTGCGCGGATCATCGCGGCCTCTTGCGGGCTGGCGATCACGCCATCGGCCCCCGCCGCAAAGGCCCGCGCCGCGCGCTCGGCCACGATCTCGGGCAGATCGCCCGGACGGATCAGGCTGGCATCAAGATCGGCGCGGTCCAGCGAGGTCAGGATCGTGACCGCCAGAATCTTCATGCCGGACCCGCCTGCCCCCTCGCGCGCCGCGCGCACCACATGGGGGTCGCCATGCACGGTCAGGAAATCCAGATCGAACCGCGCCAGCCCGCGCACCGCCGCCTCGACGGTCGCGCCGATGTCGAACAGCTTCATGTCAAGGAAGATGCGTTTGCCATGCTCGTCCTTGAGTTCGCGCGCCAGCGCCAGCCCGCCGCCCGTCAGCATCCCCAGCCCGATCTTGTAGAAACCGGCCGCGTCGCCGATCCGGCTGGCAAGCTCAAGCCCCGAATGGGCGTCGGGCACGTCAAGGGCAACGATCAGGCGGTCATCTTGCATGTCGGATCCTCCGTCGGGGTCGCGCCTTGCTAGGCTACCGGTCGCGATAGGTCCAGCACGACAAAGCGTTGTGGCGCCCTTGCAACGTGTTGGACCCTCTCCCACATCAGCGGTCGAGGCCCGCGACGAAGGGTGTGCTGCCGGTCAGGCACCGCAAGCGACGGGCGCTTTGGCAAAGGAGAGTACCGATGAACCTGGAAAAGTTCACGGAACGGTCGCGCGGATTCCTGCAAGCCGCCCAGACCATCGCGATGCGCGAAAGCCACCAGCGGCTTGTGCCCGAACATCTGCTGAAAGCGTTGATGGATGACGACCAGGGGATGGCCGCGAACCTGATCCGCCGGGCCGGTGGCGCGCCCGAACGCGTGATCGAGGCGGTGAACGCGGCGCTGGCGAAGATGCCCAAGGTCTCGGGCGATGCGGGCCAGACCTATCTGGACCAGAGCACCGGCCGCGTTCTGGACGAGGCCGAGAAGCTGGCGAAAAAGGCGGGCGACAGTTTCGTGCCGGTGGAACGGGTTCTGATGGCGCTGGCCATGGTGCCATCGAAGGCCAAGGACGCGCTGGATGCAGGCGCCGTCACGGCGCAGAACCTGAACGCCGCGATCAACGATATCCGCAAGGGCCGCACCGCCGATACGGCCAGCGCCGAGGAAGGCTATGAGGCGCTGAAGAAATACGCGCGCGACCTGACCGAGATGGCCGAACAGGGCAAGATCGACCCGATCATCGGCCGCGACGAGGAAATCCGCCGCGCCATGCAGGTGCTGAGCCGCCGGACCAAGAACAACCCCGTCCTGATCGGCGAGCCCGGCGTCGGCAAGACCGCGATCGCCGAAGGTCTTGCGCTGCGCATCGTCAATGGCGACGTGCCCGAAAGCCTCAAGAACAAGCGGCTGATGGCGCTGGACATGGGCGCGCTGATCGCGGGCGCGAAATATCGCGGCGAGTTCGAGGAGCGGCTGAAGGCGATCCTGAACGAGATCACCGCCGCCGCGGGCGAGGTGATCCTGTTCATCGACGAGATGCACACGCTGGTCGGCGCGGGCAAGTCCGAAGGCGCGATGGACGCCGCGAACCTGATCAAGCCGGCGCTGGCGCGGGGCGAGTTGCACTGCATCGGCGCGACCACGCTGGATGAATATCGCAAGCATGTGGAAAAGGACGCGGCGCTGGCGCGGCGGTTCCAGCCGGTCTTTGTCGAGGAACCCACCGTCGAGGACACCGTGTCGATTCTGCGCGGCATCAAGGAGAAATACGAACTGCACCACGGCGTACGGATCACCGACTCGGCGCTGGTGGCGGCGGCGACGCTGTCGCATCGCTACATCACCGATCGTTTCCTGCCCGACAAGGCCATCGACCTTGTGGACGAGGCCGCCAGCCGCCTGCGGATGGAGGTGGACAGCAAGCCCGAGGAACTGGACGCGCTGGACCGCGACATCCTGCAAAAGCAGATCGAGGCCGAGGCGCTGAAGAAGGAGGATGACGCGGCCTCGAAGGATCGGCTGGTCAAGCTGGAGGCCGAACTGGCCGACATGCAGCAGCGGTCGGCCGAGATGACCGCACGCTGGCAGGCCGAGCGCGACAAGCTGGAAAGCGCGCGCGAGTTGAAGGAACAGCTTGACCGGGCGCGGGCGGAACTGGACCACGCCAAGCGCGAGGGCAATCTGGCCCGCGCCGGGGAACTGTCCTATGGCGTGATCCCGCAGCTTGAACGCCAGCTTGCCGAGGCCGAGGCCAAGGAAGCCGATCTGCTGGTCGAGGAGGCCGTCGGCCCCGAGCAGATCGCGCAGGTCGTGGAACGCTGGACCGGCATCCCGACCTCGAAGATGCTGGAGGGCGAGCGCGAGAAGCTTCTGCGCATGGAAGAGGAACTGGGCAAGCGCGTGATCGGCCAGCGCCAGGCATTGACCGCAGTCGCCAATGCCGTGCGCCGCGCCCGGGCCGGGCTGAACGACGAGAACCGGCCGCTGGGCAGCTTCCTGTTCCTGGGCCCCACGGGCGTCGGCAAGACCGAACTGACCAAGGCAGTGGCGGAATACCTGTTCGACGACGATCAGGCCATGGTGCGCATCGACATGTCCGAGTTCATGGAGAAGCACGCGGTCAGCCGCCTGATCGGCGCCCCGCCGGGCTATGTCGGCTATGACGAGGGCGGCGTCCTGACCGAGGCGGTGCGCCGCCGCCCCTATCAGGTGGTGCTGTTCGACGAGGTCGAAAAGGCCCATCCCGAGGTGTTCAACGTCCTGTTGCAGGTGCTGGATGACGGGGTGCTGACCGACGGGCAGGGCCGCACGGTCGATTTCAAGCAGACGCTGATCGTGCTGACCTCGAATCTCGGGTCGCAGGCGCTGAGCCATCTGCCCGAGGATGCCGATGCCAGCGAGGCCAGGGCCGAGGTGATGGAGGCGGTGCGGATGCATTTCCGCCCCGAATTCCTGAACCGTCTGGACGAGATGGTGGTGTTCGACCGGCTGACCCGCGCCGACATGACCGGCATCGTCGAAATCCAGTTGCACCGCCTGCAAAAGCGGCTTGCCGCACGCAACATCGCGCTCGATCTGGATGGGGATGCGCGGCAATGGCTGGCGGATGCGGGCTATGATCCGGTCTATGGCGCGCGGCCGCTGAAACGTGTGATCCAGCGCAGCCTTCAGGACCGGCTGGCCGAGATGATCCTGGCCGGCGAAGTTCAGGATGGCGAGACGCTGCATGTCACCGCCGGGGCCGATGGGCTGATCATCGGTGGCCGGGTTGTCGGCTTGAACCGGCCCAAGCCCGAGGATGCCGTGCTGCACTGAGCCACGGGTGCGAAATGGAACGCCTCGCAGGTCAATCGCCTGCGGGGCGTTCGCGCCCGGATCAGCTTGCGGGCAGGATCACCGCGTCGATCACATGGATGACGCCATTAGTGGCCTCGATATCCGCGGCGGTGACATTGGCGCCGTTCACCGTGACGCCGCCCTCGGCGCCGATGGTCACGTCAGACCCCTGCACCGTGGTCGCGGTCATCCCGTCGCTCAGATCGCCCGACATCACCTTGCCCGGCACCACGTGATAGGTCAGGATCGCGGTCAGTTGATCCTTGTTCTCGGGTTTCAGCAACTCGTCCAGCGTGCCTTCGGGCAGGGCGGCAAAGGCGTCGTCGGTCGGCGCAAAGACGGTGAACGGGCCGTCGCCTTGCAGCGTCTCGACCAGATCCGCCGCCGTTACCGCGGCAACCAGCGTGCTGAACTGCTCGGATTCCGATGCGATGGTCACGATGTCCTTGCCTGCGTGCTCGTCGGCCAGCACGGGTCCGGCAAACAGCGCAGTGGCGCCAAGCGCCGCGAGGGTCTTGCGAAGCATGTGGGTTCTCCCTTCGTTATGTCAGACGACCCCGTTGTTCGGGTCGTTCCGTCTACGCGGAGAGACCGGCGCCGGATGAGCGGGGATTCCCGCCGATCCGGCTTGACGATCCCGCGCGGGGACCTAAGCCCGGCCGCCGCGCGAAGTCACTTAAAATGGCGTTGAGTTCATTTGAGATTTCGTGAGCGCAAGGCGCCGTCAGTCCATCCCCACGGCCTTGCGCGTGATGGTGTCAAGCAGGGCCTCGACTTCTTTCATCGGGCCGTCGGGGAATTGCCGGAAGCCGATCGTGGTCTGGTCGGGCGTGTCGGGGGATTGCAGCACGAAGATGCCATAGGGGCAGAACTGCACGTTCATCGGATCGGCCTCCATCACCTTGCGCGACAGGGCCGCCGAGCAGAAGCTGAAGACATCCGCCTTGAGAAAGATCGTGACGTCCGAACCGACATCGGCCCTGGTACGCTCCAGCATGTCACCGACATGGCTGACGGCGTCGATCACGAGTCCCTCGCCGACGATGGCGTTTTCCAGCCCGAACACCACGTCGTCGAAACCCTGATCCACGGTATAGGTGACGACACCCTCGGCCTGGGCCGAAGCTGCGGCAAGGGCCAGCGCGGCGGCTGCGATCAATCTCTTCATCTGTTCCTCCCTGAACTGCACGCCTGGCATGTCGCGGCGCGCCGGGGTCAAATCTAGCGGCCGGGGGGGCGTGCTCCTTGATCGAGGTCAACCGCCCCGGCGCGCTGCCACGCGGAGTTGTGAGGCGGCCGGGTCTGGCTTGCCGCGCCCGGCGTCCTAGGTGCAGGATCAGGAAGACACAGCGAGGAGCCGGAACGATGGCGGGCCGTTGGCGCAACAGTCTTGGATGGTCGGACGTGACACCCGAGGCGGCTTATCTGAACCGGCGTCAGGTGATGGCAGGGGCGGCGGCGCTGGGGCTTGTCGCGGGACCGGCGCGCGCCGACGCGCTGGTGCCCAACACCTGGGACGAGATCACGAGCTACAACAATTTCTACGAGTTCGGCACCGGCAAGGACGATCCGAGGAACAAGGCCGGGCGTCTGACAACCGACCCCTGGGCGGTCGAGATCGGCGGGCTGGTGGACCGGCCCGGAAGCTATGATCTTGCCGATATCCTGAAGGGCGTCAGTCTTGAGGAACGCATCTACCGTCTGCGCTGTGTCGAGGCCTGGTCGATGGTGGTGCCCTGGGTCGGCTTCGAACTGGCCGATCTGTTGAACCGCGTGGGCGTGCAGCCCTCGGCGCGCTACGTCGCGTTCCAGACCCTGCACCGGCCCGCGGAAATGCCGGGCCAGCGCAGCGCGATCATCGATTGGCCCTATGTCGAGGGGCTGAGGCTGGACGAGGCGATGCACCCGCTGACGATCATGGCCACGGGGCTTTACGGACGCGATCTGCCGAACCAGAACGGCGCGCCGATCCGCCTGGTGGTGCCGTGGAAATACGGGTTCAAGTCGATCAAGTCGGTGGTCCGCATCACCCTGACTGCGGACGAGCCGCCGACAAGCTGGAACCTCTATGCGCCGAGGGAATATGGCTTCTATGCCAATGTGAACCCGGACGTGGATCACCCGCGCTGGTCGCAGGCGACCGAGCGGCGGATCGGCGGGGGCCTGTTCGCGCCGCGCCAGCCGACGCTGATGTTCAACGGTTATGCCGACGAGGTGGCGGGGCTTTACGCGGGCATGGATCTCGCGCGCTTCTACTGATGGGGCTGGCCGGGCGGATCAACGGCGCGCTGCGCCGGATCCCTGTCTGGCCGGTCTATGTGCTGGGTCTGGCGCCCGTGCCCTGGCTGTTCTGGCTGGCGGCGACGGGCGGTCTGGGGGTCGAGCCGATCTCGGCCTTGCAGCAGCGTCTGGGGCTGGCGGGGCTGCAAGTTCTGGTCGCCGGATTCGCGGTGACGCCGCTGCGGCGCCTGACCGGAGTGAACCTGATGCGATTTCGCCGGGCGCTGGGGCTGGTCGGATTCGGCTATATCCTCGTGCATGTGCTGGTCTGGCTTCTGCTCGACCTGCAATCCTGGGCGCTTGTGCGCGCCGACATCCTCAAGCGGCCCTATATTACTGTCGGGATGGCGGCGTTCCTTCTGCTGGTGCCGCTGGCGCTGACCTCGGCCGACCGGGCGCTGCGCTGGCTGGGGCCGGTGCGCTGGCGGCGGCTGCACCGGCTGGTCTACTTCGCCCTGCCGCTGGGGGCGGTGCATTTCGTGATGCAGGCGAAGGGCTGGCAGATCGAACCGTTCGCCTATCTGGCCGCGATCATGCTGCTGCTGGCGCTGAGGATGCGCCTGATCCGGGCAAGAGTCGCGACCTGAGCGGTCCCGCGACCCGGATTCTGGGGGCGACTCTGTGGATAACCTGCCGGGCCGGGCATTTCGGGCGCGCGAACGCCGTTTCCGGCTTGGCGCGTTGTGGCCATCCGGGCGCTAACCGCAAGATTTTGTATGGAAAACAGGCAACACGAAAAAAATGTGACGATCCCGCGAAAAAGCTCTTGCGGCCCCCGACGCCGATCCGTAAACACCCCTTCACCGGCGGCGCTGAGGCGCGGCTGGGGCGGCGGCGGGGCTTGGTGGTTCGGTTGTCGGTAAAAAGCAGGGA